>NC_015391.1:612500-1286764 GCF_000195575.1 Carnobacterium sp. 17-4 | reverse complement strand
AGCAATTGGGTACGTACATTCAACTGAGAGTTTTGGATCGGTTGATGGACCAGGTATTCGTTTTGTAACCTTTATGCAAGGATGCCGTATGAGGTGCGAGTTTTGCCATAATCCTGATACATGGAACATGGGAGGCGGAACACCTTATACAGCAGATCAATTACTAGAAGAAGCTTTATCCTATAAAGATTATTGGGGCAAAAAGGGTGGTATCACCGTAAGTGGAGGAGAGCCGCTCTTGCATATCGATTTTCTTATTGAGTACTTTAGAAAGGCCAAAGAAGAGGGAATACACACAACTTTAGATACTTGCGGGCAACCGTTCACCTATGAAGAACCTTTTTTTAGTCGTTTTGAAGAACTCATGAAGTATACAGATCTGCTTCTATTTGATATCAAACACATTGACAATGAAAAGCATAAACGTTTAACGATGCACGGTAATGAAAACATTTTAAATATGTCTAGTTATTTATCAAAAATAAATAAACCGGTTTGGATCCGTCATGTATTGGTACCTGAGCGTTCAGATGATGATGATGACTTGATCCGTTTAAGTGAATTCATTCATTCTTTGGGAAATGTCTATAAAGTTGAAATATTACCTTATCATAAACTAGGTGTTTATAAATATGCTGCTTTAAATATTCCTTATAAATTAAAAGATATTGAACCACCAACACTTGAACGTGTAGAAAATGCGAATCGTCTACTACGTGTGCACGAGTATATAGGCTACCAAACACTATAGAGACAAAGAGGAGAAATAGGCTGATGTTTTTCAGTTTCATTTCTTCTTTTTTTCATTTTTTTATTGAAAATTAACATAATACTAGCTAAAATCGCTCATTTGAGATAAAATTTTAGTGTTAGTTATAGTTTAAAGGAGAGATAATAATATGAGTAAAGTTTTAGTTTTTGGTCATAAAAATCCAGATACAGATGCGATTACATCTGCCATTTCATTTGCTTACCTGCAAAAAAAACTAGGTTTTGACGCAGAAGCCGTTGCATTAGGAGAAGTAGGCGAGGAGACACAATATGCTTTAGACCACTTTAAAGTTGAAGCTCCACGTGTTGTAGAGACAGTTGCAAATGAAACAGATAAGGTTATGCTGGTAGATCACAACGAATTCCAACAAAGCGTAAAAGACATTGCGGATGTGGAAGTTTTATCTGTAGTTGATCATCACCGTATTGCTAATTTCGAAACAGCAAATCCGTTGTATTATCGTGCAGAACCTGTAGGATGTACAAATACAATCATTGCTAAATTATTTAAAGAAAAAGACATCACGATTCCTAAAGAAATTGCTGGATTAATGTTATCTGCCATTGTTTCAGATACGTTACTATTCAAATCACCAACATGTACAGATGAAGATATCTCTATTGCAAAAGAACTTGCAGTTATTGCTGATGTTGACATTGATTCATATGGCTTAGAAATGTTGAAAGCTGGAACAAACTTAAGCGATAAATCAGCAGCAGAATTATTAGATATGGATGCTAAAAGTTTCCCAATGGCGGATAAAAATGTTCGTATTGCACAAATTAATGTAGTAGATGTGAATGATGTTCTTTCAATCCAATCAGAATTGGAACAAGAGATGTTAAAGGAAAATCAAGCTAAAAATTATGATTTATTTATTTTAGTTGTGACAAACATCTTAGACAGTGATTCAGTAATCTTAGCATTAGGAAATCCAATCAACGCAGTAGAAGAAGCTTTTAATATTTCTTTAGAAAATAATCGTGCTTTATTAAAAGGTGTGGTTTCACGAAAAAAACAAGTTGTGCCACAATTAACTGAAGCATTAACAAAATAAAACAAAAAAGCTAATTCATGACTAATTTAGTTGTGAACTAGCTTTTTTTGTTTTATAAAGGAAAGATCTTACTTAAACGGTTTGTGTATTGAAAGAATAAGAACTAAAAGTCATTTAAAAGCAATTAACGGACAATGATCAACAAAAGAATGCTAATTGATCTTAAAAGTGCTCAAAATCGACACGAAAAAACGAGAAATCCTAATTTAGAACAACATAACTACTTTGTATAATATATATTATGTAAACTAGAAAAAAAGATGAAATTAGCAAACTGATTAACAGGCCCATTATTCTGGTCCTTCTCTCTTTTAGTTATAAACAACCCTTTTTATATAATCCGAATTCATTTTAGTCCAAAAAAATAAATTCTTTAAATTTTTATAATACTTGGATAAACAAACTTACGCTAACGAGAAAAATATTGCACGTAACTTTCTCGTTAATCATAATTGTAGACAGATTTAAATTTACTTCAATTTAGCTGCTGACTAATTCCTGTAGTTTTAAATCTTTTTATAACTGGCTGATTTAGTTTTACGTTTTAATATTGAAATTAATTTTGATCTATTTATGAGCTTCAAGAAATATTAAAACGGCTAATTATTCTTTAGATAAGCTTATCTAGACTAATCAGTTATTATAAGCCATAAATATCAACTTGTTTTTAGCGGTCTTTATGGCTTATTATTCAGGAGCTACCAACTCCAATTTAATCCTGTCTGGATCTTCAAAG
Source organism: Carnobacterium sp. 17-4 (assembly GCF_000195575.1). NCBI lineage: Bacteria > Bacillati > Bacillota > Bacilli > Lactobacillales > Carnobacteriaceae > Carnobacterium > Carnobacterium sp. 17-4. The sequence goes on along the minus strand of NC_015391.1, from coordinate 1,284,199 downwards.
AAAACAGCATAATAATTTGTTCCTCCTGCAAATGGGTGTTTTTCAGGATACAGAATTGTAATGCCTTTTTCTTCCAGTTTTTTCGTCATTTCATCGACCTGATACCGTGATTCTGCATGGAAAGCCAAATGATTAAGACCGACTCTACTACGATGATATGGAACATCTAAAAATCGGTCTTCTGTTTGTACAAAAACGATATAAGTATCCTTTAATTTCCAACTTCGCCCGTTTTCCCAATCTTGAAAAGGTACGTAGCCTAAATCTTCCAGAAACCAACCCCAAAATGTTACCGTTTTGCTTAAGTCGGATACGTAGAGCTCAATATGGTGAAGCAATCCTGTTGACAATGACCATACCTCCTTGTCTTTTCTTTAAATTTTACCACAATGAGAAACGAGATTCCTTAATTAGTGAAGCTCTCTCCTACTATTCGACGTAAAAAGAGAGGAGAGAAGGTTATTTCTCCTCTCTCCCCCCTACTTTTATGCTTGTTTTTGTTTCTCGTAATTAATATGATCGTATTTATCTGGGTTCTCTTGAAACTTCCAAACAACATCAGTAACTAATTTGTCCAATAACTGTTCGGCGATTCCATGACCTCTTAAACTTTCATCTACTAATGTATGGTCGGCAACGATATAGTCTTCATCTGTTTCTTCTTTTTTAAATTTATTATCCAATACACTCATCTTCTCTTTTATTAATACAGTTCATATACCTTATCAAACAAGTCCTTTTCAGTTTCGATTTGGCCCTTATTCCCTATTACGACCACCGTGCTCTCTTCCAATACGCTGTCTAGGCCCTTATTAAGCATCTTTAAGGCATTTGAATCAACCGCTAGAATCTCTTCCTTCAAATGAACTAACTCTTCGCGAGTCACGCCTGTTTTCAGACGATTGAATGCGGTTAAACCTTTGCTGAAAGCAGATTTCGGCTGTTCCATGGGACTAATCGTGCCAATAATGTATTTTAATAGCTCGCTGTCAGACAACTTTATTTGTGCTACATAGTTAGGCAAACCTTTATAAGTTTCCAACGTTTTACGGATATTGGGGTCACGATAAGAACTCAAGGCAAACTGACCAGTTCGTTGATGGTTATACAGCGAACCATAAGCACCACCTTTGACACGGATCTCATTCCACAAGTAACTGTAACGAATAGCTGTTGCCAATACTTTCGCTGCTCCAGTGTAATCAAATTTATCGTTGGCATTTGAAGCAACAGCTACATAATTCACGTCTTGAGCAGTGACATAAGCTTCATGTTGCTTTGCACCCGGCTTAATGACGGCTGGTTCACCTAATTCAGCACTAGGCAACTCAGAAAATGCTGCTTGTAATTTTTCTTTGACCAGTACTCCTCGATCTTTCTCACCGACGTATAAAATGTTCAAGCGATTTTTATTCAGTAAACCGTTTACTGTCTGCAGGATACGCTCTGTTACCTCTTTTGACTTATCGGATTGCAAATCAGCACGAATGTCTTTCAAAAAATGGAATTGATCCATTCCGCTAATCAGTTCATTTAATTTGGCCGAATATTTTACTTGACTCAATGCCCGATTTGCAGCTAGAACATGAGAACTGGAATTAATGCGTCGTTCGAAATTAGAAATCAGCTGTTGAGTGATTTTCAAAATCTCATCTTTATTTTCAAATTGCGTGTGGCACATGATTTCTTGCATTAATGTGACCAACTCTTCAAAAGAAGACTCCAAAGATTTTCCGCGTAAAATAAAATAAGGTTGCAACTGTCCTGCTTTATCTTCATAAATGTCTAGCTTTCCGTAAATGCCGCCTGTGTACAGATCTTTTTGACGTTGCAAAGTTGCGACATCATATTTATCAGTGGCTAGCTTACCAAGCAGATGACTCAATAAACTCAACCACTGATATTCTTCAGCTGCAACATCTTTCAAATCAATGTACAAACTAAGGTAGTCAATGCCAGAAGTGAATTGTTCAGCCTGATAAAAATGAGTTCCTTCATTAAAAGGAATTTCTGTTAGTGGATACTCTTCTACCTGTGTGCTTAAATCTTCTTTTGTCAATGTTGGAATCTTTGCTAAATCTTCCGGTTTATCCGGCGCTTCTTGACGCTTGATCAACTCTTGTGTTTGAGCTATCATTTTGTCGATTTCTTCTTTTGATAGATTAGCTTTATATTCTTGCAATTGCTGATGAGTTTTCGCTTCAAATTGATCGCTTTTACCAGGTTCAGCTTTTAGAATCACTGCAGTACGCAAAGGATTGTTTACTAGTTTTTCTTTGATCAGTTGCTCAAAATACCCCCTACCTGCCAATTCTCCTAGTTCTTTCAAATAGCCTGAAAATTGCAAGTTCACATAAGGACTCTTATCATACAGCCAAGATTGATAAGCATTGATGGCATAAATGACTCCACGTGGGTTGTCTTCCGAAATAGCGGCTTCTTTCGTTTGAAAAGTAATTTTATTCAATGCTGCATTAATCAGCCCTTCATCGATTCCTTCAGTCATTAACTGCTTTAAAGTCTCTTGAACAACTTCTTTGAATCGAGTCATCTTAGAGGCATCAGAATATTTAGCAGTGATTATAAACCCCGTTGGATAGCCAAAATCAGCAACGCCACCTACTATGTCCCCACCTATATCCGCATCCAATAAAGCTTTTTTAAGCGGTGATTGATTATTGCCAAATAAAATTTCTTCCAAAACCTCTAGTCCATACTTATCCAGTACATCATTCGGTTCAGACACATGCCACCCTAAAGCCAAATAATCTTTTCCTTTAGGGTTGTCCCCTGCAGTTATTGAGTAAGTATCTTCAAATACCGCATCATCAGGTACAGCTGGTTCAAAAGATAAGTCGACTTTTTCACTCTGTTTGCCTGAGCCACTGAAATAGTCCTCTAATGCAGCAAAAGTTTCTTTTTCATCTATGTCTCCATATAAGACAGTCAGAGAATTACTTGGGTGGTAATAAGTTTGATGGAAAGCAACAAATTCTTCTTGTGTTAAACTAGGGATGGCTTTTGGATTTCCACCAGATTCGTGACGGTAAATACTGTTGGGATACAACTGATGAGTCAAATGCTGTTGAACTTGTCTTTCAGGAGAGGCTGTCGCCCCTTTCATTTCATTGTAAACAACGCCTTTATAAATCAGGTCATCTTCTGCTGACTCTAAATGATGATGCCAACCTTCTTGTGCTAATATTTGTGCATTATCGTAAAAATTCGGCTTGAACACAGCATCTAAATAAACATTCATTAAATGCATAAAGTCTTTTTTATTAGTTGAAGCAACTGGATAAATTGTCTTATCTGAAAAAGTCATTGCATTGACGAACGTATTCAATGACCCTTTGACTAATTCAACAAATGGTTCTTTTGAAGGGTATTTTTCAGATCCATTTAAAACTGAATGCTCTATGATATGAGCAATCCCGTTATCGTTATACGGAGGCGTCTTAAACCCAATCGTAAACGCCTTATTGGAATCGTCATTTGCGAGATAAAGAACCTTTGCTCCTGTCTCAACGTGTTCATAAATGGTTCCCACGGATTGAATATCCGGTAACTCTTGTGTCTCAATTTGCTTAAATGCCATAGAATTCTCCTTTTCCTTATGCATAATGACTTTATTCTACACCTTGTCCTTATAGTTTATAATATATAAGGGAATAAAAGCTACCTTGATTATTTAAGTACCTATTCCAAAGCCCAATGATTCAACAAAAAGCGAATCTCAACAATTGATTCCTTTACAGCTGCATCATCAGAAAATAAAGAAGTAACTGACGATAATCAACAAAGTGCTCAATAAGGTTCCCAGTAAATAGTATTCTGCAAACTGAGGATTTTCTGAAATTTTATTGTACCGAGCAATCGACTTCGCTGTCAGAACAAATCCAATGGCAGTAAATTGATTAGCATACAGCATCAGCAAAATAAAGAAGCGTTCAAAAACACCAATCAACGCCCCCGCACTTGGGATTCCCTCATCTACTTGATTTTCATTGGTTGGGCGATAGTGATTCAATACTTTTTTTATAGTTACACTGCATGGCCGGATCATCAACAATAGAATCAATATCCATGACAATATATTTTTCATATCCAAACCTAAACTGCTCGACAAGGTTTCTAATCCTGGCATATATTCAATCTCTATAGAAGATATTGTGATAGAGACAACTGCCGCAAGTAATACAAGGATGTGTAACCCTTGGTCTACTAGAAAGATAGCCGTATCTTTATTATTATGAATGAAAAAGCGATTCGTAATAATAAATTTCAGACCATCAATCATGAAATGCAGCACTGAGACCCCTATAGCCACTTTTAATAAAGGCCAACTAAAAATAGGAATAATCACCCCTACCATAGTGATCAAATAAATAAAACAATGGAGCACTAATTTCTTACCAGATACTTCCTTTTCTCTAGCTAACACAGACGATTGGAAATAAAAGTCTCCCAAGATATGTCCGATAAATAATACTATCCCTACGACTTGATTCAACTACTCATCCTCCTCAATATCCTGAACTAAAAAGTGGCTAGCTTCTATCAAAGCTGTTTTATAGGTATAATATTTCGCTGTATTCAGAGCTTTGTTAACGCTAGATTGGCCAATCCCTAATTCTTCAGCTGTCTTATACTGATTTTCTCCATGCGTGAAATAAGCATACATAACTTCTTTTTGTCTAGCGGACCACTTTGATTTCAATGCTGTGGCCAGTGACAGAATAGTATTCAATAGCTGATCTGTTTGTTGGTAGCCTTCTCCGGAACAAATCATCATATTGGTCTCTCTTGTGGTATATTTATTTTCATTTCCTTCAATGGTTTCAATCATTTGCCTTGCGCGGTGGTAGGCTGTGCCATCCATCTCCATAGAATTATCTCGTTGGATGGTTGTACTGATATCGCCTAAGCCAATGCCAAATCTTAGTTCAATTGGAGACAAGGCCAATTCGATTTCAAAAATAATGCTTAAAATCACTTGTTTATTTTTTAGTAATCCTTGGAAGCTGTCTCCTAAAGTAATAATGAAATTAGAAGCAATGTCCTCTGCATATTTCTCATTTATTATTTGCAAAATAGAATGAAATTGTTCTTGCACTTCTTTTCGATCCGCAATTTTACGAGAGTCTTTAATATCTCCTATAATGGCTGCATATGGAGTCCTTACAGTTTTTCTGGTCATCTGATCACCTCTTTCTTTGATTATACCATAAGATTCACCTTAAAGTGAATCTTTATATAAAATTCATCTAAGACTGAATCTTTAGAGGAAACTTTATTAATTAGCGCTAAATCGTTCTATGTAGTTAACCATAATTTAATTATGTTAACTACATAGAACTGTAAAAAAATTCAGATCCTTTACCTCTTCCTATTAGTACTTGAGAAAAGTGTCTACTTTCTTAAAAAAGGCTCTAATACATTACGTTTTTCGTAAATACTGTAAATTTTATATCGTTGTTGAACTGAATATTTTTCAACATGATGTAGAGGTTGCGGTGATTAAGAGTAAAATTTTCTTGAGAGGAATTACTGCTGAATTATTATAATTAATGAAAAAACCAAAATAATTATTTTGGTTTTAAAGTATTTTGCTATTCTTTTAATTTAGGACAAAATGTATTTATGAATTATTTTTAGATTTTTTTCGTCTTAGTTAACCTTTTAAATTTACTTTAAAAAACGAATCTTTTTTGTAATCGTCTAAGTCTAAGTTTTCTTTTGATAAATCAGTTGTTAAATCAAGATTCTTATTGATTTTAGAACCTTTTTTAAGACGAGCTTGGAATTTTTCTTTCATTAAAACTTCAATATTTTTAAGATCTGGGTATTTTCCATCTTTTTCTCCTGCAGCTATGATAGCCAACACCTCAATATAGCTCATAGAAAGCGCTGTTGTGATGATTGCTGCGGTTGAACCGCTAATGACTCCTCCAACAACTGTACCGGCTCCAGGTATCATTTTTATCACATTTGAAACGATGTACCTTCCTGCAAAAGTTGCTCCCCCTGTCCCTCCTATTGCTGCGACAAGACTTGCAATGGTAGATTTGTCCATTGAAATACCAAAAATAGCTGTGATATGAGCCAATAAGGTTACTTGCATAGGAACAAGAACAGATGCGTCAGAAAAAGGTATTGGCAAAAATCCAACACCGAAAGATGTCGCAATGTATCTCAACGCCCAAGTACGAGCAGCATTAGCTTTTCGTGCTATATCTACTTGTTGGGCGTTATTAAAAGCTTTTTTTGCCTCTTCAGGTATAATTTCAAGACTCATTTCAATCAATTCTTTTAAACCAAATGCTGGAACAGAAAACTCTTCAGTTACTTTAAACTCTTCAGCCATAATAGATATTACGCCATAGATTGGCAGATTAAGAGCTTCAATATACTCTTTAAATAGTTTTGCAGGTTCTCCGATTGATTGAGTTAAAATGATAACTACAGGAATTTTTTCACTCAATTCGCTGATCAATTCAAGCTCTGTGGGTTCTATACGCGATGAATTTGCATTAATACAGTAGTAAGCTAAGTGTATTTCTTCTTTGATACCTAATTTTTTATTTTCATTAATCGTCTCAAAAATTTCATTTTTAATTTCTTTTTGAACTTCAAGACTTAGTTCCAACCCCCTGGTATCATATAACACCAATGGTACTCCCTCTTTAGAAATACGTCTTAAATGTTTCGTAATCGGTCTTCCAATTCCGGTCAAAGCAAGATTCTCTCTAAAAACATTATTAATTAAGGTACTCTTCCCTACCCCAGTCTTCCCAACGACCATAACATTAACAGGGGTCATTTTTTTTAATTCGTCTTCAGTTTTATTTAAAATATCTTGTACCATATTAAAATTCTTATCTAAATTTTTCATCTTACCCCTCCATTTATTAAAAAACTATCTTATAGATCTATATAGTTTATCTTACCATTATCTCTATTCTGAAGAAATAGATACGTATCTATCATTTATTACCTACAAAAAAACCTAACTGCAAATAGTTTTGCAGTTAGGTTTTTTTAAATTTTTTATTGTTTATCATTTTCTTTTAGTTCTTCTACTTTCGTTGGTTGCCATCCTTGATCATCTACCCAATTCAAGTAAACGCGGTAAGTTTTTGTTTGGCTACTATCTGAAACAGTTGCTACTACCTGCTCTGCCCCACCATTTTCAACCCACCATTCGATCATATCTGATTCACTTAAACCTGTTGCCACTGCAGCAGCTTTTTTGATTTCGGCACGATCTTGAGAACCATTATTAAAGTCTGTTGTATGTTCTCCTTGTTGTTCCGTAGCTATTGGATCCCAGTCACCGGTGTAAGCTTCTGTCACATTCTCATCAGAAGGTTCGGTTTCATTTGTTTCAACCGACTCGGATTCAGATTCTTCACTTTCTTCTGACTCGCTTGATTCACTTTCAGATGACTCTGATTCAGAACTACTTTCAGAACTGCTTTCAGAACTTTGAGAGTCACTTTGAGTTGATTCAGCGCTGTCTTTTACAATCATGCTAGAACTTTCAGTTGTGCTTTCTTGTGGCTCATCTCCGCCACTGAAAAGTGACATGATGATTAGTACGACAACAACCAGTGCAGCGACTACGACTGCAAAAGTTAATATTTTTATCGTTTTTCTTTCTTTATCATATTTATTTGAACGTGTACTTTTTTTATTGCCTTTAGGATCCTTCATACGTAATTCCCCAATCTTTGAAATGATTTATTCTGTTTTTATTTTTTGAAAACTTCTTAAGCTAGTATACCATTGAATTGGATTAATTACGTTAAGCTAGCATTACTATTCTATTTCGTTTTTTCATTTTTTTGTTAGTTTGTAATTTAGTTTGTAATAAGGCTTGAATAGTGATTTTAATTGAAAAAGTAAAAGATCCATGCTAAACTATACATGAAAAGAGAGATATGCGTCAACATACCCCTCTTTAGAATAGAACCGTTAAAGACGGCAGCTACTATAGAACATAATACAAAAAGTAATCGTCCTACTCGCTAAAGCTTAGACGGTTACTTTTTTTTGTTTGACGAGATTTTTAAAACAAGAGTTGCAAAAGCTAATGCAAACATCAGTGCCTCATAAATGCTCATGAGTTTTCCTTTCTAGGGAAAGCCCAAACAAAAACATTGGCATCACCCCATTTTACAAGAGTTAGCCACCGCCTTAAACTTTTCTACGTTTTAAATTATACCATAGGCGAAAACAAAAATAAAATGAAGACGAAACGTTTGTTCGTTTTAAATCCCTTTATTGGAATATCTTCTAATATCTATTATACTAAAAGTGAACGATGACATTTCAACTATAGATTGGAGATAAATAAAATGACTCAGAAAATTCGAATTGGATTGGTTGGCTACGGTAATATTGGTAAAGGTGTTGAACTAGCAATCAATCAATTTAACGATATGGAAGGTGTTGCGGTCTTTACTAGACGTAATCCTGAGGATGTAGACTCAAACTTGCCTACAGTAAGTATAGACAATATTTTAAATTATAAAGATGCTATTGACGTTTTACTACTATGTGGCGGATCAGCTACTGACTTGCCACAACAAGGGCCAGAGTTAGCAAAACATTTTTCGACCATTGATAGTTACGATAATCATGGGAAAATTCCAGCATACTTTGAATCAATAGATCTTGCTGCTAATAGCGGTCAAAATGTTAGTATTATCTCAGTAGGTTGGGATCCAGGTTTATTTTCGCTTAACCGTGCATTATTTGAAGCTGTCCTACCCGTTGGACAAACGTATACCTTCTGGGGAAAAGGCCTTAGTCAGGGACATTCAGATGCTATTCGTCGTGTTGCGGGAGTAAACAAAGGGGTTCAATATACTGTCCCTCTTGATCAAGCTTTAAATGAAGTCCGCACAGGTCAAAATCCTGAACTTACAACTCGAGAAAAACATATGCGGATTTGTTACATTGTTTCTGATGAAGGAGCAAATCAAGCAGAGATCGAAAATACGATCAAAACTATGCCAAATTATTTTGAACCTTACGAAACAGTCGTTCACTTTATTGATGAAGAACAATTTGAAAAAGATCATCAGAAAATGCCTCATGGTGGATTTGTTATCCGAACTGGAGAATCTGAGACCGGAAGTAAGCAAAAAGCTGAATTCCAACTTGAATTAGAAAGTAATCCTGAGTTTACTTCTTCTATCTTGGTGGCTTACGCAAGAGCTGCAGTTAAGTTTAAACAAGAAGGAAAAACTGGTGCTTTTAGTGTATTGGATGTTCCAATGACTTACTTGTCAGATAAATCTCCTGCACAATTAAGAAAAGAATTGCTATAATAATAAAAAATCCTTAGAAGAGGTTAACTCTTCTAAGGATTTTTTAATTTTGCGTACTAAATTTCTTTAAGGGGCGTGCGATAATAGGTGCAATAATAGCTGCTGCTATCGCCTCACCTACTCCATTTGTTAAGACAACTGTCCCTAAAACTCCTAACAGGTTTGAGTAGTCTACCTCTAACATAGAAGCATAAGTCTCACCATAAATAACATAGATTAACCCTAATACCATTACTGTATTTGTTAATGAAGCTAAGATAGAAGAAATAATCATTGCTGTTGAATCTTTAGCTACTCTTTTTTTTAATACATTATACGTATACCCAGCTACAAAACCAACAAGAATACGCGGAAGGATCGCAATAATGGGATTCCTCCATAAAAAATAATCAAATGGCGAAGCAGGCATTGTAAAGGCTTTAATCATACGGGTAATTCCCCAAACCGATCCAATAATCATCCCATCTTTTGTTCCAAGTGTAATGGATACTACAATAACCGTAATATGAATGATTGTAGGATTTAAGGGAGGAATAGGAATGTACCCTAATAATGGAACGAAATTTTGAATAATAATAATAGCTGTAAGAATACCTAAGATAGCTGTTCTATAAGCATTCCTATTTTTTTTGTACATCTTAACCCTTCTTTCTTTGGAAAAATCTACATTCAGTGTATATACTGTTATTTTACATTAATTTGTACATAATATCATTATAAATCTCTCTAGTCCTCAACTCGTCTAAAGAATGAGAGATTTCCTATCTGAGTATGATTTAACTATTAATTTCTACCGTTAATATTACTCTTTTATTAAACATACAATGTCTTTGCGCGTACAAAAAAAGAAAAGTCCTAATATATTGAGCTTCAAAATTAAGCATTTGCTCATATTTTTGAAGCATAACTTTAGGAACTTTTCCCATTTCATTAAAAAATATTCTGTGAGCTTTATTTATTTAGCTGGCTCAAATGCTGGCTCTAGATGTCCGATTTTTGATAATTCATCCAAGTAATCATAAACTTCTTGAGATGTAAAAGCTTCAAGCAACGCTTGAATTTCAGCTGAATCTTGATTGTCTTCACGAGCAATCAATTGTAGCGCAAAGGTATAGTCTTCGTCCTCTTCTAATAAAACAGCATCTTCTGTTTTCAGTCCAATACTATCAATGTAAGTTGGGTAGTTAAAAACCAATTCTACTCCGTCTTCATATGCACCTGTTAAGTTTAATAAATCAATGTGTGTAAAAGTTAAATTCTTAGGATTTTCTGTGATATCTTCTACGGTTGCTTCATGGTTGTCTATTTCGGGATCCAGTGTAATCACTTCGTAGTGATCTAATATAGATAATGCTCTAGCTTCATTAGAAACGTCACTAGGAATCGCTACTTCAGCCCCATCTTCAAGTTCTTCGATTGAATCATAAACAGGTGAATAAAATCCTACAACTGGATTATAAATAGTTTGAAGAGCCACCAAATTTCCATCTCGTTCAGTATTGAATTTTTCCATAAATGGTTTATGTTGCGCAAAGTTCGCATCTACCTCATCATTAAGTAAAGCTTCGTTGTATTGAATGTTATCAGATACTTCGACTAACTCCACTTTGTAAGGTTCAGCAATTACCTCTCCGGCAATGTCAACAATATCGGTCATTGGTGGCAAATGTGATGCTACTTTGATGACAATCTCTTCTTGTTCAGCTGATCCATCAGTAGTTGCAACCTCTGATGAACTGCCTGAATCTGAATTACCTGTACCGCATGCTGCTAAAACTAATGCCAAACTACTTAAAAACAACCCTTTTTTTATCATTAAATTCTCTCCTTTTGAAAATAAATTGTGTTACCTTTTATCGATCTTGTGCGCAATTTTTAGTCCTAACCATTGCACTAAGACGACAAAAATAATAATAATGATGATTGCTGTATACATAATATCGGTTTCATATCGTTGATAGCCATAGCGAATCGCAAAGTCACCAATTCCCCCTCCGCCAACAACTCCCATAATAGTAGAATAGGAAATAAAACTAACAAAAGCTGTAGTGAACCCAATCAATAACGAACTTCGTGCTTCTACATATAAAAATTTCCATACCAGTTGTGGGATAGTTGCGCCCATAGACTGAGCCGTTTCTAATACACCTTTAGGCACGTCAAGCAAGGACTGCTCAACAAAACGTGCATAAAGTACGATCGCAATAAGCATCATTGGAAATGAAGCAGCTATTGGATCCCCTGTTGCACGTCCATAAAAGTGACGAATAGCTGGCTGCATGGCAATCACTAATAATAAAAAGGGAAATGAACGGATAATATTGACAAAAATATTGGCTAATTGATAGAGAAAATTATTTTCCATTGGTCTTCCTTTTGCCGTTAAAAAGAGCAAGGTCCCCAAAGGCAGTCCTAAAAGAATAGCAGCAACCATAGAAAAGCCCATCATAATGGCGGTTTCGTAGAGGCTTTCTATCAAATTTGGAGCGTGATCAATCATGCGCTCAAGATAAATTTCCAGCGAATCAGACATTTCCTAACACCTCCAACGCCCTTTGGTGGTAAGACTTAAAGACTTTCTGCTCATTTTTACGTGTTACTTGAATAGTATCAATCAATCGTCCCTTTTCGATCACTGCAGCACGTGTGCATAATTCTTTAATCACTTCTAACTCATGCGTCACGATTACTACAGTCATTCCGAATTCTTGATGAGCCCTCTTTAGCACATCGACGATTTCCTTCGTTGTTCCCTGGTCTAAAGCAGACGTTGGTTCATCACAAAGTAGGATGGTGGGTCGTGTAATCAATGCGCGCGCGATACCGACACGTTGCTTTTGTCCACCGGAAAGCTCAGCAGGATAACTAATGCGTTTATCATTCAATCCAACAAAATCCAATACGGTTTCAATCGGTAAAGTGTGTTTGTAATCATATAGTTCTAAAGGCAACAGGATATTTTCTTCAACAGTTTTATTGCTGAGTAAATTAAATTGTTGAAAGATCATACTGATTTTTTTTTGATAGAGTCGTAATTCTTTTTTAGATAGTTGCTGAATATCTACATTGTCAACGATTATTTGACCCTCATCCGGCTTTTCTAGGGCATTAATAAACCGCAATAAGGTTGACTTTCCTGCTCCGCTTTCTCCAATAACACCAAAAAGTTCATTTTTTTCAATAGACAAACTCACCTGATCAACAGCTTTGAATGCTCCATTTTGTCCAATGAATCCTTTTGAGACCCCTTTCAACTCAATCATTTAGAAACACCTCCTATTGTTATGAAACTGTTCCTGTTCATTAAGATAGATAACTAGCGCAAGGGTCATTTCATCTCGTTAAACTAGAGAACTTAAGTAGCATTCTGTTCTTTCACACAAAAATTAGTATAGTTTTTTTCAAAACTAGAAGCAATAAAAGGTCTAATTTTTTAAATGGCTAAAAAAATAAAATTTAGTAAAACTTGAAGTAGAGCGTTTTTTCAGCTTACTTTTTCTTAAATATAATGCTATAAAAACAATGTTGTTCCTAATAGTCTTTTAAAGTCATCTATCTTAATGTAGTGAACCTAGAAATACTAATATTCCTATTTCTTTAGCAAATTTTATTGAGTATTTCTCATTATTTAAACGGTCTAGGTGCTAAAAAGTCCAATAAAAAAGGAGTAAGACATTTGTCTTACTCCTTTTAAAACAAATACAATTAAGTTTGTTTATTCAAATGATGCAATGTACTGTTTCATATAATCAGGAAGATCTGGCGGTCTGCGACTTGAAACAATATGTCCATCTGTAATAGCTGCAGTATCATGCCAAATGGCTCCGGCATTAGTCATATCATCTTTAATTCCAGGAGTACTTGTAACGTTTACGCCATTAAGAATTCCTGCTGAGATCAGTACCCAACCAGCATGGCAAATTTGTCCGATAGGTTTCTTTTGTTGATCAAAATATTGAACGAATTCAATAACTTTTGGAAAACGTCTTAATTTATCCGGCGACCATCCTCCGGGAACTAAAATGCCATCGTATTCTTCTTTAGTAATTTCTTCAAAACTATAATCAGACGTTACCGGCACTCCATATTTCCCATGATAAACGGTATCTTTCTTTTCGCCTACTAAATGTACAACAGCTCCAGCTTCTCTTAAACGCAGGACCGGGTACCACAACTCTAAATCTTCAAAATCATCACTGACTAAAGCAATAATTTTTTTATTTTCTACAGACATCTTTTTATTCCTCCTCAACAATTCAATATATGACTATCATTAGTTTATCAATTCTACTAAAGGACTGCAAATCTTGGAGAACTTAAATCTTATCTTCAATAAACTCTTCCATTAACTCCCGAACGGGTTCGCTTCCATAATCGTTGATAAAATCTTCTAAAATACCTAAAAAGATGCTTCCTTTTTTAGCAGTTCCTTCGCTTTCATCTTCAAAAAAACGAATAAAATAATTTTGATAATTTTTGTATCCATCTACAAATCCTAAACTTTTTATAAATCGATTTTCTTCTACTTCAGCTTCTAAATGAATATCTTGTTCTTTCAGTTCTTCACTCTGATTGATGATAAGTTCTATCAATTCATCTTTCGTTAAACCATTAAGTGTTTTTGGATCCATGTATTCATCTCCTTCGGTTTCAATCTTCCTTCATAATTGTAACTGCTTTTGAGCGAATTGCAAAAAACTTCTACTTTTCTACTTGGAAAGATTGAATGCTTCGATTGACCCTGCCCATTAAAACAAGTAAAAGTTGTTTTTCATCATCAGGCCAGCTTTTAAAAATAGTACTGTATGCTTTCTCAAGTTCAAATGAAACCATTAAAAGCAATTGTCGTGCTTCAGGAGTTACTGAGAGTTGACTAACTCTTTTGTCGATTCCTTGTTCCTTTAAAATAAACCCTTTTTTTCTAATGCTTTAATTTGACGACTTAAAGTTGATTTATCTAATTCAGAATGGTTGGTCAATTCATTTAAGGTTATTTTTTCATCTTTTATAAAAGACATAATCAAGAATCCTGATTTAGTTATCTTATGTTTAGCAAGTAATTGTTTTTCTAATTTAGCATAACTTTGACTAAATTTTGTGAAACGTTGGATCAACGAATGTATTGGAATTTCAGGATGATTATCCATTTAAACACTCCTATCTAGGGTCTGTTGCATTATACAACTAATATATATGTATTATACAACTATCGATTGAAATTGTACACTGAAACAAAATAGTCCAAGGCACATGCCCTGAACTATTCGTTATCATTGTATTTTGGTATTGTAATTTGTTTAACGACTTAATAAAAGTTCATCCGATAATTGACTATTAGAGTCTGTGGCTGTTTGAAAAAGAACCAGTACATCTGGAACGGTTAAGCTCTTTTTTTCTTCTCCAGATAAATCAACGATCACTTTTCCACCATCTAGCATAATTAATCGATTGCCATATTTTAACGCATCGTTCATATTATGTGTGATCATCAGAGCTGTCAATTCTTCTTGCTCAATTCGTCTTTTAGTCAGTTCTAAAACAACTTTTGCTGTTTTGGGATCTAACGCTGCTGTATGCTCATCTAATAATAAAAGTTCTGGTTTATTCATCGTTGCCATTAACAGTGCAATAGATTGGCGTTGACCACCAGACAGTAATCCCATTTCGCTATCCAAACGATTTTCTAAACCTAAGCCTAATTCAGCTAAGACCTGTTTAAAGTACTCTCGCTCCTTATCCGATGTTCCTTTTCGAAGAGAACGTTTCTTTCCTCTACGATAAGCAATAGCCAAATTTTCACCTACAGTCATTCGAGGAGCTGTTCCCATAACAGGGTCTTGAAAGACACGACCAATTGATTCCGCACGTTTTTCTTCTTTCAAAGGAGTTAAATCTTTCTCTCCCAACAGGATAGAGCCTTTATCGATCATAAAATTACCAGCAATGCTGTTTAACAACGTCGATTTCCCAGCTCCGTTTCCACCAATAATCGTAATAAAATCACCTTTTTTTACTTCTAAGTTTAAATCATTCAACACGGTGTTTTGATTAGGTGTTCCTTTATTGAATTGTTTTGTTAGTCCTTTTAATGATAAAACTGGTGTATTAGTAGTCATCTTACAACAACTCCTTTTTTTGGAAGAAATTCAAATTATATTTTGTACGTATACTTGGTAATGCTAGACAGAAAGCTAAAATGATTGCTGAAATAAGTTTCAAATCATTTGGCTGTAATCCGATCAGTAAGACGAACATGATGATAAAACGATAAATAATCGCTCCTAAAATGACACAAATCAGACGGTTAACAAAAGATAAATTTCCAAAAATCACTTCACCAATAATAACTGAAGCTAGACCGATAACGATTGTCCCAATGCCCATACTGATGTCAGCATAACCATTGTCTTGAGCAATAAGTGCTCCTGCAGCGGAAATCAGTCCATTTGAAAGCATAAGTCCGAGTATTTTAGTTTGATTGGTAGAAATTCCCAATGAACGTGCCATTTTTTCATTATCACCAGTTGCGATAACAGCTTGACCCAATTCTGTTTTGAAAAATAAGACCAACAATGTAATCACGATACAAACAAGAATGATTCCTAAGAAAATCGTATCAAATTGGCTAGGTAGATTAAATCCAGTAAAGAAATCGGTTAATCTAGCCTCTCCAAGTAAACTCAAGTTAGCTCGTTTCATGATACGCAAATTAATAGAATATAAACCAGTCATTGTTAATATTCCTGCTAATAATCCAGGAATATGAGCTTTTGTAATAAGAAACCCGGTAACTGCTCCAGCCAAAGCTCCTATGACGAAGGCAATGGCGGTTGCAATTAAAGGATGAACGCCTGAAATAATAAGTTGAGCACATACTGCAGCTCCTAAAGGAAAGGAACCCTCTGCTGTCATATCTGGTAAATTTAAAATACGATAAGTAATGAATATGCCTAAAGCCATCATGCCCCACAATAATCCTTGTGCTGTTGCTGTAACAATTAAATCCATTTGATTTCCCCCATTCTAGTTAATTAAGCTATTCTTTGGCTTTTTCCAATACCTGAGTTGGAATAGTAAGACCAAGCTGTTCAGCTTTTTCTTCATTGATGATGATATCCCCTTGATCGAGATAGCGAATAGGAGTAGTTGCAGGATTTGTATCACCATTTAAAATGGCTACTACCATTTCACCGGTCAAACGACCTAATTCGTATTGATCTAATCCAACAGTTGCTAAGCCGCCTTCTTCTACCATAGTATCTACAGCTGGAAAAACTGGAATCAGATTTGAATCTGCAGCGGACACTAATGTGTTCATTGCACTAGCTATAGTATTATCAGTAGGAACCCATATAGCGTCAACTTGTGCAGCTAAGGTAGATGCCACCTGAGCAACATCGTTCGTTGAAGAAACCGTCATGACTTGAGTATCCAATCCCATTTCTTCAGCAATCTCAATGGCTTGTTCAGCTTGCACAATTGAATTGTCTTCACTTGATGAATATAAAATACCGATTGTTTGAGCTTCTGGTAGAATTTCCTTGATCAAGGAAAATTGTTCTTTAATGGGTGTTAGGTCACTCACCCCTGTAATGTTCCCACCAGGAGCTTCATTGCTTTTGACTAAACCAGAGCCCTCAGGATCCGTAACAGCACCTAATACGATAGGAATATCTTGAGAGCTGTTCGCTAATGCTTGAGCCGAAGGAGTTGCTATACCGACCATCACATCAGCTCCTCTACTAACAAATCGAGTACTCATCGAATTTAAGTTGCTTTGGTCACCTTGAGCATTTTGAAAATCCAATGTCATCGTTTCCCCGTCAATATAACCCGCATCGTTTAGCTCATCTACAATTCCTTTATAAATGAGGTCAAGAGCTGGATGACTTGTCAGTTGTAGAATACCAACCATCGGTTTTTCCTTTTTTGTAACTGTTTCAGTTTTAGTAGTAAAAAAAGCAACCGTTAAAAGTGCTACTAAACAAATAATGAAGCCAATCATTTTTTTCATTTCCTTCATCCTCCAATAATGATTAAATTTTATTTAGCCTTACCAACAAAAGCGCCATCGTTTCATTTCCATTGTACACACCCCAGTAATCAAAATAAAAAAACAGCTGCCACAAATAATCCGTGGAAGCTGTTTTTATGCAAAACAAAATCCACATAGAAATAGAATTAAGTATTCTCTCTACGTGGATTGGAAGTCTAGCCTGTCTTCAAATAAACCAACATAGATACATACATTCAGTACACTGAAGGTTGCATCTATGAGCGTTCTCATGGATCAACCTATCTATCTTGGCTTTGCCAACTGCTATTCAATTGTCCATTATAAGATAAGTTATTTAGCATCCTGAGAACTCCTTTGCTGTTTTTCTATTACGACAATCTTACTAGTTGTATAGTGACGTGTCAAGCAATAAAATGAGAATTACATGAACAATTAACAATCTGATAAATAGATCGGTCTGTCTGATCTAGGTTGTAGTGGTCTATTTGTTTTCCCAACATTTCGTTTAAATGCTTGGAGTAAACCTTGTCTCATATATGTTTGGTGCCGGAACACAATCCAATCTACTGGGCCTGACGTTGGAGGTGTGGTTAATGATCCAGTATAATGATAAAACTGTTTTTTTTCTGGCAATAGACGGGACAATTCGATTGGAACAGTCAAGCCTCTTTCCGCGATACGCGGATGTAAAGCCTTCTCATCTATTGCTGCTAATGTAGTATTCATCGGGCGTTCTGAAGGCAATACAGTGACTCCTACAACGAGAAGATCATTTTTCACAGAACGGTGCACCAAATGAAATTCTAATGGAAAAGATTCTTGGTTAATTTCATGCTCACTTGGCAAATGAAAATGAAGATCTTCTAAAAAATATTTTTTATGCTTAAAGGTAACAAAGTTTACTTTTTCATTTGTTTTTGGCGATAAATGAACCGTATGGTTAAAAAACGATGATTCAAATAACGTTCTATTGTAATCAAATCTCAGTGAATACTGTGAGATAGTTAAGTTTGCTTGATTATCATCTAATGCGATTGGCGATTGCAAACTTTCTGTTTCTGCTTGATAAAAGGCCGAACAAATGGTTTTCCAATTGCCTGGACCTCTATCTCCTTGGTAATTCCATTCCATTTGTTTCCCTCCTAGAGTTTCCAATAGTTATTGTATCTTTTTTTATTCTTAATATGCAACTATTTGTATCCAACTTTCTACTAACCATTTTTAATAAAAAAATGGTATACTGATAAATACAGCACGATTAAGGCTGATTTAGTTAAAAAGTTAAATAGAATCGATTCAACTAATCGATCATGAAAGAAGGGAAATACATGTCATTTGATGGTATTTTTACCCATGCGATGGTAAATGAGTTAAGCGAAGCATTAAAAAATGGACGAGTGTCAAAAATCCATCAACCTTATCCAAATGAGATAGTTGTTGTTATGCGAGCAAATGGGAAGAATCACAAATTACTCTTATCTGCTCACCCAAGCTATGCACGTATTCAACTAACAGAGATTCCTTATGAAAATCCTAGCTCTCCTCCAAATTTTTGTATGATTATGAGGAAACATCTTGAAGGAGCTATCTTAGAAGACATTCAACAAGTAGGCAATGACCGTGTCATTCATTTTAGGTTCAAGAGCCGTGATGAAATTGGCGATGTTCAAAATGTTATCTTGATTGTAGAGTTGATGGGCCGACACAGTAATATTCTTCTGATAGAGCAAGATACACAGCGTATTTTAGATACGATCAAACATGTACCGACGAGTCAAAATTCATTTCGTTTTATTATGCCCGGTGCTACCTACCAATCTCCACCTCACCAAGATAAATTGAATCCCTTTGAAACAAGCAGTTCTGAATTAGCTGAACTAATAACAGCTTTTGAAGATCCAGATTTGCCTTATGAAAAAAGATTGCAGCAAATTTATCAAGGAATCGGTGCGGATACGGCAAAAGAACTCTTTTACCGTAGTGAAAATAATGTGGAAAATTTATCGGTCTTATTTGATTCATTTATGGATACTGTGCGCAGTGGAAATATCTCTCCGACCTTAACGATCGGTTCTAAAAAAGAATTTTTTACCCCACTTCCTTATCTAAGTATCGAAGGAGAACATGTGGGTTATCCTTCTTTAAGCAAACTGCTTGATAAGTATTACGAGAGTAAAGCAGATAGAGACCGTGTTCAGCAGCAAGGATCAGATTTAATTCATTTGATTCAAGTCGAACTTCAACGAAATAAGAAAAAAATGAAAAAACTTCAAAAGACGCTTGATGAAACTGAATTAGCCGATGAATACAGAGTTCAAGGTGAATTGTTAACAGCTTATCTCTACAAGATGACTAAAGGACAAAAAGAAGTTACGTTAACCAATTTTTATGATAATGAAAAACCTATGACGATTTCTCTTGATCCTAGAAAAACACCTTCTCAAAATGCACAAAAATATTTTTCAAAATATCAAAAATTAAAAAATGCTATTGCCTATGTTAATGAGCAAATGCGCTTAACTAAAGAAGAAATCGATTACTTGGAGTCTGTCTCAACACAACTAGAATTAGCTACTCCAAAAGATATCGCTGAGATTAAAGAAGAATTAATACAACAAGGCTATATGAAGAAAAAGAAATCCAAGAAAAAACAAAAACAAGCTAAATTAAGTCAACCGGATCTTTACCGTTCTTCCGATGGCACACCAATTTTAGTAGGGAAAAACAATTTGCAAAATGATCAATTAACACTTAAAACTGCTCGGAAATCAGATATTTGGTTGCACACCAAAAACATTCCAGGTTCACATGTGATCATTCAGTCTGCTGATCCTAGCGAAGAAACAATTTTAGAAGCGGCTAATATAGCTGCCTACTTCTCTAAGTCACAGCTGTCTGCATCTGTTCCAGTAGATTATGTCAACGTGAAAAAAATTAAGAAACCGAATGGAGCAAAACCTGGTTTTGTTATCTACGAAGGTCAACGTACAGTCTATGTTACCCCAGATAAAGAGTTAGTTAATCGCTTAAAAGAATAATTCTTACACTCATTTTTAAACTTAAAAGTAACGCATCCCTACTGGAATACTAGGGATGCGTTACTTTTTTTAGTTGTTCAACCAATTCACTGGATCTTTTTTCCATTCTTGTAACAGTGCTATCTCAGACTCTTTAATTATTCCTCTTTCAAAAGCTGTTTCAATCAGTGCAGAATAATGAGTTAACGTAACTAATGGAAGCCTATTTTTTTCAAAATTTTCTATTCCTTGCGGCAGCTCATAATTAAAGATGGCTGCTACACCTAGAATATCTGCGCCTTCATTAGCTGCTGCCTGCGCAGCTTCGATGACACTTCCACCTGTAGAAATTAAATCTTCAATCACAACCATTTTTTGATTATCCGATATTCGACCTTCAATTTGATTCCCTTTACCGTGATCTTTTGCCTTGCTACGAATGTACACCATAGGCAAATTCAGCAATTCGGCTACCCATGCAGCATGTGGAATGCCTGCAGTAGCTGTTCCAGCAATGACTTCTACTTCTGGATAGTGGGTAGTAATCATTTCAGCTAACCCCTTTGCTATTTCTCGTCTTACGGCTGGATAACTCATCGTAATACGATTGTCACAATAAATCGGACTTTTCATTCCACTAGCCCAAGTAAAGGGATCTGTTGGATTTAAACTTACTGCGTTAATTAATAATAGTTGTTCAGCAATTCGTTTTTCATTAGTCATGTTTCTTATCGCCTCCTTGCCATTGCTCTTTTATTGCATGATAGGCAGCCACCGGATCAGCTGCTTGTGTGATGGGACGACCAACAACGATCATAGATGCACCGCTTTCTCTAGCACTCGACGGTGTAGCAATCCGTTTTTGGTCGCCAACATCTGATCCAGCTAAACGTATACCAGGTGTGACACATAAAAATTCTTTTCCAGTCGCTTCCCTGATACTTTTCGCCTCTAGAGCTGAACAAACAACACCGTCTAAACCAGCAGACTGAGTTAATTTAGCATAATGAAGAACACTTTCCATTAAAGATACAGAAATCAACTGGTATTGCTGCATCATAGTTTGTGTTGTAGATGTCAATTGAGTGACCGCAATCAATTTAGGCGGTTGGTTGCCTGTTGGAGTACCTGAAAGTAACCCCTCCATTGCAGCTTCCATCATGGATTTACCGCCAGCAGCATGGACATTGATCATATCGACGCCCATAGCTGCTATTCCCTTCATTGATCGTTGAACAGTATTTGGAATATCGTGCAGTTTTAGATCTAAAAAAACATCATGGCCTAATTGTTTAAGTTGCGTTACAATTTCAGGACCATTTTGGTAAAACAGTTCCAGGCCAACTTTAACAAATAACGGTTCATCCTTAAACTGGTCTAAGAAATGAGTTACTTGAGGTAACGTTGAGAAATCTAAGGCAATGATTGGTCTACTTTCCATCTCTTTGCCCCTCCTTTACTTCTTTCACTAATGATTCAATCGACTCAATACCGAGTTCATCCATTCGTTTAGGTAAAGCTTCAATTAATTCTTTGCAAATCATTGGATTAGCATAATTAGCTGTACCGATTGCAACTGCGCTAGCTCCAGCCATGAACATCTCAAGCACATCATCCACGGTTGAAATACCACCCATTCCAATTATTGGAATGGAAACTGCACGAGATACTTGATAGACCATACGGATAGCGATCGGCTTGACAGCTGGACCGGAAAGTCCACCGGTTTTATTTGCTAAGATCGGCCTTTTGGTCTCAACATCAATACTCATTCCCAATAAGGTATTGATCATGCTGATACCGTCTGCTCCACCTTTTTCAGCAGCTTGAGCGATTTCGACAATATTGGTTACATTTGGGGTTAGTTTAATATAAATCGGAACCGTAGAAACAGTTTTTACTGCTCTTGTGATGTCATACACTGATTCAGGTTTAGAACCAAATGTTAACCCGCCCTCTTTGACATTGGGGCAGGATACATTGATTTCAAGTGCGCGAACGGTTGGTGATTGACATAGTTTTTTTGTAACTTCAATATATTCTTCAACTGTTGTACCGGCAACACTAGCAATCACGGGTGTATCAAATTTAGCTAACAACGGTAATTTCTCAGCTACGATTACGTCCACTCCTGGATTTTTTAAGCCTACCGCATTTAAAACGCCATTTTCTAAATGATGATAACGCGGATTCGCATTTCCTTCTCGTGCATCAATTGTCGTTGACTTGATAATAATGGCTCCTAATATATTGTAGTCATATTGATCCAAATAGAGTTCGCCAAACCCAAATGTTCCACTGGCTGGCATAATAGGATTTTTCAAATCTAATCCTGGTAATTTTACTGCTAAGCGATTCATTTTCTAACCCCCGTTTAGTTCTTTTTTATCCTTATTTCAAAAAATTCTTACTTTATAATGGACTAGTCATAAAATTACGCGATTCAAGGACCTTAAGAATAGCCGATACTGTATCGAGTGATGTTAGTAAGGGAATGCCTTGTTCAATGGCTGTTTTCCGAATGATTTCTCCATCATTGACCACTCCAATTCCTGTAGTCATCGTATTAATCACTACTTGAATGGCATTTCCTTGAATGAGGTCCAAGACCGTTTCATCGGCATCTTGCTGTAGCTTAGCCACAATTTGAACCGGTAGATGGTGTTCGGCAAAAAACTCCCCTGTTCCTTCAGTCGTCACTATCGTATAGCCAATGTCGTAAAATCGCTTAGCTAAAATCAGGGATTCTTCTTTGTCTTCATCGGAAATCGTAAACAATACCGTTCCGTGATCATGCAAATGCATGTAGCTTCCTTCAAAAGCTTTATAAAGCGCCTTTTCCATCGTGGTATCACTTCCCATGACTTCTCCTGTAGATTTCATCTCTGGTCCTAATATGGCATCTACTTTTTGCAGTTTTGTAAATGAGAATATTGGAGCTTTCACGTGAATCAAAGTCGACTCTTTATATAACCCATTATTGTAACCTTGTTCCTTAAGAGATTGACCTAAAATTGCTTTAGTTGCAACTTGAGCCATTAAGATCCCTGTGACTTTGCTTAAAAATGGCACGGTCCGACTTGCTCGAGGGTTAACTTCTATGACGTAAACAGTGTTGTCATGCAGGACAAATTGAACGTTCATCATGCCGATACAATTCAAACCGAGTGCCAATCGAGTGGTGTAATCTACAATCGTATCTTGAATCTCTTTTGATAAGGTTTGTGGAGGATACACCGCCATCGAATCCCCAGAATGGACGCCTGAACGTTCGATGTGTTCCATGATCCCAGGGATAAGAACTGTTTCACCATCGCAGATAGCGTCTACTTCAACTTCTTTTCCTACTAAGTAGCGGTCAATCAATACTGGGTGTTCTGGAGAAGCCTTTACAGCATTTCGCATGTAATTTTCTAAATCTGGCTGAGTATCCACAATTTGCATACCCCGACCGCCTAAAACGTAACTTGGACGAACCAAAACGGGGTATCCAATCCGATTCGCAATGACTACTGCTTCACTTTCGGTTGTAGCCGTATCCCCTAAAGGTTGAGGTACCTGTAGTTCATTTAGTGCTTGTTCAAATAAATTTCTATTTTCTGCGCGATCTAAATCTTCTACACTCGTTCCTAATAATGTAATACCCATGTTCGTTAGTGGTTCTGCTAGGTTAATGGCTGTTTGCCCTCCGAACTGAACAATGACACCTATTGGCTGCTCTAGACGAATGACATGCATGACATCTTCTAGTGTCAAAGGTTCAAAATAGAGTTTGTCTGAAATGGAGAAGTCCGTTGAAACGGTTTCTGGATTGCTGTTCATGATAATCGCTTCATATCCTGCTTGTTGGATGGCTTTAACAGAATGGACCGTCGCATAATCGAATTCAACTCCTTGTCCGATTCGAATGGGACCTGACCCTAGTACTAAGACAGATTTTTTATCTGAGACAATGCTCTCGTTTTCTTCTTCATACGTACTATAAAAATAAGGCGTATTGGAATCAAACTCTGCAGCACAAGTATCGACTGTTTTATAAACAGGGACGATGTCATTTTTGTAACGCATGTTCATTACCGCACGCTCATCGGTATTCCATAGTTTTGCAATTGCGTTATCTGAGAAGCCATATTCTTTGGCTGTAACCAATACATCAATAGCGTTCACATTTTCTTTCAGTTCATCTTCCAACTCCACAATATGAAGCATTTTGTCTAAGAAAAACAAATCGATCTTGGTTAAATTGGCTAAGTCTTCAATGGTGTACCCACGACGAATACCTTCTGCAACATAGAATAAGCGATCATCCTCAGCTTTGATAATTTTTTCAATCAATACTTCGTCCGTTGCTAGTGAAGCTTCTTCTAACAAGATATGAGAGACACCTATTTCGAGTGAACGTACCGCTTTTAATAAGGCTTCTTCAATTGTCCGGCCGATCGCCATAACTTCTCCTGTAGCTTTCATTTGAGTTCCTAATCGACGGTCACCTTGTTCAAACTTATCAAATGGCCAACGCGGGATTTTTGCGACAACATAATCTAAAGCCGGCTCGAATTCAGCATACGTTGTTCCGGTCACTGGGTTTTTCATTTCATCCAAAGTTAAACCGACAGCAATTTTTGCCGCTAGCTTAGCAATCGGGTAGCCTGTTGCTTTACTTGCTAATGCTGAGGAACGACTGACACGTGGGTTTACTTCAATGATGTAGTAGTTAAAGCTATCTGGATCAAGTGCTAGTTGAACATTGCACCCTCCTTCAATACCTAAAGCGCGAATGATTTTTAATGAAGAGTCACGCAACATTTGGTGTTCTTTATCTGTTAGGGTCTGCGTCGGAGCAAAGACGATGGAATCTCCTGTATGGATCCCAACAGGATCAAAGTTTTCCATATTACAGACGACGATCGCATTGTCATTTTTATCCCGCATGACTTCGTACTCGATTTCTTTGTATCCCGCAATACTGATTTCGACTAGACATTGGTTTACTGGCGATAATTTCAATCCATTTTTAACGATTTCTTTCAACTCTTCCTCGTTATCACAAATTCCTCCACCAGTCCCTCCCATTGTAAATGCCGGGCGAACGATTAAGGGGAAACCAATTTGTTCAGCAAACATCAATGCTTCTGCAACGGTATGAACGATCTCACTTTCAGGAACGGGTTCATTCAGTTCTTTCATCAGTGTCCGAAACAGATCTCTGTCTTCAGCTTGATCGATAGCACTTAATTTTGTTCCCAGCAATTCAATGCTCAACTCTTCTAGTATGCCAGAATTGGATAATTCCATAGCCATATTTAGTCCTGTTTGGCCACCTAATGTGGGTACAATGGCATCTGGACGTTCCTTGCGCAAGATTTGTGAAACAAATTCTAATGTGAGGGGTTCGATGTACACTTTGTCGGCAATTTCTTTATCCGTCATAATGGTCGCTGGATTTGAGTTGACCAATACGACTTCATAACCTTCTTCTTTTAATGCTAGACACGCTTGAGTACCTGCGTAATCAAATTCAGCTGCTTGACCAATAATGATCGGTCCTGATCCAATAACCATGATTTTAGTTAAGTCTATCCGTTTAGGCATTCTTTTTTGTCTCCTTCCAAGCGTCCATTAATTCCATAAATTGATCAAATAAGTGTGCTGCATCATGTGGTCCTGGTGCTGCATCTGGATGATACTGGACACTGAAGACTGGGTGATAGCGGTGCTTAACACCTTCGACTGTTTCGTCATTTAATTCGATGTGCGTCACAAGCAGTTTTTCTTTATCGATCGAGGCTGCATCAACAGCATACCCATGATTCTGTGAGGTGAAATCAATTCTTCCTGTTGCGATCTCTTTCACCGGATGATTAAAGCCGCGGTGACCAAACTTCATTTTAAATGTACTGGCTCCATTTGCTAAAGCAATCAATTGATGTCCTAAACAAATACCGAATACTGGAAGCTTTTCTTGGATTTCTTGGATCATGGTTAATACATGCGGCAATGATGTAGGATCTCCTGGTCCATTGGTCAACATGACCCCATCTGGTTGTAGACTCAATATGGTTTCAGCACTTGTATTGTATGGCAAAACCGTCACGTGACAGTCTCGTTTGTTTAATTCGTTTAAGATACTGTGTTTCAGTCCAAAATCAATGACAACGACGTTTTTTCCCTTTCCAGGGCTAACATAAGAACGAGTCGTAGAAACTTGGGCAACTTGATTAGAAGGCAGCACTGTCGCTTTCAACTGATCAAATGCATGTCTGATATCATCTTCTGCATCAATGATCATGCCGCGCATAGTACCGTGTTCTCGGATGACCCGTGTTAGCTTCCTTGTATCAACGCCAGCTAAACCAGGAATTTTTTTATTTTTTAAAAATTCATCTAAACTCATTTGACTTCTCCAGTTTGAAGGAACGCGGGCAAATTCTTTTACGATGACCGCTTTTGTGGTGGGATCAATGGATTCATAATCGTCACGATTGATCCCTGCGTTTCCAATCAATGGATAGGTGAAGACTAACATTTGGCCATTGTAGGACTGATCCGTAATAGATTCTTGGTAACCGGTCATTCCGGTTGAAAAAACGACTTCTCCGGTTGCGTCACTTGCAGCCCCAAATCCTCTTCCTTTAAAAACACTTCCGTCTTCTAGCAGCAATAATCGATTCATTGTACGGATCCCTCCTGATAAACTAATTTTCCATCAACGAATGTCATTGTGGTCGTCCCTTTAGCAGACCATCCTATAAAAGGTGTGTTCGTGGCCAAAGAATGAAAGTCTTCGGTTAAAATCTCTTTAGACGTTGAGAGATCGAAAAAGGCTAAATCGGCTTTTTGACCGACTTCAATCGTTCCACCGTCTAAATGAAAGAGTCTTGCTGGTTTATAGGCCATCCAATCAATAAGTTGAGCAAGGGATACGATGCCTTTTCCTACTAGGTGTGTATATAGTAAGGAAAAAGCTGTTTCACTGCCTACGATTCCAAAAGGCGAATCTACCATTCCACCAGCTTTTTCTTCTTTGCTATGTGGGGCATGGTCGGTTGCGATTATATCGATCGTGCCATCCAACAAACCGTCGATTAATGCTTGGCGGTCTTCTTTCCCTCTCAACGGAGGATTCATTTTATAGATACTGGTATCATTTGGAATGTCATCTTCTGTCAACAATAAATGATGGGGTGCAACTTCAGCAGTCACATGGATACCCGCACGTTTTGCATCCCGAATGACTCTTACGCTTTCTTTCGTTGAGACATGACAGACATGGTAATGAGCGCCAGTTGCTTCACTAAGCAATACATCTCGGGCAATTTGACTCGCTTCAGCCACATTTAAGATTCCTGGCAGTCCTAATGTTTGATTGCGTGTGCCTTCATGCATGACGCCTCCAAACAGTAAGGAATCATCTTCTGTATGTGCCACGATAATGGTGTTGTTTTTTGCGGCTTCTTTCATAGCTAAATACATCGTACCGGCTGTCTGCACACCTACTCCATCATTGGTAAAGGCAAATGCTCCAGCTTCTAACAACTCTTTTTGATTGGTTAATGTTTCACTACGTAGACCCATTGTAATTGGCGCATATTGTTTGACCTTTACTACAGCATCTCGAGCAATTTTTTCTTGAAGAGATTGCATTCTCTCAGTTGTATCCGGTTCTGGTTGAACATTGGGCATAGCGCAAACCGTTGTGAATCCGCCACGTGCGGCTGCCATCGTTCCTGTCTTAATGGTTTCTTTATACGAAAACCCCGGTTCTCTTAAATGAACATGGACATCAATCAAGCCGGGAGCAACTAGTGCTCCGCGAGCGTCGATGACCTTATCCGTATCTTGGATAAGCGATGTTAAATCTGATCCAATAGCTTGGATCTGTTCTCCATCGATCAACAGTTCAATGGGCTGATAGTCTTCATTTTTGGTTAACATAATGGCATTTTTAATCCAGATCGTCATGGCTTCATCTCCTGAGGTAAATTTATAAAGGTGTTTTGCTGTTCGCTCTTCCCACTATGATGGCTTCTAAAATTGCCATTCTGGCGTAGACGCCATTCGACATTTGAGTCACGATTCGTGATCGTTCACACTCAACCAGTGAGCTTTGTAACTCCACATCACGGTTGACTGGTGCAGGATGCATCAAGATTGCGGAAGGTTTCATATTCTTTTCGCGTAATTCGTTAATGCCATATTGATCTAGATAGCTGGCGATCAACGCATCGTTATAAGATTCATGGCGTTCATGCTGTACACGTAAGAGCATGATCACGTCGGCTTCACAAATAAGGTCATCCACTGCCGCGTATTGGCCGTACTCTTTAAAAGAGTCATCTATCCATTCAGTCGGACCAGAGAAGAGAACCTCTGCACCCAGTCGTTTTAGCATATGCATATTTGATTTAGCTACTCTGGAATGTTTTAAATCTCCAATGATAGCGATCTTTAAGCCGTCAAAATGACCGTATTCTTCGTAAATGGTCATTAAGTCCAATAAACATTGGCTGGGGTGTTGGCCTGTTCCATCTCCGCCGTTAATGATGGAGCATTTAATGGATGGGCTATTGATTAATTCAGTATAAAAAGCTTCTTTACTGTCACGAATAACGGCAATTTCCGTTCCAAGTGCGGACATGGTCAATACCGTGTCGTAAAGGCTCTCTCCTTTTTTGATGCTGCTTGTTGAAGGTTCAAAGTCAATGATTTCGATGCCCAATTTTTTTTCAGCCATTTCAAAACTTTTGTGTGTGCGTGTACTGTTCTCAAAGAATAAATTCACCGCGTAAAGTGGCTCCATTACTTGAGCAGAGATCGTCCCTTTTTTAAATTGTGACGCCCGCTTGATCAACGTTAGAACCTCTTCATTTGTTAGATCTTCTACTGAGACAAAATGGTCTAAAGAAATTGTTGCAGAAATTTTTTCCATTGTCTTTTCCTCCTTATCATTTTTAAAGTCTAGTGGAGTGGAAATTTGTATAAAAAAAGAACCTAAAGTTTTGTGGAGAATTTTAGGTTCTAGAATAATTCCCTTCTGCTTGTGCAGCACTTCCAGTATGGAATCAGGGTACGATTATAGTAGTGACCTTATTAGTCTCACAGGACTAATTTAAAGTTTCACTTAGCTTTATTTAGTTATTTTTTGGATGAGCACATGATCTTCGCCATCCAGTTCTTGAACGCCAACTTTAATTTGTTCTTCTAAGGAAGTAGGAATGTTTTTACCAACAAAATCGGCACGAATCGGCAATTCTCTGTGCCCTCTATCAACTAATACAGCCACAGAGATTTTACTTGGGCGACCGATGTCCATCAGTGCATCTAGTGCCGCTCTAATCGTCCGGCCAGTAAACAATACGTCATCAACTAGAATGACTTGCTTGCCTTCAATAGAAACCGGAATATCCGATCCGTTTATCGTAGGTTCATTATTGTCGTTCATTTCATGGACGTCATCTCTATAAAGTGATATATCTAACTCACCCACAGGGATCTCCACGTTTTCCAACTGTTTCATGCGTTCAGCAATTCGCCTTGCAAGGTAAATGCCCCGCGTTTTGATCCCAACTAGAACCAAGTCTTCAATTCCTTTGTTTCTTTCGATGATCTCATAAGTGATCCGAGTCAATGCGCGTTTTACAGCAGCTTGATCGACTACTTCTACTTCTGATTTAATTGACATATCTTCCCCTCCAACTTTTCATATCGCTTTAATAGGATTGGCCAATAAAAAATGCCCTCCTAACCTTTAATGGTCAAAGAGGGCATATTACTGTTGAGTAAATATAAGAGAAGGTACGTTCACCTTTTCTTACTATGCTCCTTCTTAGTCTCACAGGACTAGGATTAAAGGATAAGTTTATTTTTCTGTCACTTATGACTATATAGAACGTCTCTAAAAAAGTCAAACAAAAAATTTAGACATTTCTTAAGTCGTTTAATGTATCTTCAAACAACTTAGGTAAAGGTGCTTCAAAAGTTAAGAATTCACCAGACGTTGGGTGTTTAAAACCTAATGTCGTTGCATGCAAGAACTGTCCCTTGCCTTCTAATGTTTTTCTTGGTCCGTATATTGGGTCTCCTGCTAAAGGATAACCAATGTATTTCATGTGCACACGAATTTGATGTGTTCTACCCGTTTCTAATTTCAATGAAACCAATGTAAAATCTTTAAAGCGTTCAAGAACGGTAAAGTGCGTTACAGCTGCTCTTCCGCCATCAATGATGTCTTGTTTTTTGCGGTCTTGTTTTGAACGGCCAAGTGGAGCATCAATCGTTCCTTTTTCATGAGGGATCACACCATGCACTAAGGCAATGTATTCTCTTAATGACGTTTTGTCTTTTAATTGAGCAGCTAATTTTTCATGTGCAGCATCATTTTTAGCAACCATTAATAAACCTGAAGTATCCTTATCGATACGGTGAACGATTCCTGGACGTATCGTTCCGTTGATACCAGACAAATCAGTGATGTGGTGCATCAATGCATTCACTAATGTTCCTGTTTGATGACCAGCAGAAGGATGGACAACCATTCCTTGTGCTTTATTCACGACTACGACATCTTCATCTTGATACACGATTTCGATTGGGATATCTTCTGCAAGCACCTCTAAAGAAACAAGCTCTGGTTCAACGATAGCAATCTCGTCTCCTGGTTGTACTTTATAATTAGCTTTCATTTTTTCTCCATTTACAGAGACGTTTCCTTCTTTGATCCATTGTTGAATGTGCGAACGTGTAATAGACGGCAATAAGTCTGTCAAGACCTTATCTAAGCGACCTGATTCTTCGTTAATAATAAAATTATGTTCTTGTAACATGTTTGATCTCCTTCTTTAAACCCTTAATTTATATTTAAATAATGGTTTAGCGTTTCTTTTTTTCATTTCTTTCGTCTATGAAAACAAAAATAATCATTAAAAATACTCCGATACTTAATGACATATCGGCTACGTTAAAAATCGGAAAATTAATAAATTCCAAACGAACCATGTCGATAACATATTCAAATCGAATACGATCAATAAAATTCCCTATTGAACCAGCTAAAATAAGTGCTAAAGCAATTGAAAATAACCGACTTTGCTTACCATATTTTTGCAAATAATAAATAACAAAGCCAATTACTATAATCGTTATAATATAAAAGAACCACATTTGGCCTTCTAAAATGCTCCAAGCAGCTCCGTTATTTTGAATGTACATCCATGATAAGACATTTGGAACAACTTCTACAATTTCATATAAGTCAATGTTTTGCACGGTTAAAAATTTAGTGAACTGATCAACGGCCACTATGATGGCTGCTAAGATATAATATATGAACATATTAGCCCTCTCTTTACCTCATTCTGTTTTCCACTTACTTACCCATTTTACATGATTCTATACGTAAGAGATAGTTTTTTATTTTTTCCTACTTATCCTCTTTAATATTAAATAACGGGTCATATTGCTTTAGAAAACAGGAAGCGTTTGCTATAATGGTTAAAGTTATTGATTAAATGAAAACGAAAAAAATGTGCTTTTTCGTTTGTTTTTTCTTTACTTTGATGTTTTCTAAATTAAAAAAGGAGTTTTCGTACAATGAAAAAAAGATATTTAGTCACAAATTTATTTGCTGTTTCCTTATTCTTGACAGCTTGCGGCAACGATGATGTTGCAAAAGCATTGGAATCCACCACCTCTGTCGAGACTCAAAATGAACAGATCGTAAATGACTTAAATGCCATTTCAGAACAAGAAAAAAGTTTACAGGGAACGTTTGAAACGACGCTTTCTGAAGACGATTCATTAAGCACTTTAGCGGATAAGTCTTCTGCTGTTTTTGAAAATGTTGAGACTCGTTCCTCTTCCCTTTCCGAATTAAAAGAGACGGTTTCTGCGATGAAAGAAGAACAAGTTCTCCTAGCAGAAAAAACAAGTGATAAACTGCCGCAAGAAGAACTAACGGCATTATCTACAAACATAGAAGAACTGACCGCTAGCTTAGAGGAGTATATCGCTCATTACGAAACAGTATTAGCCGAACAGGAAACCTATTTTTCAGATTTAGGCAAAGAAGAAGCCACTTATGAGACCCTTACTGCCGGTATCGAAACCATTAATAAATCTGATGCTGAAACAAAAGCATTATTGGCTAAACTTGATCAAGAACTTGTTGCTGTGCAAGATACTCAAGCTCAATCAACAGCGTCTCTTAACGATTTAAACGAATCATCTAAATCTAAATAAGCACATACTAAAGGAGTCTTTGAAAATGAAACCTATTCTATTAGGAGTATCTCTTATGAGCGCTCTTATCTTAAGCGGATGTCAAACTGCTGATACGTCAACTGACGATTCGACCACTTCTTCGCTTGCTTCTAACACAAGTGAGACTCAATCGAGTAGCACAGAAGAATCTTCTACAAGTGAACAAAGCAGTGAAGTCCAAAGTTCAATGGAGTCTTCCGAGCAGCCTTCTGATAAACAAGAAGCATTTCGGTACCACATTAACCCAACCACCTCAGTTGTAGAACCAATCGATGAGGCCGTTGACCCTAAAGTAGCCCTTTTAACTTTTGACGATTCTCCTGATCAACACGCAGTGGAAATAGCTGAACAATTGAAAGCAATCAATGCACCTGCCATCTTCTTTGTTAACGGTATGTACATAGAATCAGATGAAGGTAAAGAAAAGTTGAAACAAATTTATGATATGGGATTTGAAATTGGAAATCACACCCAAACACATCCTAATTTAAGTACCATCAGTCCAGAAAACCAACGCGAAGAAATCTTACAAACCAATCAATTGATTTATGAAGTAACTGGTGAAAAACCGCGCTTCTTTCGTGCCCCTCATGGCGTAACGACGGAAACATCTGATGCTATAATGGCTGAAGAAGACATGGTTTCAATGAACTGGACGTATGGATACGATTGGGAAGCAGATTACCAAACAAGTGAAGCTTTATCCGGTATCATGTTAAACACGGAATACCTAAATAATGGAGCTAACCTATTGATGCATGATCGTTCATGGACGAATGGAGCCGTCATTTCTATTGCTGAAGGCTTAATCGAAAAAGGGTTTACCCTAGTTGACCCTAATCTTATTGAATCACCTGAAAGAGAGGAATAAAAAAGTATGAAAAAAAGTGCATCATTTTGGCTGGGATTACTAGCAACAGCGAGCATTGGTTTCGCTCCTCTTGCAGTATCAGCTGAAGAAAATCCTGAACCAACTTTATTAGAAATCAACTCAGAACCAATCCTCAGAACACCTGTTGAGTTTCCTTCACAGTTTACATACGATAGTGGCATCACTATCGAGTATCCTGAGAATGGCGTAAAAGGAATTTACGTAACAGCTTATTCAGCTGGTGGAACAGATAAAATGAAAGAATTGATTAATTTTGTTAATACCAGTGGACTAAATGCTATGGTCATTGATGTCAAAGACGATGTTGGAAAAATGACAATGGATCTTCAATCTGAAAATGAAATTGTTCAAAAAAGTACAGAAGAATTCGTGACTGATCCAGCGGCTATGATGAAACAATTAGAAGAAAATAAAGTCTACCCTATCGCTCGTGTCGTTGTCTTTAAAGACACTTTACTAGCTGAAGCTAGACCGGAACTTTCTTTCAAAAAAGCGGATGGCAGTGTTTGGAAGAATGGCAATGGCGACGCTTTTGTTAATCCTTTTTCTAAAGAAGTATGGGATTACAACGTTGAAGTGGCTAAGCAAGCTGCTAAAATGGGCTTCAAGGAAATCCAATTTGATTATGTTCGTTTCCCAGAAGGTTTCGAAAATGAAAGTGATTCATTAACCTATACCCGTGGCGACTATGAGACTAGCGAATTAGATGATATTCAACAACGTGTTGAAGCAGTAACTGATTTTGTTGAATACGCTCGCGAAGAGTTAAAACCGTATGACGTTGAAGTATCCGTAGATATTTTTGGTTATGCAGCTACAGTTCCCGAAGCTCCTGGTATTGGACAAAACTTTGCTAAAATCTCAGAAAATGTCGATGTCATTTCATCAATGATCTACCCAAGTCACTGGAATTCTTACTTTGGTATCAGCAAACCTGATTTAGAACCTTATAAATTAGTTGCTGAATACATGAAAGTTGAAAATAACTTGCTAGCAGGCTTAGAAACACCTCCTCAATCCAGACCTTGGATACAAGATTTTACAGCTTCATACTTAGGTGCAGGAAATTACCAAAATTATGGTGCCCCTCAAGTTGAAGACCAAGTAAGAGCCTTACACGATGCTGGCGTAAATGAATTTTTACTATGGGATGCATCCAACACCTACACTGAAGGCGTTAATTACAATATGGAATAAAATGACAGTTTCTCATCTCTTGAATTTGTAAACAAAGAACCCCCCTCTAAAATTAGAGGGGGTTCTTTACTTTGAGTGATATGTAAACTAAAGAGTATTATCATCTTTACTCTCCATTTTATAAACCCAATCCATTTACAGTAAAGCGACATTCTTTATTTCAACTAAATCTATTCGTTTACTAGAAATGATTATCTTCTTACCAAACACCATTTGTCTTAGGGATTTTTCTGTTTTTCATTTAATTGACATCTTTTATCGTTAACTTTTTTTCTGGCGTAAAACTAACATAATCATAAATTTCTTCACCATCAATAAAGCTACGATACCCTACTTCAGCTGAATAATAATCAATAGATTCATCATTCAATTGCTGTTGGATTGCCTTACCCTGCTCCAGCATCTGCTCTTTTGTCAAGTCGCCTTTATCCATTCCCGTCATAATGAGAATAGGCTTTGGGGTTTTCAATTGTGGTGTCCATTCCTCAGCAACATTACCATAAACCTCTACATCTGTTGAGACTCCATCGATTTCTGGAACTTTTTCCTGAAGAAGCGCTAAAATATACTGCTCTGCCTCTTGATTTAATTTGTTTGACGCCTCTTTATCTATGCTGGATACGTGGATCGTATCGTCAAGGATTTCATACGGTTCGAAAGCGGAGACATCGAACGGATAGATGGTTTCAACTCCTATCGAATCCCTTGCCACTACATTAAACCGAAAAGTGTCATCAACCCATCCATATTCTGCCAACCGCTTGATCTCGTAGTCCATGTCCGGATACGCTTGTTCTAAAAACTCCTCTAGACTCTCCTTTGATCTGTTTTTCTCAATTGGATTTCCGCTCATTTGTATATAGGCGAACCCTACGATAGCAATTAATGAGATTGCCACCACACTGTATATTATTTTCTTTTTCATGATTAATTTTCCTCCTTTATTTTAAGAATACAATAGCCGATGAAGACTCCGATAATTGTAAACACTAAATACATGATCAGTGAAACCAGGACTATCAGAACTCCATCCGAAAAACTTTCAGTATAGAATTCACCGAACGAATCTGTCATATATATCAGGCAATTCCAGACGAATGTCGGCACAACTGCAAGTAATACAGCAACGAGGGTCGAACGGTAAAACAGATAGGTTACTGCCCCTAAAATAGTGTAGGACAAGATAAATCCTGAGCTATTATTCATAACTGTTGTACCGAGCGCTAATACAAACGCAATTGTTACAAAGAATATTTGTATCGTTGTTAATCGTAAGGTTATTTTTTGGATCATCTTTTTGGAAGGCTCACCTGTCTTCACTTCAGCAGGTAGAGGGATATGGGAATTTTTTGCGATATGCCGGCATTCTTGACATCTTTTCAAATGCTCTTCGATAAACTCTTCCGTATCCGGATGCAATAATTTTTCTTCGTATAACGGTAACAGATCTTGCAAAATTGCACAATCCTTATCCTTATTCATAGTGTCACCTCCATTAGTTTTTGAATTTTTAATTTCAAGCGATGAAATGTCACACGCGCGTAGTTTTCTGATTTACCAATCAATGCGCCGATTTCTAAAAAACTCAGCTCTCCATATATGCGCAACAATACGATTTCTCTTGCAACGTCATCCAATTTTGAAATATGGTGCAAAAGTATTTTTGTATCTTCATTGATTTCCGTCAACCCTTCTAATGAATGAATTTCAGTTTCTGGAATTAGTGCGAGTTTTTGCATTAAGCTTTGCTGATACTTATTTTTGCGGTAATACTTTTTCAACAAATTAATGGCAATCGAAAATATCCATGTCGATAAGGTGGAATGACTATTAAAAGATGTTATATTTTTACACGCTTCATAAAAGGTGTCCTGGCAAAGATCTTGAGCAGTCGCCTGATTTCCTGTCTTAGCATAGAAAAACGCATATATTTTCGGATAGATCTTTTCGTATTCTTCCTCAAGCCTATTCATAACTGCCCTCTCTTTCTTGCTGTTCATAGTATTAATACCTTGACTAGCTATTTCGTTACAAATTTTTTAAAAATAATTTATCTTCTACCTATCATTCTATAGCTTTTATTAATGAAAGTTTTAAAAATATTTTGTGAATCTCAATCAAAGGTTAAAAACAAGCTCTTTCGAACGACAAAAAAAGAGGATTTCGGACCAAAGTACCGGAATCCTCTGTATTCTCTTCCTTCGTATTTAAACAGCTTCTGATAATTAAAAATTATGTACACTTTATATATCTTCAAAAAATCCTATTTTTACTGCAAAAGAGCTTATTTTGACTGTATTATTCGGAAGCGTTTACTTAGATAATAAAGATAGAATTATCAAATAGAAAAGGAGATAGACTATGAAATTTAAAAATCCGATTATCAGCGGCTTTTACCCAGATCCAAGCATTTGCAGAGTGGAAAACGACTTTTATTTAGTGACCAGTACATTCGAGTATTTTCCTGGTGTACCGATTTTCCATAGTACCGATTTAGTGAATTGGGACCAAATAGGTCATTGTTTAACGACAACACAACAGTTACCTTTGAATGATACACCAAGTTCTTGTGGAATTTATGCACCTACGATTCGTTATCATGAGGGTGTATTTTATGTTGTGACAACAAATGTATTAGAGGGTGGGAACTTTTTCGTTACAGCTATCAATCCAGCCGGCCCATGGTCAGAACCTATTTGGTTTGAAAATAGCCAAGGAATTGATCCGTCGCTATTTTTTGATGAGGACGGCAAATGTTACCTAACTGGAACAAGTGGCAACCATGAAAAATCTGGTATCTATCAAGTGGAAATCGATATAAAAACTGGGAAATACTTATCTGAACGGAAATTTATTTGGGAAGGAACTGGCGGAGCTTTCCCGGAAGGGCCACATCTTTATAAGATAGGGAAGTATTATTACTTAATGATTTCAGAAGGAGGAACAGAGTACGGGCACATGCTGACGATTTCTAGAAGTAAGAATCTCTATGGACCCTTTGAAAGTTATGAAGGGAACCCGATCATGACCCATCGTAGTAAGAATCATCCGATACAAGCAACCGGTCATGCTGATTTAGTACAACATACAGATAGTTCTTGGTGGGCTGTTTTCTTAGCATTTAGACCAATTGGGTATCCAAAGAAACATCATTTAGGACGCGAAACATTCTTAGCTCCCATAACGTGGACAGAAGCTGGATGGCCAATAGTTGGAGACAACGGCATTATTGGTGAAGAAATTGAAAGTGAGTCTATTACATCAGCACAACATGTGGAATGGAAAGAACGAGATGATTTTGATCAATCTGTATTAGATTTTAAGTGGATCTTCAGAAGAAACCTGCTTAAAGAAAATTATCTATTGAATGGTGAAGAAGGTTTCTTAAGTTTGATTGGTTCGTCAGCAACCTTAAGAGATACTGCGACACATACTTTCGTTGGTCGCCGACAAGAACATTTTGACTGTGAAATTTCAACATCGCTTCAATTTAAACCGCAAGATTCAGAAGAAGCTGGACTGACGATTTTTGCTAATGAAAATTTCCATTATGAAATCGGTCTAAGAAATATGAACGGAAAAACAGAAGTCTTTTTCAGAAAAAATATTGGTTCAATAAGTGTTATTGAAAAACAGTTGGATTATGAAGAGAATACAATTGAATTCCGTATCATATCTGATGCTGAATGCTATAGCTTTGAGATCGTTTCGCCAACTGGTGACGTCACTAGTTTAGGGACTGGAGAATGCGGCTTGTTGTCAACCGAAGTAGCAGGTGGATTTACAGGGAATGTCTTTGGGTTATATGCAACTGGTAATGGTGAACAAAGCCGCAATGAAGCTCGATTCAACTGGTTTAACTATAAAATAGCTAGAAAATAGTAAAGCTACTTTAGTTGTTTAGTTTGTTTTTTGATTTAAATATAATATATGATTGAATACATCAAACATTCGAAAAAGTAATGTATCTATTAACATCTGTTGCTAGCCTACTCTTTGTTTTAGTTACTTTGCTCTCTATTTCGGAACCTACTTTAAAGTCCATCAACATTTAGTAATTTTCTATCTGCTGTGTCCACATATTTTCATCGATGTAGCCACGTCTTTATTTCTCTTGTAAATAGTAATTGCCAAATCTCTTCCGCAATGTGTGCGTGCTTATATCCTCTCTTCTTAACTATTTTAAGACAGACACTTTTGTTAAGGGAGATTGTGTCTACCATACTTTAAATGACAATTAAAAAATTAATTTTTAATTTATTTCTTCTTCTGTCTCTGATAAGTTCAATTATAGTAAGCGCTATAGCGGTATATAATGCTCCGGCGATAAAGTCTTGATTTACTATATACTCTATTGAAATACCAATAAGACTAGTAAATACCATTATTAGTATAATATTAGCATACGGGTGCTTTTCTGCAAATTCTTTATATTTATTAAACATAAACTCACCTCTAACCTATATAGTTACTTCATAGCTACTTCGTTTTGTATTTAGTTGCAACATGTTTTTCTGCTGCATTATACTATTTGCTCATATAA
The DNA here is from genome assembly GCF_000195575.1 of Carnobacterium sp. 17-4. Lineage (NCBI taxonomy): Bacteria > Bacillati > Bacillota > Bacilli > Lactobacillales > Carnobacteriaceae > Carnobacterium > Carnobacterium sp. 17-4. Next base: position 1,244,937 of record NC_015391.1, on the reverse strand, counting down.
AATTATACCCAACCATTTATATCCCATTCTTTTGCAACTGCAACTCCTAGTTTAATCCATCCTGATGCTGCAGGTCTCATTTATTTTTAGAATTGTTGTTAGTTGAAACATAAACGTTACTTAATTTTATTCTCACTTTTTTTTATTGCATTTGCGACTTGAATTTCTATTGAAACCCCTGTTTCTCTCTTAGTTTTTATCATATTCCCAAATACGGTGACACCCATTTCTGATAAGACAAACAAAGTGCTAAGAATAAATCCACTAACGGCTATATATTTTAACATTAATCATCTCTCCTTTTTATCGCTATCGCTATTAAAAAAAGTATTTATTATAAGATTAGTTTAACATTATGCTAATTTTTTATTTCTTTAAACGGTATTATCTTAAAAAATGAAGTTAAAGTGTTGTGGAGTTCTATATGAGAAATATTTGCTCTTACCCTTTTTATGTTAAATAATTAATTATCGTATATATCAGCAAGATAGCACATATAACAACGACAACTATTTCAAGTACACTATATATTTTAGGTATTTTTTTATAGTTCAACCAAATATTATAACTAACTGAAGGTATACCTATTAAAAAAACAGAATAGTTAAGAGACTGTCTTCACCAGGGGTTCCTGGGAAAATTAGAACTATTGTAAAAATGATAGTCATAATTATTAAAAATGAACCTGCTTGTTTTACTGGAGCCATTAAATTACTTCTATTCATTTAGTTTATAATATACCTTAGCGATCTTTATAGATGTGAAGGAAGGAGTATTTTTTTTTAGTCCTCTAAATCTGATTTTCGCAGGAGATAATAACCTAGAATAATTAAAAAATAGCCAAAAATAAGTTCTGTATTTAATACAGCCAAAATAGCCCCACAAAAAATAAGAATCGATATAACCTGATAACAATTTCTTTTAGTTATTTTTTTCATTATGATATCTCCCATAACCATTCTCCTAACCTGGTAGTTCATAATCAAATTATCTATCTAATCTACTAGAACTAAAAGAACGTGCTGGTTTACATGGTAGCAACCAATGGTTGCTACCATGTAAACCAATGCGTTATAGTCATTGATCCTTACTTTCAGTATGATAGAGATAAGTAAAAGGTAAGAAAGAAGATCTTTGTTATTAGGCGGAAAATTAAAAAGTAGTCGAGTCAAAAAATGTAGCAGAACAGTTACATATTTCAAGACAATTTATTTCCAAATAGAAAAATGACATCAGCTATCCTGACTTAGATAAATTGGTTAAATTGAGTACCTATTATCAAGTTTCAATTGACCATTTATTAAAAGATAAGCCCTAATAAAAAACAGAACCGCCTAAAGGATAAAGGAGTGACAATAAAAATGAAAAAAACTAAATTAAGCCGATTAAAAGAAGGGTTTTTATATGCCTTGCTTTATATAGGATTCAAGGGAACCAAAAACCTCATTTTTGATTATGGAGAAACGAGTCAACTTTTCCTTGAATTAAGCCACGCACCAAGGTATGTACTTGGAGTAGTTACCCTTACTATCTTAGGATTATGGCTCTTTATTGGTTTACTAATTGGAGGAGTATTAATTATTTCAGATGTCTCTAAAAGATAATGACTTTAATTTACTACAGTAGTTTACAAAGTACACGAAAGATCAAACTACTAACAACGATTTTAGTATGACTATACGTTTTTAGTTACCTAGCTCTCAATTATGGAAGGTATTTCTAGGACTAACTCTATATATTAAACTTATAGACCAGAAACAACAGCCCAACGAATCAAACTCCATAAGATAGTTAATAAAGCACTTAAACCAATAATAAATAAACTATCAAAAAGATACTTATATTTTTTTGATTTTGAATAGTTGTTGAAAAGATAATAGGCACTAAAAATAATGACTCCACGTATAACATGTAAAATACTTAATGGCTCATTAAAAAGAGTATGGACTAGCAACACATAACCTAACGTTCCTCCGATAATAAAAAACCATACATTGTTAAAAATTGAAGCGACTTTAATTTTTTTATCTATATCTTCAACAATATCGGATTCCTCCAACAATAAATTATCTAAAGATAAATCATATAATTGAGCTAATCGAATTAAACTGTAAATATCAGGGAATGTTTTCCCGGTCTCCCAATTTGAAACTGATTTTTGAGAGACAAATATTTTTTGTGCTACTTGTTCTTGAGTTAACTTTAGCTCTTTTCTTTTTTGTTTCAAAATTAAATTAATTTCCATAGTTCCTCCCTAAAGTTTCTGTAGTGGATAACTGATCCTGATATTAAATTTACTTTCTAACTAGATAGATAACAATAGAAAGAGATTACTAATCCTTTAAAGCCAACGTTTACACAGTCATTATTTAGTTTATTATAGTAAGGTTAACTAGTAGAAAGAAGGAAAACATTTGTCAGATAAAGTAAAAAAATTTCTTAAAACATTCGCTTATTCCTATTTATCATTTATATTAGTCCTTTCAGGTACTAAATTTATGGTTATGTTGAATAATAAAGAGACTATAAAAAGTACATTTACTTCAGGATTTTTCTATAGTTTAATTTGGACTATTCCCTTGCTAATGATAATCGTGTTGATTAGAGTAGTTGTCATTAATTATAGAGAAAAAAAGCATAAATAATTCGATTGTGTTTATTTTAAAATGATAAAAAAAACTAATCGAAAATTTAACAGTATCTCCTTATAATAGTTGCCGGTAGTCTGATTATTAATTGGGTTGCAAGACATTCAAAAGGAACAGTAATTAATAGTTTGCAAAAAAAATTGATTATACCTTAAATAGGTAGCTATGATAACTGAAATTATTTATACTTAAAAGAGAAAATTAACCAGGAGGAATGATTATTTTGATAGGAACACTTAGAGATTTCCATGCTAATTATAAAGCGATTATTCATTCAGAAAAATTAAGTAACTGTAAAAAGAACGACTTACTTAGAAATGTTCTAGCTGACATTGAAATTGTCTTTTTTGGAACACATGATCAAGAACAAAATCTTATTCAACAACAGGAAGAGGCTCAACAACTTTATAATGACATTAGAACGAATTTTCTTGCTTGTTAAGGTAAAAAAAAGTCGACAGTGATACTAATCTGTCGGCTTTTTCTATTGCAAAAGTATTAAAAACCTAGTCTAAAATTAAGTAATGTCTCGCTAATTTCATCTTCATTGATCCCAATATAGTGTTTTGTTATTTTCTCGCTGCTGTGACCGAGTATTTCCATCAGTGTGGCCACGTCTTTGGTTTTCTTGTAATAAGTGGTAACCAAACGTCTTACGCAGCGTGTGCGTGCCAATATCGTCTCTTCCTAACAGCTTAGCGACCTTTTGAAACATCTGATAGACCATATTGACTTCTATATGCCCACCTTTAGTACTAGGAAGCAAATAATCCTCTGATTCTAAGTCTTTTGTATAGTCTTTGATCAAGTCCTGAAGACTACTCAAATACAAAATACAAATTTCCCCTATTTTTTTCTCGACGATTCAAGGACTTTTCGAGGAAATAAGGTCTTTTTTCTTCAATTTCACGATATCTGACATGCGTAACCCGCTATTAATGCCAATCAAAAAATAAAAAAACATCCCAATCTGCGTTTTTGTTGCGTCTCAAACAGAATAAAAAGTCGTTTATTTCTTGCTGCGTGCGTAATGGTTGGACGTTATAACTCATTATGACCCCACTTACTTTTAACAAAAAAAATAATTTTAGATATAACGTAAAAGTAAATTACATAGAAGATTAAAAAGTATCCCCAACGAACTAAACTATTTCCTACTGTTAAAAAATCTAGCCTAGGTAACTGACTTTGAGTGAGAAAGGTTAAAAAAATAGCCAGAATAACTGTTACAATTGTTAATAAAATATCTTTTGTTTTTTCCTTCATCTCAAATCCTCCATAATTTAAATTTGAATACCTGATTTTGTTTAACATACCACATAATCGTGTATTGAAGACCTTTAAAAAAAGAACTCTGTTTTAATAGGATTCCCTATACACTATTTCACATGAGATAGTGTATCAAAGAATTATTTTATATTATCAAGAATCTTTGCTGCTACAGGCAATAAAGATTCTGTTTTATATGAAATAAGTAACCTTTTAACAACATCTTCATGAAATTCTATTTCTATGGAATCTTTAATATCCTTTGTTACCTTTTCCAAAGTTGGAACTTCATTGTGCATATTATAAATAGCTAGTATTTTATCAATAGCAGCTATTTGATCGGTTGTTAAATCCATTTCAAGATACCATAATTGACTGGAATCAATCTCGAGCTTCTCACAAATTTGTGATAAAACAGATTTTATTAAATTAAGGTCATTGCATAGTTCTTGATTTTCGTATTTCATTAAACTACTCACTCCAATTCTAATAGTTATCCGTTAGTTAATGTTTTTACAGCACCCGATACACGATTTCATCTAATTTTATGTATTAAATTTTGAAAATAATATGGATTAACAGCTAAATTTTATTATAGTAATAAAGATATGTAACTAGTTGTGAAAAAAAAGTGAGAATGAAAACAATCCCAAAAGCTACAGCTGAACCGATAAGAGCTGCACCGATAAGTCCATTTATTCTACCTAGATACCATACAATAACAGCGACAATCACAAGAATAAAAGAAGCGATTTGAATAATTATAATCGAGGCATTAGCAGATTTTAAATTGACGAGTTCTTCTCTTTCGTCTTTTTCTTGTTCCGCTCTTTTTGCTTGCTTATAACTTAAGCTTTCCTGAACAAGCCAAAAGCCAACAAACGTATCAAATACTAGATGCATAAGGACCTTTACAATTTCCCCACCGCTCATGCTGTCAAAGAAAAAAATTAATTCCCTTACAGAAACTAAAGATAGCAATAAAAAAAATATTCCTAGCCAAAACGTTTTTTTATTATAAATTTTATTTTTCATTTTCTACATTCTCCTCCAAACAATATAATTCTTCGATTGTTGTTCCAAAAACAAGAGCTATTTTATAAGCGAGCATAAGAGAAGGATTATAATTTTCTTTCTCTAAAGAAATAATGGTTCTTGAAGAAACAAATACTAAATCAGCTAGTTGTTGTTGAGTCATATTGCGTATATTCCTATACTCTTTCACTCTATTTTTCAAAATAAATCTTCTCCCTTTTTGTGAAGCATACTTCACGTGAAGCTTGATTCACATTTTAATGATAATATGATAGACTGTCAATAGTTATTTGAATTTTAGTTAATAAAAATTATTTAAAAGAAAAAAAAGAACCTTGAATCAACAAGGTTTTAGATACATATTTTTATGGAATTTCATGTATCACTTTAATGAATATAAAAAATAAGAACTACTTTTATTTGTAATGAAGTATTATCAATTAAATTTTTAAGGAGTGATAAAATGAATATGTTTCAAGAAGCCTTAAGATATATAAATAAAACAATTTATGAACCAAAACAATTAACGGTAGAATATATTCAAGAAGAAAAGCAAAATTCTGAATATGGTGCTGGTGTTTTTAGTTTATCTTCTAAAACTATTCGATTTAGAGTTGCGAAAATCACACCTACAAAAATAGGACAGTTTGTTGCTTTCTGGGAAAAAGATAGCAACAATAAAAACCGTCCTTTTTTATCTGAAGAATCACCTGAGTTATTAGTTGTAACAACTTTTAAAAATAATAAAGAATTTGGACAATTTGTTTTTCCAAAAGAAATTCTTGTTGAAAAAAACATACTTCGATCTCCCTCTACTACAGGAAAATGGCTATAAGAGTCTACCCTATTTTGGATACACCAACTAGCAAACAAGCAATGAACACTCAAAAATGGCAATTACCTTATTTTGTTGACATGAGTACTCTTAATCAAGAGTCTATAGATAAAATAATTAACCTTTACTCTTTGTAATTTAAAGAATAATAAAGAATAAACGCAAAAAATCACCTTATTAAAGCAAGGTTCTGGATACATGAATCTATCTAATTTGATGTATCTTTAGAGATAAGCCTGAACTCCAATTAACTGAAGTTAAACCACTAAATAAATACAATTCCCAGAAGGTTCATAAGTTACAAAAGAATCGTTTTTTTCTGTTACAAGTGCACCAATACTCTTCAACTGAGCGATCACCTTATTCCTTGCTTCCTCATCAGCTAAGATGGTTGTAAACGAATCAAGACCAACACTATTCGAAGAGGGTGCTGGTGCGCCAACTCCCATCCACGTGTTCAATGCGATATGGTGATGGTATTTACCAGTAGAGATGAATAGCACCTGATCACTATAGCGGCTAACCACTTCAAATCCAAGCCCTTTACTGTAAAACAAGAGATGACATTTCTAGATAATACAGGTTATTAGGTTGCCTATTCTTTTCTTTGTTCAAGCTCTAGCCGTTTGCCTGTTTAATCTGTTCCTGTAAATGGTTGGATAAATTTTCAAAAGAAACCGATTCAATCCATTTACAAAAGGAATTTTTCCGTATAAACTTATCCATAATAGCAGTTCTTTATAGCGGTCTTGGATAAGTCCTCTTACCAGCCATTATAAAGGATTTTTTGATTTCCATATGAAAATCAGTCTGTTTATTTTTAGTGCACCACTGATTATCGCCAATTTATTTGGTTTACTCGATTAAGGAGGAGATAGAATGTTTGAATTAGATCATATTGTTCACTATACAAATAATCCCGAAAAAGCTGCTTCAACATTAGAAAAATTGGGAGTCTATTCTAATCCAGGCGGCCGCCATGAACAATTCGGAACTTACAATATTCTCAGCTATTTCGATAATTTAACTTATATTGAACTAATTGGTTCGTTTGATAAAGAGTTGGTTAAGAAGAGTGCAAAAGAACCATATACCTTATGGAATCAATTTGACAAACACCATTACCAAGATAATCTTGAACGTATTGCGCTGCGTCATAACGACTTGAATGCCGTTTCCAAACGTCTCAAACAATTCAATTTAGACGTTTACGGACCATATCCTTACAGCCGTAAAACACCAGATGGAAATGAAATCCATTGGGAACTCCTCTATGCCATTGATAAAAATAGTGACCTCACCTTACCGTTTTTCATTGATTGGAAAAGATCAAATTCAGAACGCGAAGCAGAATTAAAGGAACAAGGGAGTATTAAACCACACAAACTTGGTGATTTAGCCATTCAATCAGTTGGATTTGCTGTTAAAGATGCAGAAGCTGCTGCAAATAAATGGGCTCAGTTTTTTGAGTTTGAAACTGGTGAAAATATAATTAACGATGATTTGAATGCAGAAGGAAAATCATTGATTGTTGAGAATAAATCATTCGTTTTCTATGAACCAAAAGGCGAGGGGATTGCTCAACATTATTTAGAGGAACAAGGTGAGGGGCCTTTCCTAATTACTATTACTGGATCATCTGAAGAAAAAACGGTTGAAATAAACGGTACTTTGTATCATTTTAAGAACTAACCTATTCAAAAATACTCTACACGGGTTGGATAATTCACTCAAACCGTGTAGGGTACTTCATTATGATCATTATTCAAAATCTTCACTCAAAATTTCCACACGTTCTTCAAAAGATACTTCGTGATGGATTTCGCGTAATTTTTTTAATACACTACTTTATGTAAAATAATGTGTTTTAGGCCACAAGGATACAAATATCCTTGTGGCCTGTTTTATCAATACCTGATTTTATGGAATTTACTGTCAATTTTTAAAGTAAATTATTTTTGTATCCGAAGAATTAAAACCCTTTATTTTAATTTTTTCTAGCACTTAGAATAAACCTTGATGTTTCTTGTTCATCATTCTCTTTTTCCGCATCATAAAAGATGTCTGACTGGATGTTTTGAAAGCCTATCTCTGATAAATCAGCAGTTAATACAGCTCTATCTATTCCATGTCCACTTGCTTTTTCTTCTGGTCTTTCCATTTCAATAATCAGTAATTGTCCATCTTCATTTAAGGCATCATAAAGTTTTGTTAATAGTTTATGGCTGTCGGAAATGTGATGCAATACTAAAGAAAGGATAATGGTATCTGCTTTATAGGGAAGATGACCGTCTTTTTCAATATCTAGACAAAGTACGGACGCTTTTTTAGTATCTATATCTGCTAATTTCTTCTCAACCTGTTCAATCATTGCTGGAGATGCATCTACAAACAACATAGATTCAAAATCCTCTAACAAATCTAGTCCTACATTTCCTGTACCGCAACCGAAATCTATAGCTGTCTTTGTATGATTTTTATCTAACAAACTGCGTATAGCTTCGGTAGAAAGTTTTGCCATATCCGTATTTTTTGCTGTATCGTATTTTGCTGCCAATTGATTAAATTGATTTATATGTCCCATTGCTTTCACTCCGCTCTTTTTTATAGATCTATTTATATTTCTTGAAAAGCTTCCTCACAAGAGTCCGCTATAATCCCTGCGCCTGCCATATGACCTTGACTGGCAGAAACAATTAATTGAGAAGGCCCTGTTATTTCTCCAGCTGCGTAAATACCTTTGATATTCGTGTGTCCCATCATATCCGTGACAATAAAGCCTGCTTCGTTGACTTCTATGCCCAATTGTTCAACAAAAGGAAAGTTAGTATCCAATACTGTTGTACAAAAGCCACCTGATCTGCTGTTTTCTTCTCCGTTTTCGAAGACAATGCTCTGAAGTTCTCCACCTGTACCTTTTAATTCAACGATACTTTCTTCGATCAGGCGAATATTATTTATTTCCAAAACTTTCTTCTGCTCAGCAGTAAAAACGCTGTTTCCGTTAGTGGCCACAATCAGATCATCTGTCCAATTTTTCAATAATTTAGCAACATGTATAGCCTGAATCGATTCTGCTATGAGTACCAAGGGTCTGTCTTTCATTTCCCATCCATCGCAGAAAGGACAAGAGAAAATACTATTTCCGTAATACTGTTCAATTCCTTTCACATCCGGAAGTGTCTCTTTCACTCCTGTAGCTAAAACGATATTTTTAGTCTGAATTGTTTCCCTTGACTCGGTGGTCAACTTAAATGAGTTTTCCAGCGTTTTTTCAATAAATAGAATTTTGTCATTTTTGATAGAAATGGTTGGATAGTTTAGTAAATCTCTTCTGCCTTCTTTTCTGAAATCTTCTGGCTTAATTCTATCTCTCGTTAAAAAAGCGTGAGTTTCATGTGTCACAGCATTTCTAGGTTTTTCTTCATCGATAAGAAGCACCTGATTTTTACCTCTTCCGGCTACTAAAGCAGCACTCATACCTGCTGGACCTCCACCGATTACAACAACGTCTATCATCTTTTCTCCTCCTATAAACTCTATTAAAGACCTTTAATATCTACAATTAGCATAAAAATTAGCGAAACACTAATTTTTTTCTTGCCTTTGCTTCAAAATATCCGCAATTGTCTTGCGTGCAAGTTCATCTTTCAGCTTATCCTCTGCATCTGCTACTGCACGTTCGATCAAACAGTGTCTATTCCACTTACCATCATGAGACATCGTACAGTTCAGTAATGATTCATACCCTTCAATTGCTTGAATAATATCAAGAAATGTACATTCTTCTGGTGAACGCAGTAACCGGTATCCACCTTTTACTCCCGGAGTTGATACGATCAATCCAGCTTTTGATAATTTTGTCAGTATTTTTGACAAATAAGTGGGGGATATTTTTTGGCGTTTGGCTAAATCTTCTACCCTGACTGCTCCACTGGTAGATTCCATTGCCAAATGAACCATAGAATGTAAAGCATAGTTTGTAGCTTTTGAGTACTTCATTTTGCTCTTCCTTTAATTACAGATTCATTTTGTCTTTAATTGAATATAAGGTAAATCTAACTTAAAGTCAACACATTTTTTATAAGATACGAAAATGAATCAGTCATAAAAAAACTTTTTAAGACCTGGTTTTAAAAACACGCTTTTAAGCAATTTCATGTATTACTTAAAATATATAAATTAACTAGTTTTTATAATAGAATCTAGATTATCACTTTGTGACGTTTAAAGAAAAATAAAGTTTAAATCTTACTTTTTTTACTTATCAGGACACTAGAGATAAGGATACATAAAATAGAATAAGCGAATAAACAGATTAATCCACCTGTGAAGTTAATATGTTCATTAATTACAGGGAAATCTTCTGTCCCATATGTAATTACTTTTGTTAAATCAAAATAAGTGATAAGTAAATTAATAAAATATTATCGAAAATGCACTTGTCGCATCAGATACACAAATGAATAAAGATTATTAATAAAAAATAAGGATTCTATTACCTTTTGGGCAGTAGAATCCTTATTTTTATTAAGTTATAAATTAATTTAGAGTGATACAGTTATTGTTTAGCTAATCTTTAACAATCGAAGTCCGTTTAGTATAACAACCAAAGTACTTCCTTCATGAACGATCACACTAATTGCTATATCCGTTAATCCTAATAAGCTTACGATAATTAGAAAAGCTACGACTATCATTGAGAATATGATATTTTGCCAAATAACTCGATTCATTTTTAAAGAAATCTCATGAGCTTTTACCAATTTGGATAAATCATTTTTCATCAACACTAGATCAGATACATCTACTGCAACATCCGTACCATCACCCATAGCAATTCCGACATCTGCCTTCACAAGAGCAGGTGCGTCATTCACACCATCTCCCACCATAGCGGTTATGCCATAGTGTTCCATTTGTTCATTGATAATTTCAGATTTATCTTCTGGCATGACGTTCGCAATTACTTGGTCTATTCCTAATTGTTTACCAACAGCTTGCCCTGTCATTTCAGAGTCCCCAGTAATTAAAGTGGTATGGATACCACACTTCTTAAAGTGCTCTATTGTTGCCTTCGCATTTTCACTTGGAATATCCATTAATGCTATCAGACCAATTACTTTTTCATTTTCTGATACGTATACAACCGTATTACCTTCTGAAGCCCATTCTTTATTCAAACGTGTATAGTCATCCGATACAGCTTCAAAGGAAGTTGGTTTGCCTATACGATAAGTTTTTCCGTTATAATCGCCTATTAAACCTTTTCCAATCTGATTTTCCACTTCAATTGCTAGTTTATTTTTTGGCTCAAACTTGTCTAAAATAGCACTTGCTAACGGGTGATTTGATTCTTTTTCAAGAGCCACTATGATATCAATAATATTTTCCTCATTCACAGAAGTAGCAAAATAATAATTTGTTACTTCTGGTTTGCCATTAGTTAAAGTTCCTGTTTTATCAAAGGCAATGGCTTGAATATCGGCTAATTGAGACAAATAGGCACTTCCTTTTGAAAGTACGCCTCTTTTTGCTAGATTAGAAGTGGCTGACAACGTTACAGATACGGTAGCTGCTGCTAAAGCACACGGAGAAGCTGCTACTAAAAGGACTAATCCTCTATAAATACTTTGTGACCAGGTCAAATCAAAAAGCATAGGAGCAAGTAAAATGACAAGCGGGATTGCAATTAAAACAAATTTAACATACTTAGGCTCAAACTTTTGGATAATACTAGACACTTTTGTTTGATTCTCTTGATTTTGATTCACTAGTTGTAAAATCTTTGAAAAGACAGTATCGTTATTCTCTTTTGTAACTTTCATAGTAAACGTACCAGTTCCATTAATTGTACTCCCAAAAACTCCGTCTCCCTTTGACTTCTCTTTAGGCATACTCTCACCATTAATAGAAGACTCATCGATCGACGTAGAGCCAGATACTATCACTCCGTCAATAGGTACTTGGTCACCGTTTAAAACTTGGAGTTTATCTCCTACTTTTAACTCATTAACATTAACAATTTTTGTATTGCCATCTAGCATGATTAACCTAGCAGTTGTTGGATTCATTTCTAGCAACTTGGTAATTTCCCTTTTACTTCTTCCTTCAGCATAATCTTCAAGAAAGTGTGCACCAGAGAAAATAAGGATCAATAACGTTCCTTCCCAAAAATTTCCTATCAGAGAAGCACCTATTGCAGCTACTCCCATTAAAATATGAGAATTAGGTGTAAATTTGTGTTGGATTCGAGAGTTCTCGATCGTTTCTCCAATTCCTTCAAGAACAATGACATGATAGCCAGCACTAATTGAAGCAATGAAAAATAAACTATTTTGTAATAAACTATTTTCTCCGTTTAAAAATAACGCAATAAGCGACAATGCTAAACCAATAAAGTACAAAGTAACTGGCATATTGCCATGATCATGGTCATGATTTTCGTGTGAGTGTTGTGCTTGAATCTCTTTCATTTTTATCACCTTTCTTAATAAAACTATTATTTTTGGAATCGTAATGTTTACGAATTACATTTGAATGAACATTCATATGTCTACACGTTCATTATATGCCGCTATGTATGATTTGTCAAAAAAATGTTATCTTATTTACTTAGTAAAGATACTCTACTCTAAAATAGCTCTCCTTATAGAAAAAACTTGCTTTATAAAAATCTTATGATAATCTAAACATGAACGAACACACATATGAAGGGGAGGAAATCTTATGAAATCATCATTAACTTCTCCATTAACAAATGAAGCTATTCAAGAGGTAAGTAAAATATTTAAAATGATTAGTGATCCTACACGACTTTCTATTTTATTCCTCTTGCAGAAAGAAGAACTTAGTGTTGGAGCTATTGCACAGTCTTTAAGTATGGAACAATCAGCAATTTCTCACCAGTTAAAAACTTTAAGGACTTCAAGATTAGTAAAATCAAAAAGAGCTGGTAAAAATATGATTTATAGCCTTGATGATCTTCATGTATTTAGTATTCTTGAGCAAGTTTTAACTCATATCGAAGAACAAGAGCAAGAAAAATAAAGACTAACTACAAGGTTAAAATGATCTTACAATTCATTAGTTCAAAATAAAAAAAGACAGCGAGATTTTAACTCGCTGTCTTTTTTCACCTTCACTATCGTAATTATTTATATAAAATTTAATAACATTTGAATCGTACCATTTTCAATCAATATATAAATTCCTAAACCAACAAACACGATAGGAACAATGATTTGTTCATATTTTTCTAACTTTTTGGAAACAAAGGAAATTTTGGTTGATTTGTAACTGATAAAGCAAATAATCGCAACAGAGAGCGCGAATACAATTAAAGCAATAAATAATTTCCGAAACAGCTAACGAGGTAAAGAATGGAATATAAATTCCTGAATTATCGCTACCAGAAGCAATTGTTATTAAGTCTACTGTCCAAAATACATGATTCTATCTAATATCAGATATTTACTTCTTATATCGATTTTAACGAAGTTAGGTAGTTATTTTGTCATTTCATAACTTGTATCAATCAAACTATATATTTCTTCATCCGAAACGGTTCCATCTAAAATAACCGTTAACCAGTGTTCTTTATTCATATGGTATGCACGGGAAAATCCTTCTCGTGATGACAAAGGTGCAACCATTTCAGGTTCACACTTTATGTCTAATATATCAATAACTTCATCGCCTTCTAAACCAACTTTGTTTTTAGGCACATTCATGATAATAGCATACCATTTTTTATTATGCTTATGCCGTAACACTTCATAACTTGGAAATTTATCCCACAAATGCTCTGAAATAGTTTTATAGTTTTCTTCTGCGTATCTTAAAACATCTGAACGAGTAACCATACTATTACCTCCCACAAATTTAATTATAAATATATCACATTTTGTCAAAAGGGCAAATGAAATAGTATTTTCATATAAACCTTCCTCCTATTTCTAAAATAAAATTTAAACTAAATGAATTCATTCAATTTATATCCTTCTATAAACAGACATCGAAATAAGTTTTTTTTTAGGTAAATATTAGAAATTATGATCACCTTGTATCTTGGAAACCCCAAGAAATTGCATATGAAAGAAAACCTATACAAATTACAAGTGTAAGTAATACTACTCCTGAAACAAATAAATTTAGTTCAGTATAAAATGGTGGATTGAAGTATTCTGAACATACTTTTACTTGCTTATAATTCATCTTCTATCTTATTGACATATTGAAACATACATATGATAGCTTACTTAATTTTTAAATATTTCTTTTGAAAAGTTCGGTAATCATTACTATGATATTGCTTACATTGTTACAGCTTTAATCTTTAAAGAATTTATATAACTCCTCGTAAGTCTCTTGAGGTGCTTCTTCTGCTAAATAATGCCCACAATTTATTCCACGTCCTTGTACTTCATCAGCCCAATCTTTCCAGACTGACAACACATCATACCAGTCAGGAAGTTCACCTTGATCACTCCACAATGCCAGAACCGGACAACTGATTTTTCTTATTCCTCGGTCCTCCTCATCTAGTTTAAGGTCGATAGAAGCACCCGCCCGATAATCCTCGCACATTGCATGGATCGTATCAGGCTGGCGAATACAGCGTAAATAATCAGCTAATGCTTCAGGATGAAATAGACTTCTGTCTCCTTGGAAATAGAAGTTATCTGGATTTTCTCCAATCATCTTTTCAGGAAAATCGAAGGGCTGTGCTAGAAAGAACCAATGCCAGAATCCCATAGCAAAGTCTTTATTAGTATGCTTAAACGCTTCTCCAGTGGGGATGATGTCTAGGATAGCAAGCTTTGTAATAGCTTCAGGAAAATCAAGTGCTAAGCGATAGGCACATCTACCACCTCTATCGTGTCCTGCAACAGCAAATTGGGTAAATCCTAGATATTTCATCACAGCTATTTGATCTCTTGCCATTGCTCGTTTGGAATAAGGAAAATGATCTATCGTTGTTGGAGGTTTAGAACTGTCCCCATATCCCCTCAAATCAGGCATAACGACTGTAAAGTCTCTAGCCAAAAGCGGAGCGATAAGATGCCACATCATGTGAGTTTGGGGATGACCATGTAGAAGCAGCAACGATGGACCTTCACCACCATAGCGTAAACGAATTTTAACTTCACCAGTATCTACCGTTTTTAGTTTAAAGTCTTCGAATAGCATCTTTTCACTCCTTTGATAGTTATTCAGTTAAATGTACTTTATTTTAAAGTGATTTAAAAGTAAAAAGTCCAATCTTAAGTACAACAAAATTGCTTTAATTTCATCTTCAATGATTCAGATATTGAGAAAGAACAAAAAATCGAGCTGTTATACATTTTAGAAATGTATAACAGCTCGATTTTAATTTTTTTTATAAGTGTATTTCCTAATTTTAAAATTAAATCATACCTAACAGTTTTCCTAAGAAGAATACGATCAAACAAATAACACCTAAGTACAAAGCAAAGTATTTAAATACTTTTTTAGTGATTGCACCTTCTTGTCCAATCAAACCTGTAGCTGCAGTTGCTACAGCTATACTTTGAGGAGAAATCATCTTACCAGCTGTTGCTCCCGCCATGTTAGCTGAAGCCAACCAGTATTCATTCGCACCTAACGATTGAGCAGCATTAACTTGCAACGATCCAAAGAGAATGTTCGCATTTGTATCACTACCCGTAATAAATGTACCAACGGCTCCAATTAGAGGAGATATCAATGGGAATAAAGATCCTGTAAAAGTAACAAGCGAGGTTGATAGTACACTGATCATACCACTATATCCCATTAATTTAGATAGGGCTACGATTGCGCTTACAGTCACAGCGGTATTTTTAAGCTGCTTGATCGTACTCCAAAGAATGCCAGTAATTTTGCTAAAAGAAACACCTTGAATCAATCCACCTAAATAAGTTGCTAAGATAATCAATGTCCCTGGAGTAGTCAACCACTTGATCACATAAGGTTTTGCACCTTCTCCAGAATAGATTACAAATGAAGACTGTATTTTTCCCAATGTACCACTGATGGCCGGGAATAAAGATGAAGATAAAATGATAAATAGAAAAACAAAAATATAAGGCAGACAAGCTTTAAAAGCTACCGAGAAGGTAACTGATGACTTTCCTACGTGATCATTATCTTTAATCAAGTAAGGAGAATCTTCTGGCGTTTTTACAAAACGGGCCGCCAAGACTGTGACCAAAATACAAATTAAAGAACCAATAACAGCCGGCAACTCAGGACCAATGTAGCGAGCTACAAAAATCTGAGGCAAACCAAATGCAAGCCCTGATAATAAGGTGATCAGAGTAACGCCTTTTAATGATTTTATGCTTTCACCTGTCAGCATAACTAAAATAAAGGGAACGATTAGAATAAGCAAGAATAACTGCAATGAGACTATATAAGATGTTTGCATAACCTCCAGCCCTCCTGCTTGAGCTAATGAGGTTACAGGCAATCCTATTGCTCCAAATGCTGTTGGGGTAGTATTCGCAATCAAACAAATAACAGCTGCCATAACTGGGCTTACACCTAATGAAGCTAGAATTCCAGCCGGGATTGCAACTGCCGTACCAAATCCAGCAATTGATTCCAAAAACCCACCAAATCCCCAAGCAATCAGTAAAACCAATACTCGCATATCTTTGGAGACTCCTGTCAACAATTGGTTGATAATTTTCATACTTCCAGAATAAGTAGCTAAATTATACGTGAATAAAGCGGCTACAATAATATAAACGATTGGCCAAATGCCATTAATAACGCCTTCTAATGTTGCTGTAAAAGCATCAATAATTGGGAAATCAAAACCAACGATGCTGATTCCAAGTGTAAGAAGCAGTCCAATCAAGCAAGCTTTTGTACCTGGCATCTTTAGTACGCCAAGTGAAATGATTAGCCATGCAATAGGCAGTACTGCAAGTAATGTCTGTAATATCATAATTTTTTTCCTTCCATTATCCGTTTTTTATTAAGTGAGTTTCAGAGCTTGATTCTTTTATATAAGTGCATTTTTTTCATCTTTCATAAATCCTCTGCTCCACTTAATATGTAGCGATGCCGTTTAGTCGGCACCGCTCCCTCAAATTCACATAAATTTATTTTTTCATATCAAACAAACGAGCATTTTTAACGTCTTCTATCGTTTGAGTTCCAGCTAATTGCATAACACGTCTCAGGTCTGTTTCGAAGTAATCTAAAACAGATTTAACGCCTTTCCATCCGCCTAAAGCTAATCCGTATAATACTGGACGACCTACAGCCACAATATCTGCACCGCTTGCTAAAGCTTTGAAAATGTGTTCTCCACGACGAATACCGCTGTCAAATACAATTGGAACACGACCAGCAACAACTTTAGAAATGTTTTCCAAAGTATCAAATGATCCAGGTGCACCATCTAATTGACGTCCACCATGGTTGGATACCCAAATACCAGCTGCTCCTGCACCAATCGCTAATGAAGCATCTTCAGGAGTTTGAATTCCTTTAACAAATACTGGCAAACCTGAGTAATCTGAAATGAACTTCACATCACTTGGAGTGATTTTTTGTTTGGATTGAGCATAGATATTGTTCAAAGACATATTCTTCCCTGATCCAGTCAAGTAACGAGAAACAATTGGCATACCGAATGGGTAAACAAATTTATTCAGCATATCTTTTTCACGATTACCACTTAACGTCGAGTCCGCTGTTAAGATGATCGCTGTCGCACCATCAGCTTTAGCTTCATCAAGAATATTTCTATTCATTTCATCATCTTTACTCATATAAATTTGGAACCAACGTGGATTGCCTTTCAAGCCATCTTCGATTTCTTCAAATGTAGCTCCTGAATAAGCACTGATAGACATAATCGTACCGCCAAATTCAGCGATTCCTTTAGCTGTTCCTGCTTCTTTTGTTTCATGAGCTAACCCATGAGCTGCAATAGGCGCCATAATAAAAGGTACTTTAATGTCATGTCCTAAAATAGAAGTCGATGTGTCCGGATTTTCTACATCAGCTAATACACGAGGCAGAATTCCTTTGTGTGACCAAGCTTCATTATTTTGTTTTAATGTGAATTCATCTCCTGAAGCACCTGACATATAATCAAATCCGCCAGCTGGAACGACTTCACGAGCTCTGTCTTCAAGTCGATAAGCGCTTATTACTTCAATTTCTTGCTCTACTGTTGGTGCATCGTATTTAATCGTTTGTTCATTTGCCATAAATTGTCAACCATCCTTTTTATATAATGAGTTTAAAATTTTATCCCTAAGTTTTAAACAGCCATTTCAATTTATGAGAGGAGCTTCCTAAAGCGCCTCTTTAGCAACTAGGTCATCCAATCTTGAATACTTTGAAAACTGTTTAATCCCTTTAAAAATGTCACACCTTTCACCATTAATTTGGAAGCGCTTCAGTACATGTATTACTTTATCACGTTCCTTTACACTTAGAAAATATCGTTTTTTTATGGTATGATAAATAATATTTATGTAAAGATAGTTTAGTATACGTTTTGCTTATGTTATTAAATTCACAAAAACCTACAGGAGGAAACGATGAACCTACAAGATTTAGTTTACTTTAATCAATTGGCTGAAACCTTGAACTTTACTGCAACAGCAGAACATTTTTACGTCTCTCAGCCTTCCATTTCGATGGCTTTAAAACGCCTTGAAAAGGAACTTGAAACGGTACTGATAGATAGAAAAAGACTTCACAAACATTTACGTTTGACAGAAACTGGTGAAATTTTATTTAAGCATTCAACCCATATTTTGCAAACAGTAGAACAAGTTAAAGAAGAAATTCATGATTTAAAAAATCAGGTCGTTTACTTTGGCTTCTTACCAACCATTGGCGGCCATTTCATGGCAAAATTAATGCCACATTTAACAAAATTCTCAGCCTCTATGAAACTCATCGAAAAAGAAAGTTCCGATGTGATGTTGGATTTGGTATGCAAAGGTCAAGTTCCATTGGCCATTATTGGGAGCGATCGCCCTACTTTTTCAGCAGAAAATTTATTACAAGTCCCTTTGCGAACAGAAGAAATAGCGCTTTGGGTATCCCCTGACAATCCTTTAGCCAAGAAAAGTATCATCATGGCATCAGAGCTTCAAGATGAGCTATTTATCTCCTTAGCGCAAGGTTACACCCACCAACGTATTTTTGAAGAGTGGACTAAAAACAACCAAATTAAACAGCCACAGACTCTTTATACTAAGGAAATCCAAACGGCATTGTCCATTGCTTCTTCCACTAATATGGTTGCTTTTATGAGCGATATTTTAGTAGATGATCGCCCACGGCTAGTCAGAGTTCCCATTGAAAATGCGCCTCACTTTTACATTAGCCTCATCGTGAATAAGGACCACCACAACATCACATATTTCCAAAAAGAATTCAATGAAGCAATGATTGAATTCGCTAAGACCTTCAATAATCGTTGAATTTAAATTTATGTAGCAAAAAGTTCTACTTAATTTTGGCACAAATATTTTAGCTATTCACATAGTAGCTTATTTTATGAACGATATCCTGTTTCCTATCAGAAATAAAATTTTCTAAAAAGAATATAACTACTGTTAATATAATTAATTTAAAAATATTTCCCTTAGAATCTTTTAAAAAATACAGAAAAAAAAGAACCTTGTTAAGAAAAGGTTCTAGATACATATTTCTATAGAATTTTATGCATCTAAATAAATTTATCTGTCGCTATATGCCTCTAACCAATGATGAGGTTGTAATTCTTTTAATGTTTTAAATAACAAAATATTATCTTTTGTAGTGACTGCTGCTTTTACATCTGATTCCCAATAAACTAAACGTTCTTGGCACGTTCCACATGGAGTTAATATTTTGAATGGAGCACTTTCATTTTCTCTAACCACACAGATGCTATGTGTAACAGAAGTATCCAATTTGTGTGCTTCTAATATTGATCCTGTCTCCATACATAACTCAGTTGAAGCATTCAAAACATCTGGAGATACACTCGTTAAAATTCGATTATTTTTTGTATACATAGCAGCTGCGCCACCCCAACCTTTAGGGTATCTTTTTTCTATTAATTCTATAGCTGCCTGGTATAAAGATTCTTCTATATTCATTGTATTCCTCGCTAACTTTAGATTTTGTGGGTAACGTGAACCTCCTAATTTAATATTTACTGATAAATATATTTTCTATGTCCAATCTCTAATCTTAAAATAGTGACCGTTTCATCATTGATATCATGAGATATGAGTATGCTTAAAATCATCTAAATATTTTAATTCATATCCAAAAACAAGAAGTACGCATGGAGCAATTAAATTATGAGCAAAGTTATAAATATAGGCTCCAATTTGCTTGTTAATTAAGTAGCTCAACAAAGATATGTCGATTAAAAAGAAGAAGATCAGCAGCACAAAAGCGGACGAAAATCCTTTAAATCTTCATTTGTGTGCTTTCTATAACCATTTTTATTTCTTTCAGGAACTAAATTTTTTTGATCCTCGTAATATCTAATTGTAGATTTACTTGCTCCTGTAGCAGATAATAATTCTCCTATATTCATTAAAACAGCTCCTCTCTTTAAATATACTGTAACATTCAACTATACTTTAAGGTCAACTAATAAAATAATCTTTACAATTTTAAAAGGTATTGTAGTTATGTTTTCAGTGCTTATCTATAGTAAAGTTGTTAGTAGAATCATAAATCGCATTCAAAAAATAAAATAAACCTTACTTTACCTATTTTCTAGATATATATTTTATTATTAGATTCACAAATCATTAAGGAGAATAAAATGAAGATCAGAAAGTTGAATAAATTTGAAGATAGGCCGTTCAATCTTCTATTATCAGCAGATCCTTCTCAAAATAGTATCAATGATTATGTTTTGTAGCTGAAGAACAACAAAATATTATTGGTGTATTTGTACTTCTTCCCACACTTTTCATAATAAAAAAGAGAATAGATGCTATTAAACATCTACTCTCTTTTAAAAAAAATATCGACCAATTTTTTTATGATGGAACAGATATGATTTCTCCTGTATCCAGTAAACATAGATAGGTTTCAGTGACTTTTTTATCTAAAATAGATTCTAATGCAGATCGGTATAAATTCATTTGACCTTTATACTTCTCTAACATTTTCTCACCTGATTGTGATCCATAATGACTGACTCTATCTGTTTTGTAGTCAAATAAAACAATGTGATCCTCTAACTCGATATAGCCGTCAATAATTCCGTGAATCAATATTTTATCTTCAGCGTCGCCATTCATATCTGTAAACAGTTTTTCAGCTTCTAATAAGAGTGAGAACGGTTCTTCACGATGGACATCTTTTGAAAAATCAATGATCATTTTCCCAAGCACAGTTGTAAAAAACTCTTCTACTTGTTCAACATTAACTTTTGAAGCAACGTCTTCTTTTAAGACGCCATTTTTTATCAATGAAGCAATCAGGGTTTCAAGTGTTTCTTTGGTAGGAGCCGTGCTTAAATCAATAGCTTGCATCACGGAATGCGTTGCCGTTCCTATTTCTGCATTTGAAGGAGCAGTTAATTCAGCCATAAACAGTGGTCGATCTAAGGTTTCTTCAACATAACGGTTTCGATTTCTCGGTTGATTGATATCGATTTTAACCATTTGATCGCTTTCCGGCTCTTCAAATAACCGTTTGATTTCTGAAACCGATTGATAACTTGTTGTATGAGAAGCCCCTTCATGCTCGTAAATGTAATTCATCAATTCTAACGCTTTTTGAACGGTGCGTTTTTTGGGTTGTTCAGTCTCAGAAATTTTGTCTTGTAGCTGATCCAATTTCTCTAACCAGTTTTCATCCGTTCCATTGTCTTTTGAAATCAATTGTTCTTGAATCGCACTTTCATCATAAAAGTGAATACTAAAATGGGCAGATTGATTGGTAATGGCTCCATTTCTGGCACTGACAGAGATCTCCTCGTTTTGACTTGAAGGATGACGAACAAGGGATAACCCGATCCACTTCATTAAACTACTAGCAGTAAACCGAATATCGGCTGGCAAGACGGTTGGATTGTGGGAACTAACGACACCCCATTCTTTCCACGCTGCTGCTTCATCTTTATACGAACCCACTAAAAACAACTTTTCTTCTGCACGTGTCAATGCCACATATAATTTCCGCATTTCTTCAGATAACAATTTCGTTTTCTTCTCCACTTTTAAAGCGATTTCCGGTAAAGAAGGGTATCGAATGCGACGGTCCAAATCTTTAAAATCTGTTCCCACTCCATATTGTTCGTTAAAAATGTAACTTTTTTTGATATCTTGCAAATTAAATTTTTTCGTTAAATCTAATACAAAGACGACTGGAAACTCTAACCCTTTACTTGCGTGGATCGTCATCACTCGAACAGCGTTCTCATCTTCAGATATAGCTGTAGGCTCTGCCAGATCTTTGTCTTTTTCTTGCATTTTTTCGATGAATCGTACAAATTGAAACAGCCCTTTAAAACTTGTTTTTTCATAGCTAGATGCACGCTCATATAAAGCATGCAAATTAGCTTTGCGCTGTTTACCCGAACTCATTCCTCCAACATAGTCTAAAAAGCCTGTATCATCATAAATCGTCCATATTAGTGCAACTAAATGGTCTCGTCGAGCAATTTCACGCCATTTGTTCAACCGTGTTAAAAACATGTCGATTTTTCCATATAAATTTGATGTAAAACGACTCGCTTTTTCTACACCTGGGTAAGATTGATAGAACGTTTTTAAGGCATCAAAGTAATCCCCAGTTTTTTGGCTAATCCTAATTGAAGCCAATTCATTCTCATCTAACCCAACAAGTGGCGAACGCAACACTGCAGCCAAGGGAATATCTTGATAAGGGTTATCAATGACTTTCAGCAAAGACATCATGATTGTGATCTCAGTTGTTTGAAAGTAATTTTGCGTGTCGTTTACTTGAAGTGGAATAGCCAATCGTTTGAACATTTCCATTAATACTAAGTTATTCTTTTTAGTCGGTGTCAACAAAACAATATCTCGATAATTAATTGGCCGCGTTGTTTTAGCCCGTTTATCATAAATTGGAAATTGAGTTTGGATCAACTCTTGGATTTTTTGGCCGACCATCAATAATTCGCCTTCCGTTTTATCTTCAATCCGCATATCCCAATTAACCGATTCTGTTTCTTCTTCCTCATCTTCGGTGTCATTGGTGCCTTTTTCGTAGATCAAAAGTTCCGGTTGGTGTTTTTGCAATTCTGGAAAACCCGTAAAACCCTGTACGAGTTTAGCTGCTTCATCATAATCCATTTGTCCAACTGCTTTATCCATTAGTTGTTCAAAGACTAAATTAGTGAATTGCAGTACTTCACCTCGTGAACGGAAGTTTTCAGCCAGTATAATCCTTTCACCTAATTGGTGGTGCTCGTACTGTTCATATTTTTTTAAAAATAATCCTGGATCAGCTAAACGAAACGAATAAATAGATTGTTTCACATCCCCTACCATGAACAAGTTTCCTTGATCTGATTGATCATGGGCCAACCAACGCAATATATTTTCTTGAAGTTGATTGATATCTTGGTATTCATCAACCATGACTTCTTTAAATTTGTCTCGATAATGCTTCGAAGCTTCAGTTGGAATCCAGTTTTCCTCATTGAACTGAGCCAGAATTTGAAGAGTCAAATGTTCTAAATCATTAAAATCTAATAGGTTCCGTTCATCCTTGCGCTGACGAAAAGCCTCCGTGAAGAGTTGTGTCACACGTGCCATTTCTTCAACCAAGGGAGCAGCACTTAGCATTAAGTCGATTTGTTCTTGAGGAGAGGCAGAGAAATAATCATTAGCTAATTCTTTAAAACGAGCTTTATACTGATCACGTAACCCCTTCATTTCCTCAGCTGTTTCTTTTATTGCTTCATCGGTTCCCTTTTTGATTGCTTTCCAACGAGCAAATTCAAAGTTTTTACAGCAATTATACGCTGCTTGATAATTGTGTTCGTTGATATGCGCTTGAATTTCTTGCAACGCAATCCATTCACTGCGAACCAAATCGGTTTGGTTTTTTAGCTCTTCAGTACCTTCACCTAGTTGAGCAGCAACTTGAGAAAGCTCGACTAGACTGTCTAACACCGATAAAATTTGAGGTTTTAACAGTTCTTTAAATAAAACACCAGTCGTTAAATCATTTTCTTCTACTTGGTATAAATAGGATAATTGTTCTAGCCACACAGCAGGTCTAGGGTTAGCTCTTGAAAATTCATACAATGAGAAAATCAAGTCCGTTAGACCCGCATCGCTACGATCGTTGGAGTACGAAGCTGTCAAATCTTTAAAAAGGGTGTCTTCTTCTCCGTATAACTCTTCTCTTACTTCTTCCCAGACACTTTCTTTAAGTAAAAGGATCTCTGTTTCATCCGTCAATAGTCTAAATATAGGATCTAAATTAATCAAATAATAATAACGACGGATAACTTGAAGACAAAAAGCATGCAATGTACTGATTGACGCTTGGTGGATTAAGGTTACTTGTCGAGTAAGGTGTCTTTTTAACTCCATATCGCTTTCAGATGTGACTGCTTCTTGGATCGCAACTTGGATCCGAGCCTTCATTTCTTTCGCGGCTGCTTCTGTATAAGTCACGATCAGCATCTCATCAACATTGGTGCCGGATTTTATTTTTTCAATCACACGTTGAACAAGAACCGTTGTTTTACCTGAACCCGCCGAAGCAGACACAAGTATATTATGGCCTTCTTCATAGATTGCCTGCCATTGTCCATCGGTAAAATGACTGTTTTCGGGTTTTAGCGGAAGTGGGTTCATCATTCTTCATCTTCCTCCTCTTCTTGCATTTTCTTAAGTATATCTTCTCTTTTTAACGATTCCATCCGACGATAATTATTTTCAGGCAACATCGCATCAAATTGTGAAACCGCACGTAATGGTCCATTAACGGTAGGAATAAATTGCCTTTTTTCATAGAAAGGATTCAATGTATTTACTCCTTCTACGATTTTATTGCCGGCATCAACAATCAGTTTTTGATTGTGTTGGCGTAACGCAGTCATTTCATCTAGCGTGACAAATTTGTTCGATTTTAAAGCTTCACTTTTCAATTGATTAAAGGGATACACAAGTGAGGTTTTTGTCGGTTCAATTGTTGGATCTAATGACAAGAGCATATCTTCATCTTCAAGCAACAATCCGTCCATTTTATAGGATTTTAACAACTCATTGATATATGCGTCTTCATCTAAAAATGTTCCTTTTTTCATAAATGGATTGGATACATGCAAATAAAACGCACCTGCAGGTTTAGCTTCATGTCCAATCAATCCAACAGCATTTTGAAGAGCCGTATCCAAGTACGTGATCATTTGCATGGCTAGACCATAATAAGCATCCTGGTAATTGAATTTATGCGCGCTTGACTTGTAATCTACTACACTTAGGTAATAGTCATCACCTAAGTTCATGGCATCCACTCGATCGATTTTTCCACGTAAATGTAGGGTTCCACCATTGTTAAGTGGAAAAGATAATCCTTCAATGCCGGTTTGATTCGCAACTTGCCCGAATAAAACTTCTGTTTGAACATTTTTCATATTTGTCCGTCGGCTTTGATTGCCGATGACCCACACCATTTTTTTAATCGTTTGTCCTAGTTGGTCACGAATATACTTCATGCGATTTGAAGCATTTAAAATGGAGAATTTCGGTTTTCCATAAAGTTCAGTTAGCACTTCTGATGTCAATTGTTCCAGCATGTCTTCCGTTAATTGATCAAAGCTGAGATTCTTTTGGATTATCTGTTTAAACAAGTGATCCAACGCATCATGAAAGAATTCTCCCGTACCGGCTGGAGACAGCTCAAAAACATCTCGTTCTTGTAACTTCAATCCATATGTCAAGAAATGACCATAATGATCTGCATAAAAAGCTTCTAAACGAGAAACAGATAAATAGAGATCTTTGCCATACAGGTCTGTTGCAATGGTACTTTTCAAGGGTACTGGTAGGTTTTTCTTAACCAAACTAACAAGTAAATGGTTAAAGTCACGAGCCACTTGTTTATCTCGTTTAAAGAAAGTATAAAGATTTTGCCAAAATAAACTTAACTGACCTTTTTGGTCTTGCTCTTTGCGCAAAATCATCAACAACTGACTGATTGTTGTTTTTTTCGTTCCAACAAAATCCATTAATTCTTTATCGGATGGATTTTCTAGTGATGTGACATCCATCAATTTGGCTTGGATTGGAAGATGAAACGCTTTTGCTATCCTGTCCACATAAGGCGATAATTTCGGACCATTCTTCGTTTCATCGCTGGTCGGGTAACTAAAAATCAATTTCTCAGAAGAATCTAAAAAGGCTTGATAAGCAATAAACGGTTCAGAAGCCATAACCGCTTCAACAGTTGGTTTTAAATATTTTGTATCGTCTAGGAATTGTGAAAAGAAATCCCGGTCTTCTTCAGTTAAAATACTTTTATTTTCTGTTTTAGCCGGCAAGTGGGCATCGGTTACTCCCAACATGAACGTAACTTTTGCTGTCCCAATACGTGTTCCTTCAATACCTGAAAAAGTTACTTGATCAATACTTGGTGGAACCATGCTATAAGTTGCATTATCAAACCCAGTCATTAAGATCGCATAGAAACTATCCAAGTTGAACGGTTCCTCTCCCAACACTTCTACATATTCATCTAAAAGTTGCAAAAAAGTTTGCCATGTTTGTTCGTGTTTGCGTGCTTCTTCAAGATCGTTGTCTTCAATCGCTTGATCTCTCCAAAAGCCTATTTGATCTTTAACTCCAATATTTTCCATAAATACATACAGTTCTTTTGCAGCATCTTTACTGGTTTGCGCTTTTTCTAATCGGTTGAAGAATGGAACCAACAGCCCTGTCAGATCCGTTTTAATGGAATTGGCAATCTGTTCAATCCGCTGATCATTATCCGACTGAAACTCGGCATCTTCATAGAAGTAGCGTGTGTAGTGCCAAGGATCTGATTTGGTCCATTGGTACCCCTCATAACCATAAGATAATAATACATTTTCCGTTACATCCACTCGTTCTCTAAACTGTCGTGCACGGTGCACCTGCTGACTCACCCGTTGTGCGCGTTCTTTTGAAAGAACTTCTTCCCCTTCGCTTTTCGGAATTACTAACTCTGTTCTAAGAAGCCGCATCACATCTGCGTATCGCCAATTGCGTTTGTAAATGCTGACTAAAGAGTCAATCACTTCAATAAGCGGATGTTGATTCATCAATTCTGCACTATCAACGAATAACTCTATATCGTGACTGCTAAATAATGGCTCTATGATGGCTAAATAATCATCCATATTACGAGTCAATACTAAAATATCCTTATAACGGTAATTGCCAGTGGCGACCAATTTACGAATTTCTTTGGCCACATGTGTGATTTCTGCTTGTCTATTCTCTGCAGCCCATATCTCAATACAATTGCCCATTGCGTCAAGACCGTCTACTCGTTCATTGTTTGCGGGAGTCAATTGGCTAGTCTCAACCCAAAATTCTTCCAGTTGATTTAATTCCCCACAATAAGCCTCATCAACTTCTTGGATTAGCTTGTCTTTGTAGACTGGAACATTATTTTGGCGTGCCAGTTGATACAATTTATAATAGGTTGCTCCGGATGTCTGAAACAAGTTATGCATTTCCGGTTTTTCAACGGCATATGCTTTATCTGACGTCAGCGCGATTGTCACTTTCTTAGCAGCTTTCATTAAGGCCAAAATAAGTGCTTGTTCTTGAGCAGTAAATTGATAGTAACTCTCAATGTAAAATGTGGTTTGGGATAAATCCAACTCTTCCACTTTTTGAATCAGCGCGGACACGATATCTTCAGACTCGATATATTTATTCAATAAAGCTGCATCAAAAGCTTGATAAATTAAGGATAAATCTTGTAATTTTAATTTAAAATCCGCTTCTTTAGGTGAAGTACCTAGACTAAACATCATATGATTCAAATCTGCTTGTGCAATCCGCCCGCTGCGTAATTCTAAAAACAGATCTGTCATTTGCTGAACAAATCCATCTTTGCGGACTTCACCACGGTAGATGGTTAACTCTTCTTCATGTTCGATCAATAATTTACGGATCAGCATCGATAAACCTGTTGTGGTTAATTGTGGCTTAGCGTAAATATCTGTATCTTTTAACCAGTACCACGCTAATCGTGTAAAACTAAATACCTGTAAATGCATCATACCCATAATCGGCTTCTTTTCAAAATAAGGGTAGTGACTAAGTTTTTCTAAAATGGTCATTTCAGCCTGGAATTTAATATGGTCCGGAACTAAATAAAAAATAGACTCTTCCGTTTGTTTAGTCAGGCTTTCTGCTATCTCATCCAATAGTACCGAACGTTTATCACGATTCGCACGGCCTAACACAAATTGCAATCCCATCTTATTTCGCACATCCTCTCATTCAACTTCTCTGTCTCTCATTTTAACATACGCAAAAAAATAACGAGAGAAGAAACGTAATCTAACATCAACATTCATTTTTACCTTTTCATGGAAGAGTGAGTGCTATTTCTTGCTTCACTTGTTCGTGAAACCACCTTTGACGGAAGAGTGACGCTCATTTAGCCTGTCACTCTTCCGTGTAGAGCTGTTTCATGGAAGAGTGACACCTATTTTATGCTCCACTCTTCCATGAACAAACATTTTGTCGTCGAATTTGTTAACCGAATTGCTTCTGGCTAATTTTCTAGACGAAAAAAGGCTGAGACAAATGTCCCAACCCACTATCCATTAACGGTTAACATACACCAACAAGAAAACAGCAAAGGCAGCTCCTAAAGTATAGATTGTTTTAAACGATCGTTTCATTGTTTTATGTCGAAATGTTTTCATACTTATCAGACCACCAAAGCCACCGCCAATAAGACCTAAAAGTAACAGCGTCTTTTCAGGAATTCTCCATTGTCTTTTTACAGCTTTTTGTTTATCTATATACATCAGCACAAACAAGAGGCTATTGCATATAAGAAGATAACTCATTACAAAAATCATTCTTAAACTCCTTTTACAGCATTCAAACGCGCGATCTCTACGATTACGGCAGTAGCTTTTTCCATACTTTCAACGGCTACAAATTCATAACGGCCATGGAAGTTTTCTCCACCAGCAAAAATATTCGGCGTTGGAAGTCCCATAAAGGAAATTTTAGAACCATCTGTACCGCCACGAATGGGTTCGATGATTGGTTCGATAGACAGATTTTTCATCGCTTCTTCAGCTAGATCCACTACGGTCATATCTTTTTCAATGATTTCTCCCATGTTGTAGTAAGAATCATTTAAGTCAATTGTGATTCGTTCGCTGCCATATTCTTTATTTAACATAGCCGCTTGTTCTAGCATAAAGGCTTTACGCGCTTCGAATTTTTCACGGTCATGGTCTCGAATAATATAAGTCAACGTTGCTTCATCTACTTCACCAGTTATTCCAACTAAATGGTAGAATCCTTCACGGCCTTCAGTTTTTTCAGGAACTTCATCTTGAGGCAATAGCGCATCAAAAGCCATTCCAATTTTCACTGCATTAACCATCGTATTTTTTGCAGTACCTGGATGAACATTTTTCCCCTGAATCTTAACAATTGCTGAGGCTGCATTGAAGCTTTCAAATTCTAATTCTCCAATAGGACCACCATCCATTGTGTAAGCAAATGTAGCATTGAACCCTGGAACATCAAAACGATCTGCTCCGATACCGATTTCTTCATCTGGACCAAAACCAACACGTATATCGCCATGTTCAATCGAATCATCATTAATCAAAATTTCCATAGCTGTCATGATTTCGGCAATTCCCGCTTTATCGTCGGCTCCTAATAACGTCGTACCATCGGTTGTGATCAACGTTTGGCCAATATAATTTTTTAGGTTAGGAAAATCTATAGGATCTAAAACGACTTGTTGTTCTTCGTTTAAAACAATCGCTTCTCCATTGTATTGCTCATGGAATTGCGGATTTACATTTTCTGCATTAAAATCAGCTGTATCCATATGTGCAATAAAACCAACAGTCGGAACTTTTTTAGCTGTATTACTTGGCAATGTTGCAGTCACATAGCCATTGGTTTCATTATAAGAAATATCACTTAGACCAATGTCTTTTAATTCTTTCATTAACGTCTTAGCAAATGCCACTTGGCTTTGAGTTGATGGAATAGTTGAGCTATTTTCATCAGAACGTGTTTCTGTTTTCACATAACGAATAAAACGAGGGACTAGATTTTCATACATAGAAGATAACTTCCTTTCAACGTTGTTTTTTAGATAAATTCATAAGGATCTGTATTTAATTCTGATTGGATGATGTCAAAATCCCATTCAAGATCAGATTTCCACTCCGTAAACAGTTCAACCAATTTTGGTTTACATATGCTTTCAATGTGATGACCAGGATCGATGACACTTAACCCGTCAGCTAACATATCATGAGCTGTATGGTAATAAACATCTCCAGTGATAAACACATCTGCTTTTTTGCTTAAGGCATCTGGGTAATAGCTTCCTGCATCCCCACCACAAACTGCAACACGTTGAATCAGTTTATCTTTATCCGGGGTTACGTAGCGTAAGCCCGATACACCAAAAGTTTCTTTAACCTTTTGAGCAAACTCCTGAACAGAAATAGGTTCAGCTAAATTCCCTATTCTTCCAAGACCATATTCATCAACGAAATTCTCAATCGTATACAAATCATACGGCGGTTCTTCATAAGGGTGAGCTTCAAATAAGGCTTTTTCAATTGTTTGTGTTAGGTGTTCAGGAAAAACAACTTCAATTCGAACTTCC
The DNA here is from genome assembly GCF_000195575.1 of Carnobacterium sp. 17-4. Taxonomy (NCBI): domain Bacteria; kingdom Bacillati; phylum Bacillota; class Bacilli; order Lactobacillales; family Carnobacteriaceae; genus Carnobacterium; species Carnobacterium sp. 17-4. The sequence continues at coordinate 1,214,292 of NC_015391.1, read as the reverse complement.
GCTACATGTTCAGGTTCATCGATTTCTCCAATGGTCGGATTAGCATGATTGATTGGTGTGAAGCGTCCAACACCTTCAAACGTATACGTACAATCCTTGTAATTCGGACCGATTTGACCCGCTCCTGCAGCGGTTAATGCTTTTCGAACCTCTTCTTCATTTTCTTTCGGAACAAACACTGCAATCTTTTTATAGGCCAGTCTTTTCGTGACATGTAAAATCTCAGTTTCTTTTAAGTTCAACTCATCTGCTAACCACGTGTTCATCCCATTTGTAGCCACATCTAAATTTGTATGCGCAGCATAGACGGTTATATCGTTTTTCAATAGATCTGCATACATCTTCGTTTGTGCATCATCTGTGGCTAAATTTTTAAGCGGGCGGAAAATAGGTGGATGATGTGCAAAGATAAAGTCAACGTGTTGTTCAATGGCTTCTTGCACCACTTCTGGACGAACATCTAACGTCACCATTATTTTTTTTATGGGCTTCTTTAACGTTCCAACAGCTAAGCCAACCGGGTCTCCAGCTTCAGCTAAATATTTTGGAGCAAATGATTCAAATTTTTGGATAAACTCACTTCCATAAGTCTTAGTCATTTTAGCACCTCTTCTATTTTTTGAATTTCTGCTTGGATTTTTTGAATTTTAATTGTTTGATCCACACTTGAATGCGTTAAACTATCTAGAATATAGCGGTTTTTTTCTAGTTCTTTTTGCCATTTCTTTTTAAAGATAGCAGAATTTTCCTCTTTTAGATGAAAACCAAACGTTAAGTAAGTTTCAGTTACAGTTTGTTTTGATAACGGATCTTTCACTGCCACCATCACTTCATAAATTTTATTATTTTCTTCAATGATTTCTTCAGCCGTAATCGTGTACTCATGATCGACCAACCATTCACGCAAGGTTCTTTCTCCTACGTTCGGTTGCAAGATTAAGCGTTCCTTACCTGTCAAATGACCTTTTTTAAATCCATTGTCCAAGATAGAGGCAATTAAGTAACCGCCCATGCCGCATATCGTAATCGCAGTTACATCATCTTCAGGAGACAAAACTTCTAACCCATCCCCTAAACGCACACTGATTTGGTCTGTTAAACCAAGACGTCGCACTTGGTTTTTTGCTGCTTGGAAAGGGCCCTCTACAACTTCTCCTGCAATAGCAAAAGTAATACGATTGTTACTCGCTAAAGCACAAGGCAAATAAGCGTGGTCAGAACCGATATCGGCTAAACGATCACCCGGTTCGACATAAGACGCCGCTCTGCTTAAACGCAGCGATAATTGACTTTCGTCCATACTCATCACTTCTTTCTTTTCATGATCATTGTTTATCCTTGGAAGAACTCTTCATCCATTAAATAACCTTCTGCAGCATCTTTTGAATTAAAAACTCCTTCAACTTGATCATTCGGTAAAGTAACGACCCATGTAGGATTATCATAAACTAAACGCAAAACATCTCCGTTATTGTCAAACCATAATTCAGAATAGCCTTCTTCGTATCCGTCAGCTGTTTTCTTTAAATGAGCAATCGCTTGATCCACTAAAGAACGAATTGTTGCTTCATCTTCATCTCTTACAGAAATATAGCCTTTATCCGTTTCTTCTTTAGGTAAATATCCTGCATAAATCAAAGCATTTCCATTCGGGTGAAGGAAGCGCACAGCCATTGTCTTAGGCACTGCACTGTCTTTAAAATGGTAATTCAAACGATTCATTGATACTTTTGTTGCTGTTAATTCTTCGTAGCTATCAAAAATAGCCTTTTTTTCTTCAAATGATAACATGTCATTCATCCCTTCATTCCTACATCGTCTATTATTATAACAGTTTTTTCTTTCATTCGTTGAGTTTTATCTCTCAATACGAAAGAAGGCCGTCCAAATAATGTTGATTTTGGACGACCTTCATCTATTCTTATTCTAAGAAGTCTTTTAATTGTTTTGAACGGCTAGGGTGACGTAATTTGCGAAGTGCTTTAGCTTCGATTTGACGAATACGCTCGCGTGTTACACCAAATACTTTACCAACATCTTCAAGAGTACGATTACGTCCATCATCTAAACCGAAACGCAAACGAAGTACATTCTCTTCACGATCTGTAAGAGTATCTAGTACATCCTCTAGTTGTTCTTTTAGCAATTCATAAGCAGCGTTTTCTGCTGGACTTGTCGCATCGTGATCTTCAATAAAGTCGCCTAAGTGAGAATCATCTTCTTCTCCAATAGGTGTTTCTAAAGAAACTGGCTCTTGTGCAATTTTTAGAATCTCACGAACTTTTTCAGTTGGAAGATCCATTTCTGCTCCGATTTCTTCAGGAGTTGGTTCGCGGCCTAAATCTTGAAGCAATTGACGTTGGATACGAATCAGTTTATTGATTGTTTCAACCATGTGCACCGGAATACGAATTGTACGTGCTTGGTCGGCAATCGCACGTGTAATTGCTTGACGAATCCACCAAGTCGCATAAGTTGAGAATTTAAATCCTTTTTTATAGTCGAATTTTTCAACAGCTTTCATTAATCCCATGTTTCCTTCTTGGATCAAATCTAAGAACTGCATACCACGCCCAACATAACGTTTAGCAATACTAACAACTAAACGTAAGTTAGCTTCTGCAAGACGTTGACGTGCTTCTTGGTCGCCTTCTTCAATTTTTATCGCTAATTCAACTTCTTCAGCAGCCGTTAATAAATTCACCCGTCCAATTTCTTTCAAGTACATTCTAACGGGATCGTTAATTTTAACTCCAGGAGGAGCCGTTAAGTCTTCTGGTTTTTCTGCTTCTCTTTCAGCTTTCATTTCTTTGAGTTTCAGTTGTCGAGCTGTCGGACCACCATCGTCTCCAACTACTCCAACTCCTGCATCTTCAATCGTTTGGATCAATTGATCCATTTTTACAGCATTTAAAGAAAAAGGAGTTGCTATTTTATTTGTTAACTCATCGTAATGAATAGTTCCTGCTGCTTTATACTCTTTGATCAAACTCTTTACTTCACTATCATACGCCTTTTTTGTTGTCAGTTTTTTTTCAGCCATTAAAAAGCCTCCTCTTTCAATCTTACTCGTACATATTATGAACCATTTTTATTTATTTTTCAATAAACGAGATAAATTAACTACTTCGATCATCAACACACGAAGCTGCTCTTTATCGCCTCGCCTGGATGCTTCTTTCAATGCATCTTGTTTTTCTTTCAATTGCAATTGAAGTCCAGATTTCCTAGAGATTACATCTAAATAATCTTCTATTTCTCTTGTCGAAACTTCGCTGCTAATTGATAACAGTTCAATTTCAACGATTAAATTTTTCAATTCCGGTTCTTTTACAAAATCAATAAACGCATCGATCATACCTTCATTAGCTGTGTGTTCTCGAAAGCTTTCATACAAAATAAAGACCATCTGATACTCATCGTGTACAAAATGAAAGTCATCTGCAGCATTCCTCAAAATAATCCAAGCTTCTTCAAAATGAAATAACCGATTTAATAATAATCGCTCTGCGTGTTCAATATTAGTCGGTTTCCTTTTCTGGGTCTGCACTTGCGGGTAATTTGCCTCAGCAGGATGATTCTGCTGACTTTGCTGTTGTTTTTCTTTTGTTCGCTTATTACGAGACTCGTGGAATTTCTGTTGAAACTGTTCTTTTAAAGAATCGATTGAAAGTTCAAATTCCGTTGCTAATTGTTTAAAATAAAGCTCACGTTCAACAGCTGAAGTGACTGAAAGCAGTTCGGATAATATCTTTTCAATATATCCAAGTCGTTGACTCTCATTTGATAAATTGAGCGACTTGCGGTAATACGACATCTTGAATCCGAAATGTGTTTCTCTTCCATGAGCAATCAGTTCTTTAAAAGCATCTGCACCATTCTTTTTAATGTATTCATCCGGATCCATACCTTCAGCGAATCGAATGATATCAATATCAAAATTGGTCTCTGCCGCTAAAAGATCACTGGCTCTTTTGGTCGCTTCAACTCCAGCAGAATCTCCATCATAAGCAATTACGACATGATCTGTTGTGCGGTCAATTAAATGAATTTGTTCGTTGGTAAGACTGGTCCCCATTGAAGCAATTCCATTGGTTATACCAGCCTTCCAAGCTCCAATAACATCCATAAAACCTTCAAACAAAATGACTTCTTTTTCTCGTCTGATCGAAGAACGTGCAAGATCAAAATTAAACAGAATGGTTCGTTTATTGAATAATTGGGTCTCCGGACTATTTAAATATTTTGGCGCACTATCATCAGCATCTTGCTGAAAGATTCGACCTGAAAAGGCTACGGTTTTCCCTTGTTGATTGCGAATGGGAAAAATAATTCGATTATAAAATCGGTCTAGCAGTTCCCCACTATCTTTTTCAACAAACAAGCCCGTTTTCTTTAATAATTCTTGCTCATAATTTTTTCCAACTAAATACTGACGAAGCATGGTTCTTTCTCGTGGAGCAAACCCGATATTAAAAGTATCAATTACTTCACGGGTCAATCCTCTTTGAGTTAAATACTCTAAAGCTTCTTCTCCTATTGTGGTATTCAATAGAATATGATGAAATAATTCTGCACTTTCTTCATGGACACGGATTAGTTTTTCTTTAGCTGAGTCATTTGGTTGGTTTTTATGATCGAGGTCTTGTACCAAGGATTCATCTAATTCAAATTGACTCAATTCAGCTGTTTTAACGACGGCTTCTGGGAAAGTTAACCCATCGACTTCCATTAAAAAAGTAAAAACATTTCCACCACGCCCACAACTAAAACAGTGAAAAATTTGTTTTTCTTCTGCTACCGAAAATGAAGGGGTTCGCTCTTCGTGGAAAGGACAAAAACCAAAAAGATTTTTACCTTTCTTTTTTAATTGAACATACTGACTGACAACATCCACTATATTGGTTTCTTGTCTTACTTTATTGACCGTTTCTTCTGGAATCATTATCGCCAAGCTGTTCACCTCTTAATCAAAAAAATAAAGAACGTTAGGCTCTATCAGAAATTACATTTAGCATCTAAAAGCCGCACTCAAATACTAGTGCGACTTCACTCTAAAAATCTATTCTCAGACAGAACTATACATGTTTTATAATAGCACATTTTCTATAAGAAAACAAATCTTTAAATTAGTTAACTAAATAGCCCCACATTGCCTATAACTAGGTTTTTATTACAAATAATAATAAAAGTTATTTATTTTACACTAACCTTTTTTATTAGTTTCTTTTTTATTTACAGACAAACGTAAAATAAAACAATTGGTTTGGAACAATACGCTATGCGATGTTCCAAACCAATTGTTCACTTTAATCATTTTAATTTTGCTACTGTTGCCGAGAATGTCGAGCGGCTCATTAAAGATTTCCATACAACATGTGCAAGTGTGAAATCAATCATGCTGTGAACAATCGTACCTGCTCCAACCAACAAGAAGACTGATTGCAAGAAACCTTGCGTATAGTAAGCAGTTGTCATCTCACCACCAAAATAAAAAACAGAGACTACAGCGACTTCACAAATGGCGTGCAGCAAGCCGATCAAAAATGAAAAGAGTTGTGTTTTAGCGGTTGATTGCAGGATAGAAGGATTTCTAAGTAGGAAATAAGATCCGACTCCCGCAAAAACAACATGGGTTAAAGCTCTCAAAGCGATAATAATCGGGAAACCACCAAGCAAAAAACCGAGAGCCGTTCCTAAAGCCACAGTTAATGCAATCATAGGCGAGATAAACATTGCAATAAAAATCGCTACGTGACTTGCCAATGTAAAAGATGCGGGTTCCAAGATCAACTTAACTGGTGAAACCATTGGAATTAAAATACCTACCGCGACTAACAAAGCTGCAATCGTTAATTTGTGAACTCTATTCGTTTTCATTTCAACAACTCCTATCATTAAATGCGCATTTACACGTGTCAAGACACGTTAATAAATTTAATTATAGGTGTTTTCAAAAAGATGTCAAGACACCTTTTAATTTTTGTATAAAAACCCTAAGGTATTCAATTCTTTTTTGATTCGATCAAACGTTTTTTTGTCTGGACAAGCTATTGTATGCAAATGAACGCCACCGGTTAATTCAGATAGTAAGTTGGCTTGTTTATTTTTGATTGCCTCCATAAATTGATCGGCATCATATCGCGAAGAAATCATTAACCGTCCTTTTAATTCTCCGTATATCGGGTGCTCAACGATAACATCAACCACTTCTCCTCCATTGTCTACTACAGCATACAATTCAGTTTTTGTTTCTGCTGCACTATGGGAACTAGCTAATTGGCCAAGATATTTGTTCGTCATAGAAGCAGATTCCAATACGTATCCTTTTGGGGTAGCGATGACATCAACTCCACTCGCTCTTAACAAAGCCACATCGCCCACAATAATTTGGCGACTCACATTTAATCGCGCAGCCAGATTCCTTGCACTTATGGGTCTGTTTTCTTGTGATAAAATTGAAATAATGCTGTCTCTTCTTTTCGTTGCCTCCATAAAAATCAGTCCTTTTCCATTATTGCGCTCGTTTTAATCTTATTATACCTTAATTGACCACGTTTGAAGCCTTTAAACAAAACTTCTTATGTGTAGGAACTATTTCTAAATATGCTATACTTTAAAAAACGATTTCAGTTAGGAGGTTCAAATGAAACTATTTAAACTCAGTTTACTTATCTTGATCAGTTTAACGCTTCCCTTTTGTCTATATGGTTACTATCAAAATCGTTCATTAGACGTTGAGTACCAAACGATTGCACTCGATGATCTACCCCCAGAATTAGATCAATTAAAAATCGTCCACGTATCAGATACCCATTTTGAAAGAAACCGCATCTCAATTGAAACGTTGCTTTCTGAAATCGAACAAGCTCAACCAGATCTGATTTTCTTAACTGGAGATTTAATTGACCGCACAGCTGACTTAAGTAAGATACCTTTAGAAGAATTTGGCCGCTCCTTGAGTGCTCTTGCGCCAACTTATGCTGTATCGGGAAACCACGAAACGAGCAGCGGTCAATTAGATGAATGGGATCAAGAAATCAATCAAAGCGGAGTTACATTATTAAACAATGAACAGATTACTATAGAATTCAACGGTGCTCAGTTAGCTTTAGTAGGTGTTAAAGATGAAGATTATCCTATTGATGTGCCTATGATAAATCCTATAACGGACATGCCCGTATTGTTACTCGCTCATCACCCTGAATATTTTGAAGACTATCTAACTTCTAACCCTCTTATTGAACCAGATATCACATTTAGCGGTCATGCTCATGGTGGCCAAATAAGAATCCCTCTTATAGGTCCGTTGTACGCTCCTGGTCAGGGCTTTTTTCCTAAATACACCACAGGAATCTATAATAGTGAAGTAGACCCCTCAAAAAAATTAGTCGTTAGCAGAGGAATTGGAAATAGCCTATTTCCTTTTCGTATCAATAACAAACCCCATCTGTTAGTGATTACCCTTGAACGCACTAAATAAAAGAAACCACTTATACAAGGTATTTTGTTAAATCCTCATAAGTGGTTTCTTTTTATATCTACTTTATTGACTAAATTGAGCCTCATACAATCTCTTATATGGCCCATTTTTTGCTAATAATTCTTCGTGACTGCCTTGTTCAGCAATCCCTTCTTCACTTACCACGATAATGCGTGTAGCGTGCTTGATCGTCGCTAAACGATGCGCAATAATCAACGTCGTACGACCTTCAGCCAATGAGTTTAAAGATTCTTGAATCACTTGTTCTGTTTCAGTATCCAAAGCAGAGGTTGCTTCATCTAAAATTAAAATCGGAGGATTCTTTAAAAACATGCGCGCAATAGATAAGCGTTGTTTTTGACCGCCAGATAATTTTACGCCTCGCTCACCAATAATCGTATCCAGCCCTTCCGGCATCTCGTCAACAACTTTTTCCAAATGAGCTAATTGGACTGCTTTACGTATTTCTTCTTCACTAGCATCTAATTTCCCATAGGCCACATTTTCTCTGATGCTCCCTGGGAAAAGGTACACATCTTGTTGGACAACACCAACTTGATCCCGCAATGACTGCATCGTCATATCTTGAATGTTGATTCCATCGATGGTTACTTCTCCTTCACTGACCTCATAAAAACGAGGCAGCAAATTACAGATAGTCGTCTTCCCTGCTCCACTAGGGCCAACAAACGCTACCGTTTCACCTGCACGAATCGATAAATTGATTTTGTCCAACACTTTTTTGGATGAGTCGTACCAAAATGAAACTTGTTTGTACTCAATATCCCCTTTTAAGCGGTCGACTTCAATGGCATTTTCTTTGTCCTGAATAGTAGGTTTTTTATCAAGTTCTTCTGTTAATCTCTTAAATCCTGCAATTCCTTTAGGATAACTTTCAATCATCGTGTTCACTTTTTCAATCGGACGAACAAATACATTAGATAATAAGATAAATCCTACAAAATCACCATAACTTATTTCACCTTGGATCGTATAATACGCTCCAAAAAATAAGGCAAACAAATTAATTAAACGAATCAGTAAATAATTATATGAAGAGCTGATTGCCATCATCTTATAGAATAAAATTTTTGATGATCGGTAAGCTTGATTAAGTAACTCAAATCTTCCGGCTTCGTGTTCTTCATTTGCAAAGGCTTGAACCACACGTATCCCACTAACGGAAGACTCAATACCTGCACTAAATTCGCCTAAATCATTAAAGATCTTTGTATTGATTTTGGTCATGCGTTTATTGAAAAACACTAATGCAATCGTGATAAAAGGAATCATTACAAACGTTGCCAAAGCTAATTGAACGTGCACTGTTAACATCAGTAAAAAGGCTCCACCTAAAGTAATGATGGTAATAAACACATCTTCAGGACCATGATGAGCAACTTCCGATATTTCGAATAAGTCCGTTGTCAAGCGCGTCATTAACTTCCCTGTCTTTTGATTGTCGTAATAACTGAACGGCTGCTCTTGCAAGTGGCCATATAATTCGCGACGCATATCTGTCTCGATATTCACACCCAGTTTGTGCCCGAAATAAACAACGACATACTGCAAATAAGTATTTACAACATACAAAAACAATAAAGATAGCGAAACTGTAACAATCAATGTCCAATTTGCTGAAGGCAAAAGGTCATCGACTACTCGATTAACTACTAGCGGAAAAGACAATTCTAAAACAGCTGCAAGTATCGCACAGCTAAAATCTAAGATAAATAATTTTTTATACGGCTTATAATAACTAAAAAAACGTTTTAACATAGAATCCTCCAATCTGGTTTAGCTCATTTGATTAATAAAATATTTTTTATGTAACTTGTTTAGTTTGAACATACTCCATCAAAATTACTACATGATTGTATTGTTCATCTTTAGCAGCATAGATAAACGTCACCGGCGTTTGTTGCAATTGTTCAAAGATATGCTGTTTAAATTTTTCCGCGTGTGGATTGGCTTCTAATTCAGCCCAATAAGCTTGTTTAAACGCATCAAATTTTTGCGGTTGATGGTTAAACGCTTTACGAATCATTGGAGTTGGTGTAATTTCTTTTGCCCATTCTTTTATATTGGCTTTTTCTTTCGCTACTCCTCTTGGCCATAGTCTATCTACTAAAATACGGTACCCATCTTCTTTTTCTACTTTTTCATAAACTCGTTTCATAGTTAAGGGATGATTAGTCATATTTTTCCACTCCTTTGTCCAATTAAACAAAAACCCCACTAAGGAAAATTCTATCCTTAATGGAGTATAAAGTAAACTTATTTGCTAAAGGTTATTTAACAACTAATTTGTCTACACTTGCAAAAGATAACACAAAATCAGAGATCTGCATCAATAACGCTAATCGGTTATTTCGAACCGCTTCATTGTCTGCCATAACCATATTTTCATTAAAAAAGGCTTCGATCAATGGTTGTAGCTGTTCAAAAGCTTCGTAGCTTTGACTGCTGTTTTCTTGGCTAGACTTTGTTGCAATTTTAGCAAAAGAGTCATGTAAGTTTTTTTCAGATATTGTTTCAAATAAAGCAGGATCAACTGATGCTTGCTCTTGAGCAAGTAGTTCTTTCCCTTTATCAGCTAGATTTAAGACACGCGTCAACGCTTCGATGGTTGATTTAAAAATAGCATCTGATAAATGACCATTGATGATTCGACTTGCTTCGATCAATTTCAGCACATTTTCTTGGCGAGAATTTAAAGCCGCATCGATAACATCATGGCGAATGCTCTCTGCCATCAATAATTGTCGTACACGAGCTTTAATGAAATCAATGACTTGTGCAGTACTTGATTGGTAACCTTCAATCAAAGCGCTCTGATTGATGACTGGAGCAGCTAAAATGCCTTCTTTAAGTGAATCCATAGGGAAAACCCAATTTTTTGATTCAATAATGCGAACAATACCGTATGTCTGACGTCTCAAGGCATATGGATCATTAGATCCAGTTGGAATCATTCCGACTGCGAAGAAACTCAAGACACTTTCCAATTTATCGGCAATAGCTAATACTGCTCCGACAGACGATTGTGGAAGTTCTCCTTCACTTGAGATTGGCATGTAGTGTTCTCTGATAGCAGCAGCTACAGTTGGATTCTCACCTTGCATCAAGGCATACTTTTCACCCATGATTCCTTGTAATTCAGGGAATTCTCCTACCATATTGGTTACCAAATCAAATTTATAAATTTCAGAGGCACGATTTAAATCAGTTAACTCAGTCGTCGTTAAGCCAACTTGTTTCCCAATTAATTGAGCAATAGCTTGTACTCGGTTCATTTTTTCATAGATTGAACCGATTTTTTCATGAAAAGTTACTTGTTTTAAACGATCTACACAAGAAGCGATCGTTAATTTTTGGTCTTCTTCAAAGAAAAATTGACCATCATCTAAGCGGGCAGTCAATACTTTTTCATTTCCCTTTGCAACTGTCTCAATGTGTTCAGCATTTCCATTACGAACAGAGATAAAGTAAGGTAAAATAATTCCTTCGCCGTCTTTCACTCCAAAATAACGCTGATGGTCTTTCATCGATGTAATCAATACTTCTTCTGGTAAATCGAGGTATTTTTTATCAAATGAGCCATAAAAAGCAGTTGGGTATTCAATCAAATTGTTTACTTCTTCTAGTAATTTTTCATCAAATGTAACAGACCATTGATTTGCTTCCATCAACTCTTCAATTTGACTAACGATCATTTGTTTACGTTTGGCACTGTCCGCAATTACATAAACGTTTTCTAACGTTTTTTCATAGTCTAATGCACTAGCAAAAGTGACATCTTGTCCTAAAAAACGGTGTCCGCGTGAGGTATTTGCTGTTTGAACATCCAAGATTTCAAAAGGAATCACTTCTTCATCCAACATCGCAGTCAACCAATGAAATGGGCGGATGTATTTAAATGAGTGGCTTCCCCAATGCATACTTACGGGGAAAGTCATAGATGTGATTACTTCATCTAAACCAACTAAAATATCTTTAACGGTTTTACCTGAAATAAATTTATCTACATAAACATATTCAACGTCTTTGATTGATTTGAAATAAATGTCCTCTGTCGTTGCCCCTTGTCCTCGCGCAAATCCAATAGCTGCTTTACTCCAATTTCCTTCAGCATCTTGAGCTATTTTTTTAGCAGGGCCTTTTACAGATTCTTCAATGTCTTCTTGTTTTTCGGCGATATCCTTCACAATGACCGCTAGACGACGAGGCGTTGAAAAAGGAATCACTTCTCCGTGTGCTAACCTATTTTCTTTTAAAAAGGCAGCTACTTTTTGTGTTAATTGTTTGCTGCTCGGAGTAACGATATGAGCTGGAACTTCTTCTAAACCGATTTCTAACAACAGATTTTTAGTCATATTACTTTGCCTCCTTATTTTCGATAGATTGACCTTGAAGCAAAGGGAATCCTAATTTTTCACGTTCTGTAACGAAAGCTTTTGCAATTGAACGAGCCATTTTACGAATACGAGCCAGATAACCGGCACGTTCTGTAACTGAAACGGCCCCTCTTGCGTCTAATAAATTAAAGGTGTGACTACATTTTAAAACATAATCATAGGCTGGGTGAACCAGGCCTGCTTCAATTTGGGTAGTAGCTTCTTTTTCATATTCATTAAATAACATTAGAAGCATTTCTTGATTGCTATTTTCAAAAGCGTATTTTGAATGCTCGTATTCAGGTTGAATAAAGATTTCGCCATATTTCACGCCTTTTGTCCATTCAATGTCATAAACACTGTCGACATCTTGAATGTAAGAAGCTAAACGTTCTAAACCAAATGTGATCTCACTGGTTACAGGATTGCATTCTAACCCACCAACCTGTTGGAAATACGTAAATTGAGTGATTTCCATTCCATCTAACCAAACTTCCCAACCTAAACCTGCACATCCCATAGAAGGATTTTCCCAGTTGTCTTCCACAAAACGAATATCGTGTTCTAAAGGATCAATGCCTAATAAGCGAAGGCTTTCTAAATAAAGTTCTTGGATGTTATCCGGTGAAGGTTTCATAACGACTTGAAATTGATGATGTTGGAATAAACGGTTTGGATTTTCACCATAACGGCCATCTGCTGGACGTCTTGAAGGCTCTACATAAGCTGCATTCCATGGTTCAGGTCCAATAGCACGTAAAAACGTATAAGGACTCATCGTTCCTGCACCTTTTTCTGTGTCATAGGATTGGAGCAATAGACACCCTTGATCAGACCAATATTTTTGTAAAGTCAAAATGATTTCTTGAAACGTTAAACTATTTTCTTTCATTCGGCATTCTCCTTTTCATTTCAAATCCTAATGGGTAACTAAAAAATAATACAAAAAAAGTCCCTATGCTGATCAGGATCAGCATAGGGACGATAGTACAATCGCGGTTCCACCCTAATTCTAGCTTATAAAAAACTAGCATCTCTTTTTGTAATCAGCTCCAGAAGGCCTTTCAAAACTTTGTCTATACTTGGCTTTCACTATCCCAAGTTCGCTCTTAAATAGAGGGAAAATTTTTACTCTTTTCTTTCATCGCTGGTTATTCACTTATTACTATATTAACCTGTAATATTGACTATTGTCAATATTTACTTTTCATTCTCGTCTGGTGTTTCATTCGGAGGAACTCTCTTATCTATTAGGAGGTTACCCCAAGTATACATTTGATCGATAAATTTTTTACTTTTCAACTTTATTCCGACAGACTCTTCATAGATGAGGTCAATCAACGTCCTGATCTCTCGCTTTGTTTCCTCTTTAACTGTAATAGCACCTAACTGATCCAACGAGACCACTGAAAACAAACGAATAAAATGAATCGCTCTTCTGCTTGCATGGTAACGGTGACGATCTAAATGCCAATGATTTTGGCATAGTAGGCCACCATAACTGCCTGAGTAATCAAAAGGTCCCTCAGTATTCCCGCATACCCGACAGCCTCTTAATTCGGGCGAAACACCAAAGTATGGAAGAATCTGTATTTCAAATATATTCACGACAATCTCAGGATCCGTTTCTTCATCGATTTCGGTTAAACACCGGTCTATCTTATGAAATAACGTACTATCCACAATTCCATCATCTAAAGCTGCATCTGCTAAATTCAAAATATACGTTGCATAAGCATTTAAGAAAATATCGGTTTGCATACTTTTATACTGATCAACTTCTTTTGCATCTCTTATAAAACAAAGCCCAGTGTCACGAATGTCCGCAATATACGTCGCTTTCGTAAATGGCAACACCGCAGTTCTAAGTTTGTTCTTTTGCTTTCTGGTTCCTTTAACAAAAAACATTCTCTTGCCAAAGCGATTAGTAAATAATTTAACTAATTGATCGTTTTCGCGATGATTTCGCACAGATAGCACAATGCCTTCTACTTCTTCTACTTGAGCCATTTAGAATCCTCCTACGAGATACAATCTCCGCTTAAAAAAACAAACCATAAAAATATGGTTTGTTTTTTTAGTTGGTTAGTGCTAATTAATAATCATCTTTGCGGTAACCATAGTCTTGTAAATTTATTTGACGATCGCGCCAATCTTTTTGAACTTTTACCCAAAGATCAAGGTAAATTTTGTCTCCCAGCAATACTTCGATATCTCTTCTCGCACGGATACCAATATCTTTCAGCATTTTTCCGCCCTTGCCAATAATAATACCTTTTTGACTTGAACGTTCTACGATGATCGCTGCATGAACTTGAACTTTCCCCAGTTCATTGCGTTGCATACTCTCTACTACTACCGCCACAGAATGAGGAACTTCTTCTCTAGTCAACTCTAATACTTTCTCACGAATCAATTCAGAAACAATAAAGTATTCGGGATGATCGGTCACTTGATCTTCTGGGTAGAATTGAGGTCCAGTAGGTAGATATTTTGTGATTTCCTCTAATAATGTATCTACATTATTTCCTTCAGAGGCTGAAATTGGAATAACTTGTGCAAAATCTACTAGTGAACGGTAGTCTTCGATAATCGGCAGCAATTGATCTGGATGTATTTTATCAATTTTATTCAATACTAAAAACACGGGACTTTTTACTGTTTTTAGTTTTTCCATAATAAAGTTATCTCCAGGGCCACGTTTTTCTGTAATATTTACCATAAATAAAATCACATCAACTTCTCTAAAAGCACTAAAAGCTGAATTCACCATGAAATCCCCTAGACGATGTTTCGGTTTATGAATACCAGGAGTATCAATAAATACGATTTGTGATTCTGGAGTCGTGTAGATCCCTTGAATTTTATTTCTTGTTGTTTGAGCTTTATCACTCATGATTGCTATTTTTTGCCCTACAATTCTATTTAACAACGTTGATTTACCAACATTTGGACGTCCTACTATAGAAACAAAACCTGATTTGTGCTCATTTGTATTTTTCATTAAACCATATCCTCCGATTTAAAAGCTCCGGGCAGCAATTCGCCAACCGTTGTTATCTGTTTATTTCCTTTATTGTTCGTTAATAAGACAGGCATATCTGGACCACAAAATTCTGCTAGTACTTGTCTGCAAGCCCCACAAGGTGAGATAGGTCCATCTGTATCACCGGTAACCACCAAATAATCAAACTCTTTTTTTCCTTCAGAAACTGCTTTAAAAATTGCTGTACGCTCAGCACAATTGGTTAAACCAAAAGAGGCGTTCTCAATATTACATCCTGAAAATACTTCTCCCTCTTTCGTTAAAAGAGCTGCTCCAACTGGAAAATTGGAATAAGGAACATAAGCTTTATCTAGCATGTCCGTTGCTTTTTGAATTAATTCTTCGACTTTTTGTTCTGTAGTGTGCATAAATGTTGATCCCCTTTAAAATAGTATTTGCCATAATTTAGGTAATATAATAATCGCTGCTACCACAACGGAAAATCCTGCTGTCATTAGAACAGCTGCGGCAGCCATATCTTTCGCTTTCTTTGCCAGAGAATGATATTGTTCACCAGCAGCTAAATCAACCACGTTTTCAATGACCGTATTCCAAACTTCCATTATGATCACTAAAAATATACTGAAAATAACCCATAACCATTCATTGACAGCTAAATTAAGGAACACACAAAACAATAGGACTATTGAACCAATCATAATATGGCAACGCATATTCCGTTCTTCTTGAAATACCGTTAGAACTCCCTTAAATGCGTATTTAAAGGAATCTGAAAATCTAGAGTTTTTCACTACTTCCTTTTTATCTTTTAAGTCCATAGGCTTCTAATATCTCTTTCTGCAATCCAAACATTTCTTTTTCATCTTCAGGGGTCATATGATCGTACCCATTCAAATGCAAGAACCCATGTAAGGCCAAAAATCCTAATTCTCGATCAAAAGAATGTCCATATTCATCGGCTTGGCTTGCGGTTTTATCAACAGAAATAATAATATCTCCAATATTTCTTGGCATCGGTTCTTCTAAAGTATCAAAGTTGATCATCAATTCGTCTTCTGCTTCATCTTCAATTGCAAAACTAATGACGTCCGTTGGTTGATCTTTTCCACGATACGTCTTATTGATTTTTTGAATATTTTCATTATCAACAAACGTTACTGACATCTCAGTATCTTTTGGCAACTCTAGATGATTTCCAGCAAATTCTAATAACGACTGGATTAATTCTTTTTGTTCAGTAGCAATTTTGTTGGTTTCATCATACAAATCTAATTCCATGAGTATTATCTCACTCCTTTTTTCCCCTCAGCTGATATTACTTATTCAGCGTCGGGTATTCGATCCTCGAATGGAAAGTACCATTCAATCCTTCACAAATCGCTTTTTCAACTATCTTCAATTCTTGTAAAGAAATCGAACATTCATCAAATTGACCATCTGTGATCCTTCCATTAATTAAATTATGAACGAATTTTTCAATGGATTCTTTAGTCGGATGCGACATCGACCTTACAGCTGCCTCGGCACTATCTGCAATATTGATGACGGCTGCTTCTTTTGTTTGCGGTTTTGGCCCCGGATACCTAAAATCACTTTCAAGTACGGTTTCATCTTTTTCTTTAGCCGTAACATAAAAATATTTCATAAGTGTTGTCCCATGGTGCTGAGCACAGATATCAATAATCGATTGAGGCATTTTAGCTTTTTCAAGCATTTTGACCCCTTCACTAACATGTCCAAAAATAATTTCTTTACTTTCAAAAGGGGTTAATAAATCATGTGGATTTTCCATCCCAGGTGGTAAATTTTCTACAAAAAAGAGTGAATGACGCAATTTTCCAACATCATGATAGTAACAAGCCACTCGAGCAAATAAGGAATCTCCTCCAATAGCCCCGACTGCATTTGCGCTTAAGTTCGCTACCATCAAACTATGGTGATAGGTCCCTGGAGCTTTTGTCAGCAGTTCTTTTAGCAATGGGCTGTTCGGGTTAGATAATTCAGTTAACGTCAATACGGCATTTTCCTCAAATAAAACTTCAATATACGGTGATAGAAGTACAGCCAGTAAGTAAGAGATGATTCCACTTAAGAGCGCGTAGAAAATCATTAGAAAAACTTGTTGTGACCAAAAATGCATATTTAAGTATAAAATAAATGAACTGATAAATAAGGCATTGAATACAGTGACCCAAATGAAACTAGACCAGAACTGGTTGGTAATTTTAGTACGCGTAATCATTGTACCCATCATACCGCTCAATAGATAAAAGAGGACTAATATGATACTAAAACTAGTGCCTGAATCTGGGCTGAAAATAAAGATAGAAAATGCGGCTGTAAATCCATTTGCCAATATTCCAAAACGTCGTGAGCCAAATGCTGTTAATAACGTTGAAGCTAACGCAGCTGGATATAGTAAACCGATGTAATCGATATCCGAGTTTTGAAGCAGTTGCAAGCTTTTCATCAGCAATAACGAGACTATCATAATGATGGCATAGAAAGTAATTTGACGCCCATGGTCTATTCGATCTATTTTTCTAGATTTTCCTAAATAATATAAAAGCAACGCTTGGGTAAAAATCAATACTATTAGACCATATAAAGATTGTTTTGAAAAAGTATTGTCTAACACACCTAGTAATTCAAGTTGATGCATATCGTTGCTGTCAACAACATGGCCTTCTTGAACGATTACTTGTCCTTGCAAAATCAGTGAAGGAGGAACATTAGCCATTTCTTCAACTTTCTTTTCCTCAGTAGCATTTGCATTGTAAGTATTATTTTCAACAATAGCATTATCGATGATCAGACTTGCGATGCGCTGGTTATTTGAGTCCAAATCAGAATAATCCAAATTATTATTGGCTTCTACTTTAATTTCACTTACTTCTTCACTTTTAATAGGATGGGTCATGAATTGTGATACCACAGAAACAATTGATTCTCTCATTCCTGCTAATGTTGCTTCATTCGTAGACAACAAATCTAAAACAGCCCAATCTGGAAGCATATCAATAAATTCTTTTGTAGCATCGTCTAAGTTATTTAGTTTTTCTTTAAATAACCTTAACATTTCATCTTCTGATAATCTAGATACTTTTATTTCTGATAATTCCTCAGCACTTATATCAGGTTTGTCTTCGGTAGCTTTTTTTCTAGCTTCTTTTAAATCAGCTTCATATTTTTTATCTGTTTCTTGAATCACTTCATCTATCGTAGCAAATAAAACTTCTACTTTTGATGTTTGGATAGCCTTCAAGTCTGGGTTATACGTATATACAGGAGAAACCGTTGCTGCGACAGTTTCTTTGTTTTCTTTTGTTTTTTCTGTATCTTCTACAGTTGCATTGGCACGTATGGTATCTTCTGCCACTTGAAACAATTCAATGTCTAAAGCAGTTGGTTTAACATTGCTATACATGATGAAAAATAAAACCACAGAAGTAAACAAAAGAATAGAAGGAATATATAGTTTGCCCATTTTTTTCTGAAGGCGTATTAAATTTCTTCGCATTCATTCACTTCCTATTCATTTTTTTCAGTGCTCAGTTTTTCAATTTCATCTTTTTTGACTTCACTCATTGTTTTTTCTTCGCTGTAAGCATTTATAATACTAGCAACTACTGGATGGCGCACGACATCATTCGAGTCAAATTGAACAAAATCAATCCCCTTAACATTATTCAATACTTTTTCAGCATGAACCAATCCACTGATAGCTCCTCTAGGCAAATCAATCTGAGTAACGTCTCCATTTACAATCATTTTTGAGCCAAAACCAAGACGAGTCAGGAACATCTTCATTTGAGCTTTTGTCGTATTTTGCGCCTCATCCAATATGACAAAAGCATCTTCCAACGTACGTCCTCGCATATAAGCTAATGGAGCAATCTCGATAACGTTGCGATCCATTAAACGAGTAGTGTGCTCCAAGCCAAACACGTTATACAAAGCATCATAGATTGGACGTAAATACGGATCGACTTTTTCTTTTAGATCTCCAGGTAAAAAACCAAGATTTTCGCCTGCTTCAACAGCCGGACGAGTCAAGATGATTTTTTTCACTTCCCCTTTTTTCATAGCAGCAACTGCCATGAAAACAGCTAAATAGGTTTTACCTGTTCCAGCGGGACCTACACCAAAAGTAATATCATTTTTTTTAATGGATTGAATATATTGGCGTTGACCAAATGTTTTTGCTCGTATAGGTTTGCCGCCATGATCTTTCCCAATTTCTTCTTCATACATGCTGATGAAAAATTGCAATGTATTCTTTTTAGCCATCTTGATGGCAGTGACCACATCTGATGGGCCAACTTGAATGGAGCGTTTGATCAACTCTTCTAATTGATTAAGGATTTCCTCAACTATAGCTGTGTTTTCTTCAAAACCAATAATTTCTAAATGGCTTCCACGGCTGTTAATAATAACTTCCATTGACTCTTCTAATAACGTTAAATGTTTATCTTGAGTACCAAATAGAATAGCTGTAGTATTTTCATTTTTCAAATTTACTAAACGTGTTTCATTCGTCAAGTTAGTCAACCAAACAACACTCTCCTTCTTCTTTCTATACTTTAAAGAATAGCACATTTTTTGTTTAAAATGAAGCTTTCCTTCTTAGATAGAAGACCAAATCTTAAACCTTAAGAGCAAAAAAAAGATAAAGTTAAGAATTATCTTAACTTTATCTTTTTTCACGGATAATTGCTTATCCTTTATGCATTCAAAAGTTCTTTTACTAATCGATTGACTTCGTTACCGTCTGCTTTACCTTTTGTTAAAGGTACAACAACTCCCATAACTTTTCCAAAATCTTTCATAGACTTAGCATCTACTTTAGTAATAGCCTCTTGAATAATCGCTTTAAGTTCGTTTACAGAAAGTTGCTGAGGTAAATAGTTACCAACGAGGTTCATGGCTGCTTCAGTTTGTTCAACTAGGTCTTCTCGACCAGCATCTTTAAACTCCGCAAGAGATTCACGACGTTGTTTCATTTCGCGAGAAAGAACTGTTAACTCTTCATCCTCACTTAATTCATTACCTTTGCTGATTTGATCATTTTGCAATGCAGCTTTTAACATACGTAGAACAGCTAAAGATTCTTTATCTTTGGCTTTCATCGCAGTTTTAATGTCGTCATTAATGGTTTCTAAAAGTGACAAGACTTTCCCACCCTCAATTCTAAAAGCTTTTTTTACTAGAATTTACGTTTTCTAGCAGCTTCAGATTTTTTCTTACGTTTCACACTTGGTTTTTCATAGAATTCGCGTTTACGAGCTTCTTGTAAAGTACCTGTTTTTGAAACGGAACGTTTAAAGCGACGAAGAGCATCATCAAGAGATTCATTTTTCTTAAGAACTGTTTTTGACATATAGATTCCCTCCCTCCGTGCTTGAAAAAGTAACTGTTGTTTAAGAACACATTAATAAAATTACTATATTCTTAAACACTGTCCTTCCTTATTATATCGAATGTATTTTTTTACGTCAATACAACATTTCCATATTTTAATAAAAAATAAGCAGTTTTTTGCTTTTTAGACCATTTATTAAGAACAATTTTCACATTTCCCAAAAATTTCAAATCGATGGGATTCAATCTGGCACCCATTTAGTTGAGTTTCAAAGAAATTCATTGGGCACATTTCGATTTGTTTTGTTTTTCCGCAATTTGTACAAATAAAATGATGGTGGTGTCCGGTGTGTTTACACCCAAAACGGAACATTTTTTCTCCATTTAATTCAGTTTCTTCAAGTACCTCTAATTCTACAAAGGTATAAATATTTCGATAAATCGTATCGTAACTAATAGAAGGGTATCTTTCTTTCAAACCAAGTTGCACTTCTTTTGCGGTTAGATATCGATTTTCAGCTGCAAATACGGATAACATGTTCTCACGTTTATCTGTGTATTTATATCCGTGTTCTTTCAACGTTTCAATTGCTTGTTCAACTGCTGTCATATAAGTGATCGCCTCCTTTACATGATCCAATTACCATCACATAGTATAACGCATTTACTACAGCTTAATCAAGTTCTTGATTTTACATTTTTTTAGTGATTTATTTTTGTTTAGTTAATGATTCCTGTATACTATTAATAAAGTAAGCAGATACAAAAAGGAGGAAAAACATGTCTTCAAAATCAACTATTAATTTTTATATCATCTCCGATTCAGTAGGCGGAACAGCTAGTCAACTTGGACAAGCTGCTATGACTCAGTTTCCTGATGCAGATATTAAAGTTTCAGCCTATCCTTTCATTCGCGGATCAGACACCCTTTTATCTATCTTAGAAAAAGCAGAAGCCGATAATGCGATTGTCCTTCATACATTGGTAGATGAAAATTTAAATGAAACAGCTAAAACATTTTGTGAATCACATGAGTTGGTTTGTTTTGATCCGCTATCTCCAATCATAAGTGAACTTGAAAAACGTTCTGAAATGACTCCTATTCAAAAACCAGGAGCTTTGCATCTTCTAGATGAGACCTATTTTAATCGAATTAAGGCAATTGAATTTGCTGTTAAATTTGATGATGGTCGTGATCCGAAAGGCTTTTTAGAAGCTGACATCGTTTTGCTAGGAATTTCTAGAACGTCAAAAACACCTTTAAGTATGTTTTTAGCTAATCAGAATTATAAGGTTGCTAACTTGCCTCTTATTCCTGAAGCTCACATACCTGAACAAATATGGGAAGTAGATCCGAAAAAAATAGTTGGTTTAACCAGTGACCGTGAAGCGCTGAACTCTATTCGTCGTGAAAGAATGATTACTTATGGAATGAATCCAGATACGGAATATTCTAAATTAGACCGAATTGATCGAGAACTTGTTTTCGCAAAAGATTTGTATGATAAGTTAGGATGTTTAGTGATTAATGTTTCAAAAAAATCAATTGAAGAGACAGCTGCAATTATTATCAATACTTTGCAAATCGAACATAAAAAATACGAACAGAACTAATTATAGCCTCTTCCTAACTGAATAGATCATACAATATTTCTATTCATAACCTTAAAAAAAATAAGCCTAAGGAATTATAGCTTAAAAAGCTTTATTCTTTAGGTTTATTTTTTTCATTCTGAAAGACCAGTCCACTATCTAGATAAATTTTAGCTAAAGATAGTAATGGTAACTCGCTAAATCGTCTAATTAGTCATAATAAACTTCATC
The DNA here is from genome assembly GCF_000195575.1 of Carnobacterium sp. 17-4. NCBI lineage: Bacteria > Bacillati > Bacillota > Bacilli > Lactobacillales > Carnobacteriaceae > Carnobacterium > Carnobacterium sp. 17-4. The sequence goes on along the minus strand of NC_015391.1, from coordinate 1,192,220 downwards.
TAGGAACAATCCTTGAGAAGGAACTGTCATCCCAGCATCACTTCTGATCCCACTCTTAAAGATAGCATCTATAGATGATGGATCTGCCATACCTGACCCAATTTCCAAGAGTGTTCCCATAATGATTCGAATCATTTTATATAGGAAACCCTCTCCTTTAAACGTAAAGTGAAGCAAATCGCCTTCTTTATGGATCTTGATTTCATCGATCGTTCTAACAGTCGATTTTTTAGATTTTTTGAGTGAAGAGAAACCTATGAAGTCATGGGTTCCAACAAGCTTATTGCAAGCCTCATTCATTTTGTCAATATCAAGTTCTCCAGGAAAATCATAGCTGAAATTACGGTCAAATACAGAAGGAATACTATTATTCCAGACATAGTAGCTGTATTTTTTTCCACTGGCATTATACCTAGCATGAAATCTTTCTGGTACTTCCTCAAGTTTCTTCACGACAATATCGCGTGGGAGATAACGGTTTAGATGATCCAACATCGCTGGAAATTCCATGGTAGATGTTGTTTTGAAATTGGCTACCTGTCCCTTAGCATGAGCTCCGGCATCCGTACGTCCTGATCCGATTATTTCAGTTTTTGTTCCTGTCATTGCGGTCAAGATATTTTCTATTTTTCCTTGAATGGTTTTGTCTGAATCACTGAGCCTTTGCCAGCCTAAATATCTACCGCCATCATACTCAATCGTCATTTTAATATTTCTCATTATATCCCTCTTAATCATCTAATTCTGCCCTATTTCCATGTCGTATACTTCTCTATTAGACCTATAATTGTTTATTAGATTAGACATTAACAGTATTTGTTACTAAATTACTCGTTTATTTATGCCCCTTTATACGACAGGGGCATTTATTTTTTTTCTACTGATTTAGTTCAAAGGATTTAGCTAGACTTTAGAAACCTCGGCTTGATCCTCCACCACCGGATGATCCGCCGCCTCCAAAGCCGCCACCACCACCGAAACCTCCGCCGCCAAAACCGCCACCGCCTCCACGGTATCGACTTCCGCCGGACATTCCAAGTAAGAACGGCCACAAACTGCTTCCTCTTCCTCTTCCACCGCCTGACCCGCCGCCTCCAAAGAAACTGCTGATAACAAAGAAGATAAGCACCACTATAAGAATAGCTGGAAAGTCTCCTGAGTCGTCTTCATAATCTTCGGCATTGACGTCGTAGCCAGAAAAAATAGTATCGTTATCAAACTGATATTCTTCATTAACTTTTATCGCAGTTTCAGTAAAAATGTTTTTCAATGCTGCATTGTAATCATCATTGGATAAATCTTCAATATTTCGATCTAAGATCGCTCCAGTTCCACTATCTGTCAGAGCACCTTCTAACCCATAACCAATTTCAAAACGAATTTCACGTTCCTCAGCAGATAACAAAATCAAAACTCCATTATCTAACTCAGTATTACCAATACCCCACTTTTCAAACAGTTCTACCGTGTACTCTTCAATCGTCACACCTTGCAAACTTTTTACAGTAGCTACAACTATTTGCGGTTTCTCTTGGGTATCTTCATAATGCTTGTTGACATCTATAATAAATTTTTCTGTTTCATCAGAAAGCAAATTCGCTTCATCGTAAACATAAAATTCATTAGAAGGTTCAGGATAATCAACAGCCGCCTCAGCAGTTAAAGGAAACAGCAGCATAAGCAACAATCCGAAAGAAATCGAGAAAAAACTCAAAATTGAAAAACGGTCAACTTTTCTCACTAAATTTCCTCCTTACACATAAGACTTTACAGTTATTCCTCATCATTACCAAAATTCACTTCAGGAGCTATTTCAGCACCTTCAACTGCTTCAAAATAAGGTTTTTCTGAAAATCCAGTCATACTTGCAATAATTGAACCTGGGAAACGTTTCACACGATTGTTGTATCCTTGTACTGTTTCATTGTAACGTTGTCTTTCAACAGCAATTCGATTTTCTGTACCTGCTAATTCATCCATTAAAGCTGTTACATTTTCATTAGATTTAAGCTCTGGATAACTTTCAACCACTACTAATAATCGTGATAAAGCTGAATTCATTTCGTTGTTTGCTTCTACTTCTTCTTCCATTGAACCCGCTCCACTTAGTGAAGCACGTGCATCTGCAATTGCTGTAAATACTTCTTCTTCTTGATCCATCGCGCCTTGAACGGAATTAACCAAGTTAGGAATCAAGTCATTTCTACGTTGCAACTGTGATTCAACTTGTGACCAAGCAAGATCCACGTTACTTTCTTCTTTGATTAATCCATTGTATGAACTAATTAGTGGAATGGCGATAATCACTACAGCTACGATAATTCCTATAATTATTTTTGTGCCGCTTTTCATATTTTTCATTTTGTCATCCTTCTTTCTTATAATATTCTACTGCTTTAATTATACTGTATATTTACGATTGATGCATCCGCCTTAAGGATGAAAGCACTATACTTATTCTTAAAGGGATACTTTATTTTTCTGTAAAGTTTTATTTACCTATTAAGTATGTCATAAAACTTTTTATTTAGGAAATAATCGAGCTAAGAAAAGAGAAAAAGAAAGGTTGCTTTCTTTTTCTCTTAGGGTTAATCCTTGAGTGATTAATAACCTACTTGATTTAAAATGTCCTCTAATAAGTTCGGATTAAATGCTTGCTCTTTTAGCATCTTGATTTCATAGCCATAAGGTGCTTTTTTATCTTTCTTATCTTCTCCTACATAGGGTGTTTCCAATATTTTAGGTACATTAGTTAATTGAGGATGGTGGACAACTTTATTTAAAGCATCAAACCCAATCGTTCCAAAACCAATATTTGCATGACGGTCTTTATGACTGCCTTGTGGATTTTTTGAATCATTCACATGAACCACTTTAAGACGTTCCAATCCTACAATTTTATCAAACTCATTTAAAACACCATCAAAATCTTCTCTCACGTTATATCCAGCATCATTTATATGGCAAGTATCCATTGTTACAGAAAGTTTGTCATTTAAAGTTACGCCCTCAATAATTTTAGCGATTTCTTCAAAATTACGTCCTACTTCAGTTCCTTTTCCAGCCATTGTTTCTAAAGCAATCTGTGCTAATTGATCTTTATGCAAAACTTCATTTAATCCTTTAATAATTTGAGCAATACCTGCCTCTGATCCAGCACCTACATGTGCGCCTGGATGCATAGTAATTTGTCTAGCTCCTAATGCTTCAGCTCTTAAAATTTCTGCTCTTAAAAACTCAATCGCAAATGTGAAATTTTCAGGTTTGATAGTATTGCCTAGATTAATGATATATGGAGCATGAACAACCATGTTAGACAAATTATTTTCTTGCATAAAGGAAGTACCCAGCGGAATATTCATATCTTCAATTGCTTTGCGTCGAGTGTTTTGTGGAGCTCCAGTATAAATCATGAACGTTGTAGCGTTGTAACTGCTCGCTTCTTCAGCTGAACCTAACAACATTTTTTTTCCACTCATTGAAACATGTGAACCTAATAGAACCATCTTTTTTTCTCCTAACATTAAATGCATTTTCTTTTATTCTAAGCTAGTTGTTTCAAAAGAACAACCAAGATTGAACTTGTTCTTCCATTTATTGCTTTTCAAATGACAACTGGTTTGCCCGAATTAAATTCTCAGAGACCACAGATGTATCACTGAAAAAATCACCTAGATGTTGTTTTTCTTGTGTGAACAACACCATTAGATAAATAAATGGGAATACTTTTAAAATATAGCGACTAAAGCATTCACGGATAATTACCGTTGCCCAACTTAGCTTTTCTTCTTTAAAGCTGACTACTCGAATACCAAAAATGATTTTCCCAATTGTTTGGCCATTCGTTAATTTTGTTACCAGTACAAAATAAAGTAAGTATATAGCCAACTTACTTAATGAGAATGCTGAAAATGCATCATCATTTAATGGATACCTTAATAATAAGAACAGCGGTTGAACAATTAATCGATTGATACTTGAGATTACGAGTAAATCAATTAAAAAAGCAAAAAGTCTAAACCAAAATCCCGTATAAAAAAAGGTAGGGTAACTGTGATAAGGTTTGCGTTTGCGTTCTTCTTGTTTTTGTTTTTCTTGCCAGTACTTTCGTCTAGCATCTCTAAGATCTTGCGGATTCATTTTTTCTGTTGATTTAACTTGAGATTCTTGTGAAGCTGGCTTAACAGCAGAATCTTCCTCAATAATCGTTGCTTTCATTTGTTCTTTTTGTTGTTCCAAACGGTTTAACCGTTTGGCTTGTTCAAGTTCTGCTTCTTCAATAGCTAATGCTTTTTTCAACTCACTCAAATCTAGTTCTTTTGTATCGCCTTTTTTTGCTTGGGTCGCCTCTTTCAAGTGCTCCTGCTCATTATTATTGGAAGTTGTACTCATTCTATTCACCTCCATAATAATACATCATCTTAGGAGAATCTGGTGTTCCAATTGCCGTCATCAATTTATCAATATCTGAGTTCATTGACTCACCTGATTGAAATAGACTACTTACTTTAGAACTAAATAACGAAGAAAATGACATTGCAGGACCTTGATAAGTAAATATTTCTGCATCTTCTAAATCGTAATCTTTTTTAATCGCTTCAAGTGCATCTTCTTGATAACCGATTTCATCGACTAAACCATTTGAAACAGCTTGTGCTCCATCGTAAATACGGCCATCAGCTATTGTCCTAACGACTGCTTCATCCATTCCACGTCCTTCAACAATAACATCTACAAAGCGATCATACGATGTATTTACCATTGTTTGTAAAATTTCTGCGTCTTCTTCAGTCATTGTTCGAGTTGAAGATCCAATATCTTTAAACTCACCACTTTTAATGGTAGTGTCATCGACTCCGATTTTTTCAAACAACTCGCTAAAATTCGTTCCAGACATAATCACACCAATCGATCCTGTCAGAGTTTCTTCAGAAGCAAATATTTTTTCTGCTGAAGCTGAAATATAGTACCCACCACTAGCAGCCATGCTTCCCATTGAAACATAAATAGGTTTTTCAGTTGTTTCTTGAATTTCAACTAATTTGTCTTTTATTTGAGCACTTTCATATGTACCACCGCCTGGAGTATTGACGGATAAAACAATTGCTTTAATCGTATCATCTACTAATACTTGTTCCAACTGTTGTAAAAATAAGTCATGATCGTATACTGAATCTCCAGTGAAGCCAGATGTCTGACCATCTAAAATTGTTCCATCTACAGACAATAATACGATCCGTTTAGAAGTGTCTCCAGCTTCTAATAAACTTTCTTCCAATACAGTTGTACCCAAAAAACCTAATAAGTTATCGCTTAACGATTCAGTTGCTTCTTGTTCTTCAACAATATAAGAAAAATAATTACTAAAAAATAGTGAAAAAATAAAAATACCTAGTGCAACACCAATTGCACTCCATCTTTTTGCATTCATCTATAAACCTCCCAAATTTTGTTTCCATAGTCTATTTTGACAAAATTGACTATGAATAACAAGCTAAATCTTAATTCGTTTCGACATAATTTTTTCTAATGAAACAAAAAAACGTGAGCAACAATCATTTGCTCACGTTTTTTTCTGTCAAAGAAATTTTTACAGTTTAATCTTCAATTTTTGTTGTATGAATTGATAATTCATCTAATTGTGCTTCACTAACCAAACTAGGTGCTGAAGTTAATGGATCTGTCGCTTTTCCATTTTTAGGGAAAGCAATCACTTCACGAATATTTTCTTTACCTGCCAATAGCATTGCAAATCGGTCAAGTCCTAAGGCAATTCCACCATGTGGAGGGAAACCATAGTCAAGTGCTTCTAACAAGAACCCAAATTGTTCTTCTGCTTCTTCTTTTGAAAATCCTAAAGCTGTAAACATTTTTTCTTGTAAGTCACGAGTATGAATTCTAATTGAACCTCCGCCCAATTCGTAGCCATTTAATACAATATCATATGCTTGAGCATAGACTTTTCCAGGATCCGTTTCAAGTAAATCAATATCAGATTCTTTTGGCATTGTGAACGGGTGATGAGCAGCTGAGTAGCGTCCTGCTTCTTCATCATACTCCAGTAATGGCCAGTCAACGATCCACATAAACGCATAAACGGATTCATCGATTAATTCTAATTCTTTCCCTAATTTCGAACGCAGTGCGCCTAATGAATCATGGACAACAGATTTTTTATCAGCCACAAACAACAACAAGTCACCTGTTTCAGCTTCCATTTTTTCAATCAATGCTTCTGCATCTTCTTTAAAGAATTTAGCGATTGGTCCTTTTAAGCCATCATCTTCAACTTTCAACCATGCTAAACCTTTAGCTCCATAGACAGAAACGAATTCGCCTAGAGCATCAATATCTTTTCGAGAGTAGTTGCTGGCAGCTCCTTTAGCGTTGATGGCTTTAACAGCTCCACCATTTTCAATTGCTCCACTAAAGACTTTGAAACTAGAATCTTTCACTAAATCACTAACGTCTACTAATTCTAATCCAAAACGAACATCTGGTTTATCACTACCGTAACGACTAATTGCTTCGTCATATCCCATACGTGGGAATGGTAACGTCAATTCAACGTCTTTTGTATCTTTTAGTACTTTAGCTAATAATTCTTCAGTAAATGATTGGATTTCTTCAGGCTCCAAAAAGCTGGTTTCAATATCGACTTGAGTAAACTCCGGTTGACGGTCTCCACGTAAATCTTCATCTCTAAAACAACGCACAATTTGATAATAGCGATCAAATCCAGCACCCATTAATAGTTGTTTGAATAATTGTGGCGATTGAGGCAATGCATAAAAATGACCTGGATGAACTCGTGACGGTACCAAGTAGTCTCGCGCACCTTCTGGAGTTGATTTTGTTAAATACGGTGTTTCAGTATCAATAAAGTTGCGGTCATCTAAATAGTGACGAATTGATTTTGTCATTTGGTGACGCAAAATCATATTCTGAGTCATCTCTGGACGTCTTAGATCAAGGTAACGGTATTGCATTCTTTTATCATCGGATACGGCTACACCATCTTCAATATAAAACGGTGTTGTTTTTGAAGCGTTAAGAACCTTGACATCGTATACTTCGACTTCTAATTCTCCTGTTGAGATATTCTTATTTACAACAGCTTCTTTTCTTTCAACAACTTTCCCTTTAACTTCAAGGACATATTCACTACGTACGTCTTCAGCGATAGCTAATGCTTCTTTTGAAAAAGTTGGGTTAAAAACGATTTGAACGATTCCTTCGCGGTCGCGTAAATCAATAAAAATCAAATCTCCTAAATCTCTTCTTTTTTGTACCCATCCTTTTAAGATTATTTCTTGTCCTAATAAATCACGAGAGACTTTCCCGCAATATTCTGTTCTTTTTCCCATTTGCTCCAGCTCCTATCACTAGTTGTTCCTAATTAATCTTCTTTATTGAAAAAGTCATTGAAAGCTGTCATATCTGCTACTTTTAAATTGAATAGTTTTTCAAAATCTTTGTAGACCTCTGTTAATGGAACTTTTGATTCATTTCCAGTCTTCATGACTTTAAAATTCACTTCTTTTTGTTCTAATTCTGCATCGCCTAAAGTAATTACCACTTTGGCATTTAGTTTTGAAGCTGTTTTAAACTGGCCTTTTATTTTACGATTCATGTAATCCCGTTCAGCAGACAACCCAGCTCCTCGAGCAGCTTGAACAATCTTAAGTGACTCAAGGTTTGTTGCTTCTCCTAAACCAATTACATAGACATCTACTTCATGGGTATCCGGTATGTCAATTTCTTCTGCTTCTAATGTCATCATTAAACGTTCTAAGCCTAATGCGAAACCAAAACCAGGAGTAGCAGGACCACCGACTTCTTCTACTAATCCGTCATAACGGCCACCGGCACAAATTGTTGTGATTGCACCAAATCCTGGAGCATCGCTCATTACTTCAAAAATCGTGTGCGTATAGTAGTCTAATCCTCTAACCATGTTGCTGTCGATCACAAAAGGAATGTCTAAAGCTGTTAACATTTCTTTAACGGTTTCAAAGTGTTTTGCTGAATCTTCACTTAAATAATCTAGAATAGATGGAGCATTTTTAACGATTTCTTTATCTTTTTTATCTTTACTGTCTAATACACGTAATGGATTTTTGTGCAAACGTGTTTGCGAATCGGCACTTAACTCTTCGAAATGAGGTTTTAAATAAGCAATTAAAGCTTCTCTATAAGCTACACGACTTTCAGAATCCCCTAGTGAATTGATCACTAAAGTCAATTTTTCTAGCCCAAGTTCTTCAAACAAAGCCATAGCAAGAGCCATTGATTCTACATCTGTTGCCGGGTTCGTACTGCCAAAAACTTCAACACCTAATTGGTGAAATTGTCTCATTCTGCCGCCTTGAGGACGTTCATAGCGGAACATTGGACCTTTATAATAAACTTTGTATGGTTTATTGTGTTCAGGTCCGAATAATTTATTTTCAACAAATGCACGAACAACTGGAGCTGTTCCTTCTGGACGAAGCGACATATGACGTTCGCCTTTATCAAAGAAATCATACATTTCTTTTGAAACGATATCGCTTGTTTCTCCTACACCGCGAGAAAATAAATCATAGCTCTCAAAAATAGGTGTTCTTATTTCTCCAAATTGATAATCAGCCAATACCATATTTAAAATTTCTTCAACGTATTGCCATTTTCTTGAATCTTCGGGTAATAAATCTGCTGTCCCTTTAGGTTTTTGAATAGCCATTAATTAACACTCCTTATTTTTTACAATTATTCTAAAAAAATACAAAAAAAACGCCCTTATTCTAAATAGAATAAGGACGAATGATTAGTTATTATCGTGGTACCACCTTTGTTTGAAAGCCTAAGCTTTCCTCAACGATTAACGCTCGTAACGTAACAGCTTTTCACTGCTAACCCTCAAGAATGTCTTTCAGTTAACTCTACGGGAATTTCTTTCAGCCAAGGAAATTCTCTCTATTCACACGTCAGAACTACTTACTTTTTCTCTCATTGGGTGTTATATACAATAATGTAAGATTACAAGAAAGGATAAACAATGTCAAGACTAGAAAGCAAAAAGGTCTTGTTCTATTCATTTGTAAAAAAAACGAAAGAATATTAGGATTTAATTGCATATTAAAGCGCATCATTGCTATAATTGAAAAGTACATATAATCTATAGTTGGTTGCGTTACCGCCATTAAGAAAGTAGTGAAACTATCAGTGGAAAATAAATTAACATTAAAAAAGAAAAAAAAGATTGTTACATTGTTCATCATTGCATTGTTTATCGGCTTAACTACTTTTGCCACTGTCGTTCTGGCTAATCAAGGAACCATCAAAGTGGATGCAAGTGTTGTCAATGTCCGAACGGGGCCAGGACTATCTTACGACATTATGACACAGGTTACTGGTGGAGAAAAAGTAACCATGTTAACCGAGGAAAATGAATGGTATAAAGTGCGTTTAAGCAATGATCAGATCGGTTGGATCGCCAGCTGGCTTATTGAAAATACCGAAGTGAGTGCTGCAACCAATAAAATTGGTGTGGTTACTGGAGAAGAAGTAAATATACGTAGTGAAAGCAATGCGGACTCTACTATTCTTGGAAAAGTAGTCAATGGAACAGAGCTAACCGTGTTGTTCCAACAAGAAGGCTGGACACAAATTCAATACTATGGACAAGTTGCTTGGATCAGTTCAGAGTTAATTGAAATTACTGAATCAGCTACTGAAACAACCACAGTTGCAGTAGCTGAAGAAAATTCAGCGCCTATACAAACCGTTACAACTCGTAGCGGTAGCACGAATATCCGTACCAGTCCTTCTGTTGAAAGTAGTGTTGTAGCAACTGCTGAAAAAGGAGAAAGTTTCACCTATCTCTCTGCTGAAGGCGATTGGTATCAAATAGAGTTAGCAAGTGGCGAAACAGGTTATGTAGCAAACTGGGTGGTAGACTTATCAGCCAACAAAACACCTGCACCACCTGCCAATATCACTTCTTTAGCTGAAGCAACAATCGTAATTGATGCCGGACATGGTGGAGATGATCCTGGTGCCTTAGCACATTCATTTTATGAAAAAGATGTTACGTTAGATACAGCTAAACTCGTGGCTAACCGATTGCGTGATGCTGGAGCAAATGTTATCTTGACGCGTTCAGATGATGAATTTGTCAGTTTAGATGAGCGAGCGGTCATCAGTAATCAATCAAATGCAGATGCATTCATTAGTTTACATTATGATTCAACTGAAATAGCTAATGAAATCAGTGGTACTACAACGTACTATTACCATGACAAAGACATGCCATTAGCTGAGATCGTAAATGCTAATTTGAAACAAAATGGCTTATTGCCAAATAACGGTGTACGATTCGGGGATTTCTACGTCACTAGAGAAAATACTCAGCCTGCTATCCTGCTTGAATTGGGATATCTAAATAATGATGTAGATCAAGATACGGTCAATTCCGTATCCTATCAATCTTCTATTGCAGAAATTCTTTATCAATCATTGAATCAATACTTTATTCCGTAAATTAAAAAACTGACTATACAAGGAAATCTCCTTGTATGGTCAGTTTTTTTAACGTTGTTTACTATCTATGATAATGGTTACCGGACCATCATTTACAAGTGAAACTTGCATGTCTGCGCCAAAGGTTCCTGTTTGAACCGTTAGACCGGTCGCTCTTAACTGAGCATTAAACGCATCATAAATTGGAATAGCCGTGTCTGGTTTTGCTGCTTTAATAAAACTTGGGCGATTCCCTTTTTTAGTGTCAGCATGTAGTGTAAATTGAGAAATGGAAAGAATTTCTCCACCAACATCCTCTATACTTAAATTCATTTTTCCTTGTGTATCTTCAAAGATACGCATTTTACTGATTTTACGTACAAGGTATTCAATATCATCTTGTTGATCCTCTTCTTCTATTCCAACCAATAGAACGAATCCGTGAGTAATCTCTCCCACAACCGATTCTTCAATACTGACGCTTGCGTGCTTTGTTCTTTGTATGACAACTCTCATCTTATAACCACCTTTTTACTTTCTAAGAATTTTACTTGGCTATCTTCTTGTTTAACAATTGTATCGGACCTGGTACTAATTTGAAAGATAAGATTACTTCTATTCTAAAAGAAATATCCTTTGGAGCATCATCATCAGTTGTCAAACAACCCCATAAAAAAAGCGGAAATTGCCTATACGATAGGCAATTTCCGCTTTTTTATTTTACTATTAAGAAGACATTCTTTTCACATTGTATACATCAGGAATTGATTTTATTTTTTCAACAATTTTATCTAATTGTTGAATATTTTGAATACCCACTGTTAATGTAATAGTAGCCATTTTGTTATTGTCTACTTTTCCATTCACATTGTTTAAATTTTTGGTCATACTGTTTACAACTTGCAATACTTCATTCAACAAACCGGAACGATTATAACCAATAATCTGTAATTCCGCATTGTATTCTTGACTCTTAGATGTCGTATCTTCCCACTCAACATCAATCAATCGATTTTCAGCATCTTTTGCTGCTAAAACATTTGGACATGTTTTCCGATGAATCGAAACCCCGCGGCCTTTTGTAATATACCCAACAATCTCATCACCCGGAACAGGATTGCAACAACGACTAATCCGAATCAGTAAATTGTCTATTCCTTGAATGACAATGCCGCCCTCATGTTTTATTTTAATTTTTTCAGGCTCTTTTTTAGTTTTCAATTCTATTGACGTAGTATCTTGGATTTTCTTTTCAAGATCTCGCTCTCTGCGCTCTTTTTCCGTTAAGCGATTGGCTACTACAAGAGCTGTTAATTCACCATATCCTACAGCAGCGTATAGATCGTCTTCTGAAGTAAAATTAAATCTTTCTAAAAGCATTTTGATATTATTTTTTGTCAAGAAATTTTTCGGCGGAAATTGCATTTCAGTTAACTGTTTTTCAACCAATTCGCGACCCTTTATGACATTAACTTCACGATCTTGTAGTTTAAAGAAACGTTTTATTTTATTTTTGGCTTTACTGGTTGATACTAAATTAATCCAATCACGACTTGGTCCATAAGAATTTGGAGAAGTTAATATTTCAATGATGTCACCCGTTTTTAATTTGTAATTTAAGGGAACAATTTTTCCATTAACTTTAGCACCAGTCGTCTTATTTCCTATTTCAGTATGAATATTAAATGCAAAATCTAACGGACCAGCACCAGAAGGCAATTCACTGACATCGCCTTTTGGTGTAAAGACGTAAACTTTGTCTTTAAAAATATCTTCTTTGACACTTTCCATAAAGTCACTTGCATCACTGGATTCATCTTGTAATTCAATAATATCTCTAAACCAAGAGATTTTTTTACCATCTGAATCATCTTCAACTTTTCTGGTAATGCCTTCTTTATATGCCCAGTGAGCCGCAACTCCATATTCCGCAACTGCATGCATTTCTTTTGTGCGGATTTGAACTTCTATAGGTTTACCAAATTCCCCTATAACGGTAGTATGGATGGATTGATACATATTCGATTTTGGCATGGCAATATAATCTTTAAATCTGCCAGGCATCGGTTTCCAACGTGTATGGATCGCACCTAACACTGCATAACAATCTTTAATAGAGTCTACAATAACCCGTATAGCTAATAGATCATAAATTTGATCAAACTGTTTCTTCTGATCGCGCATTTTGCGGTAAATGGAATAGATGTGTTTTGGTCTGCCTGTAATATCTGCAGATATATTTAATTCCTCTACAGATTCTTCAATTTTTGAAATAGAATCTGTGATATATTTTTCTCGTTCTTCTCTTTTAGAATTCATTAAATGAACAATACGGTAATATTGTTGAGGATTTAGGTAACGCAAAGAAGTGTCTTCTAATTCCCATTTAATTAAATTGATCCCTAATCGATGAGCTAGTGGAGCATAGACTTCAAGAGTTTCATTTGCGATACGTCTTTGCTTTTCTGGTCTATGGAATTTTAATGTGCGTAAATTGTGCAAACGGTCAGCTAACTTAACCATGATAACTCTTAGGTCTTTTGCCATTGCCAGCAACATTTTACGGTGATTTTCTGCTTGTTGTTCTTCGTGTGATTTATATTTAATTTTCCCTAATTTAGTAACGCCATCAACGAGCATGGCTACTTCAGGTGAAAACTCTCTGGAAATATCTTCAAAAGTGTATTCAGTATCTTCTACAACATCATGAAGAAATCCCGTTGCCACTGTTACAGGGTCCATTTTTAATTCAGCTAAAATGCCCGCTACTTGTATCGGATGAATAATATAAGGCTCTCCAGATTTCCTGAATTGATCTTTATGGGCATTCGTAGCAAAATCGCATGCTTTTTTGACAAAAGCCACATGACTGCTATTCATATAAGTAACAGTTAAGGCAATTACTTCTTGTGCAGTATAATCTTTATTTTTAGGCATCTTGTCACCTTCTTTTCATTTATCCCTAGCTTGTTAAAAATTCATTACAAAATAAGCACTCCAAAATGAGTGCTTTAATTCCTGTATTCTCATTATATTATACTCATTTTAGTCCTTAATTTCAATATAAACAAAAAAATCAACTAAAACAGTCTTTATTTTAATAATTTTTTTTGATAAAAAAGAATACGAGTCAATCATTCGACTCGTATTCTTTCAAATTAGTTATTTAATTTATTAGAGGCACGACTAACCTTTAACGATTGCTAGTCCATTTGAAGAACCTAAGCGAGTTGCTCCAGCTTCAATAAATTGTTTAGCATCTTCAGTTGTGCGAACACCGCCACTTGCTTTAACTCCCATATCTGGCCCTACAGTAGCACGCATTAATTTAATATCTTCAAGTGTTGCTCCACCTGTTGAAAAACCAGTAGATGTTTTCACATAATCAGCTCCTGCTTTTTTAGCAAGTTCACATGCACGTACTTTTTCTTCATCAGTTAATAGAGCTGTTTCAATAATAACTTTTGATAAAGCTTTTCCTTTTGAAACATTTACTACACTTTCAATATCACGTTGAACTAAAGCGTCATCTCCACCTTTAAGAGCGCCAATATTGATAACCATGTCTACTTCTGTTGCGCCATTTTGAATCGCATTTTCTGCTTCAAAAGCCTTAACTTCTGGTGTATTAGCTCCTAAAGGAAAACCAATAACTGTACAAACTTTTACATCTGTACCCTTAAGTAACTCAGCGGATTTTTTAACCCAAGTTGGATTTACACATACAGACATAAAGTTATACTCTGCAGCTTCTTCACAAAGTGTAATGATTTGTGCTTCTGTTGCTTCTGGTTTTAATATCGTGTGGTCAATTGTTTTATTTAATTCTATTGTCATATTATATCCCTCTTTCTTATACTGTTGATAGCATTTTCATTATACCCGACTTTTCATTTTGGAACAAAAAGAAATTTCTCATTTATGCATTAATTCAAAATGATACGAGGTTGCTGCTAAAGCATATAACGGTGCAGTTTCTGTTCTTAAAATTCTTGGACCTAATGCACAAGGTAAAAAACCATTTTGGAGGAAAGCATCGACTTCTTCTTTTGATAATCCGCCTTCTGGACCAAAAATGATCAACAACTTACCGCCAACAGGAACCTGTTTCAATCCTTTAACGAAATTTTGATCTTCTCCCGCTTTAGCACTTTCTTCATAAGCTACTAAACAGACATCAAAATTTCCTTTCATCTCAACCAACTGTTTTACTGAAGAGAGCGACTCAATTGTTGGGATTTTTGTACGATGAGATTGTTCAGCTGCTTCTTGCGCAATTTTTTGTAACCGTTCAATTTTTTTAACCGCTTTTTTGGTGTCCCATTTTGTAATTGAAAAAGAACCTGCAAAAGGAATAAAAGCACTTGCGCCTAATTCTGTTCCCTTTTGAATGATTAAATCTAACTTATCGCCTTTAGGAAGTCCACTTGCGATTGTTACTTCAATTGGTAATTCTTGTTGTCTAAGGTCATCTTCTACCCAATTTAACTGAACTTCTTTCTCTTCTATAGCATTGATTCTAGCAATGAAAGCTTTTTGACCTTTTGTGACAAGATACACACGATGATCAACTTTCATGCGCATAACTTTTACCATATGATGAAAAGCATCTCCGCTAATTGAAATGGTTTGATTTTTATAATCTGTTAAATCCTCTTTCAAAAAATAACGTTGCATCTATTTATCCTCCACCAACGGTTTTTGAGCAACAATACTACACCAATCTTTCATTTGTTGCACTTGAATTATGATGAAACCTTGTTTCTTTTGCTCAGAAATAATGAGTTCTTTTTTATCTTCAATAATTCCAGATGTTAAAAATAGACCGCCTGGTTTTAAAACGTCATAAGCTTCTGGTATAAGCGGTACAATAATTTCTGACAAGATATTAGCTACGACGATATCTGCTTTGATCGTTACACCTTTCAGCAAGTCATTAGCTTCTACAGTAACGTCTTTAGCATAGTCATTTAACTTAATATTATCCATTGCTGATTTTACTGCAACATCATCTAAATCATATGCATGAACATGCTTGGCGCCTAGAGCTTTACTGGCAATACTTAATACACCTGAACCTGTTCCTACATCTAAAATCGTTTCGTTTCCACGAATGTACGTTTCAAGAGCTTGCAAGGAAAGCATAGTAGTTGGGTGAGTTCCTGTACCGAAAGCTAAGCCTGGATCTAATCGAATCACACGCTCGTCTGCATGTTTTAATTCATACTCTTCCCAACTTGGAACAACCGTTAAAAATCGTGTTACTTGCAAAGGATGGTAATATTTTTTCCACGCTGTAGCCCAGTTTTCTTCCACAACTTCGTCTACTTTTACAATATTTGGCGCAATGGTTAAACCAAACGCTTCTAATTCATTGATACGATGTTTAATGCTTGGGAGCAATTCAGGTAAGAATAGTGTATTTGGAAAATACCCTTTTATAATTACGCCTTCTTGCGAAAAATCGGTTTCATCTAGTGCCCAAATTTCACCAAATCCATCATCTGGAGAATTTAAAAAATCGTGAATATCTTCAATAGCTACCCCTTGCGAACCTGCTTCAATAAGAATATTTGACACCGCATCTAAAGCTTCGTTTGATGTTTGTATTTGTACTTCTGTCCATTTCATCTTGTTACGTGGCCTCCAATAAAAAATATAGTTGATTCTACTCGTTCAGTACTTCGGATAGATTAGCTTTTCCTCACTGTAGCGATTAATATCTTTCAACGTTTTAATCGTTCCGTAAAAATTCGTATCGTTCCAATTTAATTCAAATGTATCAATTGCTGGGTCAGTAGCAAAGTCTAACAGATCTGATTGCCCTTCCGTTACTACTATACGCAAAGTTTTTAATACTGCATCAATATATCCTTTTTCGATGCCCATTTTAAAATCAAATGGAAAAGCTTTTAAGTAGTTGTCCATTTGAATTTTTGATTTTTTAGGATCAAAAAAGCAAATAGCGTCTTCAAATTGAATAATCTCACCTTCATTTGCAGTTCCTTCAACATCTTCAATCACAACATGATTTTCTTTATTTTCAGCAAAAATCGAAAAATATAGTTCAATAGCATGTTGACGCTTATTCCACTCTAATTTCCAATCAAACTCAAAATCACTTTCTTCCAATGCTTCTCCTAAATAATCTAATACTGTTTCTTGTGCCATTATTTTTCGCCTCCGTTAGTTGTCGGTTTCTTCCAACCGAAATCTGCATCTATCTTGCCTTTTTTTCTTGATACATATGGATTTCCTGCCACAGTATACCGAAGCAAAGCTTCTGTCCATTCTCCTTTATTCGGAATACCTATTCTGGAAGAAACATCAATTTTTTTAGGGATTTTTCTCGTTTCCACATCAATGGTCAATGGAGGTTCTGTAGCCAATGTACCGTCGTCCATTTTTGTAATGTTCATCGCTTTTGTTAATTTACCTGGTCCATCTGTTACTATAAATCCAGATTTCCCTCGTCTTTCTGTCATTAATACTAATCCTTTTTGAGGTTCAATGGCTCGAATCAAAATAGCTTCCGGGATACCTTTACCTTGAACTACAACGTTTAGCATCAAATGAGTGTGCATACTATAGATATAAATCGTCCCTGCTTCTTTGTACATAGAAGCTAGGCGAGGTGTCTTTTTCAACCCATAACTGTGAGCAGCTTCATCCACTTCACCCAAGTAGGCTTCTGTTTCTACGATCCAGCCAGATGTTACCCCTTCGTCCGTTTCGTTGATCACCAAACACCCAAGTAAGTCTTGAGCAATTTCTTGTGTTGTTTTTGTCTGATCTGTCCAAAAATTCATTTCAATCCTCTTTCTAGTTCAGTGCACATTAAATGCGATTTCCTTCACCTCTTAGTATACAATAAAATAACGCTTAGAGAAAAAGAAACTCATTTTTGTGTCTCTTTATTTGGTAAAGTAGGCACCTATTATATATAAAAAGTACAAAGAATTTTGCACACTGTTAACCTAAATTTTGTATTCAACTGGCATCAATAATTTTGATTTTTGAAAATAAACCCTATAAATTAATGAGTTTTTCTATATTTTTTACGCATATTAATAGTGACAAAATTTTTGTAAAGGGTGATTTTGCTTGATCATAAAAAAACGTACCAAGCCACTGATGCTGCAGATTTTAGAATCCTTAAATTATCGAACTGTACTCAATTCTTCAGAGAAAAAAGATTATTACAATCAACTCAAAGGCTATAATGGTGAATTACAATTCGATAACTATTTGGGAAAATTGCAGTTTGAATGCTTGGTAATAAACGACTTATTACTTAAAGAACGGGGTAAAATGGTTCAAATCGATGCGCTTATTTTAATGGGAAATACCATTCATCTCTATGAAATAAAAAACTATTCGGGAAATTATGATTACAAAGAGGATGGTCTTTACGCCCAATCTGATTTCGTCATCACTGATCCTCTGACTCAAATCCATAATAGCCAACCCCTTCTATACAATTTAGTGCGCAAGTTAGGACACAAAATGGAGATACGATCACAAGTTGTTTTCATTGATCCAAATTTTTATTTGTACCAGTTGCCTCGAGATAAGCCATTCTTGTTTGCCCATCAGTTGACTCGTTATTTTGATTACATGGAGAAAAAGCAAACCGCTATAAAACAAACTAATACGCAGCTTGCCACCCAGTTGAGTGATTTACATATTACAAACTACCGCCCATCTGATTTGCCAGAATATAATTTCAGTACTATTAAGAAGGGAACTTACTGTCCGAAATGTTTTTCATTTGAACACACGAATACGCGAAATAACCGTCTTTGTTCTTCTTGCAGTCATAGAGAAAGTATCACAGAAACCATTAAACGTTCATCAGAGGAATTTCATCACCTTTTTCCTGAATTAAAAGTCACAAAGCACCTTATTTATGAGTGGTGCGGAGGAACGTACAGTGAACAAAGGATTCAAAGAGTTTTGAGCAGTAATTACGTATCACACGGTAACTACAAATCGACTTATTATGAAGTAAACTATCCGATATTAATCAAATAAAATATGAATTGGGGTTTCATTTGATTAATAAAGTGGGTTTATTGATCAAATAAGCACTTGAGCAAGGTTCAGTTTGACTAATAAGTAGATTTGTTAATTAAATGAGTACTGCGGCAAGACCCCATTTGACTAATAAACAGATATTATTGATTAAACGAGCAACAAAGAAAGTCCAACTTGACTAATAAGCACACCTCCAAGACAATTTAAAAAGCCCTATTGAAGATTTTATCGTCTTCAATAGAGCTTTCTATTCCTTTAAATATA
The DNA here is from genome assembly GCF_000195575.1 of Carnobacterium sp. 17-4. Taxonomy (NCBI): domain Bacteria; kingdom Bacillati; phylum Bacillota; class Bacilli; order Lactobacillales; family Carnobacteriaceae; genus Carnobacterium; species Carnobacterium sp. 17-4. The sequence goes on along the minus strand of NC_015391.1, from coordinate 1,173,416 downwards.
AATTGGCTTAAAAGGTACCAGTTAATCCATTTCAAAAGCACCAGTATAAAGTTGGTAATATTCTCCTTCTTGAGAAATCAACTCTTCATGGTTTCCTCTTTCAATGATGCGTCCTTGTTCCATCACCATGATGGCATCCGAGTTTCGGACAGTTGAAAGGCGATGAGCAATTACCAATACTGTTCTGCCTTTCATCAAAGCATCCATTCCGCTCTGTACAACCGTCTCTGTACGCGTATCGATACTAGACGTTGCTTCGTCAAGAATCAAGACAGGTGGATTCGCAACAGCTGCTCTAGCAATTGCCAACAATTGTCTTTGTCCTTGAGAAAGCGAACCGCCATCTCCTGTTAATTCTGTATCATACCCATGTGGCAATTGTCTAATGAAGAAGTCCGCATTGACTAGTTTTGCCGCTGCTTCAATTTCTTCATCCGTAGCATCTAAACGTCCGTAACGAATATTGTCTTTAATCGTTCCTGAGAATAAATGCGTGTCTTGTAGAACAATGCCTAACGATCTTCTTAGATCATCTTTCTTGATGTTTTTGACATCGATTCCATCGTAAGTGATGGTTCCTTTTTGAATATCATAAAAGCGATTTATCAGGTTGGTGATAGTTGTTTTCCCAGCACCCGTTGCTCCAACAAAAGCAAGTTTTTGTCCTGGTTTTGCAAATAAATTAATGTTATGAAGAATCGTTTTATCTGAATTATAGCCAAAGGTCACATCTTTAAAACGTACATCCCCGGTTAACTCCTTGTACACAACTTCATTGGCAGTAACAGCTTGTTTCCATGCCCAACTACCTGTCCGTTGTGTAGATTCTACAATTGTTCCATCAGCTTGTTTGGTAATATTTACTAACTCAACCGTTCCACTATCTTCTTCAGGTTTTTCATCCAATAGTTTAAAGATACGTTCTGCACCCGCAAGCGATAAGATAATCACATTAAACTGTTGTGAAATCTGCGCTACAGGCATAGTGATACTTTTCGTAAATTGAACAAAAGACGCTATACTACCAACCGTTAAAGCCGTTAAGCCGGTGATCGACAACGTAGCTCCTATGACAGCTGTTAACAAATACATAAAGTTCCCAATATTTCCCATAATCGGCATTAAAATATTCGCATACGTATTGGCTTTTGTAGCATTTTCTCTCAAAACTTCATTTAATTTACTAAAGTCAGCAACTGCTTCTTCCTCATGATTGAATACTTTCACGACTTTTTGTCCTTCAATCATTTCTTCCACATAACCATTCAACGTACCCAATGCGGCTTGTTGAATCGAGAAGTAACGTCCACTTTTCCCACCAATCGTACGAATAACAGCAACCATAATCCCAACCATAAATAAAACCACTAAGGTCATTGGGATATTAATAATAAACATTGCAATAATAATCGATAAAATCATGATCAAGGAAGAAAAAATTTGCGGAATGGATTGACTGATCATCTGTCTTAACGTATCCGTATCATTCGTATAGTGGCTCATGATATCGCCTGTTGCATTGCTGTCAAAATAACGAATTGGCAAAGATTCCATGTGCGTAAACATTTCATCACGAATGTCTTTAAGGATTCCCTGTGACACTGTAACCATTGTGCGATTAAAAATATAGGTAAATAGAGCACCGGTCAAATACAGCATCGCCATTAGCCCAATAGTACGCGCTAAGTTCGAAAAATCAGGTGTTGTTTGAGTAAGAAGTGGCGCAATGTACTCATCAATCAAAGTCTTTGTAAAACTGATCCCAATCGCATTAGTTGCCGCACTAATGACAATGCTGACAACTACCACAATGATCCGTAATTTGTATTGTTTCGTTGCATAAGACAGAATTCTTTTAAATATTTTTAATGGACTAACAGTTGGTCTCGTAATCGGATTATTCTTCAACTATTGTCCCCCCTTTTACTTGAGAATCAAATACTTCTTTATAGATCTCATTATTTTCCAACAATTCTTCGTGTGTTCCAATCCCACTGATTTCCCCTTCGTCTAACACGACAATACGGTCAGCATCTTGAATGGAAGAAATACGTTGTGACACAATAATTTTTGTTGTATTTGGAATTTCTTCAATAAATGCTTTTCGAATATAAGCATCTGTTTTTGTATCTACAGCACTTGTTGAATCGTCTAAAATCAAAATTTTTGGTTGTTTTAACAAGGCACGTGCAATTGTTAATCGCTGTTTTTGACCACCGGAGACGTTTGAACCACCTTGGTCCAGCATTGTTTCATATTTATTTGGAAATTCTTGAATAAAATCATCCGCTTGGGCTAATTTCGCAACGCGGCGAATTTCCTCTTCAGAGGCCTCTTTATTTCCCCAACGTAAGTTGTCGATGATCGTTCCTGAAAACAACGTATTTTTTTGCAGTACCATTGCAATTTGATCACGCAAGGTAACTAAATCATACTCATTTACGTTATGACCTGAAACATATACCTCACCTTTAGTCACGTCGTATAAGCGTGGGATTAATTGAATCAGTGAAGTTTTACCACTACCTGTTCCACCGATGATCCCTATTGTTTCCCCAGATTTGATTGTAAAGTTAATATTATTTAAATCTGGTTCTTCTGATAGTTCATTGTATTTGAATTGAACATTTCTAAACTCAATTTCACCATTTTCAATCGTTGTAATTGGGTTTTTAGGATTTACTAAGGTTGCTTTTTCTTTTAAGACTTCTGTTACACGCTCTACTGAAGCTTCCGAGATGACAATCATGATAAAGATCATAGAAATCATCATGATGCTGCTTAGAATCTGCATCATGTACGTAATGAAACTTGTTAATTCACCCGTACTCATTGTTCCGCCTACAACGTATTTCGCCCCAAACCAATAAACAAGAAGCAAACAAGAGTAAATAGCGATCTGCATTACTGGAGCATTCAATGCTGTGATTTTTTCTGCTTTTGTAAACAGCTTTTTAATATCCTCAGATGCTATTTTGAATTTTTCGATTTCTTTCTCTTCACGAACAAACGATTTCACAACACGTACACCATTGATATCTTCTTGTACGGTTTGATTCAATCGATCATATTTCTTAAATACTTGTATAAAATAAGGATGCACGCGATAGATTAGTCCAACTAAAATAAAACCTGCAATCGGAACAATAATTAAAATAGTTAAAGATAATTTCAAATTCGTATAAGAGGCCATTGCAAAGGCAAATGCAATCATGAATGGTGCTCGAATAATGGTTTTTAAAATCATTTGAAAAGCCATTTGAATATTGGTAATATCCGTTGTCAGTCTTGTAATCAGACTGGATGAAGAATATTTATCAATATTATCAAAGGCAAATGTTTGAATATTTTCGTAGATATCTTGACGAAGATTCGTCGAAAGTCCTACAGCGGCATCTGAAGAAAATTTTCCACCTAATACTCCAAATAACATTGACATGCAGGCCATCAGAAACATGAGTGATCCGATTTTAAAAACATAATCTAGATCACCTGCTATCAACCCTTTGTCAATAATTTTTGCCATAAGAAATGGAATGAAAATTTCTGTAGCAACTTCTAATGCCATAAAAAGCATAGTTAAATACGACGGTTTCTTGTATTGTCGCAATGATTTCATTAATGTTTTATACATTGTTAGCTTCTCTCCTTCTAATTGAGCGAATGTTCTTGCTCCATTAAATCATATATTCGGTAAATCGTTTTTATCGTTAGTCGGATATCTTCTTCCGGAATATCCTTTAGAATCTGACTATTTTTGTGATGGAATTCATAGACCACTTTTTCATACAACGCTTGTCCTTTTTTGGTCAATTTGATATTTACTACCCGTTTATCCTCAATGTTGGCTACTTTTTTTATATAACCTAGGTCTTCTAACAAGGTTATATTTTTTGTGATACTTGGCAGTGTTACGCCAAGTGTCTCAGCGATGTCACTGATACGTACCTCAGTTAACTCTTTTGATAAATTGTATAATGTTTTGATGATATAAACGTGTCTCTGTTGGACTTCAGGAGGTGGTTCAGGCAGCAACCGCATCGTGTGTTTTGCACTTAAACATGCATCAATATATTCTTCAGATAGTTGACTATCCATTGCTCAGCCCTCTTTTCTAATTAGTTTACCTAGTATAATTACTACAGGTAACTATATTAGCAAAAAAAAGAATAAATAGATAGTAAAATCTACTTATTCTTTCAAAGTAATTTTATTCAGTTCTTATTTAATTTTACCTAAGCCTGTTAAAAACTTAACGGTCTCTGGATCGTAATGAGAGAAAAACAAACTTTCTTTTTGGTTTAACCCTAGAATCGTTGCCATTTCTTCATCCGTCAATGAAAAGTTAAAGACATCAAAATTTTGGATCATGCGCTCTTTTGTTACTGTTTTAGGAATGACCACAATATTTCGCTGAATCAAATACCGTAAAGCAACTTGCGCTACAGACTTGCCATAGTTCTCACCGATTTTTTTCAATAGTTCATTGTTAAAGAAATCATTTCTACCTTCAGCAAATGGTCCCCAAGATTCAATTTGAGTATTGTACTCTTCCATAATACTCTGTGCTTCTACTTGCTGGTTAAATACATGCGTTTCAACTTGGTTCACCATAGGTTTGATATCGCTAAACTCAGCAATATCAATAAAGCGGTCTGGATAAAAATTACTGACTCCAATAGCTTTTATTTTTCCTGCTCTATAATATTCTTCCATTGCACGATAAGTTCCATAGTAATCGTTAAATGGTTGGTGGATCAAAACTAAATCCAAATAGTCTGTTTGCAATTTTTCCATAGACTCTTCAATAGAAGCTTTTGCTTTTTCATATCCTGCATTTGAGATCCAAACTTTTGTTGTGATAAAAAAGTCTGCACGAGGAATTCCACTCTTCTTCACAGCATTTCCAACAGCGGATTCATTCCTGTAGGCTTGTGCGGTATCAATCGAACGATACCCTACCTCAATGGCTTCGCTTACCACACGTTCACATTCTTCAATATCATTTACTTGATACACTCCATAGCCTAAAATTGGCATTTTTATACCATTTGCTAGTGTAACTGTTTCCATTTAACCGACCTCCATGTTTTTATTTTGTTTATTTATTTTCCTATGAGAAACCCACAATACGATGTGGAATATAAGGTTCTTCTAAAAATTGAACATCTTCTGGAGTAAGTTTAAAATCTACTGCAGCAACAGCTGTTTCTACATGTTCAAGTTTAGTTGCTCCAATAATCGGTGCAGCTACTCCCTCTTTTTGCAAGAGCCATGCAAGTGCTACATGCACTCTACTGACTTCATAACGTTCCGCTAGTTGTGCAACTCTTTCAATAATTTCAAGGTCCTGATCAGCTGTTTTGTCATATTTAAGACGTGCTATCTTATCCGTTTCTGTACGTTTTGTTTGAATGGATAAATCTCTTGTTAGGCGCCCTGAAGCTAAAGGACTGTATGGTGTCAGAGAAATTTTTTCTGATAAGCAATAAGGAATCATCTCGCGTTCTTCTTCACGGTAAATCAAATTCAAATGATCTTGCATAGATATAAATTTAGTCCATCCGTTTTTTTCTGCAATATTTTGTGCTTTTTGAAATTGCCAAGCATACATTGAAGAAGCACCAATATACCTTGCTTTGCCAGATTTCACGATATCATGCAGTGCTTCCATCGTTTCCTCTATTGGCGTATCATAATCCCAGCGATGAGTAATGTACAAATCAACATAATCGGTTTGCAATCGTTCTAAACTTTGGTCAATTTGAGAAAGAACAGCTTTTCTTGATAGACCGCCACCGTTTGGACCGTCAAACATGTGACCATGGACTTTTGTTGCTAATACAATTTCATCTCGATTGGCATACTCTTCTAATACTTTTCCTAAAATTTCTTCACTTTTTCCAATCGAATAGATATTAGCAGTATCAAAAAAATTGATACCCAGTTCCAATGCTCGTTTAATAATGGGACGACTTTCCTCTTCATTTAATACCCACTTATGAATCCATTTTTCTGGATCTCCAAAACTCATTGCTCCCAGACAAATCCTTGAAACATCCATTCCTGTATTTCCTAGCTTTGTATATTCCATCATTACACTCCTTTACTAATAATGAATCTACCTCGTAAAGCTTATTTTACTAAATCATGCCTAATCTTCCTACTTAAAAGTCTTTTCAGTAAAAATCACCTTATTAAGGATTAGGATACACCTTGGAGTGAACTTTAAGTCAAGTAAAAATATTTTTTTTTTATGTAGCTTCCTCAATCATTGCACCTTCAATTTCATAGTGAATTTTTTATGGAGTGTTCGCTTTACAAATAGAACGTGCGTTCGTATAATAGAATGAAAGGAGGGGTTCTTATGTCATTCAATTATGCTAAAGAAAAAAGCGATGATATTTTTTGTATTGACGTTAAATCTTTTTATGCTTCTGTGGAATGTGTTGAACGTGGCTTACATCCTCTAAAAGCTCTATTAGTTGTTATGAGTAACGCAGATAAGCCCGGTGGCATCGTGTTAGCTGCTTCACCAATGGCTAAAAAAGTATTAGGTATTAGAAACGTTACTAGGAAATGGGAAATCCCTTATCACCCTAATTTGGTTATCGTACCACCTAGAATGAGCTATTATATCGAAAAGAATACTGAAATCAACGATATCTTTCGTAAGTACGTTTCTGATGAAGATTTACATATTTATAGTATCGACGAATCGTTTATTTCTGTTCGAGGAAGTCTAAAGCTTTTCAAAAGAAAAAGTGCCTATGATATGGCTAGAATGATTCAATACCATATTTTTAAGAAGACCGGTCTATACGTAACGATTGGTATTGGTGATAATATGCTAATGGCTAAGCTAGCTTTAGACAATGGGGCCAAATATAATGACGACTTTATTGCTGAATGGCGGTATAAAGATGTTCCCAACACGGTTTGGAAAATAGAAAAACTAACCGACATGTGGGGTATCGGAAGTCGAACAGCAAGACGATTAGACAGTCTAGGAATTAAAACAGTCTATGATCTAGCCCATGCAAATTTTTATCAGCTGAGAGATTCAATGGGTTTGATTGGTGAACAATTATATGCAAATGCTTGGGGCATCGATCGCAGCGACATTAGAGACTCCTATCGTCCTTTAGAAAAAAGTTATGGAAACTCTCAAATTCTCAAAAAAGACTATTATAAAAAACATGAAATTAAAATTGTTATTCGTGAAATGGCTGAACAAGTTGCTACCCGAATTAGAAAGCATCATTGTCAAACAGGATGTGTCAGTCTTTCTGTTAGTTACTCTAAGTATGAGGAACAAGATGGTTTTTCGCGCCAATTAAAGATACCAAGTACTTCTAATACCAAAAAGTTAGTTGACTCCTGCTTTGAAATCTTTAATAAGTATTACGAAGATGACAAATCTGTCCGGCGTATAGGCATTACCTACTCAAAATTATCCTATACGAGTGATATTCAATTGGATCTATTTGAAGATCCGACTGAACAAATTACAAATGAAAAATTAGATTTACTAGTCGATAAAATAAGAGAGAAATATGGTTTTCAATCATTAGTACATGCTAGTAGTCTTATGGATGGCGCAACAGCTATCGACCGTAGTTCTCTTGTTGGCGGCCATGCTGGCGGAATGGAGGGTATAAAATGAATGACTTAAATGATGAATACCGTGATCGGGGTATTAAAAAATGGGCAGGATTTTATTTGTCCGAACACACCGCTGCTCAAGAAAAATTAACGAACGAGAAAAAGAAATTCAATCCACAAAAAAGACAAATGAACTCACAAGAAATCACAACTGTAATCAATGAAGCTGTACTCAAGAATAAATCTATTGCTATTCAAATAGAAGCCGTCGACCAAAATGGGCATTATAAGGACGATGTTGTCGGTCTAGTTATTGGTGGAGATGAACTAGGTATCTATGTAAAGGATACAAAAGTTGATTTCGATGAGATTCGCAATATTCAATTTATCAGTCAAAGAAAATGGACTGATCTTACTGATAACAATGAAATGGAGGGAAATATATGAATACAGCTATCATTACAGGAAAAGTTGATTCAGATGTTAAAGTGATCAATACAAAAAATGGCACACCTTTCTGTAGGTTTACTCTACTCTCGGATGGCCGCAAGTTTAATTGTTTAATGGCTGGTAAAAAAGCTTTTAGTTTTGTATATGAAGTAGAACTTGGTTCAGAAATTACGATTGAATCTGTCATTAATGATCGCAATCAACTAGTGGTACAAAAATTCAAATTATTAAGCCCACCTAATTACTTTGGCCAAGTATTTGATTACAAAGGACGTCGGATGCCGCATAAAAAGGTTATGTTTTAAGGATTATTACTATTAAATAGGTCAGCAATTTCAATAAGTTGGTCAGCCTAATTATTTTTAATACAAGTTTGGTAGTGATATACTCCAATTAGGTAATGAAAATTATCTAATCAAAAAATAACACTAACAGAATAGTTTACTTCTTCTTTTCTCAAACTATTCCTATTACGAAAGGAGAAAAAAATGAAAAAATTAAGTATGACTATAACTATGCTAATGGGGTTATTTATTTTAACCAGCTGCGGTACTAGCAATGGAGATGAAGAAGCTTCTTCACAATCTTCTGTTGCACAAAGTAGTTCGGAAGAGTCGGCAGAAAGCACTTCAAGTACAACCAGTTCAGTTGAACAAAGTGAATCAGCGAATTCAAGCAGCTTGGAAGAACCAGCAGAAAGCACTTCAAGTAGTTCAGAAGAAACTACAGAAAGTACTCCAAGCACATCAGAAAATGTCATTAATTCTGAAGAAGAAGCTTTTACTCTCATCAAAGAACAAACTGGAATTGAAGCTGATAATACTGATATCGTCTATGAAGTTGTAGAATCAGATGAAGACTCTTACACATTGAAATTAATAAGCAAATCCTTACAAGAGCAAGGCGGTTCTGGAACTGCTGGTATATATAAAGTTTATAAAGATGGTACTTATGAAGTAATCGCTTAGATAAATTAAACAATAGATTCATTGACGGCCTTACATATAATGTGTAGGGCCGGTTTTTATTCTTATTATAAGTATTATTTTAATAGTAGTTCTATTATCAAGTAGGATACTAATGAATTAATTTAATATATAAAAAAAAGACCCCAAAAAGGAGTCTTGAAGTTTATTGCACTTTATAAACAACTGTTGTAAGTAAAACATGCGGTTCAGTCATAACTTGGTTGACAGAAACAATTTCTCCTTCATTCTCACTTACTTCTCCTAACAATACTTCTAAATCGTTTTGTACGGTTTCGCGCCCTTCAAATTCTCCAATAGGATTACTCGTAACAGTTAAAACTCTATAGTTATACATCATATTTCTCCCTCCTTTCTGGTGCTTATATTATACCAGAAAGCAATCTCAACTCGATGTAGTTAGCTTACTAAAAAATCCACATAAAAGAATAGTTGTACAATAAACCTATGAATCTCAATAGGTAGTTGTGCCTCAAAACATATTTTTTTTATTTTCAGATACACAAGGTACTCTTATAATGCTAAAATCAATTATATACATTCACTGACATTTAAAATATCCTAGAGAACAAATAAGAATAATTTTCCGAGAAAGAACATCACATATATACATACTTAAGTCATATTATGGAGGCTTTTTAATGGAAGGATTTATTTTATTTATAGACGTTCTACAATTCGTTGCAATACCAATTATGCTGATTCAGGCTTTAATTTCATTTGTTAAGAATAGAGCCAACAAATATCAGTGGATCTGTTCGCTAAGTTATGCATTGACTTTCTTTTATCTAGCATCTATCAACTCTAATTCAAATTGGTTGTTTTACGCTGGTTGGCTGTTAATGCTTTTCTCTTTTTTCCTCAACCATGTCGCTGATAGATATAAAGTGGGAGTAAATGTGTTTGATTCAGCTGATACCTCTAAGAAAAGAGCTAAATTATACCAAATCACTCTATATTCAATTCCAACAGTAATCCTGCTCTTTATCTCACTTTATTTTATACTTCCTCAAAACTATTAAGAACAACAAGAGTTTTTTACTCTCTTTTTGAAAACAAAAAATTAAAACTTCTATAGATTTTTTTAGATAAGCTGCCTGACACCTTAATTTTTTTTATTTTTTAGATAATGAATGCATTAAAAAAATGGAGGAATTCAAATGACTGTAGTTAATAAATCGATGTTACAGATCAAAAATGGACGAGAAAAAATTGGTATTGGTTTTGCTGGTTTAGGAGAAATGAAACAAAATGAAGCTGGTTTAGTCTTCTTCAATAAAAAGGATCCTGTTTATTTTGAATTACTTGAATATGTTTTTGATGGTCCCCTCTACAATACTGTTATTGAATCAAAACAGAATAGAATGTCTGTTACTAAAAAAAAAAACAAATCAAAGAAAAAAGCTACGTTAAGGAAAATTATTGGCGGAGCTATTTTGGGAACAATGTTATTCCCAGGAGCAGGCACCATAGTTGGTGCCTATGCTGGAGGAAGAAGTAAGGATAAGAAAAAAGATAAGAATAATTCAGTTACAGAAGATAGTTCTCAGTTTACTAAGACCAAAAAAAGAGTAGAAGTTTCTAGCACAGCTACGTTAAAATTTAAAAAAGTTACAAATTCAGAAGAATTTAGCATACAAATCATTTGTGATTCCTCTAAAAATGCTCAATTAACGAACTTTAAAACTACAAAATCTAAGTCTGCCTCACTTGTATCGATTTCAAAAAGTAATATTGAACAAATAAAAGAATACAAAGAACTTTTAGATCTGGATATTATCAATCAAGAAGAATTTAGCAAAAAGAAAGTAGAGCTATTAAATCTATAAATAAAGATAAGTACTTAATAGACTATTTTCAAAATTAAATTAGACACTTAGTGAATAACAAATAAATACCTACTACATTTTTTCAAACTATTTTTTATTGGAAATATACTATTTTTATCGTGAGTATGGCTACTCTGATTATATTTTCCAACTTAAATTTTAATTTAAGTTCATAATAATTCGTAATTCTAATATTGTGTGCGATACTTCTACAAAGGAGATGTCATAACATGAAATTAGTTATTACATTTATTGATGGAGAAGAACTTGAACTGATTGAGTCTTCAATTCTTAATGGTTACGTTACTACACATAAACAGAATAAAAAAAACGGACTCGAGAAAATATTTTCAAACTCGTTTGATGGTTTACATACAAATGTTTTTTCTTTAATCGCTACTAGTACACCTCAGTTAGGCTATGCTAGTTTAATTAGTGAAGCAGATTGGATTACAGTAGGAAAAAATAGTGAATTTGCTACTTTTTATAAAACTTCATCTATTAAATCTATTTCACGAAAATTAATGTAACTATAAACGTTAATATACTGCACCCAAAAAGTTAGAGAGAAAAATCTGATTTTTTGGGTGCAGTTTTTTTGTGATTACTTCTGTGTGTTCTTAATTAGAATTACATTATTTGTCTAGCTTAATTTTATATTCGGAGTAGTACAAACTGTTTATTTTATTCCTTTGTTTCTTCTTTTATTATCTAAAATAATTTTTAATGCACGTTTCTTTGTTTTTATATTTGGACTTTTCATTCTTCGTCTAGCGCTCGCTAAATCTTGTTTTTCAGACATCATGCCCTCTCCTTATCTTTAATTCCATTAAATATGGTCAACTAGTAACTGTTTATATTTTCTAAATGATGCTGTTTATTATTTAACAGCTTACTAAAACCTAAAGTATTACCAGCTGGCTTTTTTCACACCGGGTATAAGTCCAGCATGAGCCAGATTCCTGAACGTAATTCTAGACATACCAAATTTGCGCATGTAACCTCTTGGTCGACCATCTATAAGATCACGATGATGCAAACGGGTTGGTGAAGCATCGCGAGGCAACTTCTGTAAAGCTGTATAGTCCCCATCTGCTTTTAGCTCTTTTCGAATAACAGCATATTTTTCAACTGTTGCTTGTTGGCGTTTATGTTTTTCAATTTTACTTTTTTTAGCCATTATTCATTTCCTCATTTCCTATTTATATAATATTAGCACCTAAAAATTGATAAACCAATAAAGCCATTTTATAATTAATAATCTTTATTTCTTATATATCCGAGATGAAATTCTCAAAAGCAATCTCCCTTACGATTCCTGATGCTACTTTACTTCCGGAGCTTGCTGAGTGAACGAGTTGTTCTCCGAATGTTGCATTAATGTCTCCAGCTGCATAAATATTTTTGAAAGATGTGCCTCCAAATTCATCCGTTTGAATTCTTCCTACATCATTTAATTTTACCGAAAGATTTTTAGCAAAAGTCATGTTCAATTCAAACCGAGGTACTAAAAATCCTCCATAAACTTCTATCGATTGGCTGTTGTGTAAATTGATTTCACCTTTACTATCCTCTTTTTCAATGGATTCAATTTTATCCTCAAACAATTCAATCTCATTTTTGGCAAGAATTGATTTAATAGAATCAGCAACTTTCATTCCATTCGTGAAAACAGTTAATTGTTTGCTCCAATGAAAAATCATTGTTGAAAAATGTACTATATGTTCTTCTTGTTCGACAATGATAGCTAATTTCTGATCTTTCAACTCCCAACCATCACAAAAAGGGCAATTAAAAAATAGATCTCCATATACTGACTTTAACCCTTTAATATTAGGAAGAGTTTCTTTCAAACCTGTTGCTAAAATAATTCGTTTTGTTTCAAAATTATTTTTTAGCGTTTCAATGATAAAAAAAGAACTTTGATCAGAAATATCGGCAACAGTATCAGATATCAGTTGAATATTTGAGTATTTTAGTAGGTCTTTTTTTGCTTTTTCTCTGATAGCGAACGGAGATAAGCTGTCATTCGTGATAAATCCATGTGATTCATTTGTTACTTTATTACGCGGGTCGTCATTGTCGATTAAAAGAACATTAAGTTTGGCTCTCCCTAAAACAAGTGCTGCACTAAGACCTGCAGGGCCTCCTCCAATAATCACGCAATCATATACCATAAACATTCTCCTTTTTATAAATAGTTTATATGATTCATACTTTCTACTTTGTTTCTTTAATGCAACTCTAAGTTAGTATTTACAAGAAAGATAAATTAAATTTATGTATAAGAAAAAAAGACTTATACAAAAGAGAAAAAAAATTTTATAACTAAATGAACTAACAAATTTCTTTATACAAGGTTTTCTTTCTTAATTTAGGAGAGTACTTCATTAATTCTAATCGTTCTGGTTGAGTTCGTTTATTTTTAGTTGTGTGATAATTCCTCTCACCTGTTTCAACAATTTCAAGTATCACTTTTACTTGCATATAAAGTCCACCTTTCTTTTTTAAAACGTAATGATTACGTTTTAAAAATAGCACAGTTTAATAATCCCGTCAACTTAAATATTCAAAAGAGCATTACTTTTTAATTTGAGCGTCTGTTTAAGATGACGCCCGCCTTACAATTTTGCAACATGATTTTTATTTGAAAACAAATAAACCTTCCGTTAAAAATAGTATAAAAATTATTTTTAACGGAAGGTTATCAAAAGGATGCCATTATGTATATGAATTAATGTTTAATTTTAAATTTAAGGCTTTTTAAATCATTAGAAAAAACCTTGTGCAATATGCAATAGGTTAACTAACTATGGAATAAACTCAGGTACCTCCGATTGTAAAATCAATTTTCCAATTTTAATTTTTATTTGTTCATTTCTATTAACCTTAAAAATTTTTCTATTGTTTCCACTTCTCTTACCTGAATCCTTTTCAAATAAATCAAATAAAACGGATGAACTACATTAAAATCACTTAACGGAATCTTTTTTAAGATGCCTTTTTTCAGTTCTTCTTCAACAGCTTTCTGATACACAAAAGTAATACCTAAATTTTTTTCGACCAATTTTTTTATTGCACCGATACTCCCAATCGTCATGACTTTCGAAAAGCTATCTAAATGGATTCCTTTATTTTTTATGGCTGTTTCGAAAATAAGCCGTGATCCAGATCCTTCTTCACGCACCAAAAGAGACGTAGAAAATACTTCATTGATGCTTTGTTCCTTTTCCCATAAAGGACTGTCCCCGGAACAAACAGCGATAAACGGTTCCTCAGTAATCTTTTTAAATTCAAATACCGATTGATTGAATTCTCCTTCCACCAGTGCAAAATCGATTTTCCCATGTTCCAATAGTTCGATCAAGTGTTGAGTGTTGTCCGTTACCATCGAAATATTATGTGTTGGATATTGATTTAAATACAACTCAATGAGGTCCGGCATCATATATTCCCCAATCGTCAAAGAAGCTCCAAATATAAGAGTAGTGTGTTCTACAGTAGAGGCCAATTGTTTTTGCACCTTAGTAATCTCTCTTTGCAGCAAATAAAGATCCTTTTGCAGTTGCTTGCCTTTAGCTGTTAAGGACAGTTGTCTGTTTTCATAGCGAATCAGTTCGACCCCTAATTCCTGCTGCAAATACTGGATGTGTTGAGTGACAGCGGGTTGAGTAATGTGCAGTCTTTTGGCTGTTGCTGTGTAATTCATTTCTTCTGTCAGCGTAAGAAACGTTTGGTATCGGTAATCTAGCATCTCAAACAGCTCCTCCATAATATTATCTTATAAAGATATAATAAATGATTATTTTATTTTATACAAATTACCTTATATGATAATCCTATAAACAAAGGATTGAAGGAGGTTTAATATGTATACTCAAATGAAAAATAACCGTTCCATCTTGCCTGGTCTAATGATCAGCATCATAATTTCATTCATCAGTCAGTATTTGACCAACTTTATACCGAACATAGGTGCAGCATTGATCGCTATTTTTCTAGGTATCCTATTAGGGAATACTTTTTTAAACAAACCTTACTTAAAAAGTGGAACCAAGTTTTCCGAAAAAGCACTCCTAGAGTGGTCGATCGTATTAAACGGCATAATTTTAGATTTTCAAATCATCAAGCAAGTTGGTTTTACCGGATTTATTTTTGTGATTCTCCAAATGGTCTTGACGATATTATTTGCTTATTGGATCGGTCGAACTATGAAGTTCAATAAAAAGATGTCTTTATTGATGGGTGCGGGTAACGCAGTATGTGGCTCTTCTGCTATCGGGACCGTTTCTCCGGTGATTGAAGCTGATAAGAAAGATAAAGCCATGTCTATTACTATAGTCAATGTCATCGGAACGATATTGATGGTTCTATTGCCTATCCTTTCTTCTGTTCTGTATCAAAATGAAGTCGTTCAAACATCTGCTTTGATTGGAGGAACGGTCCAATCTATAGGACAAGTCGTTGCTTCAGCTAAGTTGGTCAGCGTCGACGTAACCAATTTGTCCATTGTCTTTAAACTCATGAGAGTTCTCCTCATTGTTGGTGTAGCCTTATGTTTCAGCAAATTAAATACCCAAGAGGAAGAATCGCTATTTTCTAAAACGACTACTCGCTCAACTTCTGAAGTGAAAAAGAATTCTAGTCTAATGACTGTTCCTTGGTTTATTATCGGCTTCTTCTTTTTGTTCGTACTTAGAAGCTTTTTGCCTCTGCCTTCCCTAATGATCCACAGCTCGGAAGTCATCAGCAATCAATTTGAGATTACTGCTTTAGCTGCGATTGGATTACAGGTTAAGTTCTCAGATATCTTAAAAGAAGGACCTCGAACGATGTTATACGGTTTACTGATTGGCTTCTTCCAAATCGTATTGGCTGTTGTATTAATTACTTGGCTGTTCTGATAGAATTATTTAGTAGATATAAAAAGTCGTTTTACATCAATGATTCCAGTAGTTAGTTGCACGTAGAGGAAAAATTTCAAGTAAGGAGAGCATAGAAATGAAACAAGAAACTATCTTAAGAAAGATGATGCCTGAAGATTATGATTCTATTTTGGATTTAGTGATTAACACTTGGGATTATCGGTCATGGGTCCCAAACAATTTAGTAGCTCCAATGGCCGATTTTTTTCTAAGTGATTTATTACTAGAATCAGATGATGTTTTTGTTGCTCAAATAGACGATAATATAGTAGGAATTGTAGCATCCGGCTTAGTAGACCAAACCAATATTCAGAAAATCAGTACTAGGAAGAATATTTCTTCATTGGAAAAAATTTTACGCATTACTGAACCTGATTCTATCTTTTTGAAATACATTCAAACGCTGGAAATCAATGAATTTCTTTTAGAAAAAAGCCAGAAAAATTATGACGCCGGTTTAAATTTGCTTATCGTGAAAAAAGAATTTAAAGGATTGGGCATTGGGGGACTGTTGTATAATCATTTTTATGATTACCTTAAACAACATAAAGCAGAGAATTTCTATTTGTTTACCGACAACTCTTCTAATTATCATTACTATGAACACAAAGGTCTATCCCGCGTAGCTGAGAAAAAATATTATTGGGAACCAGGAAATAATGATACCTTAGAAATTTACTATCTATATGAAGGAACACTAAACTTATCCAACAAAACAAATTAACCGTTCCAGTTCAAAGTTTATTTTATGAATATATGAATGACATACAAGCAGTTGAGCTGATTCGTCATCTACAACTTTCTTATGCTCCACATGTGTTCGATCGAATACTTTTTTACCTAATAGCGTTAATTTTTCGTAACCTTCGATTTCCATATAAATTCCTCTTGCATTCATATAGCTTGTTCCATTTGCGTACCCTTAATATAACAATAATCCGGCCATTTCGAAATTCATACGCATGTGAACAAAAAAGCCCAGAACCACAAAGGGTTCTGAGCTCATTTCATTGTTAAATTATCGTTCGTCCATAAACGCTTTTGCTGTATATTGGGCTTGCTGAATCGTTTGCCCGGCATCATTATTCTCATGTTGTGTTCCACCAATTAATAGACCGAGGAAGAATAAATTATCCATACGTCCATATTGTTGGTTAATCACACGACACTGTGGCCAATCGACTAAGATAAATTTCCCATTCACATGTGGCATAATTAAGCGGCGATGGAACAGATTTTTAATTAACTCAGAGTGTTTAGTCAGTATTTCAATATTGTTTATAAAACCTGTTGCGTTAACGACAATATCAGCTTCGGCTTCGCTATCTTCCGTCACAAATTGGAAGCGACCATTTTCTAAAGCATTTACTTCTTTCAAACCAGCAACAGTTTCTACTTTACCCGCATCGATTAATTCAAATAACCGCTGATAGCTGTAGTAAGGTACTTTCATTTTGAAAAACAACATACTCTGATGATAGTTTTTCATATACTCTTGTTGGTCTTCACCTGACAATGCATTATATAAATGCGGAAGATTTGGAACAGAAGTAGCCGCGTATTTCTGAACAGCTGCCAATTCCTGGTCTTTCATATCAAATGCTTTGCGGAAAACGTCTAGCGTTCCTGATTTATAACGATTATAAACTGCCATTGGCTCAGCATTCTCTTGTTTTAAATCATCTTTAATCGTATCGAGTATGACTTGGAGCGGAATAAAACCATTGTGTACTTCTTTTTGTTCTTCCACCCAATCTTTTGTTAAGTGATATGTAAAATCATCCTTCTCATAAGGAATAGCTACACAGTAAAACGGTTCTTTTAAATCATAAAATGTTAGAGGTTGCTCTAATTCATAATTAGACGTGAAGAAACGCATCAAGTCAACACCTGTAGCACCACTTCCAACAACCGAAATCTTTTGATTATTGTCAAAATTTGCTAGTTTTTCTTTCATTGGGTAAGGGTTATGAATATAATTTTCAGTACCTTTTAAATCATAGAAATCATTGTATTCAGGATGTCCGACTGAAAAGAATACAGCATCATAGACACCATCTTGCCAGCCGTTTTCCGTTTTAATACGGTACACAAAATTGCCGTCTTGTGTATCATCTGCTGGTTCTTTTGTTGCAGCATCTAGCACTTCAACGTCAACAACAGTATTTTGAACGTGGTGTACTTGTTCGTGCGTATAGAATGGGGAAAAGCGCTCCACTAAATATTTTCCATAATGTGGCCGTGAAACGAGTTGCTCAAAATTCGTTGGTTCTTTAAAATGACTTTCTAACCATTCCGTAAAATCTAATTCATTATTTTCATCCACACTCAAAACATCCGAAGAGGTGTTTAACATAATTGATTCGTCGTCAGTTGGTTCATAAGGTAAACCTGAGCCTAGAGACTGACGGGGTTCATAGACATCAATTAAGTCATCCGCTTGGAAATTCGGATGGGTTATTAAACTTTTTAATACATTGGAACCAGAAATTCCAGCTCCTACAATAGCAATATCCATTGTTATCCTCCTGTAACTACAAAACTAATCCATCTAATTATACCTGAACAATTCATACTTTTAAATATCAAGTTATTTTAGTCGTTATTTTTCAATTTCGAATCGGTTTATCGAAATTAAAATGTTTTTATCGATTTTCAAAGCTAAAGAAATTTTTTTTAGTCTCATCCCACGAATTTTGGGCGCGCTTCTCCCTAGGCCATTTAAACGGTTTAAAAAAAACAGGTTCTTTAAATGTACTGCCGAATCCTTTGGGTTTTCCTGAATACGGCATCAAACTCTCGCTTATAAACATGGGAACTTGATAGTTTTAAGTAGATTTGTCTTGCCGTAGTGACGAGATTTCCAACCACTTTAAACAGACGAAGACGTATCTTATTCACTTGGAGTCCTTTTGATTTTGGTTCAAAACATATGGTACGCAATAAATTAACCACACTGTATGCCAAGAGACTAAAAAAACAGCGTGAGTCCGTTGCCTCACGCTGCCTAAATCAGATTTTATTTTTAACTAAATTTAGCTCATCCACACCTTGAAATACATTCAGACGCTGGAAATCAATGAATTTCTTTTAGAAAAAAGCCAGGAAAATTATGATGCTGGTTTAAATTTGCTTATCGTGAAAGAAGAATTTAAAGGATTGGGTATTGGAGGACTGTTGTACAATCATTTTTATGATTACCTTAAACAACATCAAGCAGAGAATTTCTATTTGTTTACCGACAACTCTTCTAATTATCATTACTATGAACATAAAAGTCTATCCCGCGTAGCTGAGAAAAAATATTATTGGGAACCAGTAAATAATGATACTTTAGAAATTTACTATCTATATGAAGGAACACTAAACTTATCCGACTAAACAAATTAACCGTTCCAGTCCAAAGATTATTTTACAATTTAGAAAGAAAAGCAGGCAGAATCAATCCTAAATTTATCCACTTTAGAGTTGATTATGCCTATAAAGTACAGTGTTATCTAACTTGTCTTTGCAAAACGCTCCAGGTTTTCCAATGTGGAATTCAACCCATCAAGATGAGCTTCCTTTTTGATGCCTTTAGGGACATTTTCAGCGACAATCGTTACTTTTGTGCTTGAGACTGCTTCCTCAAAGTACCAGGTCATCACCATATGCCCTACAAAGGCAGGGTCATCTGACTCAAATACACCAGCCTCTACGATTTTCTTATCGGGTATCAATTCGATAAAGGTACCTTCTAAAGTGTCTGAGTTTTCAGTTGTTTTACCTTGAACAGCATATTCATCCTCGTAGATGAGTGTTAATTGAAATCTCCCACCTATTACTGGTTCAAACAGACTTATTTCTCCTCTCATACCCTCCGGAGGCAACCATTTAACTAAAGAATTTGGATCCATAAATGCTTGATAAAGTTTTTGTGGCGAAGCATCAATTACTTTTGAGACAGTGTCAATCCTTCCACTCTTCAGATTGTTTTCCATGATAAACGCTCCTTTATCAATAAAATCGACTCTTTTACTTTTTTAAAGTATACCACCATAAGTAGAGAGATTCTTCTAGAATGTTTTAATCTTCAACAATATCAATATATTCTTATGTCAGCAGCAAATTGAGTATGCTAGTTTTCATTCACAAAAAAAGAACTGCCATATAGACAATTATTTTTAATATATAACGTTATATTAACGTTTTTAGTATTGAGACGCTGTATGAGCTTTCTTAAGACCTGGTTTTTTATTTGACGTCTTGAATGGGTATGAAAAGACTTGATATGACAGTATTTTGAAAAGAATCATATTGGAGGAATTTGAATAGACTCGAACCTAATGTGTTCTAATTTTGGGTTCTAAAATTGGTAGTATATTTCGTTGCTTTATTTTATATAATCAAGTTTCTAGCTCAACTTATATTACCACTGAATACAAATAAAAAAATGTTTAATTTATTTGTAGGAAATTAAGTATGATACTAGTCTAGATACTTCTATTTTAATCGATGTGTCTATTTATTTTCCGATATTTGAGACAATCATTTAGACTTTCCTGTTATAATTTAATTATTACCTAGGATTGAAGAACAGGAGAATAAAAATGACCCTAAAAAATCACATTGAGCAAATTTTTAAGGATAATACCCAATATATAAACCCTAGTCAAGCTGTGAATCAAGCTAGTTCCTTAGATGCGTTATCTGGAGATCTTTATACAGATTCGACAAGATTTATCTATGAACTTTTACAAAATGCTGACGACTCTTCATCAAATAACAATTTAATTAAAGTATGGATTAAAATCTTCGATGAATATTTAGTTATCGCTCACTCAGGAACCCCATTCAATATACAAGACATTCGTGGAATTTGTAATGTAAATAATGGTACAAAAAAATCTGATATTACTAAAACTGGTTATAAAGGAATTGGATTTAAATCAGTATTTGGGCAGTCTAATTATGTAACAATTTATACTAATAATGAATATCTTAGGTTTGATTCATCGTATAAACATAAATGGGACTGGGAAAAATCTCAAGAAGAATGGGAAATTAATAATGGTAGAGCGTTCCAATTTCCTTGGCAAATTATTCCTATATACACTAAAGAAGAAGAAATTCCAAAACACATCACTCAATTTATAAAAGGAATTAATGCCAATGTTTCAACAATAGTCAAGTTAAATAACGCTAGTGAAACATCTATATCAGTTGAAAAAATATCTCAGAATACAAATTTATTTTTATTCTTAAAAAACATATGTGAAATAACTTTTGATATTGAAAAGTTAAGTACTGTTAAAATTAATAGACCATCAAAAGATAAAATTTCCATTCAAAAAAATAATAGCGAGGAAATTAATTGGTTGGCAAACACTATTCAACTACCTGTTCCAACAAATGTAAAAAATATTTTGATGAAAGAAAAAAACATACCCGATAAATTAATTAATGCTTCTTCAATAGAATTAACTTTAGTAGCTAAATTAGGTAAAAACGGAATTAGTAAATTAAGCCAAGGCGATAAACTGCTATATTCTTATTTACCAACCGATGAACGTAATTATCCTTTGCCAGTATTAGTTAATACCAATTTTCTTACATCTGCCAATAGAGAATCTCTTCATATAGATTCAAAATGGAATCAATGGATTTTCAAAGAAATTGCTATAGAAATTTTTAAATGGATTTCAAAATTAGCTTTAAGCGAATTTAAGTCTCAAGCATATCAGCTAATACCTTCTGAGCTTACTGATAATGATTTAGGTAAAGAATTTAACAGTGGCATTAAAGATGCCCTTAATGAAATTCCATTCATACTCTCCAAAGAAGATGAACTTCTCAAAGTTGAGGAGACCATTGTTGACTATACTTTGTTATCTGATAAATCATTTATAGATTCTCAGAAAATAAAAAATTTCGTATCCAACTGTGGTCCGGATGAAAAAAAGAATATACCTAAAAAATTTGCTAAAGACTTTCAATATTTTCGTAATTTTAAACTACTAGGAGCAAAAAGCTTTGAGTGGAAAAACTTAAAAAACTTTTTAATGTCTCCATACTTTCGTCAATCTCACACTATTGATAGAAATATCGAATTAATAAAGTTTCTTAAAAAAGTTGCTAATTCAGAAAGGTTTGAAGAAGTTTCTACTCAGTTTGT
This sequence comes from Carnobacterium sp. 17-4, assembly GCF_000195575.1. NCBI lineage: Bacteria > Bacillati > Bacillota > Bacilli > Lactobacillales > Carnobacteriaceae > Carnobacterium > Carnobacterium sp. 17-4. The sequence continues at coordinate 1,151,467 of NC_015391.1, read as the reverse complement.
TACAGGACTTCCTTTTGTTTGGGATCATAAAAATGTGCTGAATTATCCAAATCAAGTTTGTTTTCCAGAGGCAGGTGACAAGAATTGGCAAAACAAAGATAATGAACTATCATTCATTCACCCTTCACTACTACAATGGTTATCAGAAGATTTAGAAACTAGAAGATGGTTAGAAGATTTAGGGATGACTGAAAAAACAGATATAACTTATATTACTCAAAAAATAATACCCAACATTGAAACTTACATTACTAAAGAAAATGCTATTACTATTGTTAGAGAATTATTCAATTTATATAAAAATGGATCTCTATCTAAAGAAATACTACAACAATTAAATGGACTAAAATTACTAACCACTACTGGTTTTCTTCATTCGGCAAAAGATTGTTATTTTTCGAATTATTATAATCCGAGATTAAAAATTGAAGATTTACTAGAAATAGATAATTTAATAAGTGAATTGTATTGTACTAACCTCAATGAAAAAGATGATTGGAAAATTTTCTTTAAACATCTTGGAGTAGAGGAAGGGATTTCAAAAAAAATATTAAAAGATAAATTCTCTAGTTCAAGTACTGATATAGATATAATCAGCGCTTATTTTAATACAGATGATAAAAAATTTAAACCCTTTGTTTCAGAATTTACTGCAAACGAGTTTAGCAATATCACAACTTTAAAGCTTAGCAAATTTACTGAAAATAATTTTAAATTTGCTTCCCCTTTTTGGTCAGATTATATTAATAACTTCAATCCTGACAATATAGAGATTCCTGCGATAGCTTTTTGGGGACGTAATAATTATGAAGGCCGTACAACTGGGGATAAAATACAAAATTATGTTCCTTGGTTGATCAGAAATAAAAAATGCATACCAACACTTTCAAATACATGTGAAACTACACATGAAGTATTTCTTAACACAAATGATATTAAAGATATATCTTCAAAATATTTACCTGTTTTTAATGGTCCAGATTTAACTTCAGATTGGAGAGCTTTTTTCGGATTTAAAACCTCACTATGTCTCAATGATTATTTAACAATACTCGAAAAAATTTCTAATGATATGGATGATAATGGTCGAATAAAGAAATCAAATATTGAAAGAGTTCAATTGATCTATGAAATCTTATTAGATAAATGTGTTAATTGGAGCTCTTCTGAAATTGAAATAGTCAGTAAATGGGCTGAAAATGAGAGCTTGTTAAATACAAAAATGGGATTCAGTGAATGTAAAAATCTGAAATGTTTTATTTATGGCAATGAGTCTATTTTTCAAGATCAATATATTTTCATACTACTCAACGCTGAAAATAGAAAAAATCCCCATTTAGAAATTTTATTCCAGTACTTTGGGGTGCAACTGCTTAAACAAGATGAATTCCAATTAATTTCTACCAAAAAGGAAGAATGTGTACCTCTAAAAAGTAATTTACAATCTATTATTCCTTACTTATTGCTTTGGATTAATAGTGGCTCCTATGCTGATAATTTAAGTATTAACATTGAAAAATTAAATAATATGATTAGTTCATTGATGATTTTTCAATCTGATAAACTAGAAATCACTTATGAAGGGATTAATTTTGTAAAAAGTGTAAATACTCATTATTCAAATTCTACTTTATATGTGACTAATCCATGGAATAGCAATAGTGTATTTTTAAACCTATCAAATATTCTTTGTAATTATCTTGAGTTAACTGGACATGAAGAAAAGTTGGATTTTCTATTAAGATCAACAAAAGAAGAAATTCATGACTATTTTATACAAGAAGAGCTAGGTATTCCTGAGCAAAGTCTGTATGATGATTTGTCCGATAGCCAAACAACAAAAAATATTAATTCGTTTAAAGATATACGAAATGCAATAGATACAGAAAATGTACGTCCTGAATTTTTCCATTTATCTAGATCTGATTATAACTCAATGCTTTATGTTGAAAGTTTAATTTCTAGAGCAATTCCAAATATACTTGCTCACCTGGGAAAATTACCTGAATATGATTGTTCTCATCACTATAATATTACTGATAGTATAATTGGAGGTATAACTAAAAATGGAAACAACGTAACAATCGTTGCCCGTCCCTCTGATAATCATCAAGTATTAATTTACTACACTTCTGAGTTTGATGTTCTAGAACATGTTGATGCAGAACTTTGGTATGAGGATGGGATAAATGTTCCCAAAAAAATTACTCTTGGACAACTTTTGAAAACAACAGGTATAAATAGAATACCAATAAATAATATTGATATAACAGAATACAATTGGGAATATTTAGAGCAAAAAACTAAATCTGAAGTATTTGATTTTAATGCAGTTCCATTCGATCCTTATAGAATAGCTCAGATTACGTCTTCTTTTGCTAATACTGAAGGTGGAAAATTGATTTTCGGTATGAAAGAAATAGATATGAATAAAAATGAAATAGTTGGACTTAGTGACGATTTTCCAATGTTAGACATTATACAAAAATCGATTTCTTTACTTTCTATAACTCCAGTTGTCACTTATAACTGGATAGAAAATGATGATAAAAAAATATTTATAATAGAAACAAAAAAAGCAGAGGAAGAAATTCTCCTTGAAGGTAAAAAATATACTCGTCAAGGTATCCAAAGTATTCATGAAAGAAAAGAAATTCAATTAATTGAACCAGAATATAATAGAACCGTAGCTGTTATTATTGCAATTGAAGAGTATGCTCCTAGATCGAGCAATCAAATATCTAAAGTTAAATATGCGAAAGATGATGCATATTTGTTTAAACAAATGTTAGAAGAAAGTATGCATATCACCGAAGATGATATCACAATGATTATTAACGAAAAGGCTTTAAAATCTAATTTAGAATATGATTTAAAAGGCTTGTTCGCTTCTTTGACTGAACAAGACAGATTAATTTTCTATTATGTTGGGCATGGATTCCATAACGGAGTTACTAATTACTTATCAACTTATGATATGCATCCATCCAATATAAATGAAACTGCGATCTCTTTACAACATATGTTACTCAATCCTTTACAAGAATCTAAATGTAAAAATGCTCTTATTTTTATAGACGCTTGTGCACAAGCTTTTCAAAATCCAATGCAGAGAAACAGTATTACTGATTTAAACGATGAAGAAATTAGAGTTCTTATTAGTGAATTTCCCTACTATGCAACTTTCTTATCATGCCAACCCGGTGAAAGTTCTTATTCTAGTGATGAGTTAAAACATGGAATATGGACATATCATTTAGTTGATGCAATGAATGGTAATGTATCGAATATTCTTTTGGAAAAGAAATATCTTACAGATATATCATTACAAGAGTATCTTTCAAAAAAAGTTACAATATATACAAAAGAAGAACTTAACTATGAACAAAATCCAAAAGCAGTCTTAGATTCCAGTAGATCAAGTATTATTGTTAAAATTAAGAAAGATATATCTTTTAAATGATTAAATAGGTATGAAAAGACTTGTTATAATATCTTTAAAAAAATTCGTATTGAATGAGTTTAATTACATTTGAATCTAATATATTCTAAAATTGGTAGTATATTTCGTTTATTCTATCTATTAAAAATTAAATTTTAAAGGTGATTAGAAAAACATTCTAGTCACTTTTTTTATCTGCTTAATTGTTCTAAATTACTTTAAAGCAAATTTAGATTTCACCTCTTAAATATTAACTGGTAATCTATGAATATACTATACTTATTCACTTCAGTAGTTTAGATCCAAGTCTTCTTATGTATATTTTTACTATCTGTAATTGTTGATAAAATTTTGTGTTTTATCTATATATAATGATTGTATTGATATTAATAATTTTCATACTCTTGTAGAAAGTTTTGAAACTTTTACTTTATTTTATTGGTAAGTATTTATAAACCATATTATTTGATTTAGGAAAATTGTTTTCAAATCCTAAACTATGATAAAAGTTAATTAATTCAATTTGATTTAGTTCGTTTTCTATTTTTTCTATAGCAGTACTAGCAAACAATGTTAACTCTGAAAATCTTTGAACTTCCCCCCAGGCAATTGCTTTTTTCATCATGTAAGTAGCAATCCCTTGGTTTCTATACTCTTTAGCTACACAGACCTTTTCTATCTTTGCTTGATTCTCAATAATTAATCCAAATTCCAATTTACCAATAAGAGTTGCAAAACTTTCATATTGAAGACTGAATCCTAGATCAAACATCCATTGCTCAGCTGGACAATCTAACTTATAGATATAAATTGCAGTAACATTTGTGATATCCAATTGATCAATGACTATATGGTTAGTTCCTTCTAGAATATGCTTATGATGCTCTTTACAACGTTTATCGTTAACTCTCTGTTGTTCAACTATTTTTTTATAATAAGAAAGCTCTTTTATTTCTTGTTTGTAAAAAGAAAGCTCATATAGTAATTTTTCTTTCTTAGAGTTTCGATAAAACATTAATTTTCTCTCCTTTAAACTAACTATAATTTCCACCTATATTATACTTATTATTGAGAAGTGTTATAATTAAAATAACATATTTTTTATTTTTTTCCTTAATATAATAAATTATTCCGTAAATTTGCATTATATTAAATAAAAGGAGATAGTTATGAAAAAGATATTCGAACAAGGCGAATTTAAGAATTATTCTCAACATAATTTAAATGAAGCAAGAGCATCAATAAAAAAAAGCTATCAGTTCTCAGAAACTAAAACTACAATTTTTATTTCACATAAGCATGATGAACTAGAAAATCTTAAAGATATATTAGGATTTTTGGAAAAAAATTTTGATGTGAAAGTTTACATTGATAGTAAAGATCCTTCACTCCCAACAATTACATCTGGAGAAACAGCTTCAAGAATAAAAAAAAGAATTAATGATTGCGACAAGTTTATATTACTTGCTACAAATGGAGCTATTGAATCAAAATGGTGTAATTGGGAATTAGGTTTTGGTGACGCAAAAAAGTTCGAAAAAAATATTGCCTTGTTTCCTATGAAGCCGGCAGAAACATCTGATTGGAGTTATAAAGGCTCGGAGTATATGTCTATTTATCCTTATATTACGTTTTTTGATGGGTCTGAAACTGATATTGATGGAAACTTTGTTCCAAAAGGATATTATATTTTTACTGATAAAAAAGATGGTACCTATATAACCTCTTTCAAAGAATGGCTTTTAGAAAAATAATTTTACTAGCATTTTATAATTTGAGAACAAGGAGTGCATTAAAATAGCAACTATAGAAGAATTTATACGGGAATATACTAGAGCCGTATCAGAAGGTTATGCTGCTGTATTCGCAGGTGCTGGGTTATCCAGAAGCTCGGGATATGTTAGTTGGAAAGAACTTGTACGCCCACTTGCTAAAGATATCGGATTAAATGTTGATAAAGAAGATGATTTAATTGCAGTTGCACAATACTATAAGAATGTTCGAGGAAATAGATCTGGTATCAATTCAAAAATTTTAAATGAATTTAATAAAGAAGTAGAAATTAATGAAAATGTCGAAATTATTACTAGATTACCTATTTCGACTTATTGGACCACCAATTATGATGATCTTATAGAAAAAGGCCTAGAATTGAATGATAGAAAAGCTGATATAAAGATGACACAGCAGTCATTAGCAGATAATATTTATGATAGAGATGCTGTTGTCTATAAAATGCATGGAGATTCGAAATTACCTGCTCAAGCAGTTTTAACTAAAGATGATTACGAGATTTACGAAAACGAACGACCTCTTTTTAGAACCGTACTACAAGGTGACTTAGTGTCGAAAACATTTGTTTTTATTGGGTTTAGTTTTGAAGATCCTAATCTAAATTATGTTCTTGGTCAAATTCGAGTTCTCTTAAAGGAATCAACTCGTGATCATTATTGCTTTTTCGAAAAAGTAAAACAAGAAAAAGGAGAAATACAAGAAGACTTCTTGTATCGAAAAGCTAAACAGAAATTACGTATAGAGGATCTGCAACGGTATGGTATACAAGCTATTACCTTAGATAGTTATTCAGAAATTACAAACTTATTATCTGAAATTGAAAATGGATATCTCCGAAAAAATATTTTTATTTCTGGTAGTGCATCAATATTTTCAGAACCTTGGACTAAAGAGAAGTGTGAAAGTTTAGCATATTTATTATCAAAAGAACTAGTTTGCAAGAATTATAAAGTTATTTCAGGTTTTGGTTTAGGAATTGGTTCTTCTGTTGTTAATGGTGCATTAGAAGAAATTATGTCTAGTAAATTTAAACACATTGATGAACATCTTTCTTTAAGGCCTTTTCCACAAACAATTAACGGACTTATCCCAAAAGAAGATAAATGGAAAAAATATCGAACTGATATGATCAGTCAATCTGGAATTGCTATCTTTATGTTTGGTAATAAACTTAAAGATGAAAATCCTGAGATAGCAAGGGGGGTTTTAGATGAGTATGAAATTGCTAAAAAAAACAACGTCGCATTGATTCCAATCGGAAGCACTGGATGGGCAGCTAGAGAAATATTTAATGAAGTCAGTCAAAATATTTCTGATTACCCCTATTTAGAAGAACATATTGATATCCTTAGTAAAAGTAATGATCAAACACAATTGATTAATACTATTTTAAAAATTATAGACAGTTTACAAGTATTTTAGCTTATTAAGGAGGAGAATTTATGGCAATAAGACAAGTATTTTTCAGTTTTCATTTTTCGAATGATGTTTGGAGAACTGGTCAAATTAGAAATATCGGTGTTGTAGAAAGTCAACCAATTTTTTCTGATAACGGTTGGGAAAAAGTTCGTTTAAAAAGCGATACATCTATTAAATCTTGGATTGATAATGAAATGAAAAAACGCTCATGTCTCGTTGTTCTTATAGGTAGCGAGACGTCTTCAAGAAAATGGGTTCGTTATGAAATTGAGCAAGCTTGGAAACAAGGAAAAGGTATTGTAGGTATCTATATTCATAATCTTGAAGATATAGAGGGCAAGCAATCTTCAAAAGGAGCTAATCCGTTCAAAAATTTCTGTATAGACAAAACATTTAATTATATTGCACAGCATGATTTACCCGCAGATTCTAATGAAATAAGACTTAGTTCGATTTGTAGTACTTATGAATCAAGTTATCAAACAAGTAAGTATGTATACAAAGATATAAAAGATAATATAGAACTATTGATTGAAGAAGCTATTCAGATTCGCAATAGATACCCAAAATAAATTAACAATATTTTTCGTTAATCATTAAACGCACTATTTTTTAAGACGCTCAAAAATGAGCGTCTTTTTTCTTATACTAATTTTATATCTAAAGGAGTTAATATTATGATACTTGTAAAACAAGTGCGCTCTCCCCCCTTCCGCAAGTATTACAGCATTTTTATTCAAAAACTAATTAGACATTTAAAGAAGGAATGAGGAAAAACATATGGAACTAAATTTACTTGGATAGATAGTATATCATTTAACAACTATAATTGTTCTTTTTCCGTTGGGGTTGAAGACTTTGCAATTTTGTTTATGACCTTCACGACTGATCCAACAGGTGTGAGCGTTATAGCTATTTTCAAAAGTTTATTCAAAATGTTTTCCTTCTTCAAATTTTTTTGAATTAGATAATCTCTTTAAAGAAGGTGATACCATTGAAATTAATGCATGTTCAAGCTGTTTATTTTTCACTTAATTTAGTTTCAGAAGACAAACATAATTTTGATTTAATTATTGAATGCAACGGTGAAAGGTTTTCTGCTGATTGGAAACCCCAGTCAAATATTGTTACGTCAATTAAATTTTCAGACAACGAAAGTTATGAAAATTATTTTTTAGAAGGTCAAGACTATAGAATTGTTTCTATAAAAGTTTCAAAAAATTAGATTCATATTTTAATTTGTTATAGGTTCATTCGAGACTGGCGTATGCTTCTTCATACGTTAGATCTCGATTTTTTAATTTTCCAACGATAGCTTCACCAGCTAGTTCAACCTCTTTTGAAAAACCAAACTCTGAAACATTATTTTGTATTTTAAATTTCTTTAAATATTCTTCTTTTTCCACTCTTCTCACCACTTCCGTATTTCTTCTGCTTTTATTCCTATAATTTCGTATTTTGTGGGGTTTCAATACGGTAACTTATAAGAATTTAATTTTATATTTACTAACTAACGAAATTTTAGTGTCTCCGAAAAGTATCAAATGGAAATGCGAAAAATTAGAGATAAACTGCAATTCGATTTTTCATTTCATTCGTTTCGACACACTCACGCTACTATGTTGTTAGAGAACGGAGCTAAAATGAAAGATGTTCAAGAAAGACTTGGGCACTCTCTTATTTCTACTACTATGGATATATATGCTCACGTAGCTGAGAAAACAAAAAAAAGAAACAGTGATATATTTGAAAATTATTTAAATAATGATTTATAATTTGCTTACTTATAAAACAAAAATTGCCAACATTCGACCTAAAAATCAAGTCAATGTTGGCAATTTCTTTTATTTAGTTGTACGAATCCAGATAAAACATTGTTATATCAACCTTTTACTCGTCATCCATCTTAAGAACGGACATGAACGCCTCTTGAGGTACTTCAACTGATCCGACTTGTTTCATACGTTTTTTACCAGCTTTTTGTTTCTTCAATAGTTTTTGACGACGGGTTACGTCACCACCATAAAGTTTAGCTGTAACGTCTTTACGTAAAGCTTTGATGTTTGAACGCGCAACAATTTTTTGTCCGATTGCTGCTTGAACAGGAATTTCGAATTGGTGTCTTGGAATAATCGTCTTCAATTGATCAACGATCGCTTTTCCACGGTTGAAAGCAAAGTCTTTATGGACGATAAATCCTAAAGCATCTACTTTTTCGCCGTTTAATAGAATATCCATCTTAGATAGAGCACTCTTCTTATAGCCAATCATTTCGTAGTCTAAAGAAGCATAGCCTTTAGTACTTGATTTTAATTTATCGAAGAAATCATATACGATTTCAGATAATGGAATTTCATAAACCACGTTTACTCGGTTATCATCCATGTAATCCATCGTTAAGAAGTCGCCACGTTTGCGTTGTGCGATTTCCATAACTGCACCAACGTAATCATTTGGAACCATGATTGTTGCTTTTACATAAGGTTCTTCGATCGATTCAATTACACCTGGTTCAGGCATTTCAGCTGGATTTGCTACGACTTTTTGAGTACCATCTGTCAAGTTTGCATGATAGATAACAGACGGAGCTGTTGTAATCAAATCTAAGTTAAATTCACGTTCAAGGCGTTCTTGGATAACGTCCATGTGTAAGAGTCCTAAGAACCCACAACGGTACCCAAATCCAAGCGCTTGTGAAGTTTCAGCTTCGAATTGAAGTGCTGCATCATTTAATTGTAATTTGTCTAGAGCGTCTCTTAAATCGCCATAACGAGAAGAATCAATTGGGTACATTCCACAATAAACCATTGGCGTCATTTTACGGTATCCTTCTAATGATTCTGTAGCCGGATTGTCAGCTAATGTAATAGTATCCCCAACTCGAGTATCTTGGACTGTTTTGATATTTGCAGTAACATATCCAACATCTCCAACCATTAGGAATTCGCGTTTGATCGGTTTAGGTGAAAAGATCCCAACTTCAGCTACTTCAAATGTTTTTCCATTACTCATCATTTTCATAGTATCGCCAGGTTTGATCATACCTTCCATCACGCGGATGTTTAAGACAACTCCACGATAAGCATCGTAAGCAGAATCAAATATCAAAGCTTTCAAAGGATTGTCTGTATCGCCAACTGGAGCAGGAACTCTTTCAACGATTTGTTCTAAGATATCTTCGATCCCAATACCTGCTTTAGCACTCGCTAAAACTGCATCGCTTGCATCGATTCCAATTACATCTTCAATCTCAGCACGAACACGTTCTGGATCTGCAGCTGGCAAATCAATTTTATTGATAACAGGTATAATCTCAAGGTCATTGTCTAAAGCAAGATAAACGTTAGCCAGTGTTTGAGCTTCGATTCCTTGTGCTGCATCAACAACTAGAATCGCCCCTTCACACGCTGCTAAACTTCTTGAAACTTCGTACGTGAAATCGACGTGTCCTGGTGTATCGATTAAGTGTAACGTATATGTTTCTCCATCTTTTGCAGTATAGTTCAATTCAATCGCGTTTAATTTGATCGTGATGCCTCGTTCACGTTCAAGATCCATCGAGTCCAATAATTGTGCTTGCATATCACGGTCAGCAACTGTGTGCGTCATTTGTAGGATACGATCTGCTAAAGTCGATTTTCCATGGTCAATATGGGCAATAATGGAAAAATTCCGAATGCGTTTTTGTCTTTCATTTAATTCCTGTTTATTCATCTAGTCGTGCCTACCTTCTTTATTTATTCCGAAAAAGTGTCACTGTAAATTATACCAGTGAAAAGCTTGAATTACAATGAGTTGGCTCAAACTAGATCTTAAGACGAAAGAAAAACCTAAGCATTAGCTCAGGCTTTTCTTTGTGTTTTAAATAAAACTCATACTTATTTAAAAAAATCGGTTCATTTCTTTTTCTTATCTGCTTTAAATGCATCTTTTACTTTATCAAAAATCGAACCATCTTGTTCTTCGACTTCCATACCGCTAGATTTAGCGAACTGTCTCAACAAGTCTGTTTGTTCTTTTGTTAAGTTTTTCGGAGTCATTAATTTAACTTTCACGTGTTGGTCTCCTGTACCAGTACCACGCAATTTTGGTGCTCCTTTGCCTCTCAAGCGGAAATTCGTTCCAGTTTGTGTTCCAGCAGGTATTTTTAATTTAACCTTACCATGAACGGTTGGAACTTCCACTTCATCCCCTAAAGATGCTTGGACGATATTAATTGGCAATTCGTAATAAATTTCTGATCCATCTCGATCAAATTGGTTGCTAGCTTTAACACGGAAAACAACATAAAGATCACCATAAGGTCCGCCATTTTTACCGGCTTCCCCTTGTCCATTTAAGCGCATTTGATTTCCATCTTCAACACCTGCAGGAACAGTAACTTTAACAGTATGTTTGTCTTTCGTATGTCCAGAACCATGACAAGTTGGACAAGCTTCTTTAATTTCTTGACCAGTACCATGACAAACATCACATGTTTGACGTGTCATTACTCGGCCAAGTGGTGTATTTCGTTCAACATTTAATGAACCTGTACCATGACATTTAGAACAAGTTACAGGGTGTGTGCCTGGTTTAGCTCCGTCACCATGACACGTTTTACATTCTTCTTCACGGTTATAACTGATGGTGGTTTCTTTACCGAAAATAGCTTCTTCAAATTCAAGGTTGATTGTGTATTGTAAATCATCTCCTTGACGAGGAGCGTTTGGATTTTGCGAACGACCGCCGCCACCAAAGAACGATTCAAAAATATCTTCGAATCCACCACCGCCGCCGAATCCACCAAAGCCTCCGCCGCCGTAACCGCCGCCACCTGCTCCAAAGTTTGGATCCGTGCTTGCATGTCCATATTGGTCATATGCCGCGCGTTTGTCAGGGTTACTTAATACTTCATAAGCTTCCGCAACTTCTTTAAATTTTTCTTCAGATCCAGCTTCTTTATTAATATCCGGATGGAACTTTTTTGATAATTTTCTGTATGCCTTTTTTATTTCATCATCAGAAGCACCTTTTGATACTCCTAATACTTCATATAAATCTCTTTTAGCCATAATTTCCCTCCATCGTCACTTGACAATTTTTTAATGTATCCTCAAATTCACCTTCATGAGCATAGCATATCTAGAAGAAAAAGCCAAAAGCAATTTGCCTTGGCTTTTCCATTCCATCCTTAAATTATGAAGGTTATTTAGCATCATCATCGATTTCTTCAAAATCAGCATCTACAACATCTTCAGATCCATCTTGTGCTTGTTCTGCAGCTTCAGGATTTGCTTCTCCTTGTGCTTGAGCAGCTTGTTCATATAATTTAACTGTTAAAGCTTGTACGATTTCATTTAACTCATCGCGTTTTGTTTTCATTGCTTCAAGATCATTTGCTTCAACAGCAGCTTTCAATTCATCACGAGCTTCTTCAGCTTTTTTAACTTCAGCTTCATCAACTTTACCTTCTAATTCACCAATAGTTTTATCTACTTGGAATAATAATTGATCCACTTCGTTACGTAATTCTACTTCTTCTTTACGAGCTTTATCAGCTTCAGCATTAGCTTCTGCATCTTTAACCATACGTTCAATTTCTTCGTCTGTTAAACCTGAAGAAGATTTGATCGTAATTGTTTGTTCTTTTTGAGTTCCTAAGTCTTTAGCACTTACGTTAACGATTCCGTTTTTATCAATATCAAATGTTACTTCGATTTGAGGAATTCCACGTGGTGCAGCAGGAATATCTGTTAATTGGAAGCGACCTAATGTTTTGTTGTCGGCTGCCATTGGACGTTCCCCTTGCATTACATGTACGTCAACAGCTGGTTGGTTGTCAGCAGCAGTTGAGAATACTTGTGATTTACTTGTTGGGATCGTTGTGTTACGTTCGATCAATTTAGTAAATACGCCACCCATTGTTTCAATACCTAATGATAACGGAGTAACATCTAACAATACGATGTCTTTAACGTCACCAGTGATAACTCCACCTTGGATTGCAGCACCCATTGCTACAACTTCATCAGGGTTAACTGATTTGTTTGGTTCTTTTCCAGCTTCTTTACGTACTGCTTCTACAACAGAAGGGATACGTGTTGATCCACCAACTAAGATTACTTCATCTATTTCAGATGTTGATAATCCAGCATCTTTCAATGCTTGGCGAACAGGTCCTTTAGTACGCTCTACTAAGTCATAAGTTAATTCGTCAAATTTAGCACGAGTCAAGTTGATTTCCAAGTGTAATGGTCCAGCTTCTCCAGCAGTGATAAATGGTAAGCTGATTTGAGTTGAAGTTACGCCTGATAAGTCTTTTTTAGCTTTTTCAGCAGCGTCTTTCAAACGTTGTACAGCCATTTTGTCTTTAGATAAGTCAACGCCGTTTTCTTTTTTGAATTCAGCTACCAAGTATTCCATGATTTTGTTATCAAAATCATCTCCACCTAATTTGTTGTCACCTGCAGTAGCTAATACATCAAATACGCCGTCTCCTAATTCAAGGATTGAAACGTCAAAAGTACCACCGCCAAGGTCAAATACTAAAACTTTTTCATCTTTGTCTACTTTGTCTAAACCATATGCTAATGCTGCAGCAGTTGGTTCATTAACGATACGTTCCACTTCAAGACCAGCAATTTTACCAGCATCTTTTGTTGCTTGACGTTGTGCATCATTGAAGTAAGCAGGAACAGTGATAACAGCTTTATCAACTGTTTCGCCTAAATAGCTTTCAGCATAACCTTTCAAGTATTGAAGAATTGTTGCAGAAACTTCTTGTGGAGTATATTTTTTACCATCAACTTCAACTGAAAATCCAGCTTCGCCGATATGACGTTTAATTGAACTAATTGTATTAGGGTTTGTTACAGCTTGGCGTTTAGCTACTTCCCCTACTTGCATTTCTCCATTTTTAAACGCAACAACTGATGGTGTCGTACGGTTACCTTCTGGATTCGGAATAATTTTTGCTTCTCCGCCTTCTAATACAGCAACTGCTGAATTTGTTGTTCCTAAGTCAATACCAATCATTTTACCCATAATAAATCCCTCATTTTTTTATTATTTTTTTTACAGTTATCTAAATTTTATTGAGCAACAATTACCATTGCGGGACGTAATACGCGTCCGTTTAAATCATAACCTTTTTGGAAAACTTGTACAACTGTTTCGCTTGCTTGACCTTCTTCAACAGGAACGGTTTGAATCGCCTGATGGAAGTTTGGATCAAAAGGTTCATTTAAAGGATCAATAACTTCAATGCCTTCACTTTTCAATGCAGCATTGAATGTTTCCATAACCATTTCAATTCCTTTTTTCAAACTTTTCCCTTGCTCATCTGTTACTTCAATAGCTAGAGCTCGTTCTAAGTTATCAATAACGGGAAGCAATTCTGTTGCTAAAGATTGAGCACGGAATTTAGCAGCATCTTCACGTTCTTTTGCATTGCGTTTTTGGATATTTGCCATTTCAGCTTGCACACGCAAATATTTATTTTCCATTTCTTCTAATTCAGCTTTTACTTTAGCAAGTTCATCAACTTCTGGTTGTTCCACTTCTACAGATTCAGTTGTTTCTTCTACCAATTCTGTTGGTGTTTCTTCAACCATTTCTTGTTCTTGCTTTTTATCTTTATTTCTAGACACAACAACAGCTCCTTTTTATTAATCGTCTACAACTTGATAGTAGTCGATTATTTTTTTTGAAAGCTCATTTCGAAATACATCCACCAAACCGATCATTTTAGAATACGGCATATTTGTTGGACCTAATAATGCAATAACACCTGAACTATATCCTTCAATGTCATAACTTGCTGTAATTAAACTGAACTCATTAAAAAGCTCATTGTTTAACTCCGTACCAATTTTCACATTGATTCCGGTAGTACTTGGAACCAATAAAGAAGATAAGTCATGAGTACCATCCATTAAGGAATAAATAGACTTGAATTTTTCGACATTTAATTCATTCGAGAAATCGAGTATATTCATTCTTCCACCTACGTGCATCCTATCTTGTCTATCTTGTCCAGCTTTCAAAAAGACATCTTCGAAGATATTTAGTATTCCTTCATTTGTTCGAACATACTTATTCAACAATATCGGAATTTCTGTCTTCAGTCTTTTAAATACTTCCATTAGCGGAAGACCAACTAATTGTTCATTAAAAATACGAACAATTTTTTCTAGCTCGTTAACATCCATTGACCTCGGAATCGTTACTATTTGATTTTCTACATGGCCCTTATCGGTTACTAAGATAGCCATCACTTGATAATCATTTAATGGCACCAATCGAAAACCGGTTAGAATACTTTCTTTGATTTCAGAACCTAACGTAATCGCCGTGTAACTGGTCAACCGAGAAAGCAATTCAGCCGATTGAAAAACAATTTCATCCAATTGCCTGAACTGATTTCCTAAAGCACTCTTTATGACCGCAAGATCTTTTTTTTGAATTTTTGCTGGATGTACCAGATGGTCCACGTAAAAACGGTACCCTTTTAATGATGGGACACGACCGGATGACGAATGCGTTTTTTCAATGAAGCCTAATTCTTCGAGACGCCCCATTTCATTACGAATGGTTGCTGAACTAAAATTGATTTCAGCTTCATTCATTAAAGTTTTGGAACCTATGGGTGTCTCATATGAAGTGTATAAGCGAATGATAGATTTTAAAATTAAAATCTGCCTTTCAGTTAACATATTGCATCACCTCTTTTTTAGCACTTGAAACTATTGAGTGCTAATACATTTATTAATTTACCAAATATAACTGTATCTGTCAATAATTTTTGCTTATTTTTTGACTAATTTTGACGTTTATCTAAAAAGCCGGTCTAACGCTTGATTTATCCTACTTTTACTAAAAAGACAATGTCAAAAATGGAAAGTTCCATCTTCAACACTGTCTTTTAATTCTTCTTATATTAGATTAAATTCTAGTTTGGCTTTTTCAATTTCATTTCTAATTTGTTCGAATCCAGTACCACCTAATGAATTTCTACGTTCAACAGCTACACGAGATTCCAATAACGTATAAACGTCTTCCTCGATATTAGGAGCGACCTGTTGAAATTCGGTTAGAGGAATATCTTGTAAAAAATGGCCATTTTTTAAGCACTTCAACACAAGTTTCCCAACAATTTCATGCGCTTCTCTAAATGGGATACCTTTTGAAGCCAGATAATCCGCTAATTCAGTTGCATTTGAAAAATCTTTCGTTGTCGCTTCACTCATATTTTCTTCATGCACGATCATATCTTCCAACATACCAGCAAATATTTCCAAACAATCTTTAACAGTTTTTACCGTATCAAACATGCCTTCTTTGTCTTCTTGTAGATCCTTGTTATAGGCAAGTGGCAAACTTTTCATTGTCGTTAACAACGAAAATAAATTGCCGTACACTCTGCCTGTTTTTCCACGAATCAATTCTGCCATATCTGGATTTTTCTTTTGCGGCATAATGGAACTACCCGTCGAAAAAGTATCGGTTAAACTGGCGAATTGATATTCATGACTGGTCCAAAGAATCATTTCTTCGCAAAAACGTGAAAGATGCATCATCAGTATACTGCTGGTGGATAGAAACTCTAAGATGAAATCTCGATCGCTAACGGCATCCATACTATTAGAATAGATGGAGCTAAAACCTAACTGTTCAGCGGTATACAAACGATCGATTGGAAATGTTGTTCCTGCCAATGCAGCTGCCCCTAGTGGAGAGCAATCGATTCGTTTCAAACTGTCTTGATACCGTTCTAAATCACGTTTAAACATATTGTAATACGCCAATAAATGATGAGCAAAAGAAATTGGCTGTGCATGCTGCAAATGCGTATATCCAGGAACAATCGTTTCAACATATTTTTCTGCTTTCAGTAAAATAACTTTTTCCAGATCCTCAAGCGATACGGAAATTTCACCTACTTGACGTTTTAAATACAGGTGCATGTCTGTAGCCACTTGATCATTTCGGCTTCTTGCAGTGTGCAACTTTCCAGCAACAGGACCGATTTCTTTATGGAGAAGTGTTTCAATATTCAAATGAATATCTTCATTTTCAATAGAGAATACCAACTCTTTCTTTCGGGCTTTTACTAAAAGATTTTCTAACCCTTTGATGATTTCATCTGCTTCTTCTTGAAGAATAATCGCTGTTTTAGCCAACATTTTAACATGTGCCAAACTTCCTAAAATGTCTTCTTCAGCTAAAACTTGGTCTACTTCAATTGAAGCTCCAAACTCATCAATCCATTTTTGGTTTTCTCCTTCAAAACGACCGCCCCATAATTTTTTCATATTTGTCATCCTATCTTTTATTAAGTGTACTTTCTTCGATTTTACTTGGTTTTAATGGTATCTTTTGGCTTATTTACTTCTGCGTGTACTTTTGTAGGCAATCCCCACAATTTGATAAAGCCAACAGATGACTCTTGGTTAAATGTATCTGCAGAAGTATAAGTCGCCAAGTTCTCATCATACAATGAGTTAGGTGATTTTCTGCCTTCTACAATGGCATGTCCTTTAAACAATTTCACCCGAACGGTTCCGTTAACGTACTTTTGAGTAGATTTCAAAAAGGCAATCAAACTTTCAGTTAATGGGTTGAACCATAATCCGTTGTAAATCATTTCAGTTATTTTTTGTTCGATCATTGGTTTAAAGTGTGCGATATCTTTAACAAAAGTAAGATCTTCTAGCTCTTTATGTGCTGTCATTAATGTTACAGCTCCAGGCGCTTCATAAACCTCACGAGATTTGATTCCAATCAATCTGTTTTCAATATGATCAATCCGTCCGACTCCATGTTTCCCAGCAATACTGTTTAACTGTTGAATTAACTCAGACAATTCATATTTTGAACCGTCAATCGCTATCGGTACACCTGCTAAAAATTCAATTTCAATAATTTCAGGAATGTCTGGTGTATTTTCTAAACTAACGGTTAAGTCATACGCAACTTCTGGTGGAGCAATCCAGGGATTTTCTAAAACACCACACTCATTGCTTCTTCCCCATAGATTTTGATCGATAGAGAAAGGGTTGTCTAAGTCAATTGGAACCGGAATAGAGTGCTCAATAGCATAATTGATTTCTTCTTCTCTTGACCATGTCCAGTCACGAACTGGTGCAAGTACTTTTAAATCTGGTGCTAAAGAATGAATGGCAACTTCAAAACGAACTTGATCATTCCCTTTTCCCGTACATCCATGTGCTACTGCTACAGCTTCTTCTTTTATAGCTACTTCAACTAATTTTTTAGCAATTAAAGGACGAGATAACGCTGAGATTAACGGATACTTACCTTCATAATACGTGTGCGCTTGTAACGCAATTAATGCAAAGTCATTAGCAAATTCATCTTTAGCATCAATCGTATAAGAAGCTACCGCACCAATTTCGATTGCTTTATCTTTAATAAAATCTAAGTTCTTTCCTTCTCCAACATCTAAACAACAAGCTATTACATCATATCCTTCATCCATTAACCATTTAATAGAGACTGATGTATCCAGTCCTCCTGAGTAAGCTAAAACAACTTTTCCTTTATTCATAAAAACACCTCATCCGATTAATTTTATTGCATGAAAGTATCCTAACATGGCAAAAAGATTAAAACAAGCATAAAGTGTTTTTTTATACTGTTTTTTGTATTATTTCGCTTATTTAAGAAAAAATACTGTATATACATATGTTTTATTCATTAATTATGTATAAACGAATATAGGAAAAACAATTAACGACTCATGCTTTTTTCATTTTATACACAAAAAAAGACAAGATAGTTATATCTCGTCTTTTTGTATTATTTTAGTGTTCACTTAAAAAGTTCTTATGAGTCAATCCTTTATAGTTTTCAAAAAAATGTGCGGTGTCTAATTCATCTTGTTTCAACTGAGCAATCAAAGCATCAATCGAATCAAATTTTTCCTCATTACGTAAATAGTCGTACCAAAATACAGTTACATTTTCACCATAAATATCTTCATTAAAATCAAGAATGTACACTTCAACCGTCAGCGGACGATTCGGTTCAAATGTGACATTATGACCGATAGAGGCCATTCCTTTATAAACTTGACCACCTACTGAAATTTCAACAGCATATACGCCTATACGCGGCAATTTAACAAAGTTCTCAACTTCGATATTCGCTGTTGGAAATCCTAATAACCTTCCTCTTGCATCTCCATGTACGACTCTTCCAGGAGTAGCATAAACATAACCTAGTAGATTATTTGCAGCATCCATATCTCCGACCTCTAGGGCTAAGCGAATACGCGTAGAACTGATTTTGTCTTCTTTTGAGAGTTGTTTCTCCACCACTACGATCTCAAAACGATCTTTCGCATATAGCGGTAAGTGCTCCATGGAGGCCACTTCTTTTTTTCCAAATGAATAATCAAAACCGGCTACAACCGTTTGAGCATGTAAACCAATAATGTACTGTTCTACAAACTCTTGAGGAGTCAACCCTGCAAAAGCAGACGTAAAGTCTACTTCATAAAGAAAATCAACACCAATTTTTCCCATTAATTCTTCTTTACGAGAAATAGTGGAAAGGTATTTATGATGATCCGGGTTTAATTTTTTAAAAACAATTGAAGGATGCTGATTAAACGTCATAACTGCTAATTTCAACTGATTTTTTTCGGCAATTTTTTTTGCTCTGCCGATTACTTCTTGATGTCCTCTGTGGACGCCATCAAAAAAACCTAAAGCTAATACTACTTTATCTTTAGGGATTTCACCTTCCTTATATGGATGATGTAATTTAATGATTTCCATGGTGTGAAAACTCCTTTATAAATTATTTCGTAACACTTTAATTGGTTTTAAATACTCTTTTTTTCGCGGGTGAACTGCGTAAATACTGACAGCTTTTTGAAGATACATAAAGACGATTGGCTTAGACAATAACTCTTCGGGCACAGTATTTATTGGGAGTACTGTGCCATTTTTAACTTTATCCCAAAGCTCTTGATCAATTTCAAAAGAAGCCAACTCTTTCAAGCCAAATTCCAAAGGAAATAAAGCTTCTTCTATTTCTTGTTGTTCCATTTTTTCAGCAACTTGCGCTAAGGTTAAACAATCACTGGCTTTAAAAGTTCCACTTAGTATACGTGTTAAGTCTGACATATGCGCAGGGTAACCCAAATTTGCGCCTAGATCCACTGCTAACGTACGGACATAAGTCCCTTTTCCACAAGCTACTTCAAATTTCCAAGAAACCGTCCCTTGCTCTTCATCTACCAAAAGATCTGAAGTGCGTTTAAATGATTTTATATCAGCAATTCTAACAGGTCGCTCAACCGTTTCACCAGCACGAGCATATTCATACAATTTTTTTCCATTTACTTTTACAGCAGAATACATTGGTGGAATCTGAGTAATCTTTCCCACCATGCTATTCATAGCTTTATCAATACTTTCCAGTGATGGAATAGTTTTGACACTAACTTGCTCAACAATTTCTCCGCTGCGGTCTTCTGTTGTAGTGGAATAGCCAAGTGTGATTTCACCTATGTAACCTTTACCCGTTTCCATCATGTACTCAACAACTTTTGTCGCTTTTCCAACACAAATAGGCAACACGCCATCAACATCTGGATCTAATGTACCTGTGTGTCCAATTTTTTTAGTTTTTAAAATCTTTCTGAGTTTAAATACACAATCATGGCTGGTCATGCCACGTTCTTTCCATAAGGGGAGAATACCTTCCATAGCTAAATCCCAACCTTCCTTTTTTTAACTCTCCTAGTATACCATAATTACCAAAATACCGTCATCCATTAAAAGTGACTAAAAAGCAACAAATACCGATTAGATTTTCAGTTGAAGATGTGATACTAAAATAAATGGATGGCTTCTATTCCCTGTTTTAGTTCAGGAAATAACTACCATCCGGATAAATATAACGTAAAAAAATTAAAGATCACTCTCTTTTACTCGAAATTGCACCATTTTACGAATTAAGTCGTACGGTATAGGTTGATTTAATGGAAATTGAACAGATCCTTTAGCATATTTATACTCTTTTAGTTGATCTTCAAATTGAGAAATTGCACTTGGTGCTGGATAGAAGCCAATATGTTTTTTGTAACCCGCAAAATGTACTAAGTTGCCGTTTGTGAAAAAAGTAGGCATCCCATAACTAATTTTTTCCTTTACTCCTGGCGCTTCTTGATGAATAATGGTACGCATTTGCTGCATAATACTCTGTGTTTGTTCTGGAAATTCTGAAATATAATCATCTACTACTGTCATACTGACCCCTCCAAATACAATGAATGGTGTTCCCTTAAATTAATTAACTTCGTTATAAGTTCAAATTTTTTTCACTCTAATTATATTCTTTTTGATAGATGAAAAAAACTCCCCACATATGATACGCTAGAATTTTCATCTGGCATCTACTTCGGGGAGTCTATTTTAATCATCACTTTACTCATTTTTCAGGTTAACGGTTATTCGTTAGACGTTAAGAATCACTTAGTCGGTATTTTTAACACTTGACCAACCTTTATCACGTTAGCATTGGCTAATTTATTAGCTGTAACGATTTGTTGGACCGTAATGCCATACTTTTTAGCAATACTATACAGTGTATCTCCTGATTTAACCGTATAATTCGTTGTCGTTGGTACAGGATTTGGGATGGTTGGTGTACTTGCTTTAGCAGGAATTTTTAATACTTGTCCGATTTTTAATATATTGGGATTTGACAACTGATTAATAGCCACTAGTTGTTGGACTGTTACCTTATGAGCCTGAGCAATTTTTATTAAAGTATCGCCTGCTTTAACGGTGTAGTTAGTTGTCGGAATAGTCAAGAGCTGACCAACACGAATCAAGTTCGTATTCGTTAACTTATTAGCTGTTGCCAATTGTTGAACAATAACGCCATACAATGCAGCAATTTTAGTTAACGTATCCCCAGGTTTGACAATGTGTTGACCACTGCTAACTTTAGTTGGTGGGGTCGTCAATAATTGCCCCACCGTTACGAACGTATAGCCTTTCGCTTTCAATTGGTTGATCATAGTTTGAAGGGCTCCTGGAGTGCCTGGCGCTCCTTCTCCTGCATGCATCAAAACAATCATTCCTGGAGTTGCATTGTTTACTACTTTGTTAGTGATTTCAGTTGAAGAGATACCTTTCCAATCGACTGTATCAATTGTCCAGCCAATGGTTTTTGTATAGCCTAGATTTCCCACTGCCAACAACGTAGCCGTGTTTACCGAACCAAAAGGTGCACGGAAATAAGGTTTTGTAGACTTTCCAGAAGCTTTTTTGATTGCAGCATCTGCTTTATCCAATTCAGTTTTTATCTGAGTTGCTGTCATTTTAGTGAAATCAGGATGAGAATAAGAATGATTTCCTATTTCATGTCCTTGAGAAACAATCGTTTTAATCAATTGCGGATGATTTTCAGCTGCTTTTCCAGTGATGAAAAAGGTGGCTTTAATTTTATTGGTAGTTAGAATTTGTAGAATCTTAGTAATATTTTTACCATCGGCACCATCATCAAATGTTAAGGCAACCACTTTAGACGTTGTATTTCCTTTAGTAACATACTGAGAGCTGGCTGCGGTAACTGGTAAAGCAAAAGTTAAACTGAATAAGAGCAGCAATGACAGCAGGAGGCTAGCCAATCCAAATTTAAAACGCATTTTACTCACCCCTTTATTTTTTTAAGTAGGTTTTTCCAATGCATTTCAGCTATGTTTTGAGCTCTTCTTTTTCACCTTTATTATACCACCTTAAGCAACTATTTGTTTTTTTTAACTATTCTATTTTTTAATTTTTAGTCAAAAAAAACCTTCAAAAGGCTGACCCTTTGAAGGTTAAAAATAAAACTATTTTTAGTCTTTATTTAAGTTACGCAATAATTCATCAATATGATTACCATATTCAACAGATTCATCACGCTCAAATTTAATTTCTGGTGTTTTATAAAGTGACAAACGTTGGCCTAATTCACTTCTAACTAAACCAGAAGCTTTATCCAATCCTAGCTGTGTTTTTTCACGATCGCTAGCTTTATCAGATAAAATACTGTAGAAAACCGTCGCTTGTTGTAGATCACCTGTTACACGTACGTCGGTTATATTTACATCAGCAACACGGGGATCTTTCACACGTTTTTTCAAGATATCGTTTACTTCTCTTTGAATTTCTTGAGAAACGCGACCAATTCTATGATTTGCCATGTTTAACCCTTCTTTCTTACGTATTACTTACGTTTAATTTCAACCATTTCATAAGCTTCAATAACATCATCCACTTGAACTTCGTTGTAATCTTTAATCATAAAGCCACATTCGAATCCTTTTTTAACTTCTTTAGCATCGTCTTTAAAGCGTTTCAAACTTGCTAATTCGCCTTCAAAGATAACAATGTTGTCACGAATCAAACGGATACTGCTGCTACGAGTGATGTAACCATCTGTAACAAATCCTCCGGCAATTGTTCCAACTTTAGATACTTTGAATGTTTCACGAACAACTGCTTGTCCAGTTACTTTTTCTTCGTATTCAGGATCTAATAGACCCTTCATAGCTGTTTCAATTTCATCAATAGCGTTATAGATGATACGGTGTAAACGAATATCAACTTGTTCTTGATCAGCTTGAATTTTAGCTTGTGGAGTTGGACGAACGTTAAATCCGATAATGATCGCATTACTTGCAGCTGCCAAAGTGACATCACTTTCGTTAATCGCTCCTACTGCTGTATGGATCATTTTCACACGAACGCCTTCTACATCAATTTTTTGTAAACTTGATGATAAAGCTTCTGCAGAACCTTGTACATCTGCTTTAATAATAACATTAACGTCTTTTAATTCGCCTTCTTGTAAACTAGAGAATAAGTTGTCAATGGTTACACGGTTCGTTACCGAACGTTGTTCAGCCATCGCTTTTTTCTCACGAGTTTCTCCAGCTGTACGAGCTGTTTTTTCGTCTTCAAAGACAACGAATTGATCTCCTGCTTGAGGAGCATTGTTTAAACCAGTAATTTCAACTGGAGCAGACGGGCCAGCATGTTTAACACGACGACCATTTTCGTTAACCATTACACGAACACGTCCGTAAGTATTCCCAACTACAATAGGATCTCCCACATTCAATGTTCCTTCTTGAACAAGTAAAGTAGCAATTGGACCTTTTGATTTATCTAAACGAGCTTCAATAACTGAACCAAGTGCTAAACGAGTAGGATCTGCTTTTAAATCTTCCACTTCAGCTACAAGTAAAATCATTTCTAATAATTCATCTAAGTTTTGTTTGAATTTAGCTGAGATTTCAACAAAGATAGTGTCTCCACCCCATGATTCAGGAACCAAACCATATTCAGTTAATTCTTGCATAACACGTTCAGGATTTGCATCTGGTTTATCAACTTTGTTCACTGCTACAATAATTGGAACTTCAGCAGCTTTAGCATGGTTGATTGCTTCAACCGTTTGAGGCATAACGCCATCGTCTGCTGCTACTACAATGATCGTAATATCCGTTACATCCGCACCACGAGCACGCATTGTTGTAAACGCAGCATGTCCTGGAGTATCTAGGAAGGTAATGATTTTTCCATCAACATCTACTTGATAAGCTCCGATATGTTGTGTGATTCCACCGGCTTCGCCTAAACTAACTTTTGTATCTCTAAGTGAGTCTAGTAAAGTTGTTTTACCATGGTCAACGTGTCCCATAATTGTTACTACTGGTGGGCGAGAAGTAAGGTTTTCTTCAGCAGATTCTTGCTCAAAGTATACATCTAAATCAGATACGTCTACTTGAACTTTTTCTTCCGTTGCAATTCCGTACTCTTCAGCCAATAATTCAATTGTTTCTTTGCTTAAGCTTTGATTCAATGTTGCTACGATACCAAGTAGGAATAATTTTTTGATGATCTCAGCTGGTTCGCGGTAAATCTTTTTAGAAATATCTGCTACAGTCATACCATCTGTATACACCAGTACTTCTGGTAACTCTTTAAATTTACGTGCTACTGGTGGTGCTACTGGTTTAGTTTCACCTTTTTTACCTTTTCTCTTACGTTTGTTAAATCCGCCATGTGTTCCCACACTTCCGCGGTTAAACGGTCTATTACCTGTTCGTTTATTTCTATTGCCTGCTGGAGCTGGAGCTGCTGCTGCGCGTTGTGGCGCTTGATTTCCAGTTCCACTTTGAGCAGTTTGACTGCTTGTTTGCGTTTTTGGTTTAGCTGATGCAGCTGGTTTAGCTGCTGGTTTGTTTGTTGCTGCTGGTTTGTTTGTTGATGCCGGTTTTGCAGTTGTTGTGTTTTTCGGTTTGCTTGTACCAGCTTGATTTTCTTTTGCTGCTGGACGGTTTGGTTGATTGGATTGGTTCTTCTGATTCGTTATAGTATTACCACCTTTTTGATTTTTTGCACTTGAAGTGCTCGTTGATTCTGTTTGAACACTTTTGTTAGGAGCTACACTGTCTTTTTTATTTGAAACAAATGCTTGGTTTAATTTTTCAACTTGTGTGTCTTCCATTGAAGACATATGGCTATTGTAATCAATTCCAAGTTCCTTTGCTTTATCAATAACACTTTTAGTTGGTACATCTAATTCTTTAGCGTACTCATATACACGTTTTTTAGCCATGATATCACCCTCCAATTAAATTGATAATAATTCTCGGAATTTTTTTCCAAAGCCTTTATCCGTGATAGTGCAAATGGTTCGTTCTCTTCCTATTGCTTGGCTTAATTCACTTCTAGTAAAGTGAATTATAAAAGGAATTTCATAATAACTACACTTATCCGAGACTTTTTTCTTCGTATTTTCACTTGCATCAGTCGCTACAATCACAATTTTAGCAGATTGATTTCTGATTTCTTTTAGACTTAAATCTTCACCAGTAGTCAATTTCCCTGCTCGTGTTGCCATGCCTAAAAGATTTAATACTTTTTGTTCTTCAATCATAAACTCATCCTAGCTTTTTGATGCGTAACATAGTCCAAAAGTTCTTGATAAAAAGCATCATCTAATGGTGTCCTCAATACTTTATCCAACGTATGTTTTTCCCATGCAGATTGTACAATTTCAGGTTCAATTGAGACATAAGCTCCTCGTCCAGGCAGTTTTCCGCTTGGATCGATAGATACTTGATTTTCTTTATTAATCACAATTCG
Organism: Carnobacterium sp. 17-4; assembly: GCF_000195575.1. NCBI lineage: Bacteria > Bacillati > Bacillota > Bacilli > Lactobacillales > Carnobacteriaceae > Carnobacterium > Carnobacterium sp. 17-4. The sequence goes on along the minus strand of NC_015391.1, from coordinate 1,125,649 downwards.
AAGCATGTCTTTTTTAGGTTTCATTTCGTTGGAAATAACACATTTCCTCATAGGAATTTTACGGTTTGGCATTATTTTCACCTCTTGTTAGTCTTCCACGTTATCCCGTTCTTCAGCTAATTCAATCAATTCTTCTGCAGATTCAGCATCTAAATTACCTTCTCCAATGTCATCAGCTATTGTGATTTCATCAAACTCAGAATCTAGGTCTTCAACAGATTCGATGATTTCTTCTTCATTCATTTCTTGTTCTTGATTTTCAATCGTTTCAATTACTTCAGCATATTTAGCATCTTTTTCTAAACCAGTTTCTTCTTTAGCTAAATTGATAGCCTCCATGTCTGTTTCAGATTTGATATCAATTTTATATCCTGTTAATTTAGCCGCTAAGCGAGCATTTTGTCCGCGTTTACCAATTGCAAGAGACAGTTGGTAATCAGGAACGACTACTAAACAGCTACCGTTAGACTCATTGAATGTCACACTGACAACTTGAGCAGGATTTAAAGCATTTCCGATATAAGTTGCAGGATCTGCATCCCATTCAACGATATCCATGTTTTCACCTTTTAACTCATTTACGATCGCTTGAACACGTTGTCCTTTAGGTCCTACACATGTTCCAACTGGATCAATGTGTTCTTCTCTCGAACGAACGGCTACCTTAGCACGGTCACCCGCTTCTCTAGCGATTGAAACGATTTCGACCACTCCATCATAGATCTCAGGAACTTCTTGTTCGAATAAACGTTTCAATAAATCAGGATGGCTACGACTAACAAAAATTTGTGGACCTTTTGATGTATTTTCAACTTTTGTTACGTAAACCTTGATACGATCATGAGGTTTGTATACTTCATTAGGAATTTGTTCTTGTTTAGATAAAACAGCTTCAATTTTGCCTAAATTAACATAGATGTAACGGTGATCTTGTCTTTCAACAATTCCTTGCATGATATCATTTTCATAAGCAATGAATTCATTGTAGATAATATTTCTTTCAGCTTCTCGTACACGTTGCATGATGACTTGTTTAGCTGTTTGAGCAGCAATTCTCCCAAAATCTTTAGGCGTTACTTCAAAACGAATTTTGTCGCCTAATTCATACGCTTTGTTTATTTCTAAAGCTTCTTCTATGCCTACTTCAAGACGAGAGTCATAAACAACATCTACCACTTCTTTAACAGAGTAAACATGGATGTTCCCTTTTTTCAAATCAAATTCAACTTCAACGTTTTGTGCTTGATCATAGTTTCTTTTGTACGCTGAAACTAAAGCAACTTCTAAAGCTTCGATAACGAATTCTTTCGAAATTCCTTTTTCTTGTTCCAAAGCCTCAAGAGCATTTAACATTTCTTTGCTCATTTTTCACTTCTCTCCTATCCTTAACAATGATTTAACTTAAAATTGAATCGCTCTTCTAGCTTTCGCAATTGTTTTTCGACTGAATTCGATATCTTTCACTCTAGTTTTAACGCGAATAGTCAATGTCAATGTTTCATCGTTTACTTCTTTTAATGTGCCTTCATAAACTTTTTCGCCATCTACAGGTTCGTATAAAGAAATATGGATGTATTCTCCTACTGCATTAACATAATCTTCTTCTTTTTTTAATGGTCTTTCAGCTCCAGGAGATGAAACCTCTAAGAAGTATGCTTGCGGTATTGGATCCGGATTGATTTTGTCCATGTGTTCGCTAATTTGTTCGCTAACCAATGCACAATCCTCTAAATCGATACCTTCTGGTTTATCGATATAAACTCTCAAGAACCAGTTTTTACCTTCTTTTATAAATTCTATATCTTCTAATTCAAACTGATTTCTTTCAACAATAGGTTTCACGATTTCAGTTACTGTTTCTACCACATTACTCAACTTTTTCGCCTCCTTATAGTTAGTTTTCTAACTTACTGCCGAAAAAGAGTGAGCGTCACCGCTCACTCTCAACAGAATATCTAAATCCAAATAAATAGTACCATAAATTCAGGCAATAAGCAACAAAACACCATCAAATAAGTCTTTCCAGTTGTGTTTCATTTTAAAAAATTTTCTACTCTAAATTAGTTTAGCTCTTAAAAGAGATCAAATAATGATAATTGATTTTCATCTGGCAATCCTTTTAAGACACCATTTTCATTTAAATACTCAATAACAGTTTTAGAAACTTTCCCTCTTTTAGCTAGATCTTCTTTAGAAAGGAACGGTTTGTCGTTTCTGGCTTCTTTAATTTGTTTGGCCACATTGGCTCCCAAACTTGGCACAGCTCTAAATGGTGCGATCAGTGAATTACCTTCAATAACAAAATTAGTTGGATCTGATTTTTCTAGATCCACCATTTTAAAATTGAATCCACGCTCAACCATCTCATTACACAATTCTAAAACGGTTAGTGTATTTTTTTCTTTCGTTGAAGCATCTAATCCTTTATCAGTGATTTCTTTCATTTTTAATTTTAAGCTTTCTTTCCCTTTCGCCATAGCGACTAAATCAAAATCATCCGCACGCACGGAGAAATATGCCGCATAATAAAGAATAGGAAAGTGTACTTTGTAATAAGCTACTCGTAAAGCCATTAGTACATATGCCGCAGCATGGGCTTTAGGGAACATATATTTAATTTTCAAACAAGATTCGATATACCATTCAGGTATTTTTTGATCTCGCATAGCTTTTTGCCAATCATCTGGGATGCCTTTTCCTTTACGAACAGACTCCATGATTTTGAAGGCTATCCCATCTTCTAACCCGTTATGGATAAGATACACCATGATATCATCACGACAACCGATTACTTCTGACAAGGGAATATTATTCATACGAATCAATTCTTCTGCATTTCCTAACCATACATCTGTTCCATGTGACAATCCGGATATTTGAAGCAACTCAGCAAAAGTTGTCGGCATAGTTTCTTCTAGCATCCCTCTTACAAAACGTGTACCAAATTCTGGTATACCTAATGTACCCGTTTTTGATTGGATTTGTTCTGGCGTTACGCCAAGAACTTCAGTACCACCAAAAATCTTCATGACTTCTGGATCATCAGTCGGAATAGTTTTAGGATCAACACCAGATAAATCTTGCAACATTCTAATAACGGTTGGATCATCATGACCCAAGATATCTAATTTCAGCACATTGTCATGGATAGAGTGGAAATCAAAGTGCGTTGTTTTCCATTCTGAATCTTGAGCATCTGCTGGAAATTGTATAGGAGTAAAATCATAAACATCCATATAGTCCGGTATAACAATAATTCCGCCTGGGTGCTGACCGGTTGTCCGTTTAACTCCAGTTGAACCTTTTGCTAATCGATCAATTTCTGCAGCACGTAAGGTCAAATTATTGTCTCGTTCGTATCCTTTTACATAACCAAATGCCGTTCTATCTGCAACAGTACCAATCGTTCCAGCACGAAATACGTATTCTTCTCCAAAAAGTTCTTTCGTATAATTATGGGCTTTCGCTTGATAATCACCCGAGAAATTTAAATCGATATCCGGTACTTTGTCCCCGTAAAAACCTAAGAACGTTTCAAAAGGAATATCGTGTCCATCTTTGTGCAAACGTGCTTCACATTTCGGACAGTTTTTATCTGGCAGATCATACCCCGAACCAACCGAGCCATCTGTAAAGAATTCAGAAAACTGACAATTAGGGCAAGTATAGTGTGGCGGCATCGGGTTAACTTCTGTTATCCCGGTCATTGTTGCAACAAAACTAGAACCAACTGATCCCCTTGAACCAACTAGGTAACCATCTGACATACTCTTATGAACCAATTTTTGTGAAATCAAATAGATAACCGAGAACCCATTTCCAATAATACTGTTCAGTTCTTTTTCGATTCTTTTTTCAATAATTTCTGGTAAAGGATTGCCATATAATCTGTGCGCTTCATCATAGCTCAATTGACGTATTTCATCTTCTGAACCTTCAATTTTTGGTGTATATAGATCCGTTTTGACTGGTGTAATACCGTCTTCCACCATATCTGCAATCTTGTTTGTATTCTCAACAACAATTTGTTGGGCTGTTTCTTTTCCTAAAAATGAAAAAGTTTCTAACATTTCCGTTGTCGTTCTAAAATGAACTTCCGGCAATTCTGCCCGGTTTAATGGATTCGCTCCACCTTGAGAATTGATCAAAATTTTACGATAAATACTGTCTTCTGGGTTTAAATAATGAACATTTCCAGTTGCAACTACCGGTATATTCAACTCTTTGCCTATTTTAACAAGATTACGAATAATTTCTTCTAAATCTGATTCATTTGTAACCAACTCTTGTTCGATCAAAGGTGCATAAACTTCTTTTGGCATGACTTCAATGTAATCATAAAATTTCGCTTTATTTTTTGCTTCATCGTACCCTTTTTGCATCATGGCTTCAAAAACCTCTCCTTGACTGCAAGCCGTACCAATGATCAATCCTTCTCTAAGCTTATTCAGTTCGGAACGCGGCAATCGTGCAGTCCGGAAGAAATAATTGACCATCGATGAAGAAACCAATTTAAAGAGATTTTTCAACCCTGCTTGAGAGGTAGCCATAATGGTTGCATGAAATGGTCGAGCCCGTTTATAGGCATCGCCTTCTCCAATGTGTTCGTTTAATTGATCATGATAAAACATTTCATGCTCTTCCTTAGCCTCTTTAAGAAAAAGCCAGCACAATTGTCCAGTTGTTTCCGAGTCAAAAATAGCACGGTGATGTTGTTCTAAATTAATTCCATACTTTTTAGCTAATGTGTTTAACCGATGACTCTTATATTGTGGATGTAAAAAACGAGACAATTCAAGCGTATCAATCACCGGATTTGTAGCATCTGGGATATTGTGTTTAGCGTTACTTGTGTTTAAAAAGCCCATATCAAAACTAGCATTATGAGCAACAAGTATATGATCGCCCGCAAATTCTTTAAATAACGTTAAGACTTCTTCCTCAGACTTTGAGCCATGAACCATTTCATCCGTAATACCTGTTAAATTAATCGTTGTCTGTGACAACGGATGACCGGGATCAATAAATTGTTCAAAAGACTCAATAATATTGCCTTTGTGCATTTTAACTGCTGATAACTCAATAATGCTGTTGTACACGGCTGAAAGCCCGGTTGTCTCCACGTCAAAGACAACATAAATCGCTTCTGATAACTCAATGTGTTCAGGATTATAAGCAATCGGAACACCATCATCTACAATATTCGCTTCAATTCCATAAAGAATTTTAATGCCATTTTTTTGACCCGCATGAAAAGCATCTGGAAAAGATTGTGCGCCAAAATGATCTGTTATCGCAACAGCTTTATGGCCCCATTTAGCTGCTTGGTCCACTAAATCTACAACTGTATTCGTTGCATCCATTTGACTCATATTGCTATGCAAATGCAACTCAACACGTTTATTGTCTTCTGGAGCAGTATCTTTACGTGTCTCATGATCCCATTCCGTAATATCTTGAGCATTCAACACGAGATCTCGCATAAAGTTGTCTTCTTGGACACTACCTCTTACTCGAATCCACATTCCTTTTTTTACAGCTGCAAAAGCTGCTTCATCTTCAGGAGAGTTAGAGAATTTTTTTACTGAAAAAGAAGACGTATAGTCAGTCATTTTTAGTATAAGTAATTGTCTTTCAGATCGTAATACCCGCACCTCAACATCAAAAACATATCCTTCGATTGTAACACGACGCTCTTCTTCAACAATTTGATCCATCTGTTTGACTTCTTCTTTAGCCGTAATTTTCCGACCTAAAACGATTGGACCTTTTTGAGCTTGAACTTGATTTTTATTGTGTTTCTTTTCTTGTTCTGCTTTTTGTATATTCTCATTTGCTCGAATAGCTAATAAAGTTTCCGATTCTTCTTTTTTCGCTTGGAAATCGGCTATTTTCTTTAGATGAGATTCTTCATCAATAACAGGTTCAATTTTGAATCTTGGAAAGCCTAAAGAAACGTACGCTTCCTCAACTGGTGGCAAGTACTGGTTCATTAAATGTCCTTTGACAACTTCATTTTCAACATAAAATTGAATCTTTTTCCCATTTAAAAGTGGGAATTGTTCTCTAAAAGGTTTATCACAAATTGGCGAAGAAACTGCACTTAATTTCACTGCAGATGACCAATAATGTTCAAGTTTTTCAATGGTTAGTTTTGGTTGAAGCGTTTCAATGGTCAGTTGTACACTGGCAATCGGATTAAAAGCCAACTGCATTTTTTCAGAAAGATTTTGATATACTTCAAATGGCAAAATATCTGGAAATTGCAAATGGAAGTTCCAACATTTTGATAATTTATGAACCGTTACCTTTAAAACTTTCGCTTGAGAAAAATGAACCTTGTAACGTTCTTCATGTTGCAAACCGATTTGTTCTAGTAATTTTTGAAATAATTCTTCTTGATTTAAACTCATGAGAAACTCCTTTCACTTACTAAGGTAGTACTAAGAAGCAAAACTAACAATCAAAGTACAATTGTAAAAGGAGTACAGACAAGTGGATGTGCGTACTTGTTTGAACTCCTTTAATAGTAGTGTCTTCGTGCGATTAAATAGAACTTAGTAGAATATTTAATGTATCGATTAGTTCTTCGGTACGTACTTCTAAAGCTTCTCCAGTTTTTCTAAGTTTCAATTCAACAATGTTTTCTTGAGCTTTTTTACCTACTGTAATTCGGATAGGCATTCCAATTAAATCTGAATCCTTGAATTTTACCCCGACACGTTCATTACGGTCGTCTAATAAAACTGAAAAACCAGCATTTTGTAATGACGTATACAGCTCATTTGATAGGTTAACTTGATCATCAGCTTTCATATTAACAGGAATCAAATGTAGTTCATATGGCGCTAAGTGTCTTGGCCAGTTCAAACCTTCCTCACTCGATTGTTGCTCTGTAATAGCAGAAAGTAAGCGACTAACACCAATTCCGTAACAACCCATCACTACTGGTATAGAACGTCCATTATTATCTAAAACCGTAGCATTCATTGATTCTGAATAACGAGTTCCCAATTTGAAGATATGACCTATCTCGATTCCTTTAGCGAATTTCAATACTCCTTGTCCATCAGGGGATAGTTCTCCTTCTTGAACAAAGCGTAAATCAATGTAATCTTCAACCCTTGAATCACGGTTTAAATTAACATTCAAATAATGATAGCCATTTTCATTCGCTCCAGCAACAGCATTAACCATATCTTGAACATACACATCTGCAAGAACTCTTACTTCTTCACTGATGCCAACTGGGCCAATCGAACCAGCATTTACACCAAGATAGTTAACTGTTTCTTCATCTGTTGCTAACTCTAAGAAAGCAGCATCAAGATAGTTTTTTAATTTAACATCATTTACTTCATGATCACCTCGAACGATAACTAAAACAGGTTTTTCATCTGCTATAAACAAGAGGCTCTTCATAATTTTTTCTGGTGCTACTTGCAAGAATTCAGAAACTTCAACAATCGTTTTGCTATTTGGCGTTTCAACTTTTTCTAAAGCTTTTTCATTCTCAAGCGATTTTTTATGCATGTGGAAACTTGTAGCCATTTCTAAGTTTGCAGAATAGTCACTTGAATCTGAATAAACAATCGTGTCTTCGCCGATATCCGATAAAGCCATAAATTCTTTCGAATTGCTGCCTCCCATTGCACCAGCGTCACCAATAATGTTTCTAAAATCCAAACCACAACGTTCAAATATTCTTGTATAAGCTTTTTCGAAATCTTGATAAGTTGCATCTAAGCTTTCAAAACTATCATGAAAAGAGTAAGCATCTTTCATAATAAATTCTCTTCCTCTTAACAAACCAGAACGAGGACGTTTCTCATCTCGGAACTTTGTTTGGATTTGATACAAAGAAAGCGGCAACCGTTTATACGAAGTAATTTCATCACGTATTAAAGTTGTAAAAGCTTCTTCATGAGTAGGCCCTAAAAGATAGTCACGTCCATGACGGTCTTGTAATGTCATCAAGTCTTCGCCATATGTTTCATAACGTCCGGATTCTTCCCATAGTTCACGTGGCAATAGTGAAGGCATCAACATTTCAACTGCATTGATTTTTTCAAATTCTTCACGCATAATATTTTTCAATTTTTCTAATACACGCGTTGCCAATGGCAAGTAGCTGTAAACACCACTTGATATTTGTCTAATGTATCCAGCTCTTAACAACATTTTATGGCTAAGAACTTCTGCCTCATTGGGTACATCTCTTAAAGTTGGAATAAATAATTTTGATTGTTTCATCGTTTGCTGTCTCCTTTTTGATACGTTAAATTCATCTCTATCAATTTTTTGTTACGCTTTAATTAAAAAAATACGTTTGGATATCGTTCCATGTAACTAAAACCATCAATAACAACAGTAAGGCGATACCAACCAATGTGATGATGCCTTCCTTTTCTTCACTTAGTGGTTTGCCTCGTATACCCTCTACAATGTTTAATATCAGTTTCCCACCATCAAGACCTGGGATAGGCAACAAGTTAACGATTCCTAAATTTACACTTAAGACGGCTAGCCAATTGACTATTCCTATTAATCCTGTTCTAACAACCGTTTCAGTCGTTGCATAAATAGCAACTGGACCACCAAACATGTCGATTGAGAATCCTTTTGTAAACATCGAACCTAATACAGTAAACAATTGAGTCATCAAAAACCAAGTTTGAGTGAAACCAAAACCGATTTTTGCCCAAAATGATGTATTCAAACTATTTTGTACACCAATTTGTCCTACTTCAGTTCCATCGGCCGTTTCATTAGCAGCTGGTATTAATGGAACAGTTTTCTCAGTTCCATCAGGGGATTCGATATGAAATAGCAATTCCTTATCAGGATTTACTCGTACAATTTCTACCATTTCAGTCCAGTTGGTAATTTTTTCATCATCAATTTGAACAACACGATCGCCAGCTTTTAAGCCAGCTTCTGCTGCCGGGCTATCTGGAACCACAGTGCCTAAAACATTTTCTGGGCTGACTACTCCACCTTGCATGAAAGCAAGCACCATAAATGCAACAATAGCTAATATAATGTTGTTCATTGGACCTGCAAAGTTTGTCATCATTCTTTTTGGCAAACTTGCAGATTGAAATTGGACGTCAAGCGGTGCAATCTGAACTTCAGTTCCATCTTCTTCTATGATCATGGCATCTCTTAGTACTGGGTAGCGAACCAAATTTGTTTCATCTCCAGCTAAGTAACCCTCCACATATAAATCTTTTTCTAAATCAATAGCACTTATTTCCATTGGGACAGCATCTAATAATTGCTTTTTCTTATAATTATTGATTAATGTCACTTCATTATTGTCGTTTACTATTAAACCAATCGGTGTACCTGGTTTTATTTCAGTTTCTTCTTCATATCCAGCCATACGAACATATCCGCCCACAGGTAAGATGCGAATCGTAAACGTTGTTTCACCTTTACGATAAGAAAATATTTTAGGTCCAAATCCAATAGCAAATTCTCTAACTAAAATACCTGCTTTTTTTGCAAAATAATAATGTCCGAATTCGTGAAAAATTACTAAAATACTAAACACTATGATAAAGGTAATAATGGTAGTGATCATATACTCTCTCCTTTGTACTTCATTAAAAATTTATTCTTAATTTTATGATTAAACCTGCGTACAAAACAAGTTTAATTCTATCATAATTTGAGTGTAATAACCAATCGACTTATCAATTTATTGTCTATACGAGAAAAGTAGCCATCACAATAAAGGACAACTACTTTCTTGTTTCATATGAAGATTAAATCAACCCTGAAAAATAAAGGATCGGCAATACAAAAAGCAAGCTGTCAAATCGATCTAAAATACCGCCATGACCAGGAAGCAAATTACCAGAATCTTTCACATTGTAATACCGCTTAAATGCAGATTCAACTAAGTCGCCTAGTTGACCAGCTCCTGAAAGAACAACCGTTAAAGCTAACATCCAACCTGTATTGTAATTTTGTGGATAGTAGGTCAGATAAATGAATGCTACAATCAGGGCCATAACTATTCCGCCCAAAGCACCTTCAATGGTTTTATTAGGGCTAATGGATGGAGCAAGCTTGTGTTTACCCAATTTCCTACCAATTAAGTAAGCTCCAATATCTGTTGCCCAAACTACAAATAAAACAAATAACAATAAATCTAATCCTGAATCTCTTGTTAACAACAAGAATTTAAATCCGTACCCTATGTACATTATTCCTAGAACTGAAACCGCAACGTCATCAAACGTAAAATTGTTTTTTGAAAATACGGTACAGACTAACAATAATAAGACAAAGAGATACAAAATCACTTGTGTATTCATATATTCTGGTAAAAACATAGCCACATAATGTGGAAATAATAATCCTAACAAAGCCAAAATAGAAATAATACCTTCTATAGTAAAGAGCTTATTGCCCTTCATTCTAAATAGTTCAAATAATGCAATTATCCCCAGACCTGCAACTACAAGTTCTAGAATCCAAGAACCCATATAAACGACTGGAACAAAAAGAATAAGAGCAATAATTGCCGTTATAATGCGTTGTTTCACTTGTATTTCCTCCTAACTTAATTATAATCCCCCAAAACGTCGATGTCGTTTTTGATAAACTCCGATAGCTTGTTCTAATGCTTGTTCATTAAAGTCAGGCCAAAGATCTTGAGAAAAGTAAAATTCACTATACGCATTTTGCCATAACATAAAATTACTGATTCGCTCTTCACCACTCGTACGAATCATGAAATCAACATCTTGATAATCCTTTAACGCATGTGTCATTAAAGATTCTTCAAATAAAGATTCTGTAATATCTTCAACTTCAATTTCTCCAACTTTGACTTTCTCAGCAAGAACTTTAGAAGCTTCAATCAATTCACTGCGTCCTCCATAATTGAGCGCAAAATTTAATACCATACCTGTATTCTGTTTAGTATCTGCTATTGCCTTTTCGACAGCCTCACGAGTATGTTTAGGGAGTTGTTCTGTAAAACCCATAACTTGTACTTGAACATTTTGCTCCATTAACTCAGGTACAAAAGCGTCAAAAAAATCAACCGGTAATTGCATTAAAAAACTTACTTCATCATCAGGACGTTTCCAATTTTCAGTTGAAAATGCGTAAAGTGATAATACCTTTACACCCATTTGACTTGCTCTTTTGGTTATTTTTTTTACAGTATTCATTCCTTCTTTATGACCAGCGATTCGAGGCATGAATTTTTTTTGAGCCCAACGTCCGTTTCCATCCATAATAATAGCAATATGGTGTGGAATTTTTTCATCAGCATTAAAAGAAACATCTGTGATTTCTTTTTCTTTTTGATTTCTTTTCTTAAATAACCAGTTCAAGTGTTTCCCTCCACTTCGTAATTCACCATTACTCATTGTAGCAAAAAAGGGGGTAAAATCCTATTAAATTTAATAATAAACAGTTTTTTTAGCAAATCCTTAAGAAATAGCAATAGTTGTGTCATTTAATTCTTTTATAAATTCCATTCCTTCTCTTCTTTATTCATCAAATGATCATAACAAGAGCCTTTTATTGGGCTCAAAAATTGAATAATGCTATAATAAATTATACTCAGTTAGTTACTTAAGGAGGACACTAAAATGAACAGAAGAATCAAAAAATTCATAGTCGGTTTAATTATTTCTGCTATAGTAACCAAGTTAACAAGTTTGTTAATGGGTGACGATAAAAGAAAAGCTTAATGCAAAGTGTTTTTCATAATCAAAAAGCACTACAGACCTTACGTAAAGGCCTGTAGTGCTTTTTGATTGTTCCAAGATTATACGTCTAATAATTCTTTTTCTTTATCTGCAGCGATACCATCAATATTTTTAACACTTGTATTTGTAATTTTTTGGATATCTTCTTCAAAAGTACGCAAATCATCTTGAGTAATTTCGTTATTTTTTTCTGCTTTTTTCAATTCATCAATTGCTTCACGACGAATATTACGAACAGAAACTTTAGCATTTTCAGCTTCCTTACCCACTTTTTTTGCTAATTCTTTACGACGCTCTTCTGTTAATTGTGGAATCACTAAGCGAATAACATTTCCATCGTTTGCTGGGCTGATCCCAAGATCACTTTGCATAATCGCTTTTTCAATATCAGAAATAGATGTTTTATCAAATGGAGTAACCATTAAAACACGAGGTTCTGGTATTGAAATTTGAGCTAATTGTTTTAATGGTGTTGGTGCTCCATAATAAACAACATTGATTCTGTCTAATAGTCCTGCATTAGCACGACCTGCACGAATTGTTCCTAGTTCACGCTGTAAAGCACCTTCTGTTTTAACCATTTTTTCTTTCATTGTTTCTAAAATTGCGTTTGTCATAGTTATTTCCCCCTAACCGTTGTTCCAATAGTTTCACCTAATGCAACACGTTTTATGTTTCCAGTTTCATTTAAATTAAATACGACCAATGGAATGTTATTGTCCATACTCAAAGAACTTGCAGTTGTATCCATCACTTGTAAACCTTTATTGATGATTTCCAAATGCGTCAATTCTTCAAATTTTGTAGCTGTTTTATCTAGTTTAGGATCCGCTGAGTAAATACCATCAACGTTATTTTTAGCCATTAAGATAACGTCAGCATCAATTTCTGCTGCTCTTAAAGCAGATGTTGTATCTGTTGAGAAATAAGGATTTCCAGTTCCACCAGCAAAGATGACAACTCGTCCTTTTTCTAAATGACGCACTGCTTTTCTACGAATATACGGTTCAGCAATTTGGCGCATCTCGATAGACGTTTGCACACGAGTTGGGACTCCTTCGTTTTCAAGGCAATCTTGCAATGCTAAAGCATTCATTACTGTAGCGAGCATTCCCATATAATCTGCTTGTGCTCGTTCCATGCCCATCTCAGAACCAACTTGACCGCGCCAAATATTTCCGCCTCCAACAACGATGGCAATTTCTACACCTAATTCTTTTACTTCTTTAATTTCTTTACAAATTTCTTTTATTGTTGGTGGTTTTATTCCAAATCCTGTATCACCAGCTAAGGCTTCACCGCTTAGTTTTAAAACAACACGTTTGTACTTTGGTTCATTCATTTATATTTCCCTCCATTGGCTCGTTCACTTTTACTATTTTACCATACTCTGACAGAAACTTCATTTAAAAAATGAGCCTTGTACCGGTTCCATTATCAAGATCACTATGTATCAAAAATATACAGAACGAACAGGTTTACTCTCTTAACTAGCTCGGTCAAAAGCAAATGAGTCAACAAAAAACTATAGTAAAAAAGGAACGCAACTATTGCGCTCCTTTTTTAACTAAATCGATTTATTTATTAACTTGATTCATAACTTCTTCAGCAAAATTATCTTCACGTTTTTCAATTCCTTCGCCAACTTCAAAGCGAACAAATGATTTAACTACAGCACCTTTAGATGCAATATATTTACCAACTGTTAAATCAGGATCTTTAACAAAAGGTTGGTCAACTAAAGAAATTTCAGCTAAATATTTGTTTAAACGACCTTGGATCATTTTTTCAACGATATTAGCTGGTTTGCCTTCGTTTAAAGCTTGCTCAGTCAATATTTTTGTTTCGTGATCGATTTCTTCTTGAGAAACTTGGTCACGAGAAACGTATTTAGGGTTGATAGCAGCAATATGCATAGCAATATCGCGAGCAACATCTTCATCAGTTGTTCCTTCAAGAACAACTAATACAGCAATACGTCCTCCCATGTGAGAGTAAGCACCAAAAGCGTCTGCGTCAGTTTTTTCAACACGTGCAAAACGACGTAATTCGATTTTTTCACCGATTTTAGTTACTCCTGCTAATATTTCAGTTTCTACAGTACCGTCTCCTGCTTTAAGAGATTGAGCCGCTTCAACTGTTTCAGGATTACCTTCAGCAATTGCTTCAGTTACATCTTTAACTAATTTTTGGAATTGTTGATTTTTAGAAACAAAGTCAGTTTCAGAGTTGATTTCTGTAATAGAACCAACATTTCCGTTAACATATACGCCAGCTAATCCTTCAGCAGCGATACGGTCAGCTTTTTTAGCTGCTTTTGCCATACCTGTTTCTCTTAAGTGATCCACTGCAGCGTCGATGTCTCCATCAACAGCAACCAATGCTTTTTTAGCGTCCATCATTCCAACGCCTGTCATATCACGTAATTTTTTAACTAGTTGAGCTGTTACTTTTGCCATTCTATATTTCCTCCTAGTGAGTTCTATTAGTCATTTTTTTAAGTTAATTTTCATAAAAAAAGACTGTCTCGTCATGAAAGAAATGACGCCGCTTCGTAAAAAGTCGCTTCTCACTTCTCCCTACTCGAGACAGCCTATATTAAATTAATTAGTTATTATTCAGCGTTTTTTCCTTCAACAACTTCAACGATTTCTTCAATTGAAGCAGTTTCAGAAGCTTCTGGCGCTTCAGCTGTGAAAGTTTCTTCAACAACTTCATCTTCACCTTGATTTCCTTCGATCATAGCATCAGCCATTTTTGAAGTAATCAATTTAACAGCGCGGATAGCGTCATCGTTTGATGGGATGATAACATCGATCTCATCTGGATCACAGTTAGTATCAACCATTGCTACTACTGGAATGTTTAATTTGTGTGCTTCTTGAATCGCAATACGTTCTTTACGAGGGTCAACAACAAACATTACATCTGGAATTCTTGGCATATCTTGAATACCACCTAAGAATTTTTCAAGACGGTCACGTTGTTTGATCAAGATTCCGACTTCTTTTTTAGGAAGCAAATCAAAAGTTCCGTCTTCTTCCATTTTGTTGATAGCTTTCAAACGTTTGATACGTTTTTGGATAGTGTCCCAGTTTGTTAATGTTCCACCTAACCAACGGTGGTTTACAAAGTATTGTCCAGAACGAGTTGCTTCGTCTTTAATAGCTTCTTGTGCTTGTTTTTTAGTACCAACGAATAAAGCGATTCCGCCATTTTCAGATACTTCTTTCATGTAGTTGTATGCTGTATCAGCTAACTTAACAGTTTTTTGTAAGTCGATGATGTAGATACCGTTTCTTTCTGTAAAGATGTAACGTTTCATTTTAGGGTTCCAACGACGTGTTTGGTGACCAAAATGAACTCCTGCTTCAAGCAATTGTTTCATTGAAATTACTGCCATAATATATTTCCTCCATTGGTTTTTTATTTTCCTCCTTCAAATTCAACTGTAAGGAGACTTGAATAATCAAGCACCGTCCTTTACATCCTTTGAAGTGTGAAATAATTTTCAGTGCTTTTAGCACCGTTAATAATTGTATAGGATATAGAATAAAAAATCAAGCCTAACTATCGTTTTTTATTTCTTATTACATCCCGATACTCAAAATTTCACGAATGTCATCTTCACTTAACTGACTTCCTTCTTTTTGTATCGTTCCGTCTTCTGTAATAATTTGATCAAACAAGGCCTTTTTCTCTTGTTGCAATTGGTCGATTTTCTCCTCAATAGTTCCTTCAGCAATTAGACGTAACACTTGGACAACTTTTTTCTGTCCGATTCTATGTGCACGGCCTGCTGCCTGTTCTTCAACTGCTGGGTTCCACCATAGATCATAAAGAATAACCATATCGGCACCGGTAAGATTCAATCCTGTTCCACCTGCTTTAAGGGAAATAAGGAATACATCTTTTTCTCCAGCATTAAATTTATTAACCATTTCAATTCGTTCTTTTGGTTTTGTTTGACCACTTAAATAAAATGTTTCAACTTCTTGCTCATCTAATTCTTTTTCAATAATTGCCAGCATAGAAGTAAATTGAGAAAAAATTAAAATACGTCTCCCATTCTCTCTTGCAGTTTGAATCGTTTCTTTAAGTTGCTCCAATTTTCCGGAACTGCCTTCGTAATCATCAATGAATAATTTAGGATCACAACAAATTTGTCTTAGACGTGTTAATCCTGCCAAGATCTCGATACGATTCTTTTTAAATTCTGCTCCATTCATGCTATTTACACTTTCTTGGATTCGTTGTAAATATGCAAGGTAGACAGTTTTTTGTTCTTTTGTCATTTGACTGTATAAGTTGGTTTCAATTTTATCTGGTAACTCTTTCAGCACATCTTTTTTGATTCGTCTTAATACAAAAGGACGAATCATTTTAGCAATCTGCTCATTTGAAAGAGTTTTGAATTTTTTGATTGAAGGAAAAAATCCTGGCATAATCAATTGGAAAATTGCCCATAATTCTTCAATTTTATTTTCAATAGGTGTTCCACTTAATGCAAAACGTTTTTTTATGGTTAGGTCTCTTAACGCTTGAGACGTTTTCGTGTTATGATTTTTCACCATTTGCGATTCGTCTAAAATCAGTGTGCTAAACGGCATTTTCTTATAATGAACAACATCTTGCCTAAAACTAGGATAGGATGTAATCAAAACTTGATTTGGCTTAACATTTTCAATCAACTGCATTCTTTCTTCTGCTGTACCAGATATCACGATACTTTCAACTGAAGGAGCAAATTTTTCAATTTCAAAATGCCAATTATAGATCAACGACGCTGGAGCAACGATAAGGAAAGGATCATTTTCCCCCTTTTCCTCAATTTCAGATAAAATATAAGTGATGACTTGAATGGTTTTCCCCAGTCCCATATCGTCCGCTAAGATACCGCCAAATCCATATTGAGACAACATTTTTAACCACTGAAATCCTGTTTTTTGGTAAGGTCTTAATTCAGCATTTAAAGACTTAGGAACGTCAACTTCAAATTCTTCTGGGAAGTTTAAATCGCGTATCAAGTTTTTGAATTTCTTTGATACGGTTCCTTTGGTTTTTTCATCCAGTGAAAATTTTTCATTCAGTTCTAAACCACGATAGCTTGGCAGTTGGACCCCACCATTTTGAAATTTCTTTGTGACGCGCAATTCGTTTAATACATCGCTGACTTGCTTGAAGCTTTCTGATTCTAATGAAAGAATGGTTCCATTATCAAATTTATGAAAAGCTTTTTTTTCTACTAAACTTTTCAATACATCATCTACTTCTTCCGGTGTAATTCCTTTAATATCAAAACGGACATCCAGAAATGACCCTTCATTTTGCAAGTCGATAATAGTTTCAGGATCAATTTGATTCAAGAACATACTGTCCAACAAATCATCTACATAAACAGTAGCATCTAATTCTAGTGTTGGAATCTCTTTTGTAAATAAGGTATAAAAATCATCATCACGAACCATACGTTTCGTATAATTTGTATCTGTACGGTGGTAATCAAATCCAATAAGCTGATTAATGACTTTCATTTCTTTTTCACTGTCTCGAATAATTTGTACGCCTTCTTCTGGTAATTGATTTTTAGAAGGGTCAGTAGACAAAATCATGTGTTTATAATTAAACTCTACTGTCGCATGTACTGCCTCATTCCGATATTCAAAATAAACGGATGTTGCTAAAGGTTCTTGCACAAAAGAATCTTTCAATTGATCATCAATCGAGACATTTCCTATTTTCATAAGTAACGGCATGACATAGGCAGTAAAATCTGGCATATCTGTAGGTTCTATTGTAATATTGTCGCTATCGTACCGTTGTAAAAATTGTTGTAGCGGACGATATGCACGCATCTGTTCTAATGTTGGCTGGAATACAATGTTGTCAGCAACAAACCAATCGTATTCTTTTAGATGGCTGTCTGCTAGACTTGTAATGGACAACATTACCGTATTATTTTTTTGTGAAATATCAAAAGAAAATGGCATTTTATCTTCTACAAACATAATAGTTTTATGCGTGCTAGTTGCTGCAACAAACTGCAAATTCCCACTATCTTGTAAATCTAAAAGTGTTTCTTCCGCTAAGGCAGTCATCAATATCAAATAACGACTGTTTGACAATAATGATTTTGCATCTTTATTTTCTCCAGAAAGCAATTGAATAGATTTCTGTTGCTTATATAGATTTGTTAAAATTTCATTGTCTTCTTTTCTAATCGAAATATCTTTAAAATTAATTTCTTGACCGGCTTTTAACTCTACCGTTTCCTTTTTAATAAAACTCTCTAAAAATAATGGTAAATCTTTTATAATATACATTTTATCTGTTCCAGCTTTAAAACTTAAGGCTAGTACATCAAATGAGGTTCTTATAAGTGCAGTAGTCATTGGTTTTACTTCAACTTTATATTCTATTTTCAATGATTGTTTTTGTTTAGCAGAAGCAGTCATTTTTCTATTTTCATTTAAAAATATACGCGTAAAAGACTCCGTTAACTCTTGACCTGGATTAGGTGAGTCAATAGCGACTTTTTTTGCATTCTCAGCTGTCATTACTCGGCTGATTTTTCTGTCTCTCAATTCCAGTTCAACAGCAACTGTATGTTTGCAATAGCCATGATTTTTCCAATAAAGACATTCACAAAAATCATCTTCCTTGGTTGAACCATCTAATTCAACATGAAATATGTCGCTCCCCATGACTTCGGCAGACCATATTTTTTTATCTAATATTGAGTTGACTGAAAGGACGCGTTTTTCTGCAACGTATTGTCTTCCTTGCTCAATCACGCGTTCTGGTATACTCCATTTCATTCAACATTCCCCTACTTTCTTGCTTTTCATAAAATAATTATTTTTCAAGCACGTTTTTTCTATCTCTCTATTGTACGTCATTATGGGTAAAAAAGAAAATTTTTTCTTTCAAATTTGTAGGGTTCTGCTGTTTTCATTCTGCAAATTTTTTATATTTTCTAACCTATAATGGATAAATTAAAAATAACTTGCTAAAATACCGGTTATGAATCATACTATTAGTATAAAAATGTACTAGAAAATTGAATTAATGAGAGGTTGAATCATTTTGTTTTATAGAATTTTACGCGGCACTTTACGCTTTTTGTTAGCGATTTTAAATGGCAATGCCCATTATGAAAATCGTGACAAACTTCCAACAGATACATCATATATATTAGTGGCACCCCATAGAACCTGGATTGACCCAGTCTATTTAGCCATAGCTGCTAGCCCTAAACCATTTACATTTATGGCAAAAAAAGAATTGTTCAAAAATCCTATCCTTAGTTGGATCATCAGACACGCAAATGCTTTTCCAGTCGATCGGGCTAATCCAGGTCCAAGTGCTATTAAAACGCCAGTGAAGATCCTTAAAAAGGGCAATTTAAGTTTAATGATTTTCCCAACAGGAACAAGACATTCAAATGAAATAAAAGGTGGCGCTGCTACAATTGCTAAATTAAGCGGTGTACCAATCATTCCAGCTGTTTATCAAGGACCCATGACTTTAAGCGGGCTGTTAACAAGGAAAAAAGTGACTGTGCGTTTTGGAGATCCAATCACTATAGATCGCACAGTAAAACTTTCAAAAGATAACTTAAAGGCAATCGATGAACAAATTCAACATGCCTTTGACCAATTAGATAAGGAAATTGATCCTTCATTTAAATACGACTTTACAAAATAACAAAAAGGAGCTGGGACAATTTGTCTCAGCTCCTTTTTTGTATACATAATATGTCGTAGTCACCTTACACTAAATTTTATTTAGTATGAGCCTAAATGCTTTCGGACACACTTTCTTCGTTCTGAAGACCATTATTTTGCAAGCGATACATATCATAATAGATGCCATTTTGTTGAATCAACTCATCATGGGTGCCGCGCTCGACAATTCTTCCATGGTCCAAGACAAGAATTAAATCAGCATCACGAATGGTAGATAGACGATGAGCAATAGCCAACGTTGTACGACCTTTTCGCATTTTTCTGAGCCCTTCTTGAATCAGTGCTTCGGTTTCAGTATCAATATTTGCCGTTGCTTCATCCAAAATCAAAATTTTAGGATCAGTAACTATTGTACTGGCAAAAGAAATCAATTGCTTTTGCCCTGTTGAATAACTGGCTCCCCGCTCAATGACTTTAGAATCATATTGGTTCGGCAATTTCTCAATAAAGGTATCTGCTTGAACAAATTGAGCAGCTTCTTCTATTTGAAAATCTGTTATAGATGGATTTTTCAAGCGGATGTTGTCTTTGATCGTCCCGTAAAATAAAAAGGAATCTTGTAAAACTAATCCCATTTTTTTCCTTAATTCCTTTATCGGATAATTTCTAATAGGAATATCATCAATCAAAATTTCACCTTCAAAAAATTCATAAAAGCGCATCATAACATTAATGATAGAACTTTTACCACTCCCTGTATGACCTACCAAGGCAACCGTTTGTCCAGGTAAAGCAACAAAAGAAATATCGTTTAATACATTGTGTTTGCCATCATAAGAAAAACTCACATGTTTAAATTCAATTTTAGCAGCCTGAATTTCAGCGTCTGCTGTTTTGTGCTGTTGTGGTGTATATTCATCATTATCTAATACATTCAACACTCGACTGCTTGAAACTATACCATCTTGAAAGATGCTCAAGCTATCCATCATGCTCGTCATAGGATTGAAGAAGTTGCGCGCATAGGATGTAAATGCATAAATCACCCCTACACTTACAGGTCCGTTTAACGAATCATATCCAAAAAAACCTAAAATAAGAATTAGTGAAAGGGTATATAGAAAATCGATCACTGGACTTAATAAAATTGAATTTGTCTTCACCATTGCATAGCGTAATTTATAATAATCCATATTCGTTTCATCAAACTCTTTTTGTAATCTTTTTTCTTGACGAAATTGCTGGATAATACTCATTCCATTAACTGATTCAGCTAATTTTGCATTTAACAAACTTAATTTTTCTCTCATATTTCGGTACAATCTTGAACTAAACTTTTGATAATACCATATGACCACTCCTAATATCGGGATCAACGCAACGATCCATAGAGAAATCTGAACATTCAAAAGCATCATAGCAATAAGAGATGTGATAACGCCCAGCATCCCTTGTATGATCGTCAGGAATACCGACCAAAATTCTTTAATGGTTTCTGTATCATTTGTCACTCTTGTAACAATTGAACCAGCAGGAGTTTGATCAAAAAAACGCATACCTAAAGTGTGCAGTTTTTTAAAAATTGCATTACGGATATTTTCTACTGTTTGTTCAGAAGCCATATTATATAAATAAAGATTCAGGTACCAAAAAACAATTTTTACCATCGTCATACCAAAATAAATTAAAGCAAACATTCCAATAATTTGATTTGTTGCCGTCCCTTTTGATAAATAATTGTCAATAAACACCTGAAGGATCCTTGGCAAAATAATATTTGTGATAGCTAACAAAACACCAAATAAGATACCAGCTGTGAATTGAAATTTGAAGGGTGAGGCAAACGTAATGATCCGTCTTAAAATAGTCACTTGTTCTTTAGTGGTAAATGATTTTGACCAAACTGATTCTTGTTCCACTAGTCTGCACCTCCTTCAATTTTTTGTTCAAGCTGCTGACTATCAAACATCTCTTTATACCATCCATTTTGAATGAGTAAATCAGCATGTGTTCCTCGTTCAATAACCTCACCATTGTCGATAACAATAATTTCATCTGCATGCATAACACTGCTGATTCGATGAGCAGCTATAATCGTTGTTTGTTCCGAACGTTCTTTTTTCAAAGCAGATAATATTCTCTCTTCAGTTTTAGCATCCACTGCTGATAAAGCATCGTCTAGAATTAACAGCTCTGGTTTAATGATTAGCGCACGAGCAATTGAGATCCGTTGTTTTTGACCTCCCGATAATGAAACTCCCCGTTCTCCGACTACCGTATCATACCCATTAGGCATTTCCATGATATCAGAATGAATGGCCGTTAACTCTGCAGCTTTTTCAACTTCTTCTTGTGATAGTTCTGGATTAGCAAAGCGAATGTTTTCTTTGATACTCGTTGAGAACAAAAATTGGTCTTGTGGCACATAACCAATTTGCTGTAGCAAAGCATCTAATGTGTAGTCTCTGATATCTTCATTCCCATATAAAATACGTCCACGATAACGATCGTATTCTCTTAAAAGCAATTTAAAAATACTGGTTTTCCCAGCTCCTGTTTTCCCTACTACACCAAGTGTTTGTCCACGTTTCAATTCAAAATGAACCTCTTTTAGCGCCGGAACATCGGATTTAGGGTAAGAAAATTTATCAATGGAATAGTGAATATCTCCTCTTATTTCTTTTGTTAATGCTGAGGGTTTTTCAATAATTTTTGAACGTTCTAAAAGCAGTTTCTCAACTCGATTATAGCTTGCACTTCCACGCTCCAAGATATTAAATAAACGACCGATGGCAAACATAGGCCATACAAGCATAGCTATATAGTTGATAAAAGAAATTAAGTCACCAATAGTTATGGTGCCTGAGTTTATATATCTCCCACCCATTACGATGGTCAGTACATATGAAATCCCCATGATAAAAGTAATCGTAGGGTCAAATAATGAATCAATTTTATAGACTTTTCTATTTTCAGCAACTACTTGTTCCGTTTTTTGTCTGAATTCTTCTACGTCTTCATCTTCTTGACCGAATGTTTTTAAGACTTTCATTCCTGATATACTCTCTTGCGCTTTATCATTCATATTAGAAAAAGCCGCTTGCGCTCCTCTAAATCGCTCATGGAGTTTTGAACCCAAAACACGTGAGGCTATAGCAAGCAATGGGAGTGGTATCAACGCAATCAACGTTAATCTCCAGTCAACTACTAGAGCCATGGCAATGATCGTTGTACCCCCCGTAATAATTGAATCAGCTAAGGTCAATATCCCACCACCTGCTACATTTCGAACTGCTGTTAAATCATTTGTTGCATGTGCCATTAAATCCCCAGTACGATATTTTTGAAAAAAACTATTGTCCATTTCAGTAAAGTGATTAAATAACCGTGTTCTAAGTATCCGTTCCAATTTAGCAGATGTTCCCCAAATATTTACACGCCAAATGTAACGAAACAGATAACTCGCAATTGCCGCCACTACTAAAAAACTTAACCATTGGATCAGCTTTTTAGGCGTTAACGTTCCTTGACCAACTTCATCTACAATAATTCCCACTATCCTAGGAGGAATTAATTGAATAATCGCTACAAGAAACAAAAATATCACACCCGTAATATATGCCTTTTTTTCTTGTTTAAAAAACCAACCTAATTTTTTATAAATTCCCATTTTCTTCCCTCACCTCTGTACTAATGTTCATTTTAATCAAAAAACGCGAACAGATAAGTATCTGTTCGCAAGTTAGTATTATAAGGCATTATGTGCCCTTATTTTTTTTTAGTCGTTTTTGTTGTTTGTGTTTTCATTGACGACATCATTTGTTTAATTTTCTTTTCTGATGGTTTTTGTCCCATTTGCATCATTAACATACGCAACATATTTTCGTCGACTGGCGGATTTTTTTTGAAATAATCCATCATGTATTTTCTAGCAAGAAAGAAACCACCGACTGCTCCACCAACTAAGGCTAAAATAATTAAAAAAATAGCAAGACCTAAATTCATTTTTGATTCACTCCTTTCGAACCTCTCAAGACTTAATTGTACTAAATATTAATAGAAAAATAAACTAAAATTCCACTTCTTACGCTAAAAAGTCGCAATTCATCCCAATTACTCACAAAAGAAAGCCATGTAAGTTAAAATTTCAACTTACATGGCCATTTTTTTATAAGTTGTTGTATGTTTTTACAACATTTTCAACTGTAAAGCCATAGTTTTCAATAACTGTTGCTCCTGGAGCACTTGCACCGTATTTATCTATACCTACTGAAGCACCATCTAGGCCGACATACCGTTCCCAACCAAATGTGGCACCCATTTCAATAGATACACGTTTGCGTACTTCATTTGGTAAGACTGTTTCTTTGTATGCTGCATCTTGTTTGTCGAATAAATCAAAACTTGGAACAGAAACAACGGAAACATCTTGTCCGCTTTCTTTCAAAGCTTTTTGAGCTTCAATAGCTAACGCTACTTCAGAACCGGATGCCAAAAGAATTCCTTCTGGTTTTTCGCCAACTTGAGGAGAAATAACATAAGCTCCCTTGGCAACATTTGTACGCGCGCCTTCTTTAGTTCCTGGCAATACAGGTAAATTTTGACGAGATAAGACCAACATTGTTGGGTGATCAACTGAAGTGATCGCTAATTCCCAAGCAGCTACAACTTCATTTCCATCTGCTGGACGAAGAATAGATAGGTTAGGCATACTGCGTAAGCTAGATAATTGTTCCACCGGTTCATGTGTTGGTCCATCTTCTCCAACAGCTACTGAATCATGTGTGAACACGTATGTTACAGGTAACTTAGATATAGCCGCTAAACGAACAGCCGCACGCAAGTAATCTGTAAAGACAAAGAATGTTCCGCCGTAAGTTCTAGTTCCACCGTGCAAGACGATTCCGTTCATTGCAGCTGTCATCGCAAATTCACGAACACCATACCAAATGTTTCTTCCATCATATTGACCAGCTTGGAAATCTTTTACATCTGCTATCATCGTATTATTAGAGGAAGACAGATCCGCAGAACCACCCCATAAATAAGGAACTTTTTTTGCAATAGCATTTAACACTTGGCTACTTGTAACACGAGAGGCCAATGCATTGTCTCCAACTTCATATGTTGGTAATTCAGCATCCCAGTTTTGTGGCAATTCATTTTTTAAAGATAACTCGAATTGTTCAGCTAACTCTGGATATTCCGTACGGTAAGCTTCAAATGATGCCTTCCATTCTTCTTCCACTTTAGCTCCTTGATCAACCATTGTTTCTTTAAAGCGTTCCGCTACTTCAGCAGGAACAAAGAAGTCTTCGCCTTCCCAGCCATATGCTTTTTTAGCAGCTTCAATTCCTTCAGCTCCAAGTGGTGCACCATGGACTTTATGTGTTCCAGCATTCGGAGCACCAAATCCAATAATCGTTTTCACTTCAATTAGAGTAGGTTTTTTTGTTTCAGCTTTTGCAGCTTCAATTGCTGCATTAATTTCTTCTAAATCATTTCCATCTTTTACAAGAATATGTTGCCATCCATAAGCTTCAAAACGTTGTCCAACATTTTCAGTAAAGGCTTTAGATGTCGGTCCATCCAAAGATATATCGTTTGAATCATAAAGAACAACTAATTTTCCAAGTTCCAAATGAGCAGCTAAACTAGCAGCTTCAGCTGAAATACCTTCCATTAAGTCGCCGTCTCCACATAAAGAATAAGTAAAGTGATCTACAATAGCATGACCCTTTTTGTTGTACACTGCAGCTAAATGAGCTTCTGTCATCGCCATTCCAACAGCATTTGCAATTCCTTGACCTAATGGGCCAGTTGTTGCTTCTACTCCATCAGTATGGTTCACTTCTGGATGTCCAGGTGTTTTACTGTCCCATTGACGGAACTGTTTTAAATCATCAATTTTAACATCATATCCAGCTAAATGCAGCAAGCTGTATAATAACATTGATCCATGTCCAGCTGATAATACAAAACGGTCACGGTCAAACCATTTCGAGTTTTTTGGATTTACTTTTAATTGTTTAGTCCACAATGTGTAAGCCATTGGAGCAGCCCCCATAGGTAATCCTGGGTGTCCAGAATTGGCTTTTTGTATACCATCCATACTTAGTGTTCTTATTGTATTTACTGCTAATTGGTCTGTGTTATCAAACAAAAAAATCATCCTTTCGATTTTAACTCTCTTATCGTACTCTATTAGTTTACTATTATTTCACTTCAAGTGCAACGCTTTCACGGTTAGAATGTTATTAAATGGGAGAACTTCATGATTATCACATTAATGAACAAACACTCTATTATCTCCCGTGAAGACCTTTATCTTTTTGTATGTCTTTCAATTTATCGGGGGTTACGTCATTGCCTTCTTCATCTACAATTTTTACACCCTCAATGGTATTTCTCATTCCGCCTCGAAAAGCTGTTATATAATCATCTCTTAATTTTTTTTGTTCAATTTGTTCTTGAATAGTCAATCCTTTGTTTTTTGATTTATTTGCTAATTCATTTATTCGTTCTATTTGATCTTTTGGCAACATCTAATCACTCCACTTTTTTATTTATTATTCAACTATAACAAATTTCTTTGAAAAAAACACCTTTTAATCCTCTAAATCTACGAACGTTTGTTTGATTTGTTCTATCATATATGGTAATCTTAAAATGATAAAATAATAGAAACGAGGTGTTTATATATATTATGAGTAAAAATCCCGAATCAAGACAAGTTGAAGTTCTACAATATATATACAGTCAAGTTAAATTGAAAGGATACCCTCCAACTGTAAGAGAAATTGGAACGGCTGTTTCTTTATCTTCTACCTCAACCGTTCATGGTCACCTTTCTCGTTTAGAAAAAAATGGTTATATCCAAAGAGATCCCAGCAAACCAAGAGCAATAGAACTAACACAACTAGGATTATCAAAATTAGGCATTGCACTTGATAAAATACCTTTATTGGGAACTGTAACAGCTGGTGAACCAATCTTAGCTGTAGAAGAAGCGACAGATTATTTTCCACTACCTCCAAACTTGCAATTTGAAAACGACTCTCTTTTTATGTTAACCATACGTGGAGAAAGCATGATCAATGCTGGTATTTTTGATGGTGATGAAGTGATCATTCGTAAACAAAGCACAGCAAATAATGGCGATATTGTCATTGCTATGACCGTAGAAGATGAAGCAACTTGTAAAAGATTTTATAAGGAAGAAGATCATTACCGATTAGAACCAGAAAATGACACTATGAGTCCTATTCTACTTAATGAATTAACGATTTTAGGCAAAGTAATCGGATTGTATCGTAGTCATATTCAATAAAAAAACGAAGAACCGGGTTTTATCCGGTCCTTCGTTTTTTATTTTATCGTTTTAAGTGCACAACAATTTATCTTGTGGTTGCACTATAAACCTTTTTAACCTAATAAATTTTTTACAGGAGCAAAAGTTTTTCGATGAATAGGACATATTCCGTGTTTTTCTAATCCTTCTAAATGGATTTTTGTTCCATAACCCGCATTCTTAGAAAAACCATATCCCGGATATAACGTATCATATTCGGCCATCATTCTGTCTCTTGTTACTTTCGCAATAATACTAGCAGCAGCTATAGACAAACTTTTTGAATCTCCCTTGATGAAGCTTTCTTGGGGAATAGTGATTGGTAGATGCATTGCATCAATAAGCAATTGTTCTGGCTGTTGAGGTAGTTGCTCAACAGCTTCAATCATAGCCAGCTTAGTTGCTTGGTAAATATTGACTTTATCAATTACTTGATGGTCTTTTATACCAATCCCAATAGCTAATGCAGATTCTTGAATTTGGTCAAATAACACTTCTCTTTTTGCACTTGATAATTGTTTAGAGTCATTGATTTCCAGTACATTAAAATCTTGCGGCAATATGACCGCAGCTGCAACAACAGGGCCAGCTAATGGACCTCTTCCTACCTCATCGATTCCAGCAACAAATTGTGTTCCTTGTTCCCAAAAAAATTGCTCTATTTGCAGCATTTCTTGTTGTTTTTCGAGAATCAATTGTTGTTTTCTCATTTGATTTTCCCAAGATTTATACGCATTTAATACACCTTTACGTGAATCGCTCTTGATAAAAACCAATCGTTCATCATCCGTATGGGTAATGGTCGTTAGTAGTTCCTTTATTGCCGTAATGGTCAACGGTTTTTCCATTTTAGCTATCCTGCCTTTTTGGTAAAGAAATCGGCGCTATATCTAATGTGTATTTCCCAATTTTACCGCTTCTAATTTCAAAAACAATCAATTCAGCTGCACGAGTATAGTCTTCTTTATACCCTTTACGTTCGCTGATCAACATAAGCAATTCTGGCGATTCAAGATCCAATTCTTCTTCAGTTAATCTGTATCGTTTAGCAAGCATTTCTGGATTTCGAATTTTCATTTCTTCCAATCCATACATTGCAATTTCATCTAGCTGTAAAATAGTGTCTTTAATTGCTCCAGTTAAAGCCAATTTCTTTCCAATTTCAGGATCTTCAAACTTCGGCCAAAGAATTCCTGGCGTATCAAGCAATTCCAATTCTTTACCTAACTTCAGCCATTGTTGTGCCTTTGTCACACCAGGTTTATTTCCTGTTTGAGCAATATTTTTCTTTACAAAACGATTGATCAATGTTGATTTTCCAACGTTAGGAATTCCAATACTCATTGCTCGAATTGCACGAGGTTTTATACCTTTAGCGGCTCTTCTATCAAATTTTGGTTGTAAAAGCTCTTTTGCTTTTGCCATCAATTGTTTCATACCGTGTCCTTCTTGAGCAACAATTGGGACAGCCGCAATTCCTTGATCATTAAAATAGGCTACCCATTTTTTTGTTTCTAGTGGGTCCGCTAAATCACTTTTATTTAAAATGATGATTCTTGGTTTTTCTCCAATTATTTCATCTAATATTGGATTACGGCTTGATAATGGTAGTCTTGCATCTACTAGTTCAAAAACAATGTCTACTAGTTTAATTTTTTCTGTTACTTGGCGTCTTGCTTTTGCCATATGTCCTGGAAACCATTGAATGGTCATTTAATTTTCACCTTTCTATTTACACAAAAAAAAGAACCACATTATGGTATTCTTTTTTTTATTTCATTTGTTAATCCTCGTCAATTGCACCAAATTCTTTAAGTGGCCAAATACGAAGATTCGTTGTTCCACTAACAGTGGACGCATCTATAAACCCTACTTCACTAAACCGGCTATCTTTTGAATTTTGACGATTGTCTCCCATTACAAAATAAGTACCCTCGGGAACAGTTTCTTCACCTGTTTTAGCAGCTAATAAGAAGTCTTCTGTGAAATTATCTCCTGGTGTCATATTTTCGATGGAATCTTCTAAATACTCTTCTTCAACCGGTTCTCCATTGACATACAATACATCATCTTGATACTGAATCGTATCTCCGGGCAGACCGATAACCCGTTTGATATACTGTTTATCCGGCTCATCTGGAGCTGGGAATACAATCACATCAAAACGGTCTATTTTGTCAATTTTATTTAAAATCAAACGATCTTGATCTTCTAAAGTAGGTGCCATTGATTCCCCATCTACACTTACCGGAGCAAAAAGAAAGTGTCGGATTAGTAGAAAAATAATCAGTGCTACAACACAATATAGTAAGGTGCTTAGAAATTCACTGCCGCGACCTTTATTTTCTTTGCGTTTTTGACTTGGAGAAAGATGACGCGTGTTTCTGGGCTCGAAAGTATCTTCATTCTTGTGTTGATTATCAGAAAAATTAATTTTACTCAATTGCATCTCCCTACCTTCTTATGCTATTTATGGAATAAACTTAATACGATTAAATGGATAGTAAGTAATAGACGTTTCGCCAATAATCGAATCTACTGGAACACTCCCAAAATATCGACTATCATTACTTGATCTGCGATTATCTCCTAATACAAAATACTCATCTTCTGGAACTATTTGAGTTCCAGTTAACTCTTCTAAAGTGAAATCGGATGTCCATACCCCACCAGCATGATTAACTAAATTATTATCAAGAAATTTTTCCTCTATTTTTTGATCATCTATATACAACTGATCATTTTCGTAGCGAATTTCCTCTCCCGGTAACCCAATGACTCTTTTCACAAGTGTTCGATTTGACGAATCATGAAATACAACTAGATCAAATCTTTCTATATTATTATAGATGGTTCTAACTATGATCTGATCGTCCTGTTGAAAAGTTGGTATCATAGAAGAACCTTCAATAGTCATAGGAATAAATATAAAATTTCGCAGTAAAACAGTGATTGATCCAGCTAATAAAAACGCCTTAAACCATTCCCATGAAAATTCCTTCCAAGACTTTTGCCTCATTACATTCGCTCCAAATCAATCTATTTATTCTATCATACAAGAAAATCCAGAAAATAACTATTTATTTAGAACAATGATTTAACCAAAAGAGAGATAGCAAATTCCTATCTCTCTTTTGGCATCAAGTTATTAACAATCCTATTTCCTAGCTATCCCTATTTATTCAGCAGTTTTACTAGATTGCAATTCTTTGATAGCTGCCTCATATTGAGTATCATTTTCATCTATTAAGGTCCTTAATGATTCAATGAGTTGAGTAGCCGTTTCGCCTGTTACAATACCATCAACAGGTAATTTTTTATCTGTTTGAAATTGTTTAACGGCTTCTTCAGTAGATTCATCAAAATATCCATCTACTGATTCTACAGGATAACCTAACGCTTCTAATACTTTTTCTAAATTCTCAACTTCTGCGGATACATCTTTTAGTTGATACGTTTTTGAACCATCAATTATCAATAAATTGGCGTAATCTGGTAATGGTACTTCAATAGTAGGTTTAATTCCTTCTTCATTAATCCACTTGCCGCTTGGCGTTAACCATTTCGCAACTGTCATTTTCAATTCACTACTATCATCAAATGTAGCTACATTTTGAACAGTTCCTTTTCCAAATGTCTGAGTACCGATCAGTTTGACATTACCAGACTCGCTAACTGCACCCGCTAATATTTCAGAGGCACTGGCACTTCCTTCATCTATTAATAAAACAGAAGGTTCAGTCACTTTAAAGTCACCCATTGTCGCATCATCTGAAACGATTGGAATCGGTTCTTGATCTTTCTCCTGTGTTTGTAAAATAGTATCGCCATTTTCTAAAAATAAATTAGAAATACTCAACCCGGCATTTAATAACCCACCAGGATTTTGACGAACATCAAAGACAAAGGATTCAGCACCCTGTTCTCTTAGATCTTCAATCGCAGCTACTAAGTCATCATAAGTTGGTGTAGAAAAACTTGTGATGGCAATATACCCAATCGTTGGATCTTTTTCATCTAACTGGTAAACTACTGTCTCAACAGGTATGGTATCCCGCACAACAGTCACTTCAAAAGTAGAATCGCCACGTTTAATAGTTAGCACCACTTCTGAGCCTTTTTCACCTCGAATATAAGAAACAGCTTCATTTAAGTTTAAGCCTGTTAATTCTTGATCATCTGCTTTTAAAATAATATCATTTGGCAGCAATCCTGCTTTTTCAGCTGGAGAACCTGCAATAGGAGACACGATCATGACATTGTCCCCTTGTTTCATTACTTCAGCACCAATTCCTTCAAAGGAAGCAGAAATACTTTCATTTAAAGAAGTAGACTCTTCTACATCAAGGTATTGTGTATAAGGATCTTTAACAGATTCCGTCATACCAGTAATGGCACCTTCAATCAACGTTTCTCCTTCAATCCCTTGGTAGTAATCCGACATTAACGCATCATATACCTCTTGGATTTTTGCAAATTCATCTGCATTCATTTCTACGCTTACTTCTGATGAACTTAATTGATTTTTACTAGGTGATTCATCATCATTATTTGCATTTGTGACAGCCACGGTTCCACCAATTGAAAGTGCAGCAACTACTATGAGAGAAGCTCCATATGCCCAAGGCTTAATGCCTTTTTTATTCTTTTCTTCGTTTGGTTCATTCTCCATGTGTAAGCTTCCTCTCTAGTTTCAATTAATTATAGGATGCGGTTAGTTGATTTTACTGCTGAAGTTATTTTTAAATACTACCCACTTATTTAAATTTTAAAGCAGTTTCTAATGCTACGATCATCATATCATTAAATGTTGTTTCACGCTCATCTGAGGACGTTTCTTCCCCAGTAATCAGATGGTCACTTATGGTTAAAATAGCTAAGGCGCGACGATTGTGTTTAGCTGCTAATGTGTAAAGACCAGCTGCTTCCATTTCAGTAGCCAATACACCATAATCTGCAAGTTTCTTTTTGTCGAGCTCTTCATTATAAAAGCGGTCAGCAGACAAGATATTTCCTACCTTAACATCCATTCCTTGTTCGACAGCAATTTCATAAGCTGTTCTCAATAAGTCGAAATCAGCGATAGGTGCAAATTGAACTTGATCATTAAATGTATTTTTAACAACAGCAGAATCTGTTGTTGCACCTTGAGCTAAGATTACATCACGTACTTTAACGTCTTTTTGCATTCCACCAGCAGTTCCTACACGTATTAAGTTCTTCACGTTGTATCCTGTGATCAATTCTTCAGCGTAAATCATCATAGATGGAATTCCCATACCGGTTCCTTGAACGGATACTCGGTGACCTTTGTACGTTCCTGTGTAGCCGAACATATTTCTCACTCGATTGTATTGTTCTACATCTGTTAAAAAGGTTTCAGCAATATATTTTGCTCTTAATGGATCTCCTGGTAACAATACCGTTTCTGCGATTTGGCCTTCTTTAGCTTCAATGTGTACACTCATGATTATTTCCTCCTAATTGTATGGTAGTTTGTTTTTAATTATCTTTGTCCAAATAGATTTCCCAAGCTTTATCAAAAGTTGTCATTTCTTCTAAGTATGTGCCATTTAATTCTAAATAATGGCTAACTTCATGATAATCTTCTGACTGTTTTGGGAAACCATCATCTAAATAAACAGCATTTGCAAATAAGGTAACAACATCTTTTTTATGTGGATCTCTTTCAGTCATTAAATAGTGATAAAACGGACGTTGCATTGAACTAATTCCTTTCTTTACTTTGCTGATAGTGCAAACGCTCTTCTTTTTCTTGAGCATACTTTTCTGGATTTTTTTGATAAAACTCTTGATGCTGTTCTTCAGCTGGATAAAAAGGTTGAACCTCTTCAATTACTGTTACAATAGGATTTTTATACTTTCCACTTTCGCTTAACAGTTGTCTAGATTTCTCCGCAATATTTCTTTGGTTCTCATTGAGAACAAAAATGACGGGACGGTAGTTGTCGCCCCTATCTTGAAATTGACCCATTGCATCTGTGGGATCCGTTTGATTCCAATAGATATCTACCAATTCCTCATATGAAATAACTGAAGGATCAAAGGTTATTTCAACAGCTTCAGTGTGTCCAGTTGTTTGGGTCAGCACTTCTTCGTAAGTAGGATTGATGGTATGGCCTCCAGTGTAGCCTGATACAACTCTTTCAATTCCAGGTTGTTCGTCGAAAGGCGAAACCATACACCAAAAGCACCCTCCTGCAAATATAGCAGTCTCTTTCACTCGCCTCATCCTTTCCTACTTCTTCTAACTCTAATCAGCCGGAACGAAAACGTTCACTCGAATATCATTTTCAGCTAAATTAATCTTGTCAACTGAAAAATGAATACCGCTATCTAAAGTGAATTCATTTAAATTAAAAACAATCGTTTCTTGTTCACTATCAATCGCTACCCAATCCGGAATATTCAATTGATTTTCAATTTGATTCATTGCAAAAGTAATAGGAACGTTAAATCTCCCAATTGAAAGACCAGTTGCTTTAAATTGTAAATTACCATTTTCCATAACAAATGGTTCTAAAAATAACTGGAATTGGATATCATGACCAAACAATTGAAAAGTACCCACTAATTGTGCCTGCTCTTCCAATCTGAACTGATAATTAACGGGACCTTTTACAATTTTTTCATCTTTAAGGTATGAAGCTACCAATTGATTAACGTCATCTTTTTTCGTTGATATTTGAAACATGACTTCATCTTTAGTGTCTCTAGTCTCAAGATTTGGTTCTCCTATAATAATAGGAGTCATTTGAGTAAAGGCCCATATGATAATACCTAATACCACTGAAAGCAACCCTAGAAAAGCCCACTTCCAACTATTTACTTTATTCTTTTGCTGATCTCTTTTTTTATCCATAATACACCTTTTACTTTCAAAAAAATTCTTTTTAGTTATTTACGATAGCCTGGAACAATTCCTCGCCCATCAATCTATAACCGGCTCTATTAGGATGAAACAAATCTTCTTCATATAAATACGGATTGACAACTTCTGTTGCATCAATGGTTTGCTCATCCAATAGCTGATTTTCTTTTCCTTCTGACTCCGAGGATTGATTAAATAAGCTAGATATAGAAAGAAAAGCAGCATTATCTGTTTCACTTACGATTGCTTGCGTTTTTTCATTCCATTCATCTACTATTGTTTGCATTTCAGTAATTTCAGGAAAATAAACATAATAGGGATTATAGATACCAAAGACATAGATTTCTATCTTAGGATTTAATGCTTTAAACTCCGTTAGAAGACTCTTCAAGTTTTGTTGGTATGTTTTTTCTGGAGCAATAAATTTTTGCTCGTCGATAGTTAAAAAATCTTTTTTAAATGTTTGGATAATATCATTTCCACCAATGGTTAAAACGACCATATCAGCAGTTTTGATGTCTTCTTGCATCATTTCATCTTCGTAAAATCGGTTTAATATTTGGTCACTTCGATCCCCACTTTTTCCATAATTACTAGTAGTCACCTCTTGATAATTTTGAGTTTCTTCTAGTAATTCATCGACAATTGAAACATATCCTCCGCTGTTAGCAGAATCTCCAACACCTTCAGTTAATGAATCACCTATAGCAACAATGTGAAGCGGTTCTTTCTTTGTTTCTGTTGTCTCTTGATCATCATTTGAACGAGTTCGGAATAAGACTGTCAGAGTACCCACCACTAAAACAATTCCAATAATTAAAAAAAGGAAGCTTTTGAGAATTGATTTTCCTTTTTTCATAAGAAAAACTCCTTTACTTGTAAATATATGGAAATAGTATACCAGATTCTTTATTCTTCGTATACTATTTGTGAAGGGAGAATGAGTTTACTTTTTCCGTGCATATGTTTCAAAAACGTGAGGGTACTTATTGCGTTCATCTAAAACGCCCTCTTCTATTTTCTCAAGTTTCCATTTCGTCCAATCTATTTCTGGAATAAAGGTATCTCCTTCAAACTCGCCTTCGATCATTGTGCGGTGCAATACATCCACGTCATCCATAAAGAAGCTAAACACTTTCGCTCCCCCAGTAATAAACGTATCTCCAGAGTAGTCTTTTGCAAAATCCAACACTTCTTCTCGGCTGTGCATGATTTTGACCCCTTCAGCCTGATAATTAAGATCAGTAGTTAAAATAATATTGATACGGTCTGGTAAAGGACGTTTGTTCATTCCTTCAAACGTTTTTCTTCCCATCACTACAGCGTTATTTATAGTCATTTGTTTGAAAAACTTTAAATCATTTGGCAGATACCAAGGCAAAGTACCTTTATACCCAATTGCACCATTTTTATCTTGAGCCCATAAAAAAGCAATCATTTCGTTTCCTACTTTCTCTTCAGATTAAACAGCTATTGGAGCTTTTATTCCTGGATGAGGATCATATCCTTCGATTTGTATGTCCTCCATCTCAAAATCAAAGATACTATTCTTTGATTCATTCAATGCGATCGTCGGAAAGTCCCTAGGTTCTCTTGCTAATTGTTTTTTCATTTGTTCAAAATGATTTGAATACAAATGTGCATCACCTAACGTATGAACAAATTCTCCAACCTCTAAACCAACCTCATGCGCTATTAAATGTGTTAACAAAGCATAGCTCGCAATATTAAATGGCACACCTAAAAAGATGTCTGCACTTCGTTGATACAATTGGCAACTTAATTTTCCATCAGCAACATAAAATTGAAATAACGTATGACAAGGAGGTAAAGCCATATTAGGAACGTCTTCTGGATTCCATGCTGAAACAAGCATACGCCTTGAATCTGGTGTTGTTTTGATTTGTTGAATGACATCTTTCAGTTGATCTATGGTCTCTCCTTGGGTCGTTTTCCATCTTCTCCATTGAGCCCCATATACATTTCCCAGTTCACCGTATTTAGCAGCAAATGCATCATCTTCTAAAATACGAGTACAAAAGGCTTCTTTTTCAACATCATAAACAGCTTTAAATTCTTCGTCAACTAAGGCTCTTCTGCCGAAATCAGTCATATCAGGTCCCACATATTCTTCACTTTTGACAAAACGTTCAAAAGCCCATTCATCCCAAATATGGTTATTGTGCTGCAATAAATAACGAATATTCGTATTGCCTTTAATAAACCAAAGCAATTCACTTTTAATTAAACCAAAGGGGACTCTTTTCGTTGTTAATAATGGGAAACCTTTTTGTAAATCATAACGCATTTGATAACCAAAAAGACTTTTAGTTCCTGTTCCTGTCCGATCTGTCTTTACATGACCATCTTCCAAGACTTTTTTTCCTAAATTTAAATATTCTGATTCCACCATTTTACCTCCTATAAATTAATCATTCGCATATTGGCTTAAATATTCCCAACGATTCATTTTTTCTTCTAACTCTTTTTCTAAAGTGGCTACTTGTTCTTGTTGTTCTTGTAATAAACTGAAATTACTGCCCGCTTCTAACATTTCTTCTTTAAGGGTTTCTATTTTTTTTTCAAGATTAAGCATCTCTTCTTCAATCGTGCTCCACTCTTTTTGTTCTGTAAATGTTAACTTCACTTTCTCATCAACATTAATTGGTTCAGGTTCTGTAGCAACTTTTGCAACTGAACCACTATTTTGAACAGAGCGTCCTTGTTTTTTCTCTTGCTCTTCTTCTATATAATCTGTAATACTTCCATAAAATGGTCTGATTTTTCCATTGCCATCAAATATCAGCAATTTCTCTACTGTCTTATCTAAGAAGTAACGGTCATGTGAAACTGAAATAACTGCTCCAGGGAATGTTTCAATGTAGTCTTCTAAGACCGTTAAAGTTGCGATATCTAAATCATTTGTTGGTTCATCAAGCAACAATACATTTGGTTGTTGCATCAATAACTTCAATAGATACAGTCGTCTTTTTTCTCCACCTGATAATTTACCGATAAGTGTACCATGCGTATGGCGCTCGAATAAGAATTGTTCCAATAGATTAGTTACGCTGATTCTCTCACCATTGGTTGTTTCCACTTCTTCTCCAACTTCTTGTAAATAAGAGATCACACGTTTGTTAGGATTCATTTCTTCAATTACTTGCGTAAAATAAGCGATTTTTACAGTTTCGCCGACAACTATTTCTCCTGAATCTAATGGGAATTTACCAGCTAAAGCATTTAAGAAAGTTGATTTACCTGCTCCATTTTCACCGCTGATCCCAATTCGATCTTTCGTTTGAATCAACATATTGAAGTGATCTAAAATTACTTTTCCACCTAAATTAAGCGATGCATCTTTTAACTCGAATACTCTTTTCCCTAAACGAGAACCTTCTAAATTCATTTCAACTGATTCGTCTACATTAGATTGATTTAAATTGTCTTCTAGGTCTTTAAATCGACCGATCCTAGCTTGTTGTTTTGTTGAACGTGCTTTTGCTCCGGTACGCATCCAAGCTAACTCTTTCGTATACATTTGTTTTCTTTTATGATCTGCTACTACAGCTGCTTCTTGTCTTTGAGCTCTTTCAACTACATATTGTTCATAATTCCCTGTATAAAAAGTAGCATTTCCATGGAACAATTCAATCATTCGATTAACGATCCGGTCCAAGAAATAACGGTCATGAGTTACTAGCAATAGAGCTCCTCTATACGAACTTAAATAGCTTTCTAACCAAGTAATTGTTTCAAAGTCTAGATGGTTTGTTGGTTCATCTAAAACGAGCAAATCCGGTTCTTGAATCAACACTTGCGCTAAGCCGACACGTTTCTTCTGTCCACCGGATAGCGTTCCTACCAATTGCTCTAAATCAATGACTCCAAGTTTATTCAAAATCATTTTTGCGTTTGTATCAGCTATCCAAGCATTTTCATCATTCATTGCCTGTTCAGCTCTTGAATATCTATTTTGGTTTTTTTCATCCATTGGATCTTCTGTTAACAAATCTAAGGCTCTTTCGTAGTTTCTAACGGCTGCTAAGATAGGTGTATCTCCCTCAAAAACAGCATCAAAAACGGATTTTTCAAGGTTCAAATCTGGTTCTTGCATCAAATAACTGATGGTATAATCTTTTGGTTTTTGGATACTGCCTTTTTCAGCACTATCATTTCCAGTAATCACATTCAGTAGGTTCGTTTTACCAGAACCATTTACACCGATCAGACCAATTCTTTCACCTTCCATTATTGAAAAATTGATTCCATCGAATAATACTTTTTCCCCATAGGTTTTTGTTAAATTCTGTACTTTTAATTCTTTCATCTTTTATCTCCACTTTCCTCTATCAAACATTTTCATCCATCTCTAACATTCTACCATTTTTTATTCATAATATCTTTAAGTTACTCTAATTAAGTTTTATTAATCAGTTTTTTAAATTGTGCTAAATCCTCATGAATGGTTTCGACTAATCCTCGATTATAGAAAATGGACGCCGGATGAAACGTTGGAAAAACGGCATAGTGTTTTTCAGTCCAAGTATACGTATCGTCTTCCGAAGAAGCTAAACACATTACTGGCCCATGATACAGTTTTCCATGCTGCTCAGAAACTTTCATTTTTGGACCAAGCAACCTTTGTAATCCAATATTTCCCATTGTCAAAATATAAGGTGTCTGGATTGTTTCTACTTCATAATCTAGTAAGGGAGCATGAGCAATCAGTTCTTGTTTAGTTGGTGGGCGATTGTATTTTCGATACACAAGTTGCTTGGTTTTACGATCCATTTTTTCTTTATAACGGTAAGGACGACTTCTAAAAGCACTTGTGATATAAACTTCTGTGCGATCAACTTCTAATAGTTCAAAAAAGCGCATAAGTTCCTTGCCCGCCCTTCCAGAAAAAGGAATACCGTTCACTGCTTCTGTCTCTCCTGGAGCCTCTCCTACTAATAAAAACTTAGGATTAATAGGTCCTTGCCCATAAACAAAGCCCTCAACACTAAACTCCTGCGACCGTTTCTTAGCCAGTTCAACTAAATGACTTGTTAACACCGTATTCAAATCAATCAACCTCCTGCCTGTAGTTTAGCGTATTTTATCCAAATAAGTGAACTATTTGCGTACTCTATTTTTGAACCATACATCATTGACGAATGTAGCGTTTATTCCTATAATAGCATTAGGTCCTTTCTTATATTTCTGTTAAGAAAATTGACTCGATTCTACTTGAACAGCTTATTAGGGGAGGGTGTCGTAGATGGAACAAGGAACAGTCAAATGGTTCAGTAATGAAAAGGGTTACGGATTCATTGAATACAACGAAACTGAAGACATTTTTATTCACTTTACAGGAATCGATAATGGAGAAGACTTTAAATCGTTAAGCAGCGGACAACATGTTTCTTTTGAAATTTTAGAAGGTGCAAGAGGCCCTCAAGCAACTAAGGTTATCGTTGTTGACTAACCGCACCCTTTTAATTAGAGTGATTTTTTAAAAACACCTAAAAAAACGATACACCTTTAGGCGTATCGTTTTTCTTATTCAAATTTAGAGAACTCGTCCCACTGATTTTTCTCTTCTAAAAAAATCAAAGGTGCATTCTTTTTTAGATACTCATAAAATTTCATTTTGTTTTTTTGTTTAAATAAATATGAACTACTTTATCTTGATTTAAAAATAAACTAACTTCTCTTTTAGCAGAAAAGGTTATTTTTTTTATTTCATTTATTGGAATACACTTGTTGCGGATTCCTCTATAATAACTAACTTTCAAACTGTTGTTTTTTATCCGTAGAGTAGAA
The DNA here is from genome assembly GCF_000195575.1 of Carnobacterium sp. 17-4. Taxonomy (NCBI): domain Bacteria; kingdom Bacillati; phylum Bacillota; class Bacilli; order Lactobacillales; family Carnobacteriaceae; genus Carnobacterium; species Carnobacterium sp. 17-4. The sequence goes on along the minus strand of NC_015391.1, from coordinate 1,086,172 downwards.
CCTAAGCCATAAAATATAAGTATTCCAACAAGGATCGCCAAGAAAATCAGTATTAAATTAAACGTTTGTGTTTCCAAAGCTACAATAAGTAGCGAAAAAAATAGTAACCAGCAAATTGACCAATAAATAACTTGAAAAGCTGGTTCTAATGAAAGGGAAAATTTTACTCTAGAATTCTCATCCAATACGTTGCGCTCCTTATACGAAAGTAATGTTAGTCTAACATACCCCAACTTAAAAACCCATTTAAACGAAAGGAAATGAACGGAATATGATAAAAATATACACAGACGCTTCTACAAAAAACAATCCTGGACCTAGCGGTGTAGGGATTGTTGTCAGTGCCGAAAACAGATATGAACAATTATCTATTCCACTTGATAAAGAAATGAGTAACCACGAAGCTGAATTTGAAGCAGTTATAAAGGGACTTGATTACTTAATTGATCATCAACTAACAGATGAGACTTTAATGATGTATATGGATAGTAAATTAGTAGCATCTGCAATTAAAAAGAATTACGTGAAAAAAGATATGTTCCAAGTCTATCTCGTCCTTATTAAAGAAAAACTCCGTCACTTTCCTTTATTTTTTGTTCAGTGGATTCCGCAATCTCAAAATAAAGGAGCCGATCAGTTAGCGAGACAAGCCTTGCAGAAATTACTTTTAAAAAACTAACCCTCATAAGAAAAAAACTTTTCTTATGAGGGTTAGTTTTTTTATTTCTTATTTTATTTATGCGCGAGGTGCTCTAGGAGGACGTTCGCCCCAAAATTGGAATAAGTCCGTTCTTAAAGCTCCATTATACAATTTACGCTTCTTAGTAGCTCTTTCACCATAGAAGGTTTCAAAAGCTAAATCACTTGTAATGATGTATTTGCTCCATGTTTTTAGCGGACGATAAACTTGTCCCATTTGTTTGTACAAGTAGTGAACTTCATTTTCTTCACCTAATCGTTCTCCATATGGAGGATTAGCCAAGATTACACCGTATTCTTTTTCCGTCGTAAAATCAGCTACTTGCATTTGTTTGAAGGTAATACTGCTTCCTACTCCAGCTTCATTCGCATTTTCTTTCGCAATTTCAATCATAGTGCCATCAATATCTGAGCCCATAATATCCAGTTCGATATCATGATCTACTGCAGCTTCTGCTTCAGTGCGAACTTCTTCAAAAACGCTTTGATCAAACCATTCCCACTCTTCGCAGCTAAATGATCGATTAGAACCAGGTGCAATATTATGTCCAATCAGTGCTGCTTCAATGACGATCGTTCCTGACCCACAAACTGGATCATAGAAAGGACGGTCTTTACGCCAATTAGTCAGTTGAACCAGCGCAGCAGCCATATTTTCTTTTAACGGTGCCCCACCTTTAGCAGAACGGTATCCACGTTTGAATAAACTTGGCCCTGTAGTATCTAGTGTTAGAGTAACTTTATCTTTCAATAAAGCTACTTCAAGTTGATACAAAGCACCTGTTTCAGGTAAACGTGTATTACGATGATAAACTTCGCTCAAACGATTAACAATTGCTTTTTTTACAATCGCTTGACAATCCGACACACTGTACAACTTTGATTTTATAGATTTTCCAGCTACAGGAAAATTAGCATCCATTGGCAATAAATCTTCCCAAGGCAATGCTTTTGTTTTTTCAAATAACTCATCAAATTCATATGCATCAAATTCGCCAACGATAATTTTGACACGATCAGCCGTTCTTAACCAAAGATTTGTTTTAGCTATATCTTTTTCAGTTCCTTCAAAAAAGACTTTACCGTTCTCTACTTGGCAATCATAGCCTAATGCTTTGATTTCTTTTCCTACCAATGCTTCTATTCCGCTGGCTGCCGTTGCAACAAGTTGAAATGTTTTCATATAATTAATTTCTCCAATTCTTTTCAATTTCTTTACATAAATATAAAACCCTCCAAAAAGGAGGGTTCTATACCTGAATTTGTAAATTTCTGTAAGCCATGTTCTGTCTCAGATAAAAAGTCAGGTCTGTTTTATCCGGAGGTAATTATCTGTCTGCAATTACTGCCTCTTCCATCGGTTCAATTCCCTAGGAAAAGTGCCCCTACCAAAGTTTGGGTTGCTCGCTCGAGGGGTTTACCGCGTTCCACCAATACCGTTTCCCGTATTGCTTCGTCACTGTGGCACTTTCAAGAATACTCAAGCATAGTTTTACAACCTTAGCTCTTTTTTCTGCCGTCTCTCTATACTTAAATAGAGGCCCTGGCTTATGATTTCGCCAGGCACGAACACTACAAGCATCGCAGCTTGTGCGAGCATGGACTTTCCTCAGTTTAGTCAAGCTAAACCGCAATTACCCGAAATTTACAAATGTGTTTTATGTGCGAATCATTTTTGATTCATTTTAAGAATATACTGATTAAAGTTCATCTTCTGTTTCATCTAATTTTGATCCAAAGACATGACGTTCTAAATTAGATAGACGTTTTAGGATATCAAAATTAGTCACTGTACTATTTGGTTGAGAAGAATAGCTAGGTTTACCAATTGAAGCTTGTTTTGTTAACTCATCAATTTTACTTAATAAACGATCATTTTCAGCTTTTAATTGAGTGATCTCTTTATTGTAGGATTCATAATCACGAATCACTTCATCTAAGTATTCATCTACCTCAGTTGGGCTGTAACCGCGCATATTTGTTTTAAATTCTTTTTGAAGAATGTCTTTTGTTGTTAATGCTCTATTTGCCATGTTTACACCTCTTTGTTTGCTTCATCTTCTAACAAAACATTGTTCTTATTTCTCATTATAACAAAGATTATGAGAAATAAAAACTTATTTTTACATTTATATTGCTCTTGCAAAAATAAACTACATAAAAGAACTATTTTCATAAAATTAAATCACTCAATTAGTACTCTTCTTCTATACTACTATTTTGTAATTGGTCAACATCTATCAATCGCAATTCGAATTCCGATGTTTCTTGTTTCTTTTTTATTGCTTGATAAACAAACTTAGTTTTCCCTTCAAATTCAGGGTCATATACCAATAGTGCTGCTTGACAATGATCTAATAGAAACGCTTGATGGTTCTTTAGTTGGGATGGATCTTGATACGTTTGGTGAGAAGTTGCCTCAACATAGTCTGCTAATTTTTTCAACTCCATCAACTTACTTTGGTTCTTTTCGTTCCAATTTGAACCAAACTCTAAAAATGGAAAAATAATGCCCACTTTAATGTTTGGGTACTCTTTTTTCAAATCATTTACAACTTCAATAGCCCATTGTTCTGTGCCAAACTGCGCACTTGTTAGAACCCATTCAATTCCTTCTTCAATAAACTGACTAATTTCTTGTTTCAAACATTTCTTTATTACTGCTACTTTCGGATCATCATCCTTAAATACACCAAGTTCAAATGTCCGATATCCGCTAATATATAAGTTTCTCATAAACTCATTTGATTCTCCTTTTCTTTAAAGGCCGTTCTTTGATATAATGAACCTTAGGAGTGTGATTTCATTTGGCTATACGATATCCTAATGGTAAAACCTATATCCATAGTGACAAAGTTCCACCAAAAAAGCAACTAAACAAACAGATGACTTCATTCAGTAAGCGAGGTATGTCCTTAGAAGATGATATTAATGCAAGCAATCAATATTATTTAGCAAAAGGAAATGCTGTTATTCATAAAAAGCCTACCCCTATTCAGATTGTAAAAGTAGATTACCCTAAGAGAAGTGCAGCTGTCATTAAAGAAGCTTACTTTAGACAGGCATCTACAACCGACTACAATGGAGTTTATAAAGGTTATTATTTGGATTTCGAAGCAAAAGAAACAAAAAACAAACTTTCTTTTCCTTTGAAAAATTTTCATGACCATCAAATCGTTCATATGCAGCAATGCATCGAACAACATGCTATTTGTTTTGTCATCATGCGTTTTACTACAAGTGAGCGTCTTTTTTTATTGGAAGCAAGTCATTTAATTGAGTATTGGAACAACCAATACCAAGATGGGAGAAAATCGATTCCATTAAAAGAACTTGAAAAGAGTGGATATGAAATGTATTATGAACTATCGCCGCGCATTCCCTATTTAAAAGTCGTGGATCAGCTAATTGCTAAGCTAGAAAATGTGAACACATTAGCAATAGAATAAATAGTCGTTCATGTAAGAAAGAAATAGTTTGTTCTCTTATTAAATTTGAGAATTAAGGAGTAGATTTAACATGTCAGAAAAAAAAGAAATGTCACGCGTGTCAAAGAAACAAGCACAAAAATCAAAACATACAAAAAAAGGTAAAAAGAGCAAAAAATCCTCTTCTCCCCTTTGGAAAAAAATTCTTATTGGAATTCTAGCCTTAATAGCAGCAGTGGTAATTGGCGGTATGGGATTATTTGCTTATTACGTATCCTCTGCACCTGATGTCACAGAAAACAGTTTAACCGATACGGTTTCCTCAACATTACTAGATTCAGAAGGAAATGAATTTTTAACTCTTGGAGGAGAAAGTCGCGAACTGGTATCAGAAAATGATGTCCCCCAAGTGCTAAAAGATGCAATCGTTGCTATTGAGGATCAACGTTTTTATACCCATATCGGTATTGATCCTATCCGTATTGCAGGAGCAGTGGTAGCGAACATTACGGATGGTTTCGCTTCAGAAGGTGGAAGCACGATTACACAACAGTTGATCAAGCTTTCTGTTTTCTCAACAGGCTCGGAAGATCAAACGTTAAAACGAAAAGCACAAGAAGCTTGGTTATCCTTGCAGTTAGAACAAAAGTATTCAAAAGAACAAATTTTAACTTTTTATATCAATAAGGTCTATATGTCCGACAATCAATATGGAATGGGAACAGCTAGTGATTATTATTTTGGTAAACCGTTGGCTGAATTGACTTTGCCAGAAGCAGCATTACTTGCTGGAATGCCACAAGCTCCAAATGCATATAATCCACTTACCAATCCAGACGATGCCACAAAACGACGCAACTTAGTATTAGATATGATGGTGGAAAATGAAGCTATTACGGCTGCAGAAGCCCAAGAAGCTAAATCAGTTGATGTTTCAGAAGGTTTAATCGACCATTCTGGAGAAGAAACAAATAACCTTGTGTTCGACCCATATGTCAAAGAAGTTCTTGCTGAAGTTGAGAGAAAAACCAATTTAGATCCTTACACCTCTGGATTGACCATACACACGAATTTGGATATGGATGCACAACAACGTCTTTACGATATTGTGAATTCCGATGAATACGTCCAAATTGAAGATGAAGACATTCAAACCGGTATTTCTTTAGTCGATGTCAACACTGGGCAATTAAAAGCTCTAGGTGGCGCACGTGATCAAGAAGTTCAATTAGGAACCAATTATGCTACAGAGTTAAAACGAAGTGTTGGATCGAATATCAAACCTTTGTCAGCTTATGGTCCCGCTATAGAGTATTTAAACTACTCTACTTATGAACAAGTAGTAGATGAACCCTATACATTTAAAGATGGGACTCCTATCAACAACTACGACAATAACTATGAAGGTCAAATTAGTATGCGCAGAGCTCTAGTTGATTCACGTAACGTGCCTACTACTAAGATTTACAATGACGTCCCTAGAGAGAAAGCAAATGAGTTTTTAACAAATATTGGCATTGATACCTCCACTTTAAATACTAAAGAAAAGACTTTAGTTGAGTCAAATGCTTTTACTGGAGATATTACTCCAGTTGATTTATCGGCGGCCTATGCTGCGTTCGCAAACGGTGGAACGTACACTGAACCTTACACGGTTTCAAAAATCATTTTAGACGATGGCGAAGAAATCAGTTTGAAACCTGAATCGAATAAGGCTATGGAAGAATCAACAGCTTACATGATCACAGATATGTTAAAAGATGTCGCTAGTAATAACTCTTCTAGAGTAGGATTGAACGGTATTCCTCAAGCTGGGAAAACCGGTACGACAAACTATACTCCAGATGAAAAAATTGAACATGGTATCCAAGAAAATGGCGTGCCTGATAAATGGTATACAGGTTACACAACAAATTATGCATTATCTGTTTGGGTCGGAAAAGATAATTACTTTGACTCAATCGATAATAAAGGCAGTGAACGTTTATTACCTCAGCAAATCTATCAAGCTTTGATGTCATATGTTTCAGAGTCAGTTGAATCTAGCGACTGGGAAAAACCAAGTTCAGTTGTTGAAGTAGCCGTTGAAAAAGGTTCAATGCCTGCAAAACTTGCTGGACCTAAAACTCCTTCAGACAAAATTGTTACAGAATTGTTTGTTAAAGGAACTGAGCCAACTGCAGTAGCCGTTGACAGCTCTGAAGAAGAAAGTGAAGAAGATGAAAGTGAAGAAATCGAATTAAATGCACCGGAAGGCTTAGCTGCTACCTATGACGAAGAAGCAGATGCTCTATCGATTAAATGGAATGCTTATTCCGAAAAAGATATATCCTATCTGTTAACAATAGGATCTGAATCGTATTCGACTAATGATCTTTCTTATATTTTACAAAATCCTCCTGAAGGTGAAATCTCTATTACACTTGCGGTTCAGGCTGGCGATAAAACAGGCCCTGCGGCTTCAACGAGTGTTCTTATCCCACCTAAAGAAGAGGAACCTGAAGAGGAGGAACCTGAGGAAGAACCTGAGGCAGAAAGCAGCGAAAGTTCTGAATCAAGCAGTAGTTCTGAATCGAGCAGCAGCGCTCCACCTGAAAGTTCTGAATCGAGCAGTAGTTCTGAATCAAGTAGCAGTGCTCCACCTGTAAGCTCTGAATCGAGCAGTAGTTCTGAATCAAGTAGCAGTGCTCCAGAAGAATAAGTTCCTTCTATCTTAAAATTTATAAAAAAAACAAGAAGAGGCGTATCTAAAGCGATACACTTCTTCTTGTTTTTTTATTGTACTTTTGCAGGGCTATTTTCTTTCAACAATTGAATACAAATATCATGATCGTGGTTTCTTGCCGTACACTGATAGCGCCCAAAAAAGATTAGTCTATGATGCGCAATGCTCCAAAGTTCTTTTGGTAGTTGTTGCATCAAGATCTCTTCCACTTCACGAACAGTAGCTTTTGGAGGGCAGATACCCAATCTCTTCGTCACCCTTTCTACATGTGTATCCACAGCAATCGCCGGGAGATTAAATGCCACACTCAGGACAACGTTCGCTGTTTTTCTACCCACACCTGGTAAAGATTCTAATTCGCTTCTTTTATTTGGGACCATTCCATTAAACTCATCAATCAACTTACGGCAACAGCCTTTAATAAATTTTGCTTTATTACGGTATAAACCAATCGTTTTTAACTGTTCCATAATGTCTTCTACAGGCGCATCTAAAAAGGCTTCCGGTGTAGGGTATTTACGAAACAGTTCTGGTGTAATTTTATTTACAGAAACATCTGTGGTCTGTGCACTTAACATAACAGCAATCAATAATTCAAAAGCATTTTTATGAACAAGTTCGCAAGTTGCATGAGGAAACAAATTTCCCATTGCCTCAATCATTTGAATTGTTTGCGTTTTAGGTAGCATCTTTTCACCCCTTGTTAAGGATTTTCGTTATTATTTAACCAATTGTGCAATGGCACTTTAGTAGTCGGTTCCTTAGACACTGAATAATTTTGCGTTTTAGTGCCTGCTTTTCTGCGACGACTCGCTTCTTTTTCAACTTGATCTTTGGTTCGGATATTTTTTCTTTCCCAATTCAGTAAGATACGATCTACATATTTCAAACTGTATACTTGATTCAAAACAGCTTCTCTTAACGCTAATTCAATTAGCTCAATGGCATAATGATCTTCATCCAACCACATCCCTATTGTCTGCATTTCTATTGGAGACAAAGGCCTACCGAATTCCGCTTCAAATAATTGAAATAGATCTTGTTCAGATAAATGCTGTTTTTCAAAACGCTGTTGGTTTTCTTGTTGGGAAATAGCCATTGCCAGTTTATCCCATAATAAATCCAACCGGTAGCTATCACGTGTTTTTCCTTCATTATTTTTTTCTGTTTCAATGATGATCAATTTTTTATTGATTAATTCATGAATCATTTGAAAGACATCTGAAGAAGAAATTTGCATTCGTTTTGAAATAACTTCTGTATCCGGAAAATCATTTCCAGCGTCAATAAATGATTTTAACTGCAAGACTAAAATCAATTGTTCACTACTTAAACCAAGATCTTTATAATGGGTTAACAAGACATTTGATATCGTCGTATTTCCTGCTTTCAGCCATTTCTGTAATAAGTGATTATTCATTGAGTTCTATCCTCCTTGTTGTTCTCAATTAAAGGGATCTTTCTTTGTCTTATACGATTAAAAAACAGCAACTTAGAAAGACTCAAGTTGCTGTACTCGTTTTTATGGGTAGATACGATTTATTAAGCGAGGGAACGGAATAGACTCACGAATATGCTCTGTTCCACAGATCCATGTTACTGTACGTTCTAATCCTAATCCAAATCCTGAATGAGGAACACTGCCGTATTTACGTAAATCCATGTACCATGCGTAATCTTCTTCTTTTAGACCAAAATCTTTAATTCGTTGAGATAATGCGTCGAAATCAACTTCACGTTCACTTCCACCAACTATTTCTCCATACCCTTCAGGAGCAATTAAATCAGCACACAACACAACATCTTCTCTTTCAGGATGTGGCTTCATATAGAAAGCTTTTATAGCTTTAGGATAATTTAAAATAAAGACAGGTTTGTCGTATTGATTTGCAATAAAGGTTTCATGAGGTGATCCAAAATCATCTCCCCAAGTAATATCGTCAAACCCATTTTCATTTAATAAGGTTACTGCATCATCATATGAAATTCTTGGATAAGGCAATTCTGTGTATTTTTTCAACACTTCTTTGTCGCGTTCTAATGTATTTAATGCATCATCACAATTATCAAGAACACTTTGAATCAAATAAGCAACATATTTTTCTTGTACTTCTAAACTTTGCTCATGATCCATAAAAGCCATCTCAGGTTCAATCATCCAAAATTCAATTAAATGACGACGCGTCTTCGATTTTTCTGCTCTAAAAGTAGGACCAAAAGAAAAGACTTTCCCAAATGCCATTGCAGCTGCTTCCATATATAATTGACCACTTTGTGAAAGGAAAGCTTCTTGATCAAAATATTCTGTATGGAATAATTCTGTTGAATCTTCCGCAGCATTTGCTGTTAAGATTGGTGGATCGACCTTGATGAATCCTTCTTCATTGAAGAAATTATAAGTAGCACGGATAATCTCATTACGAATACGCATAATCGCATGTTGTTTTGAAGAACGTAGCCATAAATGACGGTGATCCATTAAAAATTCTGTCCCATGTTCTTTTGGAGTAATGGGATAATCATGGCTTTCACCGATTACTTTGATTGATTTCACGGCAATTTCATAACCGAATTTTGAACGTGCATCTTCTTGAATAACACCGGTTAATAGAATAGAAGTTTCTTGATTCAATGATTTCGCTAATTGGAAAACTTCTTCTTCAACTTCACTTTTTACTACGATTCCTTGAAAAAATCCAGAACCATCACGTAATTGTAAAAATGCGATCTTACCACTTGAACGTTTATTCGCTACCCAAGCTCCGATCTCTACTTCTTCTCCAACATGATTTTTGGATTCTATAATTGTAATATGTTCCACAGTTAAAACTCCTTTAAATAAATTTTGATGGTTACTTATTTTTACTGCCTTGATTATTATACAAGAAAAACGTACTCTATAACGGTCTTTTTTAAGAAACTTTAAATATTTTCAATATCGCTTACCCATTTGCCAGATTTAGCGGTCAAAACATAATAACCTAGTCTTCCGTTCTCTTGTTTGTAAGAAATCTCCCAAATAGGTGTTTCACCATCAAGGCCGATACGAGCTTCAAGAATGTCAACTGCGCCTTTATCTTCGCGTGTTAATGCTTTAGCTTGTTGTTCGGTAATAAATTCATCTTGATTCAAAACCGTTGTGGCTCCACCATCTTTAGCTACTATTACCATAATTTCTTCATCAGATTCGTTCAATCCCGAAACTGAAAAATAGGTCTTATCACGATTGTACCAATAAAAATCAGTTGCTTTCACTAGACCAGCAGATTCTTTTGCAATGGCAATCGTCTCTTTTTCTGCTTTTTTTATTGGATCTTGACTAATCAATAAAAGAGTAATTGAGCAGACAAGTATCACACTCATGACAATTGCTGAAGTGATTATTATTCCTTTTTTCATAAGTATCCCTACTTTTAGTTTATTCTTTTTTTCTTCTTTCATCTATTGCTTTTAATAGTTTATTATAACAGAAAACCATTATTTTTACTGAACATTCTATTATAAAATTTGGCCGTTTAGTTCATTTTTTTTCTTCTACATTTAAAAAATGACGCAATTTTTCACCGATATTTTTTGTTGGTACTTCTTCGATAGGTAATTCTTTAGGTAGTGCAGCTAAAATCTGTTTGCCATAGCTTGTTTGGATCAAACGATTATCCAGTACAATCATAATACCTTTATCATTCTCAGAACGAATGAGTCTTCCCAAACCTTGTTTTAAACGCAAGGTTGCTTTTGGCAGTGAATCGATGGTAAATGGATTTAAATGTTTTTGTTCTAAATAGCGATGTTTGGCTTTAACAAAGGGTCTGTCTGGAGATTCAAAAGGCAATCGAGTAATGACAATCACACTTAACGATTTTCCAGGCAAATCAACGCCTTCCCAAAAACTGTCTGCTCCTAAGAGGATGCCTCCTGTAGACCTAAAGAAACGTTTTAACATACGTTCCCGACTGCCGGAAAAACCTTGTGCTAATAACTCTCGTCCAGAAACTGAAGGTTTTTGTTGAAGTGAAAAATATACTTCTTGTAACATCTCGTAAGAATTAAATAAAACCATCGTATTTTCAATGGAATGTTCAATAATGTTTTCTACTTGTTCTACGATCATTTGGACATAATCTTTCTTCGATAATGCCTTTATGGGTTTAAGCTCTTTAGGAATCCACAGTCTGGCTTGTTCCTTGTAATCATATGGCGAATCAATAACTAATTCCCTTAACTGTGATTCTCCTAGCTGCGCTTCAAAATAACTGAACGAACCGCTAATTTCTAATGTGGCACCTGTGTACAAAATAAAGGGCGTATGGTCTAGTAATTTTTCTTTTAAAAACTTACTGCTGTCTACTTTTGAACGCTTAATAGTGAAAGTGTTCTTAGGACTTTTTTCTTTATATGAAAACCAAGTCACTTCATTATCTTCATTTTTTTGAAAAACAGCATAAAAAATATCTTTTTGATTTTCAAATTTCGTCAATACATCAAAAAAATCTTCAAGTAAATAGCGTTCTCTTTGGGTTAATTGATGTTTTTCATTTAATCCATGGTTGACTAATTCAAGCCCTAAATAATTGATTTCATTCATCAATGTCAAAACATTCTTTGACGCTTTTTTTAACGCCAAATTCCAGCTGGTTTCTCTGTTAAATTGAATATCTATTTGTTCTTGTTCGTAAAGCTTGTTGGCTGTAGTGTTTTTACAGTACATAAGCAGTTGGTGAATAAAATCGGATAATTCATCCTCTAATGAAAGTAGGTTCAACTCCATATTTTCTATATGAGAACGGTCCATTTCAGGAAGCTGTTGTGTGAGTTGACTTAGCCTACCTAAAAAACTCTTCTCATCAGATTTACGACCGATGAGTTTTATTAATTGCTGTATACCGTAATAACCAAAAATTTCGCTAGAAGCTTCTGTTGCTACATCTGGCAAATGTTGGGCTTCATCAACAATCAGTTTGCCAATCGTTGGCAACTCTTTTTCTTTACGGTTTAAATCATGACATAAAAAAGAATGGTTCGTAATAATCACACTGGCATGCTTGATTTTTTGTTGGGCATGCAAATAAAAATCTTCATTATGCCACAAATCTTCTTCAGGTTTCGTCAACCAACCACGATGACGAATTTTACTCCAAAATATATGATTGTAATTGGTTAAATTCAACTCATCCAAGTCTCCGGTCTCTGTTTCAGTCAACCAAGTCAATAGCTTCATTTTATAAATAGCTTCCACTTTTTGCTCTATAGGGTCTCTTAATACTTCTTGAAACTTCGTTAAGTGAATGTAATGATTTTTGCTTTTTAAAATGGCCGCTTGTACCATAAAAGGCAAAATCGTATTTAATTGAACAATATCTTTTTCTAATAGTTGTTTTTGTAATAATGTAGTATACGTACTGATGACTACTGGTTCTTCAACCGTTGCAATATAAGCTAACGGCAATAAATAACCCAGAGTCTTACCTACTCCTGTAGCAGCTTCAATTGCAAAATGACCCTTTTCATTAGTAGTAAAATAATTAAACACAGCATCCATCATTTTGATTTGTTGGTTTCTGGTTGTCAACTTCGTCTGAAATAACTGTTCCTTCTTCGCTACAGTTGTTGGGTAACTTACCTCTTCACGGTAAGTTTTTTGTTCAAAAATAGGTTTCTTTATCTTTATTGCTAACCCATTTTTAATCATAATAGATTCAGAGAGCGGTAATCGCTCCTGCTTCATTTCAGCTAAGAAATTTTCAAAGAAATAAGATGTTTCCATAGTAAGGTGCTCAGAAATTTCAACCATTTTTTCTACAGTAACTAAAGGCAATTCTTTTAGTTTATTTTTTAATTCAAGAAAAAGTTCTGCAGTAACTGCTGCATCGCTATCTGCTTGATGCGGATTAGTGTGTTCAATATTAAATTTGCTGACTAAATCATTTAGCCGGTAACTTGATTCAGTAGGCAATAGAATTTGTGCTAGTTCAACAGTATCTATTCCTTTATTCTTCAACGCTGGCATTCCACAACGCTGCAATTCTCCTGAAAGAAAAATATAATCAAATTGAATATTGTGTGCGACGATAATGCAATCTTCCAATAAATTATAAATGGTTGCTGCAACATCTTCAAAATATGGTGCTAAGGCAACTGATTTATTCGAAAGACCCGTCAAATGCTCTATTTGTTTTGGGATACTTGTTAAAGGGTTAACCGTTGTTGCGAAACGATGAACAATTTTATCGTCTTCTATTAAGACACAACCAAATTGAATCATACGGTCCCCACTGGTTACATTACCGCCTGTTGTTTCAATATCCACTACAGCATATGTATCTTTATGGTTCAATTTATTCACCTAATTCTTTAGACATAGTATTTTCTTTACCATCATACTATGAAGCTTTAAAAAAAACAAAAAAAGCTCAAGAAAAAATGGGAATTCAGCCATTTTTTCTTGAGTCATTTAAGTACCAACTATTTCTTTTTAAAATTTATCTTTATAGATATCATTTACTGTTTTTTCTTTATCAATGACAATGTACAACACATTATCTTGAGAAACAAATGAACTTTGATAAGCGTTGTCAATTCGATCAGAATCAATTGCTTCATAAGGGAAATAAACGGTCTCTTTAGCAATAATTTCTACAGAATCTGAGTTTTCACTATCTCTATACAGGATATCCATTTTTTCAATATCTGGATCTTTTACTGCACGATCAAACATACCCATTTCTAAACCGCCAAGATTAATGTCGCTTGAATTCACTTCATCAGCCTCTGGAAAAATTTCGATTTTTAAAGATTCACACGGGAAAATTTCTTGAAGTTCGCTATCACCAATGCGTCCAAAGCTTTTTGAAATGTGTTTAATCCATAAATCTCCAATAAATTCTTTATCGATTGTCCAAGTTTCTTTATTTTTAAACGTCATTTTTAATGCCTTAACTTCTTTTTTCATTATTTTCGCTCCCTTTTTTTTATTATTTAAAAAGTTTGTGATTCTTTTACTAGTTTCATTCTACCATAAAATAACTAGATGTAAATAAAAAAGATTAGAAATTGTGATTTTTTTAACAAGACAAAAACAAAAAAAGGCATAGGAAGTTCACCAATTTCCTATGCCTTCATCTATTTCTTAATAGACCGTTCGTTTAGTTCATTAATGATTAGTCAAATACAAGAACTCTAGCAGAATCGTCCATGTATTCTTTTTCACCAGCTGGAGCTTCAATAGAACCAATCGGCATTTGTCCTGTTAATTTCCAGTCTGCAGAAAGATTCCATTCTTTTTTAACAGCATCGTCAATTAATGGGTTGTAGTGTTGTAAACTTCCTCCAATATTTTCAACAGCTAATGCTGTCCATACAGAGTTTTGTGCAATCCCAGTAGATTGTTCAGACCAGATAGGGAAGTTATCTGCGTATAATGCAAATTGTTCTTGTAAAGCTTTAACGATACTTGTATCTTCAAAGAATAAAATTGTTCCGAATGCTGCACGGAAGCTATTTAATTTTTCTTTAGTTGGAGTAACATCTTGTCCTTCTGGAATAGCTTTAAGTAAAGCTTCTTCAGTAATATCCCAAAGTTTGTTGTGAGCAGCTCCAAATAATACTACTGCACGTGAAGTTTGTGAATTGAATGAAGATGGGCTTTCTTTAATCGCTTTTGCAACTAATCCAACGATTTCTGATTCAGGTAAAGAAACATTTTTTCCTAAAGAATAAATTGAACGACGTTCTTCTAATAATTTTGTGAATTGGTTTTCCATAATTTAAAAATTCCTCCTTTAATTAACTTACAATATTAGTATAACAACTTATTTTTAGTGCGTAAACCTTTTTCTTACTTTTTGTATAATTAGTTACAAAAAGTAAGAAAAAGATAGTCATCGTTTTTTATAGATGACTATCTTTTTACTTAGATAACGCTATAGCAGCTTTTTCAAGCATCTTTAGTATAATGATTTGAAATCCATTCAACTATGACCGATTTTTCATTAGCCAATTCACCTGATAAAATAGTGGTCTCTATTTCTGTTATCAAATTCCCTAACCATTTGCCAGGCTTTCGATTCAATACTACTTGTAGATCATCGCCATCTACTTCCAGGTCATGCTTACTATAAATTGGCAACTCTTGGTACATCATCTGAACGGACTCAAAATTAATCGGATATCCTAAACAATCCATAACTGTTTCAACATCTAACGCAATTTGAAGTCCAACTTGATAAAGGACTTGACGATTAAAATCATCTTTCAAGCGATGCTCTAAAGCAATCATTGCTAATTTCACCTGATTAATTTCTTTTTTTGAACATTTCCAAGCTCTTAAAAATGGCTCAACATCATCACTCGTTTTTTTAAGATGATGAATTAACAACGTCCACGCAACGATTCGATTCTCAATCACACACTCTAGTTTAGCGAAGGCTTCTAACTCTTTTTTGGAGCCCTTCAGTCCTGGACAATAATAAAAGAGATTCGTTCGGATAAATAACCCAAGCCCTTGTTTTCTTCCACTTCCTAAAAGAAGTTTAACAAATTCTACTTGAATGCGTTCGATTGCTATTTTTTTAAGCAAAGGATGGTTTTTTTGAATCGCTGCTTCTGTTTCGCTATCCATATTAAAATTTAGTTGGCTAACAAATCTTACTCCACGCATCATACGTAAAGCATCCTCGAAAAAACGTTCTTCTGGAATACCGACTGCTTTGATCAATTTATTTTCTAGATCTTTTTGACCATTGAAATAGTCAATGATTTCTCCATCTCGGTTCATTGCTAATGCATTAATTGTAAAATCACGTCGTTTTAAATCTTCTTTTAAGGAACGAACAAATTCAACAGTATCAGGACGTCTAAAATCTTGATACGTTGATTCCGTTCTGAATGTAGTGATTTCATAGCTTGCATCTTTCCATAACACCATTACAGTACCATGTTCGATGCCTACATCAATTGTTTTCGGGAAAATTCCTTTGATCTCATTTGGTTTTGCACTTGTGGCGATATCCACGTCATTGATTGGCTTATTTAAAAGGGTATCTCTGACACTTCCACCCACAAAATAAGCTTTAAAACCAGCTTCTTCTATTTTATCAATAATTGGCAATGCCTGTTTAAACTGATGATCGAACAAAATCATAAAATATTTTCCAATCCATAGGCTAATTCATTTAATGACATTACCTTTTCACAGCCTAAAGCCACACCTGTCATAAACGAAGAGCGATCAAATGAATCATGGCGGATTACTAGTCCTTCGCCAACACTTCCAAATTGCACTTGTTGATGAGCCACCAGACCGGGTAAACGCACACTGTGAATTTTCATGCCTTCATAATCAGCTCCACGTGCTCCTTTAATCAGCTCTTTTTCCTCAGGGTTTCCTTGTTCATGATGTCCACGTGCAGCAAAGATCATTTCAGCTGTTTTAATTGCTGTACCGCTTGGTGCATCTAATTTATTATCATGATGCATCTCAGTTATTTCAACATCTGGGAAATACTTAGAAGCTTTAGCAGCAAACTCCATCATGAGAACTGCTCCAATAGCAAAATTAGGCGCAATTAATCCCCCAATATTTTTATCTTTAGCTAATTGTTGGACTTCTTTAACTTCACTTTCTGTAAAACCAGTTGTCCCCACTACGGGGCGAATCCCTTTTTCTAAAGCAAAACACGTATTTTTGAAAGCAACAGCGGGAATTGTAAAGTCGATCCACACATCTGCTTGGACTTCTTTCACCATTAGTTCTTTGTCTTGAAACACAGGTACATCTATATTTGAAAATTCGGTTAACTCACTTAGATTTTTTTCAGAAGAATGAGGATCAAGTACGCCTACTAATGAGAACTTTTCGTTTTCTAGTACCATTTTTGTGGCCGTTAATCCCATCTTACCTTTAAAGCCTGCAACTACAATTTTAATCATTTTTAATCTTCCCTCTCAATCGGCTTTTCCACCGTAACTTCTTTTTTCACATTATCTATTTTATCTATGCCAAATGACTATTGCACTATTCATTTCATAGTCTACTACTCTTTAAGTCTACCAAAAAGTGAGAAGGTTGCAAGACTTGTTGCTTGTTTTTAAAAAAAAATGTATTATTTATAAGATAAATCAAGTCAGGAGTGAAGGTATGTTAAACGAAAAATTAGCTGTAAAAGATTTACTGATCATCACAATTGGCTGTGCACTTTATGCATTTGGACTAGTGTATATTAACATTGCAAACGAATTAGCTGAAGGTGGAATGACAGGCGTTTCTTTATTGTTACGCTACTGGTTTCAAATTGATCCAGCTCTTTCTACTTTACTCCTAAACATCCCAACGATATTAATCGGATGGAAAATGTTAGGCAACCGTTCTTTAGTTTACACCATATACGGAACAGCTATGTTGTCCTTCTTCTTATACATATGGCAAAGAACTTCAATTGCTATTGATTTAGAAAACGACCTTTTTATAGCTGGTATCTTAGCTGGCTTATGTGGCGGAGTAGGTAGCGGTATGATCTACCGTTCGGGCGGAACAACTGGTGGCAGTGATATTCTTGCTCGTATTTTAGAAAAGAAAAAAGGTATTTCTATGGGGAAAACATTATTGATTTTTGATGTTTTCATTTTAACGTTATCGTTAACTTACATAGACTTGCCTCACATGATGTATACGTTACTTGCTTCATATGTATTTTCTAAAATTGTTGACTTCATGCAAGATGGTTCTTATGCAGCAAGAGGACTGCTCATTATCTCAGAGAAAAATGATCGTATCGCTGAAACGATTATGTCAGAGATGGAACGTGGCGTAACGTTCTTCAAAGCTGAAGGTGCTTATTCAAAAGAAGAAAAGAAAGTATTGTATTGCGTTTTAGGCAGTCATGAAATCGTCATGGCTAAACGAATCATTCATGAAATTGATCCAAAAGCCTTTTATTCTCTTCTAACGGTACATGAAGTTTTAGGAGAAGGTTTTTCATTCGACCCTAAACCTAAGCAACCAATGTTCAAAAAAAAAGCCCAACCTTAATGGTTGGGCTTTTTTTGTTCATTCTTTAAATCCTCTTCAATTTCTTTCAATTGTTTTGACAATTGTATAAATCTTTCTCGATCGTCCTTTTCTAAAGACAAATCAATTTGATGTAATGTATTTTGTTTCCGCTCAGTTAATGACAACGTCTCAAGTGCAAGTTCGACTTCTTCAACAAGTTTTATGCTAATGGTTTCATTCCATTTGTAATAGGGATTATCTTCTAATACAGTCACATATTCGGCAGACTTCCATGGATTTAAAAAGACAAGCTCAATATACATTTCTTCTTGCCAATTTAATCGAACTTCATGGAAAGCCTGTTCCGGATCACTAAACACTGTCCCATTCTTATAAAATAGAAATGGCTCATTATTCATTTCCGTTGTAGATATCATCATTCCACGTGGAGTTTTATCTACAGCCTCTACAAAATGGACTTTATTTAATACTATATCATGATTTAGTAAGTAGTTTAGGATCCACATGGATTCTCTTCTTTTCAATTGGTATCGGTCTAAAAACCAGCCAAGAAAAATCTTTTTAGCTTCTAAAGAAATTTGGATGTTCATGTAAAAAACCTCCCTATCTTACCCTTTTTCTCATTATAACTTAATCAATTAATAGTTGCTATTTATTTCTTCTAGTATTTCTAATATTTCTGCATCTGTTGGCTCAAGAAGTAAATAATCGTTTATGACATCTTTAATAACGGTACGTTCTCCTTCTTCCCGCAGAAAATAGATATACGATTTCAAAAAATCCTTATTTTGACGAAGTGACGGATATGCTTTTTGATAAGCTGTACTTGCTGCTGAATATTCTTCCAAACCTTCATTGGCTAAGGCTAAATTCCAATAAAACTGAGGATCGACTTCATTTTGCACGAGCATTTTTTGAATCCATTCGACAGTTTCATCGAAACGTTCTTGTTTCAGCAATAAATTTGTATACGCTAACTGCACAGTTGAATTTTCTGGAACAAGTTGAACGGCCTTTAAATAATAAGCTTCTGCTAAAGGTTCATCTTCTAACTTGATGGCTATATCAGCACCATAATAGAAAAGTTCATAATTGTATTCATCAACTCTTAATCCTTCTTTGATGGTTTCTAGAGCCTTGTCCAGTTCATTTTCTTCTTCAAGCCCTTTAGCTAAATATGGGTACAAAGTTGTGTAGTTCGGATCTAAGTCTTTTAATTTATTCAAGGTTTCAATTGAACGACGGTATTGTTTGTCTTGTAAATAAGAGAAGCCCAATTGGAATAACGTGTCAACATTCTCTTTTTCTTCCAAACTTTGCTCTAGATATAGGATAGCTTGCTCCAGATCACCTAAAGCACTGTATGAGCTTCCGCATCGTGCAGCAAGGTTAATGCCTGAAAAATCAGATAGACCTTGGCTCATCAATTCTTCATAGCCATGAATCGCTTGAGCGTATTTCCCCATAGAAAAATGTAATTCTGCTAAGGCGAAATCTATAACTGGTTCGTCAGATAAGATTTCCTTCGCTTTGAGCAGCTTTTGCTCACTCACTTCATAAAGACCTTGAACTTGGTATAAGTCGGCTAAAACAAGCAACGTTTGGGGATAAACAGCACTGTCTTCTGTGACTTCTAGTAACCAATCCATTGCTGTATCTAATTCATTTGCTTCAATAGCTATTTCTGCTAAACCTATTCTTAATTCATCGTCTTCAGGATAACGTTCCAGCAGGTACAGGTTTATTTTTTTTACTTCATTTAAAAAACCAAGGTGATAAAGAGAATCTGCAAGATTATACAGTTCTTCATCTGTATCTTGTTTTAAAGCCTGTTCAAAATAATCCATCGCTTCTTCTAATTGATTATTTTGAAGCGTGTCAATCATCATTTGTCCATATGACATGTCAAAAAACCTCTTTCATTTTACAATCTTCTATATCTTCTATTTTAACATAAATTAGAACAACTAGGGTCTTACACTTTTCTATTTATTAAAGTGTACAAAAATTATTGAACTCAACTCTAATTTAAAGTAAGCTTAAAAGGTTAATATTTTCAGTCAACTAAATTTTTAACAAAGGGGCTAGTACTTTGCAAGAATATACTAATGAAGAGCTCATCTTACAAATGACTTCTTTGAAAAGATTGAATAAAGAACTATTGGTAGCTCTTCAAGAAACAGAACGTCTAGAATTTGAATGGACACAAAATTTAGGGCAATGGTTCTGGGATTTTACATTGAATGAAGTCACCTTTAATCCGCTAAAAGCAGAAGCCATCGGATACTTAAAAGAAGACCTTCCGGAAAAAGTTCCCTATCATTTTTTTACAGATAAAATTCACCCTGATGACATAGATGAAGTGATGCAATTAATGACAGATCAT
The DNA here is from genome assembly GCF_000195575.1 of Carnobacterium sp. 17-4. Taxonomy (NCBI): domain Bacteria; kingdom Bacillati; phylum Bacillota; class Bacilli; order Lactobacillales; family Carnobacteriaceae; genus Carnobacterium; species Carnobacterium sp. 17-4. The sequence continues at coordinate 1,065,926 of NC_015391.1, read as the reverse complement.
CTTAAGGGAGAAATACCTGCTTGGAATACAAAATACCGTATTCAAGCCAAAGATGGTTCATGGAAAGTGTACCGCGATTTCGGAAAAGTAACAGAGCGAAATGAACAAGGAGCTCCACTATTTCTTAAAGGAATTGTATTTGACATTACACAAGAAGAACAAGAACGAGATCAACTAATGGTCAGAAATCAAAATTTATCTAATCAAATGAAAAAAGATACTCTCACTTCTCTATATAACAGAACAGCTGTTACAGTGGAGCTAGCAAAACATGCAAACCATTCAAAAAAAACTGACCTTCCTTTATCGGTAATGTTTTTGAAAATTGATAAGTATTCCGAATATGAGGAACTGTTTGGAGTGGTCCTAAGTGAAGAGATACTAAAAGTTACTGGTCAAATCATACAAGTAGCCATTCAAGAAAATAGACACGTTGCTGGTCGATACAGAGAATCCGTATTTTTGATTTTATTAAATGATACTCAAAAAGAAGAAGCTTATATCCTTGCTGACACAATAAGACAGACTGTTTTAGAAACCCTTTTCGATGTTCCAAAGCATGTAAGCGTAAGTGTTGGTATATCCGAATTCAATAAAGAAGAAACAATCAGTGAGTTAGTTAATAATGTATCAAAAAAATTAGTAACCGCCGTTAAAAATGGTGGAAACCAAATTATCATGTAAAATTAAGTCTTATTTCGTAAATTAATTTACGAAATAAGACTTTTTATTACTTTAATCAATAAAACTACTGACTTCTCAAGGATTTTAAATACTGTATTAATTAAATGCGTCCATTGGATATACCGGAACATCATCACAAGTGTGAATATTGAATTCCGGTATTAGAATGGGATGTTTAATTTCAATTAATAGATTATCTTAACTAATATGCTAAAATAAAAATACAAGGAGGAGTTACTTATGGGAGAATTAGATAATAAAGATAGTGAAAAGGAAAATAATGGAAAGAACACAGATCAAGCATCTTACATTGCTTTAGGTATGTCTTATGGTCTTGCGTTTGGTGCTGCTTTAGGACTAGTATTTGATAATTTGGCTATAGGAATCGCTATAGGTATTACTCTCGGAGTTGCAGTTGGTGCAGCTATGGGCAGTCAAAAATCAAAAAATAAATCAAAATAAAAGCCACCTCATTCAAGAAGTGGCTTTTTTTATAGTTTCAGTAGCTTAGAAAATTTTTCCAACCAATTCAATTAGACTAGTCACAGTAATACATCCCCTCTTTTAAATCTACTTATATGAAATATGTTGAGGAAAACCCTCTAGACAACGTCACTTTAGGCAGACATACTAAAACATTCCAAGATATAAAACGAATTGAAATTGAATTTTTAGAGCTATGAAGATGAAGCTTTATAGGTTGAACTTTACTGAAGAATCTATTTATCGTTTAGAGCAGCTGGCTGAATTTATGTACCTAACTGAACGCCAATTCAAAACAACTCCTTCATATAGCCTTAGAAAGGGCAGTGCAGCGCGTTAGACTAAAAGCAAGGCAATCTACTTATCACATATCCAGACACTCTTACAACTCCTAATTAGCCGGAAAGAACGTGCCTTTAAAGTAAATCATAGAAAGAGTTGATCATATGGACGCAGATATTACAGATCATCTTTATACTCACGTCACTAGTTCAATGAAAACAAACGTAATTGCTAAGCTTGAAGCTAGCGGATTATAAATTTCTACTAGTTTTTTGCTAGTTTTGGAAACATCTATCCCTATAAAACAGCAAAAACCCCTGATTTCTCAGGGGTTTTAAGTACTGTATTATTTAACTGCGTCTTTAAGAGCTTTACCTGGTTTAAATGCAGGTACTTTGCTTGCAGCAATTTGGATTTCTTCCCCTGTTTGAGGGTTACGACCTTTACGTGCAGCACGATCGCGAACTTCAAAGTTACCAAAACCAATAATTTGAACTTTTTCACCTTCACTTAATGAAGTTTGAATTGATTCAAAAACAGCATCTACTGCTGAAGTTGCATCTTTTTTAGTAAGTCCTGTTGAAGTCGCAACGTTTTCGATTAATTCTGCTTTGTTAGCCATGTGTATTTCACCTCCCTCGGAAAGAAGAATTGATGCTTTATTTTTTAGCAAATAAACATCATTTAGACATTTTTGAGTGGCCCAAAAATGAATCAATGCGAAATGTAAAATTAGTATTTCTAAATGACATTTCATTTAAAAAGATATCATATAAATACTGATACTGCAATGATTTTTAGCGTTTCAGGAAATTTTCTTATGCATTTTATAAATAATGATTAAATTATTTGAAACCCCTTAAGAGTTATGTTAAAATACCAATTTAATTTTTTATTTCCTTCTTCTTACGATCAAATGAATCGGTGTTCCTTCAAAAGTAAAGGCATCACGAATGCGATTTTCTAAGAAACGAGCATAAGAGAAATGCATCATTTCGGGTTCATTCACAAACACTACAAACGTTGGCGGTTTAACGGCTACTTGAGTAGCATAATAAATACGCAATCGTTTTCCTTTATCCGTTGGAGTTGGATTCATAGCCACTGCATCTAATATGACTTCATTCAAGGTAGCTGATTGAATGCGTAAGTTTTGATTCATACTTACTCGCTCGATAATTTCAGGAAGTTTATTTAGACGTTGTTTCGTTAAAGCTGACACAAATATGATTGGTGCATAGCTTAGATACAAAAATTCACTTCTAATTTGTTCTTCAAATGCTTTCATTGTGTGGTTATCTTTTTCAAGAGTATCCCATTTATTTACAACAATGATGATTCCTTTTCCGGCTTCATGAGCATATCCAGCAACTTTTTTATCTTGCTCTCTAATACCTTCTTCAGCATTCAATACACATAAAACAACATCAGAACGTTCGATTGCTCTTAGGGCTCTTAAAACACTATATCTTTCAGTATTTTCATAAACTTTCCCTTTTTTACGCATTCCAGCAGTATCAATCATCACAAATTCAGTTCCGTCTTCGCCTACAAAAGCTGTATCGATAGCATCACGAGTCGTTCCTGCAATACTCGAAACAATCACTCGATCTTCTCCTAATATAGCATTTACAAGTGATGATTTCCCAACATTTGGTCTACCAATCAAGCTGAATTTTATAACGGAATCATCATACTCTTCTTCTTGCTCTTCTGGGAAGTGGCTGATTGCTGCATCCAACAAATCACCAATTCCTAAACCATGACTTCCTGATATTGGGAAAGGTTCCCCTAATCCTAAAGAATAAAAGTCAAAAATATCGTTACGCATTTCAGGATTATCTACTTTGTTAACAGCTAATAAGACTGGTTTGTTTGTACGATAAAGAATTTTTGCTACATTCTCATCTGCATCTGTTATGTGTTCTTTTACACTTGTGATAAAAATAATCACATCTGCTTCATCCATAGCTATTTCAGCTTGGTATTTAATCTGTTCTAAAAATGGTTCATCACCTAAATCGATCCCGCCTGTATCAATCACATTAAATTCTTTTCCTAGCCATTCTGCTGGTGCATAAATACGATCACGGGTTACTCCTGATACGTCTTCTACAATTGAGATACGCTCTCCAACAATACGATTAAAAATAGTTGATTTTCCTACGTTAGGGCGACCAACGATGGCTACAACTGGTTTTGCCATTGTTTTTGCCTCCTTTTTTATATTCTCTTGTAAGTTTATAGAAATACCTCAAAACATGCAAGCTTTTGCTTAAGGAATAAGGCAAACTCTCATAAATACTTTATTTTTTCGTTATATTTTACTTAATAAATGCAAAAAAAAGAACATGTGAACAAAAAATGCTCACATATCCTTTTTAACGGTTTAATTAATTATCATCATCTGTTGTAATATCAGACAATTGATCGCCTAAAATATCACCTAACGTAAAACCTGTATCTTCTTCAGGCAAGTCGTAATTGGTTTCTTTTTGACTTGCTTTTGGCTGATTCGGTTTCTCTTCTAATGCCTTAATACTTAAAGAAAGTCTTTGATCTGTTGGATTAACTTCTAATACTTTCACTTTAATTTCGTCGCCCTCATTTAAAACTTCATGTGGAGTTGCAATATGATTGTGCGAAATTTGCGAGATATGAACAAGTCCTTCAACTCCTGGGAAGACTTCAACAAACGCTCCAAAACTTGTTAAACGTTTAACTAGACCATCCAGAACAGACCCTACTGCTGCGCGCTCTTCAATATCATCCCATGGTCCAGGCAAAGTTTCTTTAATAGAAAGAGAAATACGGCCTTCTTCTTCATTTACAGAAAGAATCTTCACATTAACTTCTTCTCCGACTGTTAAGACATCTGCAGGATCTTTTACATGCTCATAAGCAATTTGTGAGATGTGAACAAGACCATCTACACCGCCAAGATCAATAAAAGCTCCAAAATTTGTTAGACGAGCGATTTTTCCTTTTACAATATCGCCTTCAACCAAATGATTAAGTAAGTCTTTTTTCTTTTCTTCATTTTCTGCTTCAACAACAGCCTTATGAGAAAGAATTAAGCGGTTCTCACTAGGTTCGATTTCAACAATTTTAAATTTCAACGTCTGTCCTTTATAACTAGAAAAATCTTCTACAAAATGAACATCTACCATAGAAGCAGGTACAAATCCTCTGACGCCCACATCTACAACTAAACCACCTTTTACTACTTCTTTAACAGGTGCTTCAATAATGGTACCTTCATCAAATTCTTTTTGAACTTTTTCCCAGACTTGTTTAGCATCAATACGACGCTTTGATAGCAAATAGCTACCATTTTCTTTTTCTTTAATCTCTTTGATAACAACTAAATCTACGATATCTCCAACATTTACAATATCTGTAACGTTTTCAAATGGAGCAGCTGATAATTCATTGTTCGGAATAACACCTTCAACTCCGCCACCAATGATGCCAACTATAGCTTGCTTATTATCTTGAATCGTTAAAATTTCACCTTTAACAATATCGCCAATATTAATTTCTTGAACACTATTCATTGCGTCCATCATTGATTCTTGTTCGTTGACCTCTTGGTTTTTTTCATTTTCCGTCATCTGTTTGCCCTCCTATAGCTAGCCAATTAAATACTTTCTCTCTATATTTTAACCAATTTTTCAAATTATTGCCACCATAACGATTGAAAAAATAAAAGAATCCTCAATTAGTAAGTTTGATTTGAATTAATTCTCTGATTCTTTCAACAACCTGTTCAATAGACAAGCTAGTTGTATCTAAGAGAATAGCATCTTCAGCTTGTGTAAGCGGAGAAACTTCACGATGTGAATCTTTGTAATCTCGATCCGCAATTTCTTGCTTCAATACTTCTAGTGAAGTAGGTATACCTTTACTTAAATTTTCTTTATAGCGTCTTTCTGCTCGTTCGTCAACACTAGCAATAAGAAATATTTTCACTTCTGCTGTTGGCAAAACGGCTGTACCAATATCACGACCGTCCATAACTACTCCACCGTGTGAAGCTATTTCTTGTTGCCTTTTTACTAATTCTTTTCTAACTTCGCCATGCGCTGAAACGGCTGAAACGGCATTTGTTACATCTGTTAAACGAATAGCATCGGTGACTTCCTCACCATTAATAAATACTTTTTGATTGCCTTTATTTGGTTCAAAAGAAATAACCATTTCTTTTAATAAGCGAACTAATTGTTTTTCATCTGTTACTTCGATTTTATTTTTGATTGCTTGATATGTTAGAGCACGATACATTGCTCCAGTATCGCAATAAATGTAACCTAATTCTTTCGCTAATATCTTAGCGACTGTGCTTTTTCCAGCTGATGCCGGACCGTCAATGGCAACTTGTATTGTTTTTTTCAAATTTTTTCCTACTTTCTTTTTTCATATTAAAAAGGCTAGGTTAACCCTAGCCTTCTGCCGATTATAAAAATCCAACTCTAAAGAACATTTATTTAACTTTCAAAACCATTCCTACACTAACTGAATCGCCTGCTATACCATTTAATGCTTTCAATTCATCTGTCGACATACCATGATTTACAGCAATACGATACAGATTGTCTCCTGCTTGAACAGTATAAGTATTTGTTGCTTCTTCTACCACTTCAGACTCTGGTTCTTCAACACTTTCAGGCTCTTCGATCACAGGCTGTTCTGCCACTTGTGATTCAGGCTCTTCTGGTTGTACAGCTTCACTTTCAGATGACTCTTCTTCTATACTTTCAGATGAAACTTCTGATTCGGGTTCCGACTCAGAAACCGATTCTTCTGAGCTGCTTGATTCACTACTGCTATTTTGTGTTATTGTCATTCTTTCTTCCGTTTCATTCTGGTTTTTACTACTATCGGAGTCTGCATTAGACCACCAAAGATAAGCAACACTTGGCAAGATAATAATCAATAGTAAGAAAATAAACAAAGATGTTATAACAGGGTGTACACTTTTCTTCGCTTTTTTCCTTGCTGTTCTAGAATATTTATCATCCACTAAACTATCGTCATCATCAAATTTACGATTCCATGCTTTTTCTTTTTTTGGGTTATTTTTCGAATTTTTTTTACTCATCTTTTAGTACTCCTCCTAGGCTAAACTCTGTATTATTGTATCATTTTTACATAGAATTGTCTTATTAATTTCCTATTAAAAATAATTCCTTTATAGTTTCTTCCCAACTTTTTTCATTTCGAGAACCTATTTTTTGTTTTAAATCAGATTCGCCGTAAAAATCAGCGATTTCAAGACTGCAATTATTACAGCAACGATCTGGTTTGCCTTCTAATTTTTCATCAAAATAATGCAAGAGAAAGCTTCTTTTGCAACTTGATGTTTCAGCATAATCCATCATGTAATACAATTGTTGTTGTTTGTAAACAATTCTACTTTTTACTTGCTGCTTGGCTGTTTCAATAGATAGATTGGATTTTAAATAATTTTCTATTAGTTGCTTTTGGGAAGGACTGCAACTACCTTCTGGGATCACACCTTTTTTATACCCATATTCTAACATCTCAACTGTCGGTAATGTGTATTCTTGCAAACGAAATTGAATCATACTATCTCCTTGTTCATACAGCAATAGAGCCAAGCTTGGTTCTCCATCTCTGCCGCATCTTCCGACTTCTTGCAAATACGCTTCAGGACTTCCCGGAAGATGATAGTGAATAACAAATCGAATATTACTTTTATTGATGCCCATTCCAAATGCGCTCGTCGCACAAATAATATCAATTTCATTATGAACAAATTGCTGTTGTATTTTAATTTTGTCTTCTGATTCTATATCGGAGTGGTAACTTTCTGCAATAATGGTTGTTTTTGCACGAATCATTTCAGCAATTTCATCGGCAGTTTTCTTACTAGAAAAATAAATAATTCCTGGTTTCTTCAATTTTTCAATTTGATTCATTAAGTGCTGATTCTTGTCTCGGTCACAGATAATTGTAGAAAAAGCAATGTTTGAACGGTCGACTGAATAAACAATCTCCTTTGTATTTCCATCGTCAATATGCAATGACGTTAAAATTTCTTCTCGTACACGTTTTGTAGCTGTAGCGGTCAATGCCATGGTTAACGGGAAGTTTAGTTCTTTACGAACCAATCCTAAATCTAAGTAATCAGGTCTGAAATCCAGTCCCCACTGAGAGATACAATGGGCTTCGTCAATGGCAAAAAGACCAATTGGAACTTTTTTTAAATACGCCATCACATATTCTTGGTGAAGCATCTCAGGCGAAAGAAAAATAAATTTATATTGAGATAAATGCTTTAAAACCCATTCTTTTTCCTGTGCATTCATCAAACTGTTGATAGCTGCGACTCTTTTTTCACCGTTAAGCTTTAACTGTTCTACTTGGTCTTGCATTAAAGACAATAGAGGTGAAACAATCACTACAAGACCATTCAAACAATAACCTGTTAATTGATAACAAATTGATTTTCCTGTGCCAGTTGGCAGCATAACTAAGGTGTGTCGACCTTCCAAAGCTGCTAAAACCGCTTCCTCTTGCCCATTTCTAAAAGAGGTATACCCAAAATATTCCTCTAAATTTTGTTTGATGAGCTCTCTATTATTCATCGGTACGACTCCTTTCAACTTGGATCAATCTGTACCATGAAAATGGGACCTGAGGCATATCTTTTTCTAATTCCTCATAGCTAATCTTTTCATTAGATTGAAATGCCGTAACTAAATGTTGGTAATCGCTATCCGGTATTACACTAGAAATATCGAAATCCGGAAAAATAATAGCCAATTCAATGATGTGTTCTGAAATAGTATTTGCCTTTAATTTCCTCTTAAGTGCAATATTTTCAATAGAAAGTCCTTTATCTAAATAGTTTGCGGTCAATCTTGTACTTTGGCTTAGATTACTGTAGGGATCTCTGATACATTCTTGATAAATCAAATAAAATAGAGGATAGTTTTCTTTTTTTCGAACAACTTGATCCATTACTTGAATAATAGCATTTTGAAGTAAAAAAGCCATTTCTAACGCTTCAATTTTATGCATCGAAGCTAATTGAGTAATTGTTTTCCCAAATTTTTCATATCCTGTCAATTGTGACACCACTATTTCTGCAGCAAATGAATCCAAGTTTTTTAATACATGAATCCATTCTTTTCCAAAAGATTGAGCGAGATCTTGTTTATCCAATGGATTATTTTTCAACCAATTTTTTACCCAAAGTTGGTTTTTCCATTCTTTATTAACAGGTAAATAACGCTTATTTTGGTACCGTAATTCTGAAAGAACTTGGGTCAAAAACACAATTTTTTCCCAAAATTCCTTAGTAGCTTTTCCATTTAATAATTGATTTAAATTTGTGGGGTAAAAATGTTCAGAAAAATAGACTTCTACTTCTGCCTTCCCTTGTTCAGAAAGATAAAACTCTTCATTCGCATCGTTTGCTTTGATCCAACCTTTGGCAACGAAACCTTGAATCATCTGGTTATACTGTTCTCGTTTTAGATTGGGGAAAATTGAAAAAAACTTGATCATTTGGTAAGTATGCGCTTTGAACAAAATCGAAGCAGTTCTTTTTCCTATTAGAATATGGTATAGCGTTGAAGGTTTAATTGGGTAGTCTTTAGAATATAATGAAAGACAGAAAATCTGACTGTATAACGATTGCTCCAAGACATTCACCCTCATTTCAGATACTTTAACAACCGTAACAGCAACGCTGATAGATCGTTAAATCTAATATACCAAAAATAACTAATTTTAGGGTATTCTTTTATAAATTTTAATAAATATTAATCAGGAGCGAATGCATGATTTTAGAGATAAAAAAAGAAACCGCAATAAAATTGCGATTTCTCTCATTTATTTAAAACTAATTTTTGTCATTTGGTTACGAAACAACCAATTTTTTAATTTTGCAAAGATTAAGATAAATACTGTGCTTACTATTGCTCCTTTTATTATATTAAATGGTATAACACCCATTAAAAGATACTCTCTAATAGGTCCTACACTAAAGTTTAATACTTTTAAGTATAAAGGAAGTAAGAATAAATAATTTACAAATGATAGAACAACTGTTAAAGATACAGTTCCAATCACATTTGCAAAAACAATATTTTTCATATCATGAACTTTAGTCTTCATGATTAAATAGATTGGCAATGTATACGCGACAGAAGCTATAAAACTTGCAGTATCCCCAATGGGATATCCTGCGTCACCACCCGTTTGAATGTAATGCAGTAATGAACGTATGAACGCAACCATCACGCCTCCAACCGGACCGTATAAGAACATTCCAATCAAAACAGGAATATCACTAAAGTCTACTTTAAGAAAAGTAACTCCTGGAATTATTGGAAAGCCAAATGAAATCAAAATGGTTGCAAAAGCAGCCAACATGGAGATTCCCACCATTTTTTTCGTGTTACTAGTTTGCATAAAAATCCTCCTAAAAGGATTCATCAGCGTAGGCATTACTGAGTCTATTTAAATAAAAGCAATATAAAAATGCTCGTCCAAATTATCTTCAGATAGATAATTAAACAGAGCACTTGAACAATGATGCATATTCAAATAAACTCCATCTTCTTTATTCAGACTTTACTGTCGGTACTGGAATTTAACCAGTTCAACTAAATAATGCTATTTAGCTCGTGGACTATACCACCGGTCGGGAATTTCACCCTGCCCCTGAAGACGAATCTTTATATTTTTTTTAACATTTTAATTGTATATCATAATAAAAGAAAAATCAATAGTTACTTACTTTTTATTAATGAATCAATCGATATACGGTAAATGAACAACAAAAGTAGTATGCTCATTTATAACGCTTTTTACTTCGACAAAGCCGCCATGTGCTTCTATAATATTTTTAACAATGGATAAACCGATTCCTGTTCCTGTTTTATTGCCTTTCATCACAGTACGCGATTTATCAGCTTTATAAAATCGATCGAAAACATAAGGAACATCTTCTTCAGAAATTCCTGTTCCGTTATCCCTTACTTCAATCAAAATTTCATCCATTATTTTTTCTAAATGAACCCAAATTTCTACTTTCTTATTTTCTTTATTTGACAAACTAGTATGTCTGATCGCATTATTTATCAAGTTTACAAATACTTGGTTCATTTTGTCTTCATCCATATAATAAGAGTCTAAATTAGGATCAATCGTCAATTTCATCTCAATATTATTTTTTTCAGACATAGTAGCAAATCGCGTAAATAACTTATTGAAAAAGTCGTCTAACTGTACATCCAGTTTAATCAAATTAATAAAGCCCGCTTCCATTCTAGAACTATCGAGCATTTCGTTGACCATACGGTTCATTCGAATAGATTCTTCACCGATTATCTTAGCCATTTCTTTTTTTTCTTCTTGTGTTTCAGCTACATCATCCAAAATAGCTTCACTGTATCCTTGAATCATAACTAACGGTGTTCTTAATTCATGAGATATATTGTTGATAAAATCATTTCTCATAATATCAAGTCGTTTTTCTTTAGTAATGTCCTGAATAGAAACCAATACACCACGAACACTTTCTAAATTTTCATCAAAAAGTGGGATCAACGTTATATTGTAATAATAATCATCGATATTGTTTTCGTAACTTACTTTTTCTGGAAATTTGATAACAGAATCAATTCGATATTCTAACACTTCAGGTATGATTGTTTTCATCACTTGATCTGATCGATACAAGTGTTGTAAGTATTCATCTCCAAGTGGATTAGACATCAACAATGTTTTATCTTGATTGTAATACAATACTCCAGTCGAGATGGACGTCACAATATTTTCTAATAATTCTTTTTCTTGTCTAGTTGCTGCTCCTGTTACTTCCAATGATTTACCCATCTTATTCATAGCCAGCGCTAATTGAGCTAACTCATCTTTGTAATTCGAATGCGTTTGTTTTGAGAAATCATTTTTAGCATAATCGTAAGCAATATCTCTCAATTGAGTTAAAGGATGGCCTAGTCTACGTTGGAAATAATAAAACAATAAAATTCCTATTATGATATAAAGAATCAAATTCGCAATTGACCACATCGCCATTCTACTATGGGTTTTATTTAAAAATGATAAATCTCCATAGATGTACAGTTTACCCTCTTGATTATTAAGGTTAAAATGCTTAATCTTCATGATGAAAGGTGTTTTTGATTTTCCATCAAATTTAACTTCATCTTTAACTAAAGCGTCTTTTCCACTATTTAATGCTGCGTTCACTTGAGTGGTAGCTTTAACTTTTTCTATAGCTTTTAATTGTTTATCCAAATCAATGTTTGAAGAATAAACTATAGGTTCATCTCCTTGTTGGATACTTAAAAAAAGATGTGAATTAAAAGCTCTTATTTTATCTAAATTATCTATTAAAAAATTTGGATTTTCTTCAGACATGGCTGCAATAGTATCCATTGAACTTTCAAAATCTTTTATATAATTTTCTTCAATATTTTTTTTATAAATCATTCCATATACTTGAGTTGAGGTAAAAAAACAAAAACCTATAGCTAACATGGTTACTACCCAAGTACGGGTTACTAGGCTATTTAGTCTAAACATATCCCAACCTACTTTTCAGATTCTTCTGGAAAAGAATTAAATTTATAACCAAGACCCCATACGGTCACAATCATTTTTGCGGCCGGTTCAGAATGCTTCGTTAATTTTTCTCTTAAGCGCTTAACATGAGTATCTACCGTTCTTAAATCGCCAAAAAACTCATACTTCCATACTTCACGTAAGAGTTGTTCTCTTCCAAAAATTTGATCCGGAGATTGTGCTAGATACAATAATAAATCATATTCCTTTGGAGTCAAGTTAACAGCGTTTCCATCTGCCAAGACACGATGAGATTGGTCATCTATTTCAAAATGAGGCATTTTAATTAAATCAGGATTATCTTTTTCTTTTGGTTTTCCGCTTTGGGTTCTTTTTAGAATAGCCGATACTCTTAAAACAACTTCTCTTGGACTAAATGGTTTAACAATATAATCATCTGCACCAACTTCAAATCCCTCTATACGACTAACTTCTTCCCCTTTAGCGGTCAACATCATAATCGGAGTATTTTTACTTTCTCTTATTTTCTCAGCAGCTTGAATACCATCCATTTTAGGAAGCATCAAATCTAGCAGGATTAAATCGTAATCATTTTCTAAAGCCATCTTAACAGCATCTTCTCCATTATCAGCTTCAGAAATAACATAATTTTCTCTCTCTAAATACATTTTTAATAGTCTACGAATACGATCTTCGTCATCTACTACTAATAGATGCATTGCATCATTTCCCATTATATTTCCACCTCATTATTTTCCTGTAGCACTTACCTATAGTAATTTAGTCTAATATCAGTATACACAACATTTGTTGCAATTTTCAACTAATTGACATAATTCCTTGGTGAAATACTAAAACGTTCTCAAAAAGAAGTACGTACTCTAAAAAAACTGCTTCATTTATTTGTTTATAAAAAAAGAGCTTGATTTTTTATCCAAGCTCTTTACGCATTTATTTACTTTGTTTTGTTTTCTTCTTGAGTTGCTGAATTACGCAATTGATAGATTTCAAATGTCTTTAATTCACGCCATTCGCCTGTTTGCAATCCGTCCAACGTTAATGTGCCATAAGATTCTCTTTTTAATTTTTCTACTGGATGGCCAATAGCTTGAAACATGTTTTTCACTTGTCTATTGCGACCTTCATGTATGGTTAATTCGACCATAGTAATATCTTTTGCTCGATCAGCCGAAAGGATTTTAGCTTTAGCTGGTGCCGTTTTTTTACCTTCAATAACGATCCCTTTTTCAAGCTTATTCAGTGCCTTTCTATCGACTAAACCTTTTACTTTAGCCACATACGTTTTATCTATTTGATACTTGGGATGCATCAATAATTGGGAAAGTTCTCCGTCATTTGTTAACATCAATGCTCCTGTTGTGTCATAGTCTAATCGGCCTACCGGGTAAATTCGTTGCTCTATATTAGTAAATAAATCCGTTACTACAGGTCGTCCCTTATCATCTGAAACGGCTGTAATCATATTTCTAGGTTTATTTAATAAAAAATAGACCGGTTCTTCTCTATAAATTGGAACTCCATCTACTTCTACTACATCAGAATTCCCAATTTGAATTCCCATTTCTTTAACAACTTTTCCATTTACTTTAACATGTCCCTTAGAAATAAGTTCCTCTGATTTACGACGCGAGGCAACCCCCGCATGAGCTAAAACTTTTTGCAATCTTTCCATAATTTCTCCTTCGTACAACTCTATTTTTTATTCTTATTCAAACTGCTGGTTAAAACGTTCAAAAAATAAATCTGATTCTTTTTCGCTAGCTTCAGTTTCTAATTCAGTTATCTTAGGTAATTCATTTAAATCTTTAAGACCAAAGTAATCCATAAAATAGTCCGAAGTCCCATATAAAATAGCTCTTCCAGGACCTTCTGCTCGTCCTTTTGGTTCAATCAATCCTCTAAGAGTGAGTTTTTGTAGTGCTCCGCTTGTTTGTACTCCTCGTATCTCATCAATCTCCATACGAGTCAAAGGCTGCTTATAGGCTATAATAGCAAGTGTTTCTAATGCTGCCTGTGAAAGGTTAGTGGTTAAAGGTGAGATAGCATATTTTTTTATGACATCTGCATACTCTTTTTTAGTCGCTAGTTGATACTGATTTCCTACTTCAAGCAACATCAGCCCTCTGGCAGTCATCGTTTCATACTCTTTTTGAAGTCGCATTAAAAATTGATACGCTTGTTGAGTTGAACACTCTAAAAGACTCGAAATTTCCTCTAGTGTCATCCCTTCATCTCCAGCTACAAAGAGCAGTGCTTCAATTGCTGCTAATTCATCCATACTACTCATCACCTATTTCTTCTGTTTCTGATGGATAGACAATAATATCTCCATAGGTTATTTCTTGTTGAATGTAAATATCTTTCTCCTTAATGAGTTCAAGTAAAGCCATAAAGGTCGTTACCATTTCATTTTTTGTTGGCTCTTCAAAAAAACCTGCAAACAAAACTCCTTGATTGGCTTTTACATTTCTTAGTTTCCCCATGATAAAATCCATTTTTTCATTAATAGAAGTCTCTTCAGCTTTAATTTTTGTTTGTAAAGGAACCTTTTTCATTTTCTTATTAAACATTTCTTGAAAAGCAGCTACTAAATCAAATGTACTGATTTGAAGAGGTTCAAGAGGAACTTTTTCTTGTAACAGCTCTAAATTAGCTGGCTCCTTAGAAAAATACTGACTTCGTTCTTCTTCTTTTACTTTTAGTAAAGCGGCAGCTGATTTAAATTTTTTGTATTCTAACAATTGTTCTACTAAGGCATCTCGGGGATCTTCGCCAGAATCATAAAAACCTTCATCTTCTTGATCTGCATCGATCTCCTGTTTAGGCAATAGAAGTTTGCTTTTAATGGCCATTAACGTAGCAGCCATAACTAAATAATCGCCTGCAACATCTAGTTGCAATACTTTCATTGCTCGAATGTAATTTAAATATTGTGACGTTACATCAGCAATTGGGATATCGTAAATATCGATTTCTAAATGTTTAATTAAGTGTAGCAATAAGTCTAACGGCCCTTCAAATGCATCAATCTTTATAGTTATATCAGATGACATCTAACCCTCGCCTTTTTCATCAGTTACTAAGATCTGCTGTTGGTTTTGTTTACTTTTTTCTTGTTCCCACTTAGCAACCAAAGCGGACGTTTCTAATGTTCCCATTATTTTTTTTTGTGGAAAACGACGTTCTAAAGCTTCTAACATTTTATAACTAATGCCTTCATTTCTAAATGAAGGATTGATTGAAATATGCCTTAACAGTATCATGTCATTCCCAATTTCTACGCCTATTACACCTATGATATCCTGAGTGTCCTCACTTTTCCATAAATAAAGTTTACGATCTTCTTTACTTTGATACCAATCCATTTCATCTTGCAAACGTGAAACGTCTTTTAAATCTGGAACGAATGAGAGTAATCCCATTGAAATTTTTTCATAGTCATTTTTGTAATCGAGTAACATAATTTCCTCCTAGCGCTTTAAGCTTGCAGTACTACCGATTAGTGCCTATCTATTGATACAGAGAGCAATCTAATCTCATTAAGTCTGCATAACTTTCTCGCTTAATAGCCAAAAAATCTTTTCCATTTTCAACAAAAACTACTGGTGGTCTTGGAATGCGGTTGTAATTGCTTGCCATTGCATAACCATAAGCACCAGTACTAAATACAGCTAAAATGTCAGTGGCATCTGCTTTTGGCAGTGGCAAATCCCAAATTAACATATCTCCAGACTCACAACATTTCCCAGCTATAGAGTAAGTTTCTTCTACTGCATCTGCTACACGATTAGCCAAAACTCCTGTATATTTCGCATCGTATAAGGCTGGTCTGATGTTATCCGTCATACCGCCATCAATGGCTAAATAGTTTCGAACATCCGGTATCAATTTTTGCGAACCGACTTGATATAAAGTGATCCCTGCATCTCCTACTAGACTACGACCTGGTTCAATCCAGATTTCAGGCATTGGCAATTGTATTTTTTCTGAAACAGACTGAACTTCATCAATTAAGTTATTTACATAGTCTTCAATTGGCAACGGCTCATCTTCAGAAGTATATCTAATACCAAAACCTCCACCAACGTTTAAAACGCGCAATTGAAAATCAAACAATACTTGCCATTCTTTTGACTGTATCATTAGTTTATCAATCGCTAGACTAAAACCGTCTGTTTCAAAAATCTGTGAACCAATATGACAATGCAAACCCATTACATCAATATAAGGCATTTCCAAAGACATTTCTAAGGCTTGCTGTGCTTGGCCATTTTCTAGATCAAACCCAAATTTAGAATCGGTCTGTCCAGTAGTGATGTATTCATGAGTATGAGCTTCAACTCCAGGAGTTACCCTTAATAGAACAGACACTTTTTGTTGGCGTTGTTTAGTATATTCATTCAATTTACTTAATTCATAAAAATTATCGACAACAAAGCAACCAATGTCATAATCCAAAGCTGCAATAATTTCTGAATCTGATTTATTGTTCCCATGAAAATGGATCTTTTTATTTGGGTATTCTGCTTGGATAGCTGTAAATAACTCTCCACCAGAAACAACATCTAATGACATTTCTTCTTTTGCCATTAACTGATAGACTGCCAAACAAGAAAATGCTTTACTGGCATAAGCAACTTGAGCTTTGATGTTACGATCTTGAAAAGCCTTTTTGAATGTACGTGCTTTGTATTTTATTTGAGAAATATCGTATACGTAGACTGGTGTTCCATATTTTTCAACCAATGAAACTGTATCTACGCCGCCAATTTCTAAATGATTAGCTTCATTCATTCTCATTGTGCCCGTTAGTAATCTTTCATCCATTAATCGACTATCCTCATTTCAATTTCTCTTGTTTTTTGCTTTACTTACTTTAACACAAAAAAAAGCATTTCTCAATGCAGGCCTATACCTTTAATAAACCTATAATGTCACATTTTTTAAACTTGATCCAGAGATGAACAAAAGAGAAACTGATTAAGTTACGGCTAATAAACCATAGCTTTTCACAGTTTCTCTTTGTATTGTCTGATTACATTTCTGAAAGGATATTTTTTACAAATGCTTTAAACGTATGTTTAACACGTTGAGTAGTTTCAACAACTTCTTCATGATTTAATTGAGCTTGCATACCTGCTGCTAAATTAGTGATACATGAAATACCGATTACTCTCATATCAGCATGTTTTGCTACTATGACTTCAGGAACGGTTGACATCCCTACTGCATCTGCTCCGAAAAGACGAACCATTTTTATCTCTGCAGGTGTTTCGTAAGTAGGTCCAGAAAACCCGATATAAACGCCTTCTTTCAGGTCGATATTCATGTCTTTCGCTACAGAACGGACAGTTTCTTGATACGCTAAATCGTAAGCATGGCTCATATCCGTAAAGCGTGGCCCCATAGAGGCATCATTTGGTCCAATCAAAGGATTTACACCTGTATAGTTAATTTGATCTGTAATCATCATCAATTCCCCCGGTGTGAAGTCAGCGTTGACTCCACCAGCAGCATTTGTAACGATTAGTGAATGAATACCTAAGGCTTTCATTACACGGATTGGAAAAGTTACTTCTTCTAAAGAGTAGCCTTCATAAAAATGAAAACGACCTTGCATAGCTAGTACTTTTTTACCACCAAGAGTTCCATATACTAATTGTCCAGCATGACCTTCTACAGTTGAAACAGGAAAATGAGGAATTTCACTGTAAGAAATTGCAATTGCATTTTCAACTTCGTCGCCCAACTCACCTAATCCTGATCCTAAAATTAAGCCAATTTCGATATTTTGAACGCCTTTTTCTAGGATGTAATTTTTTGCTTCATTTATTTTATTTAAAATTGCGGTAGTCATAACCGTCCTCCAATAATTCTTTTTTTATTTTAATTCCTTTAAGAAACTTTTCCCAAAACCAGTATCTTGAACATGGAAGTTCTCTGCAATAGTTGCTCCAATATCAGCAAAGTGTCCTTGAGGAATTTCGCCATGCCCTTTCATAGATGGGGAATACGCTAGTAAAGGAACATATTCTCTTGTATGGTCTGTTCCAGGAGCTGTCGGATCATTTCCGTGGTCAGCTGTAATCAACAATAAATCGTCTTCTTTTAATTTTCCAACAATTTCATCAATTCGATCATCAAATTCATCTATCGCTTGACCATAGCCTGCAACATCGCGACGATGCCCAAACTTGGCATCAAAATCAACAAGATTTAAGAAGCTAAGGCCTTCAAAATCTTTGTCCATAACGGTCAATAATTTGTCTACACCATCCATATTGTCTTCCGTACGTACAGAATCCGTAATACCTTTTCCATTATAAATGTCATTGATTTTACCAATTGCGATTACTTCTTTTCCAGCTTCGCTTAAATGATTTAAGACGGTTTTGCCAAAAGGATCTAACGCATAGTCATGACGTCCGCTTGTTCTTGAGAAATTACCCGGTTCCCCAATGTATGGGCGAGCAATAATTCTACCAATCATGTAAGGATCCTCTTTTGTAATATCTCTTACAAATTGACATATACGGTATAACTCTTCTAAGGGAATAACCTCTTCATGAGCTGCAATTTGTAGCACAGGGTCTGCTGAAGTATAGATAATCAAATCTCCTGTTTCTAATTGGTGCTGTCCATATTCATCAAGGATAGCTGTCCCACTTGCTGGCTTGTTCCCAACAATTTTACGACCTGAAAAATCTTCAATTTTTTTTAATAAATCATCTGGAAAACCTTCCGGAAAAACACGAAATGGAGTTTGAATATTCAGCCCCATAATTTCCCAATGTCCAGTCATAGTATCTTTACCTACTGACACTTCTTCTAATTTAGTATAATACCCTAAACTATCTGCAACACTGCGAACACCTTTCAACTGTTTAATGTTTCCAAGTCCTAATTGTTCTAGATGAGGTATTGTCAGGCCAGCTTCTTGCGCAATGTGACCTAAAGTATCGCTTCCTAAATCATTAAATTTATCAGCATCAGGTGCTTCACCAATACCAACTGAATCCATAACGATTAAATGCACTCTTTTGTATGACATTCGATCTTCATCCTCCTAATAATAGGTTTCTACATTCTCATTATAGTAAAAAGTACACAATAAAGCGAGCAAAATTCTGAATACTTTATTTTTCAAGCTCTGGGATGATAGGTTTTGTAAACGCTTGACATCCTTTTTTTAGTAATATGAGTATATATTTGAGTTGTGGAGATATCTGAATGACCTAACAACTCTTGCACCACTCTTAAATCAGCTCCATTTTCTAATAAATGTGTCGCAAACGAATGACGCAACGTATGAGGTGTCACTTCTTTTTCTATTCCAGCTTTTTTTACGATTATTTTCAAGTTTTTCCATACACCTTGTCTGGTCAATTTACGTCCATGATGATTTAGGAATAAGTGCGGTGAGCGCTGACCATCTTTTTCTAATTTTGTCCGGCTGTATCGTAAATATTTTTCAATCCATGTGATTGCTAGATCACCTAAAGGAATGATTCGCTCTTTATCTCCCTTACCAATTGTTTGAATTAATCCAAGTGATAAATGCAGATCATCTAATTTCAATTCTGTTAATTCAGAAACGCGCAAACCGGTTGCATACATTACTTCAAGCATTGCCCGATCTCTTAATCCTAGCGTCTCTCCTGTATTCGGAGTTTCTATTAAGCGATCTACTTCTTTGATCGACAATACTTTTGGTAATTTTTGTGCTTTCTTTGGTGTGTCGATATGTAGCATCGGATCACTTTGAGATATTTGTTCCTGTTTTAAAAACTGATGAAATTGTCTTAGGCAAGAAATCATTCGAATGATAGTACCTGCTGATTTTTCTTTCTCCTTTAAATCCTGCAAAAATGACAACACAGTGTACCGATCAATCTGGTCCCATTTGGTTACCTTGATTTGCTCAATAAAAACTAAGTATTGCCGGATATCTCTTTTATAGCTTTCAATTGTATTTTTTGAAAGACCTCGTTCGATTGTAAGAAAGCGTATATATTCTTCTACATCTTCATTCAATTTCTTCACCTCTATCACATTAAAAATACTACATTGAGTGAAATGCAAAAAGAAGGCAAGAACACTTTGTGAACTGCCTTCTTTAGATTATTCATTATCTAATTCTATTTGATCTTCTTCATCTTCTACTTTAGTTACAGGTGCAACAAGTTTTGTTTCGCCATCTTCTTGTACAATCAAACGTTGTTTCATTAAATTGCCAATAGCACGCTTAAACTGACCTTTACTGATTCCAAATCGATCAGAAATATCTTCTGGTGAACTTTTATCGGTATAAGGGAAGCTGCCTGTTTTTGTTCTTTCTAATATGGCCATCAACATTGCAGCATCGTCTCCGATAGCTTCATAGGCACGCGGCATTAAGGATACGTTTATAACGCCATCTGGTCTAACCCCAATGACACGCCCAGATACAACTTCTCCTAAACGAGGTTCGTCTTTACGTTCTGAAGGATGGATAAATCCAATTTGATTATCTTCTGTCAAAATAAATGTTCCAATCATTTTCAAACGATAAGCTGTTCCTTTAATATTTTGATTGATTAGTTCTTCTGTTCCTTTTTTTGCTAGTGATTGATATACTTCATCACTTGCTAGTTCTCCCCACATACGGTCTTTGTCATCTACTCTTATTGTTATCAGCAAACGGTCGCCTTTTTTAGGCCACAGTTGTTTAATGGTAGGCAACTCGTCAAGTGAAACAACTAATTCTTTATCTGGTAAACCTACATCTACAAATACACCTAAATCTTTACGTGTGTCTATAACCGTTCCCCATGCGTAATGTCCAACTTGAGCTTTAGGTATATCTTGAGTCAACATAAAGTCTTTATCCATTGAAATATAAGCAAAGCCTTCTACGGTATCTCCAAGCTTATATTCCATTCCTTCTGCTTTGTCTAATT
The DNA here is from genome assembly GCF_000195575.1 of Carnobacterium sp. 17-4. Taxonomy (NCBI): domain Bacteria; kingdom Bacillati; phylum Bacillota; class Bacilli; order Lactobacillales; family Carnobacteriaceae; genus Carnobacterium; species Carnobacterium sp. 17-4. The sequence continues at coordinate 1,044,933 of NC_015391.1, read as the reverse complement.
TATAGGTTACTCCATCTTTTTGTACAAAAAACGCGTCCTCGTTTACATCTGTAACAAGTCCTGTAATAACTTTTCCTAATGATTGATTCATATTTTTTCCTCCATAAGTTTCAAAATAATCTTTGCATTTTTGTTCTATTGATCCATCTATTTCATTTTATAGGAAAAAGAAGTAGATGGAAAGCAAGGAACAATTTATCCAAAGCAAGTTTACCATATTTTTTTTATGTAAACTAAATAATAAATTACTCAAAAAAAACTCCCTATCGGATCTAAAATCAATCCTCAAGAGAGTTTTGTTTAGTTAATTGTGATTAGATTGCTGTTGTAGCTCCACGGTAAACAATTCCGCGACGTGAGTCAACAGTAATTAATTCATCATTTTTAATAAGTGTTGTTGCATTTTCAACATTCACAATTACAGGAATGCTCATTGCAATAGCAATAACAGCTGCATGACTAGTCAAACCGCCTTGTTCTACTACTAAAGCTGATGATTTTTCAATTGCTGGCAAGTAGTCTTTATCTGTTGTTTTAACAACTAAAATTCCACCCTCAACAGCATTTTTATTTGCTTCGTCAGCACTTGTTGCAACAGTTGCTTTACCAATAACAGCATCTGATCCAACACCTTGACCACTAGCTAATTTAGTTCCAATTAATTGGATCTTCATTAAGTTAGTTGTTCCACGTTCTCCAACTGGTACACCAGCAGTAATGATAATTAAATCTCCTGCAGAAGCAAATCCAGTTTCTTGAGCGATTTTAGTAGCTAGATTAAACATATCATCAGTTGAACCAGGTTTTTCAGAAACTACTGGAGAAACACCCCATGTTAATGCTAAACCACGCATTTGACGTTCTGTAAACGTAACAGCAACAATGTTAGCTTTTGGACGATATTTTGCAATCATGCGTGCAGTATGTCCAGATTCAGTTGCTGCAACAATTGTTTGAATGTTCAAGTTACGAGCAGTATGTCCTACTGATTGACCAATAGCTTCAGTCATATCTGTTTGGCTGTAAGCTTTTAATGCAAATGCATCTTGGTTTACTAATGCTTCTTCTGTACGAATAGCAATACGTGCCATAGTTTGTACAGCTTCAATCGGGTAATCCCCAGCAGCGGTTTCTCCAGAAAGCATGATAGCATCTGTACCATCAAAAATAGCATTTGCAACGTCACTTGCTTCCGCACGAGTTGGACGTGGGTTTTGTTGCATTGAGTCTAACATTTGTGTAGCTGTGATAACTGGTTTACCAGCTTGATTACATTTTTGGATAAGTGCTTTTTGAACGATAGGAACTTCTTCTGTTGGAATTTCAACTCCTAAGTCTCCACGTGCAACCATTAATCCATTTGAAACTTTCAAGATTTCGTCAATGTTATCTACGCCTTCTTGGTTTTCAATTTTAGGAATAATTTGAACGTGTGTCATGTTTTCTTCTTCAAGAATTTGTGTGATTTCTAAAACATCACTTGCACGACGTACGAAACTTGCAGCAATATAGTCAATATCATTTTCTAAACCAAAACGAATATCAGCAGCATCTTTATCAGTGATACCTGGTAAGTTAACAGATACGCCTGGTACGTTAACACCTTTTTTATTTTTCAATGTTCCTGGGTTTTTAACTAAAACAACAATTTCACCATTTGCATGGTCTAAGTCTGTTACTTCAAGATCCACTAAACCATCATCTAATAAGATGTGAGTTCCAGGGTTTACATCATTGATCAATTCAGGGTAACTGATTGAGAATTTTTCTTTTGTTCCTTCAACTTCTGTCATTGAGATACGAACAACGTCTCCTGCTTCAAATTCCACACGACCATCTTTCATGTTATGCGTACGCATTTCAGGACCTTTTGTATCTAATAGAATTCCTACCATTTTGCCAGTACGTTTTGATGCTTCGCGAATGTTTTTGATACGTGCACCATGCTCTTCAAAATCACCATGTGAAAAGTTTAAGCGGGCTACATTCATACCTGCATCTATCATTTGAACCAGTTGTTCAACTGTTTCACTTGCTGGACCAATCGTACATACAATCTTCGTTTTTTTCATTCTATTATCTCTCCCAACAGCAATTTTTTATTACAATTTTTTTAAAGTTTGTAATTCGTTTAATAAGATATTTCTTGATTTAATTTGTATAAGCTGACATCAGGCATATGTTTTTTTGTTTTCAAGGTTTCAACAATATCATTTTCAACAATTTTATTGTTTACGATTCCTATGCATAATCCGCCTTTACCAACTTTTAATAGATCAACAGCTCTCGCACCAAAAACACTTGATAATACTCGGTCACGAGCAGTTGGAGAACCTCCACGCTGAACATGCCCTAGAACAGTAACACGAGCTTGATAATCTCCAAATTTTGACAATTCATCCGCAAAGTCGTTTCCGTTCATTACGCCTTCAGCCAAAATAATGATACTGTGTTTTTTACCGCGTTCACGGCCTTTTTGAATCGTGCTTGCAATTTCTTCCATATTAAATTCTGTTTCAGGAATAATAATTTGTTCTGCTCCACCTGCTACACCAGTCCATAATGCGATATCTCCTGCATTACGTCCCATAACTTCAATAATAAAAGTACGCACGTGACTTGTTGCAGTATCACGGATTTTATCAACCGAATCTAATACAGTATTAATAGCCGTATCAAATCCAATACAGAAATCAGTACCTGGTATATCGTTATCGATCGTACCTGGTAAAGCTACAGTTGGATAACCGTGTCTAGTTAACGCAGCAGCACCCATATAAGAACCGTCTCCGCCAATAACTACTAAACCTTCAATCCCAAATTTATTTAGTTGTTCAATACCTTTTAATTGACCTTCTTCAGTAGCAAATTCAGGATAACGAGCAGAATAGAGAAAAGTTCCACCTCTCGAAATCTTATCACCTACATCTCTACGAGTTAATTTACGTATATCACCAGCCACCAAACCAGCATAGCCATAGTTAATACCATATACTTCCATACCTTCATAAAGACCTTTACGCACAACAGCTCGAATAGCTGCATTCATTCCTGGAGCATCTCCACCACTTGTCAAAACAGCAATACGTTTCATATTGACTTCACCTCATAAAATAGATTAAAGTAAACAGCTCTTCTAAACAACTCATAACTAGTTATCATCTAAAAAATCTTTTTACTTCTTACACTTATATATTCTAGCACAAATCATTCTTGCTTCAAACTTACAAACATAAGCTCAACTGCTATTCTACCATTTTTATAACGTCTTGTCTTTTTAAAAATCAGTTTTTATTAAAAAAATATACATATTTAACTATTTTTGATCACAACATTTTCTTTCCCGAGTAATTCTTCCAATTGTTCTATTAATTCGGGTGTATCATGGATCCAATTTTCTTCTGCTAAAACAATTTTTTTATTTGTTTGTACATAATAGAGAACGACCGGTATATTGCCTTTTGCCTTCATCATTATTTTTTTCATTTTTTCCAATGTCTCGTTGGTGTTCTGCACATCTAGTATCCGTATAAAACATTTTTTAGTGGTGTAACTGTCCATTACTTTCTCAACATTTTCCATTTGACCGACAATCATTTGAGGAGTATCTTCTCGTTTTGAATCAACTTTCCCAGAAACGTATAAAATAGTCCCGTTATTAAGAAAGTCAATAAATTGACGATATTTTGTCGGGAAAAGCGTGAGCGAGCAATCTCCAGAAGTATCACTAATTGTTACGAAAGCCATGGACTCACCTTTTTTAGTGCGGATTTTATGCACATTTTTTACCATCCCAATAATTCTACTTGTTTTTCCAATGGTCAGTTCGCTCGTATACTCAACTTGTTTCCATTGTCTCAATTGATCATACTTTTCAGTTGGATGACCTGACAAATATGTGCCTAAGTATTGTTCTTCTGTTTCTAGTTTTTCTTCAAGCGTTAAATCTGGAGCAAATTCATATTTAGGTTTTAATAATTCAAATAAATCAATATTGTTTCCGCTCATTTTTATGCTTTGAACAATTCCATCAACCGATGCTAATAAAGCGCCTCTAGAGTAATCAAATTGGTCGAATGCCCCTGCGTAGATTAATGGCTTAATGTATTCTGGCTTTAACCATTTTTTATCCAATCTTTTGAGAAAATCAATCAATCCTAAATATTTTCCATCGCTTTTTCGATTTTGAATCATTTCAACAATCATATCTCGTCTTAATCCTTTGATTGAATTGAAGCCAAATAAAATATTATTTTCAGTTAATGTAAACCCGCTAAAACTTGTATTGATATTAGGCGGAATAACTTTTATTTTCCTTTTTTTCGCTTCAATAATGTATTCTTTCATCTTAGCAGAACTGTTTAAGGCTGAATTTAATAGCGCCACAAAAAAAGCATTCGGGTAATGCGCTTTTAAATAGGCCATCTGATAAGCTATGAACGAGTAGGCCACTGCATGGGAACGGTTGAAACCATAATTCGCAAATCGTTCGATATAATCATAAACTTGCATGGCCACTTCTTTAGTGTACCCTAATTGGTTTGCACCAGAAATAAAATGATGTCTCTCTTTATCAATAATGGATTTTTGTTTTTTCCCAATCGCTCGTCTTAAAATATCCGCTTGACCTAACGTGTACCCACCCATTTTGGCAGCCACTTGCATGACTTGTTCTTGGTACACCATGACACCATAAGTGACCGCTAAAATTTCTGACAAGCTTTCATGAGGGTATTCTATAGGAAGAACACCTTTTTTCCTTTTAATAAAGGTATCGATTTGTTCCATTGGACCTGGACGATACAAAGCATTTACAGCTGCGATATCTTCGATTGAAGAAGGCTCTAATCTACGAAGAACGTTTTTTATTCCAGTAGATTCAAATTGAAAAATCCCCACCATATCTGCTTGACGGAATAATTGAAGAGTCTCTTGATCTTGCATTGGAATAGTCAAAAGATCCAAGCGTTTTCCAGTTTCCCTTTGAACAAGTTTTAGCGTGTTGTCAATGATCGTTAAATTTTTCAACCCTAAAAAGTCCATTTTTAACAATCCGATTTCTTCTACATTTCCCATCGGATATTGTGTTAACAGAATCTCTCCTCCACCTTTTTGCAAAGGAACATACTGAGTTAGTGGGTTATCACTGATAACAATTCCTGCTGCATGTGTCGATATGTGTCGAGGCAAACCTTCAATTCTTTTGGCCGTTTTAAACAGCAATTTATTTTTATCATTTTCTTCAACTAATTTCCTGAGTGTTACTGATTCTTTATAGGCTTTTTCTAAAGTGATGCCCAATATTTTTGGAATGGCTTTTGACCATACATTTGCTTCTGAAGGGCTTAGCCCAAATACTCGTGCTACATCTTTTAGAGCCATTTTAGCTGCCAATGTTCCAAAAGTGGCTATCTGAGCAACATGATTTTGACCGTACTTATTTTTTACATAATGCAAAATTTCTTCACGTCTATTATCAGGAAAATCCAAGTCGATATCAGGCATTGTATAGCGTTCTTCATTCAAAAATCGTTCAAATAATAAATTGTACTCTATTGGATCAACATCTGTGATTTCAAGCAAATAAGCTACCAAAGATCCAGCTGCTGAACCTCTACCTGCACCTGTAACAATTTTTACTTTATGAGCGTAAGCCATGACATCCCACACAATTAAAAAGTAATCTTCAAATCCCATTTTTTGAATAACGGCTAACTCATACTCTAATCGCTTTGTGTATCGCTCATCCGGTTGAACTACTCTCAACGTTAACCCTTTTAAACATTGTTCTTTTAAAAATTCCGTTGTCACTGTGTCTTTAGGTAAAGGAAATTTTGGCAATAATTGTTGATGCAGGGATATATCTGCATCAATCATTTTAGCTACCTCGTTGGTTTGTTGAGCAGCTTGTTCCAATCCGTTATCTTTAAATAACTTTTCTACCTCATTGCTTTCAGGTAAATAATACTCGCCTTCTTCAGCTTCCTGTTGATTGGATAGGACCTCTCCCTTATTGATTGCTCTTAATACTGTAGTGCTAAAGTCGTCAGCTGCATCGATGTACCGAATATCTTGCAAAGCAACTGTTAAAGTGCCTGTTTCATTTGCTAGTTCATTTACTGCATCTTGGATTACCTTAAGTTTTTGATGCAACTGTATGCCAAGATAAAATTGTTGCTTAGGAAAAGCCGCTTGCCATTTTCCGACAACTTTTGCTGCTGATTTTTTTTCATCTTGTAGTAAAAAGGATTCTGTCTCCCCTTTTTCTCCAGGTGTTATTGCGATTAAATTTTGACTGTATTGACTTATATGTTCAATTGTAAGCCATTCATTTTCAGTTAATAACATTTTCTCACTTGAAAGAGCCATCAAACTTTCATATCCTCTAGCATTTTTAGCTAATAAAATAATCGAATAAGTCTCTTCGTTATTTACAACGCCGCCAACATCTAATGTTAACCCTAAAATGGGTTTAATCTGATGTTTTTTGCACATTTTATAAAAGTCAACCATTCCATATAAGACATTGTGATCGGTTAAGGCGATCGCTCGATAACCTCTTTCTTTTGCTTTGACCACTAATTCTTCAATTGAAGTTGTACTTTGTAATAAACTATAAGAACTAATAACCTGTAATTGTACAAATGACATCTTGTCACCCCATTCTAACTCATTACTATCTATTATACCCTTCTAAGATTCGTATACGCAAACCTTCTAAAAAGAACTTTTTATTCTTGCGCAATATCCTAAAGTAACCTACAATCAAAAAAATTCTACTTACTTTTGCTTTACAAAGTTTTTGAAAGTGCTAAAATGAACGAGTAAAGAAGAGAGGTTATATCATGAAATATTTAGTGACATTATTTTGGGGATTCCTTATAGGACAAGCTGTCAATTACATTGGTAGTTCATTATCAAGCGGCTCGTATGACTTTATTACAGCATCTGCTATTGGATTATTTATTGGCGTTATGGTTATTTTAATTGCCAAATCTTTTCCTAATCAAAAACAAGGACATACAGCTAAATAAGCTTTTCATAAAAAAAAAAGACATTCTAATGAATGTCTTTTTTTTATTTAGTCATTTAAAATTGTTGTTTCGTAAGATAATTGATCCTCTTTTAAGGTAATCGTTACTTTGGATTTTGGTGGGATTTCTCCAGAAATGATCCCTTTAGCTAAAGGTGTTTCCACTTCTTTAGTAATAAATCTCTTCAATGGTCTCGCACCATACATAGGATCGTAAGCTTTTTCTGCTATCCATATCTGTGCCTCTTCTGAAATAGTCAGTTCAATATCTTGTTCTGCTAAACGTTCTGACAAATTGTGTACTAATTTGAGAACAATCTTCTTCACAACTTGTATACTAAGTGGGGCAAATAAAATCGTATCATCGATTCGATTTAAGAACTCTGGTTTAAAGGATGTTTTTAATAATGACATCACATGTTCTTTCGTCGCTTCTTTTATTTGTCCTTTTTCATCCGTACCTTCCAACAATAAATCAGATCCAATGTTACTTGTCATGATTAAAACAGTATTTTTAAAATCGACCATTCTGCCTTTAGAATCGGTTAGGCGTCCATCATCCAATACTTGTAATAAAATATTAAATACATCTGGATGAGCTTTTTCAATTTCATCTAATAAGACAATAGTATATGGACTTCTTCTTACCGCTTCGGTCAATTGTCCTCCTTCATCATATCCAACATAACCAGGAGGCGCTCCTATTAATCTTGAAACAGTATGTTTTTCCATATATTCGCTCATATCGATTCGCACCATATGATCTTGCGAGTCAAATAAGTTTTCGGCTAAAGCTTTGGCTAATTCAGTTTTCCCTACCCCTGTAGGTCCTAGAAACAGGAATGAACCTAGTGGACGATTAGGATCTTGGATACCAGCTCGAGCCCGGATAACCGCATCTGATACACTTTGTACCGCTTCATCTTGACCGATGACTCGTTCACTTAATGACGTATCTAAGTGCATCAATTTTTCACGTTCTCCTTTAACTAATCTACTAACAGGAATACCCGTCATCCGACCAATAACGACAGCAATTTCTTCATCTGTTACCGATTCTTGTACAAGTCTGATTGAATTCCCTTGGGCAGCTAATTGTTCCTCTTCTAGCTTTTTCAATTCTTTTTCTAAAGCAGGAATTTGTCCATGCCTTAAAACAGCGGCACGCTCTAAGTCATAGTTGCCTTCAGCTTCTTCTAACTCATGACGCGCTTTTTCAATTTCAGCACGTTTATTACGCAACTTAGCGACTTCTTCTTTTTCAGTTTCCCATTTCATTTTCAACTGATTGGCTTCTTCACGTAGATTAGACAATTCTTCCTGAATGATCTCTAATCTTCGGATACTAGCATCATCTTTTTCTTTTTTCAACGCTGCTTCTTCAATTTCCAGCTGCATCAAACGACGTGAAACTTGATCCAATTCAGTAGGTCGTGAATTCATTTCCACTCGAATCGTTGCACAAGCTTCATCTATTAAATCAATGGCTTTATCCGGTAAAAAGCGATCCGTGATGTAGCGGTTGGATAACGTTGCAGCAGCAACTAAAGCATTATCATGTATATTAACACTATGGTGAATTTCAAAACGTTCTTTTAATCCCCTTAAAATACTAATGGTCTCTTCTACAGTTGGCTCATCAACGAGTACTTTCTGGAAGCGTCTTTCCAGTGCTTTATCCGTTTCCATGTATTTCCGGTATTCATCTAGTGTGGTTGCACCAATACAATGCAATTCGCCACGAGCTAACATAGGCTTCAATAGATTTCCTGCATCCATGCTGCCTTCTGTTTTACCAGCACCTACAATAGTGTGGATCTCATCAATAAATAAGATGATTTGTCCTTCACTTTTTTTCACTTCTTTTAAGACGGCTTTTAAACGTTCTTCAAATTCACCACGGTATTTAGCCCCTGCAATCAACGCACCCATATCTAATGAAAAAATAGTTTTTCCTTTTAAGTTTTCAGGAACGTCTTTTCGAACAATTCGTTGAGCCAACCCTTCTACTATAGCCGTTTTACCGACACCAGGTTCTCCAATCAATACAGGATTATTCTTTGTTTTACGAGATAAAATACGAATCACATCACGAATTTCATCATCTCTTCCAATGACTGGGTCTTGATCTCCGCTTCTTACCGCCTTGACCAAATCAGTTCCATATTTTTCAAGTGCTTGATAAGTTTCTTCTTGATTTTGTGAGGTCACGCGATCTCCTCCTCTTATTTTTTCAATTTCAGCTTTTAATGCTTTTTCAGTTAATCCATTTTTGGTTAAATACTTTGTCAAGCTGTGGTTCTTTAATTTCATCAGTGCTAGCAAAACGATTTCGGTTGAAAGGAAATCATCTTGAAATTCAGTCCTTAAAGTATCAGCTTCCGTTAGCAATCGAAATAAGTTTTGGCTCATTCCTTGTCCATATTGAACGTTTGAGCCTTCCACAGTTGGGTAGTTGTCTAATTCTTGGTCTACAAAAAATTCAAAATCATCTGTATCGATTCCGAGAGATTGATAAAGTCCACGTGCAAAATGATCAGGAGTCAAAAACACTTTCCATAAATGGAGAAGATCAATTTCTTGATGCTTTCTGGTTACGGCAATACTTTGAGCTTCGCCAAGAGTTTGCTGCATTGTAGTGGTCATTTTTTCTATATCCATTGGAACCCCTCCTTGATTTTTACTAATCATATTATATTTAATTAGTCAGTAAAGGTCAATCAAAAACAATTGAATTTTTGAACTCAATTTGCAAGTTTAAGAGATTAGAATTTACTTTCAACATTGTTTCAACTACTAGAGTTAAAAAGTTTACTCTAACTTTTAATAGAGTAAACTTTTCTTTATCTAACGCCTAATGCAATTCTTGCATAACGGCTCATTCTGCTAGTATCCCAAGCAGGATACCAAACTAGCTTAACTTCGGTTGAAGTAATTTCAGGAATCGATTGCATAGCTGTCATAATATCATTGGTAATGGTATCTGCTAATGGACAGCCCATTGTAGTTAACGTTAACTTTATCACACAACGATTTTCATCCACCAATTCGATAGCGTAAACTAACCCTAGATTGACAATGTCAATGTTCAGTTCTGGATCTATAACTTGTTCTAAAGCTGTCATGATGAGTCCTTTAAGCTCTTCCATCTGATTTTCACTAGTTGGTTTCATTGGGTAACCACCTTCTCATTTTAACTTTATTTTACCTTTTATCAGAGGTGAAGTAAATCATTTCAACGAGAGTTTGTGATTTTTTTATAAATGTTTATTAAAAAATTCAGCTGTTTCAACCGAAATTATATATGGGACATGATGGCCATATCCTTCTGTTGTTGTAAAACTCACATGTTGACCATAATCTTGATCTTTTATTTTTTTATAAAAATCAAAAGTCGGTTGATAAGGGACTAATTCATCGTCTTCATCATGCCAGAAGTGAATAAATTTACCATCAATTTTTTCAGGTTGTAAATCGAGCGAAATAGCTTTTAATGATTCGATAGCAGGAGCAAATTGTTCTGACTCAAAATCGATTTCTACTCCTTGTTGCCATTTAGAGGTCAATAACCATTTAGAAAAAGGGATTGGTGCAGGACTTCCCATCAAGACAACAGCTGTTTTTATCCAAGGATATTGCGTTAATAACGCTGAAGTTGTTACACCGCCCATAGAAAGGCCAGACACGCCGATACGGTTTTGATCTGTTAATCCAGCGTTTACATAATGATCAATTATAGTTGGAAATTCTACTATACTATGTTGAACAACATCCCAAAATTCCATACTTCTTTCGGTTACTGGTGCTCCTTGACTTCTTTCACCATGTAAATAAGCTTCAGGAATCAATACTCTAAATCCTTTTTTAGCAATTTCGTATCCATGAACTAAAGAACTTTCTTTAAAATTTGTCCACCCATGATAAAAAACGACAGTTGGCAAAGTTTCATTTTCACTTTCTGTTGAAACAACCTCTAGTAAAGGGATGCCATTCACCTTTTCCTGTTTTACAGTTATCATCTATCTGACCTCTTTCTATATTTATTCTTATAGGCTTTGTGGTACACTATTAGTAAAGGTTCTATGTAGTACAAGTGTAGCATAAAAGAAACATAGAAGCTTTTATAAAGACAAATGAAGAATAGTCGGAGGATTTTGATGAATAAAAAATTAATTGCTCTTGATTTAGATGGCACTACATTGAATAATCGTTCTGAAATTTCAGTAAGAACACAAAATGTTTTAACAACTTTAAGAAATGCTGGTCACCTTGTTTCAATTGTAACAGGTAGACCTTATAGAAATAGCAAACAGTTTTATACTCAATTAGGTATGGAAACGCCCATGGTTAACTTTAACGGAGCGTTATGCCACTTGCCAGATCAATTAAATTGGGAATCACAATACCACAAAACACTAGATCGTGAAATTGCCTTAGATATGTTAACTTTAAAAAAAGAGTTAGATATCCACTTAATTGCAGCTGAACTCAGAGATACTGTTTTTGCGGATAACTATTTTGTTCCTTACAGCGACTTCTTTCCAGATGGAAAAAAAGGCGCTTCAAAACTAACATCTTCTAGTTTAAAAGAAGACCCTACTGCTGTTTGTGTATTTACGGATAAAGAAAATCAAGGTTATATCATTGAAAAAATCTCAGCTCGTTATGGTGATTCAGTCGAAATTAGAACTTGGGGCGGACAAACACCTTGTTTAGAAATCGTAGCAGCAGGTGTACAAAAAGCATTAGGTGTCGAACGCATTGCTCAAGTATATGGTATCAAACAAAAAGATATTATTGCTTTTGGTGATGAAGACAACGACTATGAAATGATTCAATATGCAGGTCATGGTGTAGTAATGAAAAATGGAATCGATACTTTAAAACATATTTCAAATGATGTAACGGAGAAAACCAATAACGAAGAAGGTTTGGCTCATTATTTAGAAAATTACTTTAAATTAGTCTAATTTCTTTCCTTAATTAAACGTAAAAAAAGACAAGGAGTCATTCATTAGGAATGGTTCCTTGTCTTACTTTATTTTTTTAATTGAGATTCCTTTTGTCGATCAGAACTCCAAAATTCACCTAATACTTTATTTGTTTCCATGAAATTAACAAACGCTGAAGCATCTGCTTCCCTGACCGCTTGTTCGAGTTCATACATCTCGTAGCGAGTGATAACCACCATTAAAATAGAACGATCCATTCCTGAATAAGCTCCTTTTGCAGGTATAATGGTGATTCCTCTTATTAATTTTTCGTGGATGACTTTTACTAAAGCATCTGGTTCATTGGTCACGATCATGGCTGTTACTTTTTGATGACTGGTATGAATTGTATCAATCACTTTAGTCATAACATAAATCGATACCAATGTGTACAAAGCATATTCCCATCCGTATAAGAAGCCGGCTGACGAAACAATCAGCAAATTCATGGCAAATGTTAAGGTTCCAATTGATCTCCCAGTTGTTTTAGCTAACACCATTGAGATAATATCCATTCCACCAGTTGAAAAACCGTATTTCAAAGCAAATCCAATTCCGGCTCCACTAATGATACCTCCAAATAAAGCATTCATCATAGGATCAGCCGTTAATGGATTAACCGGCAAGAGGATGATGAAAAATGAAATCAAGATAGAGGTTAAAAAACTATATAACGTAAAGTTTTTTCCTACTTTAAACCACCCAAGAATTGCGATTGGGATATTAAATACGAGAATCAGGATACCTGTATCAATTACAATTCCTGAACTGCTCCCGAGAATATCTGCTAATAATTGCGATACTCCATTAATCCCAGATGCATAAATATTAGAGGGAATTAAGAAATTATTCATAGCTATTGCACTTGTAATAGCTGCAAAAAAGATAAAAAAGATTTTTTTGGCTTGTTCGATCCAAAAATTTGGTGTTTTTAATTTTGTCATTTTACAACTCCCTACTTACTTAATCAAACAAGGATAACAAGTTTTTCTTTATAAAGAAAGCGGAAAATAGTTTTATTCATTACGCTCTCATTTGTATCCGTTTCCTTCTCCTATACACGCCTTTGTGGTACAATTTAAGAGCACAATGTAGAAGGAGGAAACAATTATGGCAAAAGAAGCAAGTTTTGATATCGTTTCAGAAATGAATATGGAAGAGATAAAAAATTCCATCCAGTTGGCAACAAAAGAAATCGCCAATCGTTTTGATTTTAAAGGCTCTATCAGCGAGATCAAATTAGAAAAAGAAAAATTGGTTTTAGTTTCAGATGACGACTTCAAGTTAGAGCAAGTAAAAGACGTATTGTCTAATAAATTGGTTAAGAGAGGCGTTCCTACCAGAAATCTCCATTATTCTTCAACTGAAAAAGCTTTTGGTGGAAATGTGCGTCAATTCGCTGACTTAATTAATGGAATCGATAAAGAACACGCAAAAACGATTACTCAATTGATTAAAAAATCTGGTATTAAAGTTAAAACTCAAATACAAGACGATCAAATACGAGTAACCGGTAAAAATCGTGATGATCTACAGCAAGTTATTGCTCTATTAAGAGATACAGATCTCCCAATTGATTTGCAATTTATCAATTACAGATAATCAAATACTACTTCTAGGATTATTATGCTGAAAGACCTTCAAATATGGATTTGAAGGTCTTTTTAGCATTTTTATTTAAAATTGTTCAACCGCTGTTACAGAGACTGTCTGGCTTCCTGCCAATAATTTAGATACAGGGCAACGATTTTCAGCTTCTTCCACGATTTTTTTACTTTCTTCAAAAGATAGTCCCTCAATTTTCGCAAAAGCTTCTACATTAAAGAAAAAACCGATTCCACTGGGTTCACGCATATAGTCAACATGAACTTCAACACGGCTTTCATTCTCTTTTCCTCTAGCTTTTAGCAAGGATTGAATCGTAGCATTGAGGCACGTACTAAAAGATAAGCCAAGTAATTCTTCAGGATTTGTGCCATCCTCATCGCTTAAGGGACTGGACAGCTTAACATTCAGTCCGCCATTTTTTACAAATGCTTGACCATTCACACCTGTTTCATTGACTATCTCAGCATGAAATAACGGTTTGCGGTCTTTCATGAAATCCCTACTTTCTTATTCATGATAACGATTAAATTGAATTTATTTTTTTCCTACAGCTTCTTCAATTTTAGGAAGAATACTTTTAGCAATTGTTGATCCTACGATCATCATTTCATAAGCTGCTCTCACCTCTTCTGTTGTTCGTGAAAGGAGTCTCATATAAATTTCTCCATCTCCAGCAAGACATACGCGATAATAACCTGTTTTCATTTCATTTAATTCATTTAAAACTTCTAACACTTTATGTTTTGCATCAAAATTCGTTACATAAGCTAGTTTATGGTACACAATTTGAAAATCAATGATACCCTCTTCTTTATTATCAAAAACAACCCCAAATGGTAAAGCTTGCTGATCATTCAGTTTAAATTTACCATTATACAAAATTTGTCCATTTTTTATTTCTTTCTTAGCTAAAGGCACATGTTTTGCCTTCAAGATGGCTTCAAAGTTTACTAATGCTTTATTCACTCTACAATACCCCACTTTTTTTAAGTTCTAATCGCTTTTTCATTTTCAATTATAACGTACTCTATTCATAATTAACAGCGTATTTAATAAAACAAAAAAAGTTCTAACTCAAGAGAGTTAGAACTTAAAAAATTCATCTTAGCGACGGATTTCTTTAATACGAGCTGCTTTACCGTGTAATGCACGTAAGTAGTACAATTTAGCACGACGTACTTTACCAAAGCGAACAACTTCGATTTGAGCAACACGTGGTGAGTGTAATGGGAATGTACGTTCAACGCCAATTCCATTAGAAATTTTACGAACTGTGTAAGTTTCGCTAACTCCAGCACCACGGCGTTTGATTACAACACCTTCAAATAATTGGATACGTTCTCTAGTACCCTCAACGATTTTAGCATGAACACGTACAGTATCTCCTGGACGGAAAGCTGGGATGTCTTCACGTAATTGTTCGTTAGTGATTGATTCAATTAAATTACTCATTATGTTTTTCTCCTTCCAACAAACCTTCATATATCACATATGGATACAGCGGAACATCGTTTTGATGGCAGGTTTTACCCGCTCACCAAATAATTTTAACATAAGCACTAAAGGGTGTAAAGTAAATTTCCTTATTTTCCAGAAAAAATAGCGAAAATTATAGTTTCTTTACTCTTTAGGAGTCGCTTCTTCTGCTTTTATTTCTTCTACATATTTTTGTTGTTCATCTGATAATAAGATGTTTTCAAGCATATCAGGGCGTCTTTCCATCGTACGTCTGATTGATTCTTTATCTTGCCACTCTTTTATTTTTTTATGATTCCCACTAATTATCACATCAGGAACTTTCATTCCGCGGTACTCAGCAGGTCTAGTGTACTGAGGATGCTCCAATAACCCAGTGGAATGAGAGTCCGTTTTAGCTGATTGATCGTTTCCTAAAACCTCAGGTAACAAACGTACCGTCGCATCGATCATCACCATGGCGCCTAGTTCCCCGCCAGTTAGAACGTAATCCCCTAACGAAATCTCATCCGTTACCAACGTCCGAATTCGTTCATCATACCCCTCGTAATGGCCACAAATAAATACTAGATGTTCTTCTTCTGCCAGTTCTTCTGCTACCGATTGAGTAAATGGAACACCTGCAGGATCTAGCAAGATCACGCGTTTTTTAGTATCAGGCGCCTGTTCATTAATTGCATCTATGGCAGCAAAAATAGGCTGCGCTTTTAATAACATTCCTGCACCGCCACCATAAGGATAATCATCTACATTCTGGTGCTTGTTATCTGTGTAGTCTCTAAAATTCATCACATTTACTTGTAGCAGATCTTTACCAATTGCTTTTCCAATAATGGATTCGGTCAACGGTCCTTGAAACATTCGCGGAAACAAGGTCAAAACATCAATTTTCATTAATCATCTAGCCCTTCCATCATATGAATCGTCACCATTTGGTTTTCTAAATCAACCTCTAATACGACTTCTTCAATATATGGAATCAATAGATCTTTCTTTTTCGGACGTTCAATTACCCATACATCATTAGCACCAGGTGACATTACTTCACTGATTTTCCCAATGGTATTTTTTTCTTCATCTTGTACAGTCAATCCAACTATTTGATGCAAATAGAATTCGTTTTTTGGCAATTCTGTTAAGCGGTCTTCGCTAACTTTCAGGATACCATCACGATATTTTTCTACATCATTGATATTTGGGTGGTTTTCAAAGGATAGGATATCAAAATTCTTGTGTTTACGATGGCTTGCAACAGTTAAATCCGTTACTAACTTGCCATCTTGGAATAACGATAACGTAGACCCTTTTTTGTATCTTTCTTCCGGAAAATCAGTTTTTGAAATAACTCGAACTTCACCTTTTATTCCTTGTGTGTTAACAATTTTCCCTACATTGTACAATGTTTTCATTGCATTCCCTCATTTACAATTAATTTTTTCATTTAAGTATCTATTCAGCTGGATGTCTAATAAAATCATTTATAAAAAAAGAAACCATCTCTTATTGAAGAAATGATTTCTTTTCCGGAATTTAGCTATTGGCAATTGTTAATCTTACACGTTTGGGTCCAAGAACTCTAACACTGTAAACAATTGTACGAATAGCTTTTGCTACGCGACCTTTTTTTCCAATTACTCGTCCAACATCATCAGGGTGAACAGACAATTGATATTCTAAAAACTCTTCAGTTTCTACTACATCGATTGTCAACTCATCCGGATGACTTACAAGAGGACTTACAACTGTAAGAATTAAATCTTTTATGTCAGCCATAGAAAACATCCTTTTTATTTAATGTTTTTTGATTCATGGAATTTTTTCATAATGCCTTCTTTTGAAAGGATGTTACGAATTGTATCAGAAGGTTGAGCACCATTAGCTAACCATTTTAATACTGCTTCTTCGTCCACTTTTACTTCTGCTGGATTAACAACTGGGTTGTATGTTCCTACAGTTTCGATGAAACGTCCATCACGTGGAGAACGTGAATCTGCAACTACGATACGGTAAAAAGGATTTCTTTTAGATCCCATGCGTTTTAAACGAATTTTTACTGCCATATTTCTTACACCTCCATTAACTATCTCACAATTAGTAGTTTACCAGTTTATTTATAGCTTGTAAAGTGTTTTTTCTTTACAGCTTGTTTTTTTTTACAAAGTAGTTATTTACTATTTCAAGATATTATTTACGACTTTTTTTATTCTTTTTCTTCATTTTTTTCTTATTCTTACGAACCATAGAATTCATAGCCATTTTTCCAAGTTTGCCTTTTGCACCTTGTCCAAATAGATTTTCCATACCGTTCATATTTCCTTTAGACATTTGACTCATCATTTTTTTCGATTCATTAAATTGCTTTATCAATCGATTTACTTCAGCTATTGGACGAGCTGAACCTCTCGCAATTCTACGACGTCGACTTTGAGATAAAAGATCAGGATTTTCTCTTTCTTGCGGTGTCATAGACAAAACAATAGCTTTCATTCGGGCAGTATCTTTTGGATCGATTTGAAGTTTATCTAATCCAGGAACATTGCTCATACCTGGAATCATTTTTAAAATATCTTCCATCGGTCCCATATTGCTGACTTGATCCATTTGTTCAATGAAATCATTGAAGTCAAAACTATTTTCACGTAATTTTGTCATCATTTCTTCTGATTTCTTTTCGTCAAAATCTTCTTGAGCCTTTTCAATCAGAGTTAACATATCTCCCATACCTAAAATACGGTTGGCCATACGCTCTGGATAGAATGGTTCTAAAGCATCTAGTTTTTCACCAGAACCTGTAAATTTGATAGGTTTACCAGTAACCGCACGAATAGAAAGTGCTGCTCCTCCACGAGTATCTCCATCTAATTTCGTTAAGATGACACCGGTGATATCTAATTGCTCATTAAATGATGAAGCGACATTTGCAGCTTCTTGCCCAGTCATTGCATCAACAACTAAGAAAATTTCTGTTGGCTGTGACGTTTCTTTAATATCGCTTAACTCTTGCATCAATGTTTCATCAATTTGTAAACGACCAGCAGTATCAATCAACACGAAATCTAAGTGTTCTGCCTTTGCTTTTTCGATCCCTTGTCTTGCGATTTCAACAGGACTGACTTGATCTCCCATAGAGAAAACAGGAACATCTAATTGTTTCCCAATAGTTTCTAATTGTTGAATGGCTGCTGGACGATAAATATCGGCAGCAATCAATAAAGGTCGTTTGTTTTGATTTTTGCGTAGATAGCTAGCTAATTTACCAGCTGTAGTCGTTTTACCTGCCCCTTGCAAACCAACCATCATGACAACTGTAGGTGCTTTAGGTGACGTTTGAATCGTGGCTTGTTCCCCACCCATCAACTCGGTCAATTCTTCATTAACGATTTTAATCACTTGTTGTCCAGGAGAAAGGCTGTCCAATACTTCAGAACCTACTGCACGAGCACTCACCGTTTTAACAAAATCTTTGACAACTTTAAAGTTAACGTCAGCTTCTAATAAGGCTAAACGTACTTCTCTCATCATTTCTTTTACATCAGCTTCTGATACTTTCCCTTTGCGACGCATTTTTGTCATCGCATTTTGGAGACGTTCAGTTAAACCTTCAAATGCCATTCTACTTCACCATTCCTTTATTTCTAATCTCTGTCTTTTTTTAATAACTCAATAAACTGTTCTAATACCTCATCTTTTGGATAATGACTCTTAATGTAACTTGACATATCCTCTATGACGGCCTTTGTAGTATTGAAATCTTCCAATAAGTGTAGCTTTTTTTCATACTCGATTAAGCTATTTTCAGTTCGCCTGATGTTATCATAAATTGCTTGACGACTAACTTCAAATTCTTCTGCAATCTCACCCAGAGAAAAATCATCTGCATAGTATAATTGCATATAACTTTTTTGTTTGTCGGTCAATAAAGAGCCATAGAAATCGAACAAGGCGTTCATTTGATTTGTTTTTTCAATTTCCAATCGTAACCCTTCTTTCTTTGCTTAACAACTGTCAAGGAAAACACGTTTACACACCTTATTAGCGTACCTGTTTTTGCCTAAATAATCAATAGTTTGTCTTGTTTTTACAAACATTTCTTTAATCCATTTAGTCGTTTTCACTATTTTTAATTACTGAGCTATAAGGTTATCTGATAACACACAAAAAGAACCCCCTTAACGGCAGGACAATCTCTGCCCGTTAAAGGAGTTCTTTACTAGTTTAATTACTTAAGAAACAAATTATAGCTTACCATTACGGTATTCTTCAATATTTGATTTAATATTTACTACTTTAGGTCCATAAATGACTTGGGCACTAGTCCCTTTGACAACAACTCCAGCTGCTCCAGTTGATTTTAACTTAGCTTGATCAACTAATTGACCATCTTTAACGGTAACTCTTAAACGAGTAGCACAATTATCAACGTCGATTAGATTTTCTTCTCCGCCAAGGCCTTCAATAATATCTGCAGACATTTCATCAGCAGGGTTAGAAGGTTTAACAGAAGATGCAGATGCAGGTGCTGTATTTGTTGAGCTAGCTAAATATTCATCTATATTTGATTTAATATTTGAAACTTTTGGTCCATAAATAACTTGGGCACTATTTCCTTTTACAACGACTCCAGCCGCTCCAGTTGATTTCAACATAGCTTGATCAACCAATTTACCATCTTTGATCGTTACTCTTAATCTTGTTGCACAATTGTCAACATCGACTAAATTGGCTTTTCCACCCAGTCCTTCAATAATGTCATGCGACATTTCATCTTGAACGGGTTCATTAGATGTAGTTCCGCCAGCTTTTTTAGCTTGGTAATCTGCTTTTGTATACATTTTTGATTCAGCTACTTCATCTTCACGACCTGGTGTTTTCAAGTCGAATTTTGTAATAAAGAAACGGAAAACGAAATAGTAAACAAGTGCATAAATAATTCCTACTAAGACAACTGGTATCCAGTTGGTTATTCCTTGTCCTGGTAAGATACCATACAATACAAAGTCAAGTAAGCCACCTGAGAAAGTCAATCCTACTCCAACATTTAAAAAGTGCATAATAACAAAAGAAAACGCAGCTAATACACAATGTACTCCGAAGTATAAGAAAGGTGAAGCAAATAAGAATGAAAATTCAAGCGGTTCTGTGATTCCTGTAAAAATTGACGTTAGTGAAGAAGACATCATAAGTCCCTTAACATCTTTTTTACGTTCAGGTTTAGCCGTTTGGTACATTGCTAAAGCTGCTGCTGGGAATCCGAAAATCATGAACGGGAATAATCCAGAGAAGAATTTTGCTGCTTCAGGATCAACAACTTGTCCATTAGCTAATTGTGAGAAGACGATGTTTTGAGCTCCTTCAACAATTGTTCCGTTAATTTCAGCCGTTCCTCCAAGTGCTGTCTGCCAGAAAGGAAGATAAAACACATGATGTAAACCTAATGGAATCAATGCACGATAAATAAAACCGTACAAGAAAGTTCCAAAATACCCAAGTTCAGCTACAACTGAACCTAACCATGCAATCCCTGCACCAGCATATGGCCAGATAAACGCAAGAATCATCCCGACGATTACAGCTGCAAATGCTGATACGATTGGTATGAAACGCGTTCCAGAAAAGAATGATAAAGCGTCTGGTAATTCAATTTTATAAAAGCGATTGTGCAAGGCAGCAACGATCAATCCCATAATGATTCCGCCAAATACACCTGTATTCATTGTTGCCTCAAAACTAAGTACCGAAGCAATTAATCCCGGTGTTTGTTGCAACTTTTCTATATTTCCAAAGTTTGTTATGGTACTTGTTAAAGATGCATACATCATAAAGTACGCTACAACAGCTGATAAAGCCGCAACTTCTTTAGCAGCTTTAGCCATTCCTAAAGCAACCCCAACTGCAAAGAGCAGTGGTAAATTATCAAATACGATCGTTCCACAATCTTTAAGTACTGTTAAAACACCATATAAAACAGTACCTTCCCCTAATAACCACTCTAAGTCATATAGACTTACAAATGAATCTCCAGTAAAAGATGACCCTATTCCTAATAGCAAACCTGCTACTGGAAGCAATGCAATAGGCAACATAAAGGTTTTACCCATTTTTTGCAGCCCTTCAAAAATTTTATCTTTCACTTCTTTTCCTCCTTAAAATCTAAATAAGTGCTTGTATGAATATATTATAATAACAGCATACTTTGCAATATTATCACATTGGTGAACCAGTTTCAAAATGTAAACGTACACACGTTCGAGAAAAAAAGAGTAACCTTTTAATTTACTTAAAAGGTTACTCTTTAAGAATTTTTATTAAATCGAATTTTGAATTAATTCGCTAAATAATCCATAAATATATTCATTTGGATCAAATAGTTGCAAGTCATCCATACTTTCACCTAATCCAACAAATTTCACAGGAATATCTAACTCTTTACGAATAGCTAAAACAATTCCACCTTTTGCTGTGCCATCTAATTTAGTTAACACAATTCCAGTTACATTGGTCGTTTGTTTAAATTGTTTGGCTTGGTTCATCGCATTTTGTCCAGTTGTTGCATCTAGTACAAGCAACACCTCATGAGGACCGCCTGGTATTTCACGTTCTATAATCCGTTTCATTTTTTCTAACTCATTCATAAGATTTACTTTGTTTTGTAAACGTCCAGCTGTATCTACGAATAAAATATCTGCTTGTTGTTGTTTAGCTTCTTTAATCGCATCAAACACTACAGCTGCTGGATCTCCACCAGCTTTACCACTGACTACTTCTACGCCAACACGCTCTCCCCAAACATGTAACTGTTCTATCGCACCAGCTCTGAACGTATCACCAGCTGCTAAGAGTACCTTTTTACCTTCTTGTTGGTAAAGATGCGCCATCTTGCCGATTGTAGTGGTTTTCCCTACACCGTTTACGCCAACCACCAAAATCACCGTTAACCCATCAGGATTTATATGGACTTCTGGCTTTTCAGTATCCTCTTTTTCATAAATTTCAACCATTTTTTCAATAATCACTTGTTGAACTTCATTGGAAGCTTTTGCATTTTTCAGTTTTACTTCTTGGCGTAAGGCATCTGTAATTTCCATTGTCGCTTCAAAACCAACATCTGCCCCAATTAAAACTTCCTCAAGTTCATCAAAAAAATCTTCATCAACTGTTCTAAAATTAGCAAACAATTCATTCATGCGTTGAGAAAATGTTTTTCTCGTTTTTTCAAGGCCTTTTTCATACTTTTCGGTTACTTCTGTGGTTTCAATTTTCTCTTCACCTGTAAAAGCTTTTTTGATTTTGTCGAATAATCCCATTTTATACCCTCTTTTCTTGGCATTGTTAATGATTAGTTAAGTACAAATTTTTGAATGGCATGTGCCACGCCATGTTCTTCATTTGTTTTAGTAATATATTGAGCCATTGATTTGATGTCATCCGTAGCATTTCCCATGGCTACTCCCATGCCTGCATATTCAATCATTGCTGCATCGTTAGCTTCATCCCCTAATGCCATTACCTCTGATGCTTCAAAACCTAGCAAATCGGCTAAAACAGCTATTCCACTACCTTTGTCTACACCTTTAGGCATTAGTTCTAATAATATTGGACGAGATTTCATTATCGTATATTTTTTATAAAAATGAACGGGAATGTTTTGAATGGCTTCATCTAATTCGGTTTGAGCGTAACAAAAGACTGTTTTATTGATTGCAATATCTTCTGGTACTTCTTCCATTGCTATCGGAACATATGGCAATGCTGACATAACTGTTGGATATAGCGAGTCTCTCCCTTTAGGGTATGGCGGCTCATAAATTTTTTCTAAATCAATGAAGTTACAAGGCACATTGATCTGTTTGCTTAGCTCAAAAATTTCTTCTGTTTCAGCTTTTGTTAATGTTGTCTTAGATAATACTTCACCAGTATCTGTACGTTGTACTAGACCACCATTGTAAGTAATGCCATAATCTCCAGCTTCTTTTAAATTTAGCTCTTCTAAATAGGCGATCATTCCTAACAAAGGTCGGCCGGTACAAAGAACTACTTTGACGCCTTGTTCTTTTGCTTGTTTGATTGCTTCTTTATTTTCATCTGATATGCCATGTTTCCCATTTAATAATGTTCCATCCAAATCAATTGCAACTAATTTAATCATGCTTTGACTCCAATCTTTTTAATAACTACTTTAAAAGGGAAAAAAAGATCGACACCAATCGATCTTTCCTCCTCTATTGTTTCTAGGTTATTCCTACAGGTGTTTCGGTTAATTCTTCTAAACGAACAGATACGACTTTAGAAACACCTGATTCTTGCATGGTTATTCCATAAAGAACATTAGCTTCTTCCATAGTTCCTTTACGGTGAGTAATAACGATAAATTGAGTATCTCCATCAAATCGTTTTAAATATTTTCCAAATCGGATGACGTTAGCTTCATCTAGTGCAGCTTCAACTTCATCTAAAATACAGAAAGGTACCGGTCGGGCTTGTATGATTGAAAACATTAGAGCAATTGCTGTAAATGCTCGTTCTCCGCCAGATAATAAACTTAACTGCTGTAGTTTTTTCCCTGGTGGTTGAGCGATGATCTCAATACCTGTCGTTAACAAGTTTTTAGGATCTGTTAATCGTAATTCAGCTGAGCCTCCGCCAAACATTTGCGGAAAAACTTCAGAAAACCTTAGTCGAATATCTTCAAACACTTCTGAAAAACGAAGCTTCACTTCTTCATCCATTTCGTTCATCGTGGTGTACAAACTAATTTTTGCTTCTACTAAATCTTCACGTTGATCCACAAGGAAAGAATACCGCTCATTTACACGATCAAATTCTTCAATAGCACCAATGTTAACAGAGCCCAGCTCTTCAATACTTTGTTTCAAAAGCTTCACTTTACGTGTCGCTTCTTCAACAGAAAGCTCAAGCAGATGGCTTTCTTTAGCCGCTTCAAAAGTCATACTGTATTCTTCATTTAAATAAGTTAAGCGATTTTCAATCGCAACATCTGTTCGATTCATTGAGACTTCAGATTTTGCTTTTTCTTCTAGAAGATAATGTTTTTGATTATTCGTTATTGTCGTTAGCTGTTCAATTTCATTCAGCTGACCTTCAATTGTATTTTTCTCACTTTTCACTTTTGATAATTGACTTTCTAGCATCTGCTTTGTGTCTGATAATTGCGCTAACTGATCGCTTAATTCTTTTTTAGTCATCTGATGCGTACCATCAGAATGCGTTATTTGTTCCATTCGACTAGTGATGGTCGTAATGTCTTTCTGTTGATCATCTAATTGACTAGAGACCGCTTTTTGTTCTTTTTTCAAACTAAGCAATTGCTCTTTTAAAGCAGCTAACTTAGTTCGTAGCTGCTGTTGTTTTTCATTAACCAACGTATGATTTTTTTCGCGCTCTTCCTTTTGAGAAGAAGCTAATAAAATCTGATGATTGATATGCTCCATTTCTTTTTTGACCGTTTGAAAAGATTCCGTTAACTCCGTTTTTTTCAACTCATAGGACTCTACTTCTTCTTTTGCTTCTTTGTATTCATATTGGAGAGCTTTTAACTCTCTCGTTAACCGGATTTGTTTTTCTTCCAATGTTTCCGCTTGATTTTTTAATTCTTGTTCTTTCAAGCGTTGTTTTTCTCCAAGTTCACGTAATTCGTTTAAGTTTGTCTCTTCTTTTTTTATTACTTGTTTCATTGTCCGAACTTCTATTTCTTTTTCTGTCAAAGTCGTTTCCATTTGAGTGATTTGCTTAGTTAAATTTGTTAATTCATTTTT
Source organism: Carnobacterium sp. 17-4 (assembly GCF_000195575.1). Classification (NCBI taxonomy): domain Bacteria; kingdom Bacillati; phylum Bacillota; class Bacilli; order Lactobacillales; family Carnobacteriaceae; genus Carnobacterium; species Carnobacterium sp. 17-4. The sequence goes on along the minus strand of NC_015391.1, from coordinate 1,020,052 downwards.
CCGAGCAAATAAACTTCCCTGATTGCCAGACTTGCTTGCTCCACCAGTCATTGAACCCCCAGCATTCATCACATCGCCTTCAAGAGTCACTACACGGTACTTAAATTGAATTTCACGTGCAATGTTATTAGCAGAGGACAAATCTCTGGCAACAATGGTTGTTCCCAATAAATTTTGTATAACTGTTGAAACAGCTTCAGGATAAGCAATCAATTTACTTGCAATCCCTAAGAAACCATCACAACTGCTAGCCTTATTTTCTACAGATGTTGGCAGATGACGAGCTTTTATTGTGGTTAAAGGTAAAAATGTTGCTCGACCAATACGTTTTTGTTTTAAATACTGAATACCTTTACGTCCGCTTTGCTCATCTTGAACGATAATGTTTTGGCTAGCTGCACCGAGTGCAATATCAATAGCTAACTCAGCTTGTTTGGGCACTTCAATCAATTCAGCAACAGCTCCGATGATTCCACCGATATCTTTTTTACGTTTTAAAACTTCTTTTACACCTTGATAAAAACCAGCATAATCTTCATTTAATTCTTTCAAACTTTCTTTTTTTGCTTTTGCCTGCTGCACAACTTTTAAAGCATCATACATACGCGTCTCGTTCACTTCTAATTCTTGTCTTTTAGTTTGAACGCTTGCTTGTTTCTCTTGATATAATAGTAATTTCTGAGCAATCTCTTGTTGCGTATTTGTTAATTCTTTAGCAATACGTGTAAAATCTTCCGTAATTTTTTCGATCGTTTTCTCGAGTTCCTTGACCGATGCGGTTGATTTCAAGTTCTTTTGCGCCATTTGATAAGAGCTTCGCTCAAGATAGGTTTGCTCATTGCGCAAACTGGTTTGCTTTTGCATTAAATCAACATATTCATCTCGCAAACTCTCAATCGTCTCTTTTGAATTTCCAGAAAGAGACAAGGCTTCTTTTTCAACAGCTAGAAGTTCTGACTTTAATTGTCGTTCTTGTTCCGTTTTCTCAGCAAGGTTTTCATCGATCCCTTTTAATTGTTGCTCTAATTGAGCCACTCTCTGGTTTGCTTGCTCTTTAGTGACTTCAAGTTGCTGTAGATTTTCAGTGGTGTACTTATTGCGTTCAGATAAAACATTATTTTGACCATCAGTCTGTTCAAATAATTGAATGGTTTCAACCAATTTTTGCTGAGTTTTTTCAATTTCATCAGTCAATTTAGCTTTTTGTTTCCGTTTGTGCTTCAATTGCGTTTCACAATCCGATAAGCTTATTTGCTTTTCAACTAATTGTTTCTCAAAAGAACTCATTTCATGTTTGCTTTCATCCCATTTTACTTTCAAACGTTCAATTTCAACAACCGTTAAAGCAATATCCATTTCGGTCAATTTTTCCTTATAAGATAAATAGTCTTTCGCTATACTGCTTTGTTCTCTCAAAGGTTCAACTTGCCCTTCCAGTTCATAGACAATATCTTGGACACGATTTAGATTTTCTTCGGTTTCAGTTAATTTTTGTTCAGCTTTTTTCTTACGTGTTTTGTATTTTAATACACCAGCTGCTTCTTCAAAAATTGCTCTTCTTTCTTCTGGCTTACTGTTGAAAATACTTTCAACTTTTCCTTGAGAAATAATCGAAAAAGACTCTTTTCCCAATCCCGAATCCATAAAAAGATCAACGATATCTTTCAAACGACAAGCTTGTTTATTCAAATAGAATTCACTCTCACCGTTTCGATGCAATCGTCTCGTAATACTTATTTCGCTAAATTCTAACGGTAAAAAATGATCTTCATTTTCTAGTATCAATGTAACTTCAGCTAAATTGACTGGTTTCCTTGTATCAGATCCTGAAAAAATAACATCATTCATTCTTCCGCCACGTAGGTTCTTTGCTGATTGTTCACCTAAAACCCAACGGATGGCTTCTGTAATATTACTTTTCCCACTTCCGTTAGGACCTACTACAGCTGTCACACCATCATGAAACTCAATTGTTGTTTTATCCGCAAATGATTTGAAACCAGCGATGTCTATTCTTTTTAATTGCACAACTACTGGCTCCTTTCTCCTGTACTATTTTTCTTGCAAAGCAAGCAATGCATTTTCTGCAGCCACTTGTTCAGCTGCTTTTTTAGTTTTCCCTTGTCCTTGTCCAAGTACTTGCCCTTCAGCAAGTACTTCTACCACAAAGGCCTTTTGATGTGCAGGCCCAATTTCATCAACTAATTGATAGTCGATTCCAATTTCACCTTTTTGTTGTAAAAACTCTTGTAAATTAGTTTTATGATCCATCACATGTGAGAAAGCACCGGACTTGATTTTTGGAAAAATCGTTTGATCAAGAAAAGATAATACGCTATCTATTCCTTGATCTAAATATAACGCTCCAATAAAGGATTCAAATAAATCGCAAAGTAATGCTGGACGTTTTCGTCCATTCATACGTTCTTCGCCTCTACCTAAACGGATAAATTGATCGAATTCGTATTCTTTTGCGAATTGACTCAAACTAGCTTCACAAACAATAGTCGCTCTCAATCGTGTTAATTTCCCTTCAGGCAAGTTAGGATATAATTCGTATAAAAATCTTGATACGGTTAATTCTAATACCGCATCTCCTAAAAATTCAATTCTTTCATTATCCTTTAACTCAAGATTCCTGTGCTCATTCACATATGATGAATGGGTAAATGCTTCTTCTAAATATGATAGGTCATGAAAAACCAAATCAAATTTAGTCTTTAATTGTGTTAAAAATGCGTCATCCATTGTATTCTTCCTTTCTATAAAAATTTCTCCATGCTCTTTCATTATACTGTGTTTAGTCATAAAAATAAACCATTTCTAAGTTTATCCTCTAACGTATATCAAGAGTGAAGACCATTCATCTGGTTTACTTCAAAAAGAAAGAGTCGCTTAACTCAAAATAAGTTAAGCGACTCTAGAGAACCTTATTAATTTTTATGTTGATCAATATAGGTTACTGCATTTCCAACTGTAGCGATTTGTTCAGCATCTTCATCAGAAATTTCTGTTCCGAAGACATCCTCTAATTCCATAACTAATTCTACAACATCAAGAGAATCAGCACCTAAATCATCTTTAAAAGTAAGTTCTTTAGTTACTTTTTCTTCATCAATGCCAAATCTTTCAACAATGATTTTTCTTATTTTTTCGAAAGTTTCATTAGTAGACAATCTTTTACACCTCCGCATTTGACTTTATTATTAATGGTAAATTAATATCACTTTATTTATTTTAACGATATTCACAAACATTGTCCAACTATTTTTTAGTGCTGCATTTTTTCCTTGTTCAGAAAAACTTATTCAGACGGTAGTTCTTTTGTTTCAAAATAGTGAACTAAGTCATCAATAACATGTGATTCCAACATTTCGTGAATTTGCTTAATCGTGTGGTACACAGCTTCTTTTTCAGTTGATCCGTGAGTCTTGACAACAGGCGCTTTAACTCCAAATAACACTGCTCCGCCATGCTTTGAGTAATCCATAACATCTTTCATATTAGAAAAACTATCTTTTAATAACAATCCGCCTAATTTAGCTTTTGTGCCATTTTCATACACAGCATTTTTAATAAGTTTCATCATAGACATAGCTGTACCTTCAATTGTTTTTAATACAGCATTTCCAGTAAAACCATCTGTAACGACTACATCCGCTGCCCCGCCTAACAATTCACGTGCTTCAACGTTTCCGATGAAGTTAATATCTGTATTGTTTGCTAACAGTTGATAAGCTCTCTTTGTTACATCATTTCCCTTATTTTCTTCTGTTCCGTTATTCAAAAGTCCAACTTTTGGATTTTTGATTCCTCGAACAAATTGAGCGTAATAGCTTCCTAATATCGCATATTGGTGAATGTTTTCTGGTTTAGTATCTGCATTTGCACCAACATCCATTAAGTTAAAGGTTCCATTTTCTGTTCCAATTACAGGCAACGAAACTAACAGCCCTGGTCGATCGATTCCTTTAATTCTTCCAATAATCAATAATCCAGCAGTCAATAATGCACCTGTATTCCCCGCAGAAAATAAAGCATCTGCTTCTTTGTCTTTTACAGCTTGTGCCGCTAAAACCATTGAAGCGTTCTTTTTACGGCGAACTGCACGAACAGGATCGTCATCACTCGCTATTTTTTCATCTGTATGAATAATGGTGATATTCGTTTCATCCGTTAAGTATTTTCTTATCGACTCTTCTTTTCCATATAAAAGAAACTCAATATCATTGTATTCTTTAGCTGCCATCATGACACCTTCTACAATTGCTTTTGGAGCGTTATCTCCGCCCATAGCATCTACTGCAATTTTCAAATCATTTGCCTCCCTAGTTAACTTCCAACATTTCTAAACTTTACGTTCCTAATAGATATTACCACTAATCATGATTGAACCTCAATTAAAATCTAATCCTTCTAATTCATTAAATCCAACAGCTTCTCTAATTGGTTGATAAAGTTCGTTTGTTAGAAAGTCCTTTTGATTGATTAATTGAACCGCTTCTTGTCTAGCTGCTTCCAAAGCTCCAAAATCCCCCACGATATCCCCGATTTTAAAATCAGGTATCCCAGATTGTTTATTACCAAACAAATCTCCAGGACCTCTGAGTTCTAAATCTTTTTCACTTAATAAAAAACCATCAGTTGTTTCCGTCATGATTTTCATACGTTCCATCCCATTTTCAGTTTTAGGATTTGCGACAAGAATACAATACGATTCTTTATCTCCTCGACCTACCCGGCCTCTTAACTGATGCAATTGAGACAGACCAAAACGATCTGCATCGTAAATAATCATAGTTGTTGCATTCGGTACATTTACACCTACTTCGATTACTGTTGTGGAAACAAGAACTTGTAGTTTTTTTTCTTTAAAATTTTCCATAATGTTTTCTTTATCGGCTGACTTCATTTTCCCATGCAACAAACCTACTTGAAAACGATCGCCATAATAAGCTGTTAATTTTTCATAAATATCAGTCGCATTTTTAACATCAATGCTTTCTGATTCTTCAATCAATGGACAGATTACATAGGCTTGTGACCCTTTTTTTAACTGACTTTCAATAAACTCTAGCGTTTTTTCAAAATTTTTCGGTTTGATCCATGTGGTTTGAATCGGGATTCTTCCTGCAGGCATTTCATCAATAATAGAGACATCCATTTCACCATATGCCGTAATTGCTAAGGTCCGAGGTATAGGGGTAGCTGTCATAAATAAAACATCCGCATCTTTCCCCTTATCCCTTAATAATTTCCGTTGATTCACCCCAAAACGATGTTGTTCATCGGTAATGACTAATCCTAAACGAGAGAAATAAACATCTTGCTGGATCAATGCATGCGTACCTATAAGAACGTCTAATTCACCATTAGCTAATTGTTCTAATATGATGCGTCGTTCTTTTGTTTTTGTTGAACCTGTCAATAATGCAATTCTCACTTCAAGTGGATCGAATAATTCCGTTAAACTTTCCATATGCTGTTCAGCGAGAATTCCTGTAGGAACCATCAAGGCCGATTGAACGCCAACGTTCGTGGCAGCATATAAAGCAATCGCAGCTACGATTGTTTTTCCGCTCCCAACATCTCCTTGAAGTAAACGATGCATATGAATCGGTTGCCTTAAATCACTGCAGATTTCATTCACTACTCTTTTTTGTGCTGTTGTTAATTCAAAAGGCAATGTCTCAATAAAATTTCTCAAATCATTCACATTGTAATTTAGTATATTTCCTTTGCCCATAGCTTTTTGCTTTTTTCGTACAATCTGCATGCGCATTTGGTACAATAAGAATTCTTCAAAAACAACTTCTCTTCTGGCTTGCTTTTTTTGTTCTTCTGAAGCTGGAAAATGCATCGCATAAACAGCATCATGATGAGAAATCAAACGGTACTTCGTTCTTAATTCTGCAGGAATAACCTCTGGGATATGCTCTTGATAGATTTTAAAAGCTTCTGTGATCAATTGCAGTATCGTACTTTGTTTAATGTGTTTATTTGCACTGTAAACTGACTCAAAATCTCCCTGTTCAGAACCTGATTTGCTGCCTAAAATTTTCATCCCAGTCAAACTTTTTCTCTTTGCATCCCATTTTCCAAATACAGCAATTTCTTCTCCAGTAACAATTTTACTTTTCAAGTAAGCTTGATTAAAAAAAGTCACCGTTATTACTGCATGTTCAATGATTAAGCGAAAAGACAAACGATTCTTTTTGGGTCCAAAACGACTGACGACTGCTTCTGAAACCACATTTCCTTTTAACGTTACTTTTTCCTGATCTTCTATCTCTAATAAATCCTTTTCTTGAATATCCTCATAACGAATCGGATAATGAGAGAGCAAATCAGAAATGGTATGAATGCCTAATTGATGCAAAGCTTCTAAACGCTTTTCACCAACGTAAGGGAGGACCGAAACAGAATCATAAATTGATTTAGCCATATATTTTTAAACAGATTAAACAGCTTCAGCTTTTTTAACCTGTCGCTTACCTCCCTTTAGTGTGATAATTGCTCAACGCAAAAAATAACTGCTTTATTTATTCATTTTCTTTAAACTGACTAAAAAAGACAAAAATAGGCTTGGAATAAAATCCGGTTCTATTTTTGTCTTTTTAGTTATTCTACTGACAAGATGTACGGATAAACTGGTTGTTGTCCGTCATGAATTTCAACTTCTACTTCTTCAAAGAGATTTTCAATTTCAGCTGCAATTTCAGCTGCTTCAGCTTCATCTCCATCTTCTCCAAGTAAAATAGTCACAATTTCACTATCTTCTGTTATCATTTTTTTCAATGTTTCAATCGTAACATTTTTACGGTTGGATTGAGATACTTTAATTTTGCCTTCAATAATTCCCATAAAGTCGTCTTTTTTGATTTTTATTCCATCGATTTCTGTATCTCTTACTGCATTCGTTACTTGACCACTAGCAACATTTTTTAATTCACTCATCATTTCAGCTTTATTAGTATCTAAGTCATTCAACTCATTAAATGCTAACATTGCAGTCATACCTTGAGAAATGGTCTTACTAGGAATAACAACTACTGGCAATTCGCTTACTTCTGCAGCTTGATCAGCTGCCATGAAAATATTTTTGTTGTTTGGCAAGATAATAATTTTTTCAGCATGTACTTCTTCAATTGCTTTAAGAATATCTTCTGTGCTTGGGTTCATTGTTTGTCCGCCACTAATGACATAATCTACGCCTAAGCTTCTGAACAAGTTTTGAACGCCTTCTCCTGCTGCAACTGCGATAATACCATAAGGTGTTTTAGCTGCTTTTTCAACAGGTTGAGGTGACTCATTTTCAAGAATCGTTTCATGTTGAACACGCATGTTATCAACTTTAATTTTTAGCAATGAACCAAATTTTTGTCCGTAATTCATTACTTCTCCTGGATACTCTGTATGAACATGAACTTTAACAATCTCGTCATCAGAAACTACCAATAAAGAGTCCCCAATTTCGTTTAAATGATTACGGAATGTATCATAATCAAATTCACTGTCAACGGTTTCGCCTTTACCAATTTGAACCATAATTTCTGTACAATAACCAAATTTGATATCTTCAGTATGAATATGGTTTGACACACTTCTATGGTGTTCAGCATTAACCAACTCTGTCATTTCTGCAGCAGAAGGTTGATAAATATCTTCTTCTACAATTTTACCAGACAATACTTCTAAGAATCCTTCGTAAATAAATAAAAGACCTTGTCCACCACTATCTACAACCCCTACTTCTTTAAGTACAGGCAATAAATCAGGCGTTTTAGCTAAAGATTTTTTAGCACCACGAACAATTGCTTCCATAACTTCAACAATATCATCTGTCTCTTTTGCTTTTTTTTCACCAACTTTAGCAGATTCACGAGCCACAGTTAAAATGGTTCCCTCTACAGGTTTCATAACGGCTTTATATGCCGTTTCAACGCCCTTAGTGAATGCTTCTGAAAAGTCTTTAGAAGTTACCGTTTCTTTATTTTCAATAGCTTTGCCGAATCCTCTAAATAATTGAGATAAAATAACTCCAGAATTCCCACGAGCTCCCATCAATAACCCTTTAGAAAGGGCTGCTGACAAATCACCAACACTTTCAGAAGTTGTATTTGCAACTGCCTTAGCTCCACTTGCTAAAGATAAATTCATGTTGGTACCTGTATCACCATCTGGAACTGGAAAAACATTCAATGAGTTTACATATTCCGCATTTTTATCTAAACGATTAGCCCCTGTCGCTATCATTAAACGAAACTGTTTACCTTCTAATTTTGTAACTTTCACTACATATATCCTCCTTAGTTACTTTTTAATAAGTATTAGTAACTATTTCTTCTTTAAACTAGTCATTTTTTAATCATTTAATACGCGAACACCTTGAACATAAACATTCACAGTGTTAGCCGTAACATCTAACATTGTTTCCAAATTGTACTTCACGATTTCTTGCACATTACGGCTGACTTCAGAAATTTTTATTCCGTAACTAACAATAATGTAAATATCAACTGCAACGCCGTTATCTTCTTGACGAACGACAACTCCACGCGAATAGTTTTCTTTTTTTAGTATGTCATTTAAATTATCACGGATTTGGCTTTTACTTGCCATACCAACGATTCCAAAAATTTCGGTTGCGGCACCACCAACGACGGTCGCAATAACTTCATTTGAGATATCTATTGTTCCAAATTGTGTTTTGATTTTAACTGCCATGTTAAAAATCCTCCTCTTGGCTAGCAAGCCATAAATTACTACTCTACATTTTACCATAGCAGACCTAATAAGAAAAGAAAAACTAAGTTTCCTCATTTTTAAATAATACTAGGGAAACAATAATAGACTGTCAAGTAAATTTCCTTGAAAGAAGTTCTTGCAAAGGCAACTAAATTATGATAAATTATTGAAGTATGAGTATTGATTGAAGCTTTGCTTCGATATATCGGCAAAGGAGGAAAGACTAATGGCTAAAGAATGTGTAATTACAGGACGTAAAGCAAGAAGCGGAAATAACCGCTCTCACGCTATGAACAAATCAAAACGTACTTGGGGTGCTAACTTACAAAAAGTTCGTATCATGGTTGACGGAACACCTAAAAAAGTTTGGGTATCTGCTCGAGCACTTAAATCTGGTAAAGTTGCACGCGTATAATTTTACTTAAAAAAGAACCTTTCCCGTCATCATGGAAAAGGTTCTTTTTGTTTTTTTAGTCTTTGCTTTGAATAACAGCTATCATTCCAGATGCAAAGGAAAAATTTACTGTATCTGTAATAAATTCATTACTTGCCAAGGAAATCGGATGAGAAAAATCCGCATCAGTTAATTGATATTTGGCATCTTTTATAGATAATTTTTCCACAGGAGATAGGCAAGTAAATGCGAGATATTTTTTATCTTGTTCTTTCACTATGGTATGAGTACCTGGCAAAAAGTATAAGATAGTATTTTGGACATCTATTAGACGTATTTTAGCAGCATGATTGAGTAGTTTAGGTTGAAAAATCATATAAATGTTGTTTAATAAATGATCCATTCTTCCACCAGTTGCTCCATAAATAGAGACACTATCTGGCTTGAATTCGTCAAAAGCTATTTGGACAGCCAGCTCTGTATCGGTCTCATCTTTTTCTGCTTTGTAAACTCGAACATCTACAATTTCTTTTTTTATTTTTTCTAATTCTTCCTCTGTGACTGAATCAAAATCTCCAAGGGCGATCTTAGGAACAATTCCTTGCCCCAATAATCGTAAGGCCCCTCTATCAACACCAATCCAAATAAGTTCTTCTGATTGATTATTTTTTATTACTGGAACGCGCTCATAAGGTCCACCGACCATAATTGCTAAATGTCCCATCTTATTTTACCGCATCCATTAATAAGGCCATTTGATTCAAAGGATCTTCTGCATTATAAATATACGATCCTGCAACAAAAACTGTCGCTCCCGCTTCTTTACATTGTTTAGCAGTCTGTTCACCTATTCCCCCATCAACTTGTATTTCATAAGTATAGCCTTCTCTATCTTTTATTTCTTTTGCTTTTTTTATTTTTTTTAGCATTTCAGGAATAAAACTTTGTCCGCCATAACCGGGATTAACCGTCATCACTAAAACTAAATCAATTACTCCCAATATGTGTATCATCGATTCAATCGGTGTTCCGGGATTCACAGCAATCCCTGCTTTAACTCCTTGGTCTTTTATCAACTGGATAACACGGTGAATATGCGGTGTGCTTTCAGGATGCACAGTAATGATATCCGCACCTGCCGCAGCAAATTGTTTAATGTAGTTTTCAGGATACTCTACCATTAGATGGCAATCCAACGGCAACTTTGTTACCGGACGAATAGCAGCTACAGTATCTGCACCAAATGTAATGTTTGGTACAAAATGTCCATCCATTACATCAACATGAATGTAATCTGCACCTCCATCTTCAACTAACTGAATATCTCTTGCTAAATTTGCAAAGTCTGCACTTAAAATAGATGGTGCTAATTTCATTTTTTTATCCTCATTTCTTATGTTTATTGTCATATCTTGGTTTACGACTTTCAATTTCATCTAAAAATTGCAAATAATGTTGGTAACGGTATGCTGGTATCATATTTAATTCTACTTCTTTTTTCACTTGACACCCTGGCTCTTTTTTATGCATACACCCTCTAAATCGACAGTCATCTTGCACTTCAACAAAGTCAGGAAAGCATGCCGATAGTTCTTCTGCTTCAAGTTCTAGAAAATCGATTGAACTAAAACCAGGAGTATCAGCAACTAATCCTTCATACAAAGGCAATAATTCCACGTGTCTAGTCGTATGTTTCCCTCTACCAAGAGAGCTTGAAATTTCAGCTGTTTTCAGTTCTAAATCAGGTGCAATACTGTTCAGCAATGTTGATTTCCCTGCACCAGATTGGCCCATAAAAACAGACAATTTATTAGGGAAATAAGAGGTTAATTCCTCTAAAGATTTTTTATTGTCATCTTGTTCAGGTACAATAATGGGATACCCTATTTTTTCATAAGCTCGCTCTTTTTCTTTTAATTGTTGCAACAATTCATCCGTTAACAAATCAATTTTACTGATATAGATAATGGCTTGGATTCCTTTACTCTCTAAAGTAACCAAAAAACGATCTAATAAATTTGTTGAAAAATTAGGTTCAATAGCTGACATTACTACAATACCGATATCCACATTGGCCACAGGCGGACGGACCAATTCATTTTTCCTAGGTAACAGTTCTTGTACTACACCCTCTTTTAAATTGCCACTTTCAAATAAGACATAATCACCAACCAAAGGCGTTAGTTCCCTTTTTCGAAAGTTCCCTCTTCCCCTTGTTTGATAGGTTTCTCCTTTATAGTATACATAATAAAAACCACTTAATGCTTTTCTGATTTGACCTTCCGGCAATAAAACCCCTCCTATAACGCGTTCTCTTTTATACTCTACTGAATGAAACCTAAGAAAGCAAGATTTTAATCATAGTTAATGTGTTTTATGAATAGAAAAAAAAGGACTAAAAAACTGAAAAAAACAGTCTCTTAATCCTTTTTTAATTGGTTTATTCAGGAGTTACATTAGTATTTTCTTCTATAATTTCTCCATCACGTTCAATTCGATACGTACCTACTTCGTCTTCTTGAAGAACAAATGGTATAACTGTTTCAAAATCTTCGGTAATTGTGAACTTCTGAAATTCATTTTCTAAAGAATGCTCTTTGTCTTGGATATAGATGATAATTTCATTAGGTACAGGTGTTGGTTCTTGCGAGCCACTTTCAGAACTTGATTCATCAGGTTCTTCTATTTTTGGTTCAGCATACGGTATGGTTACCGTTTTAGAAAATTTTTGTTCCGGTGCCTTACCTAAAGAGATAACAACGGAGAATGACGAGCCACTTGATAACAATGCTCCTGCAGAAGGATCTTGTGATATCACTTGACCTTCTGAAATTTCTTCAGAGTATTCTTCATTAATAGTAACCGTCAAACCATTTTCACTAGCATAGTCTTGTACACCTTTTTCAGAATATCCTGCCAAATCTTTCATTTCAAACATTGCTTCGCCGGTACTTACAGTCAATGTTACTGTCGTTTCGCTTGGAACCACTTCGTCATCTTCAGCTACACTTTGTTCAATAATTGTGCCTTCTGGATAAGTATCACTGCTGGCATCAACTCGTTCAGTATCGAAGCCTTGATCAATCAATTCTGCTCTGACCTCTTCATAGGGTTCACCTGTATAGTCTTTAAAAGAAACTGTCTCTTTTCCAGAACTGATATATAAATTAACATCAGTCTCTTCTTTAACACTGGCACCTGTTTCGGGATCCGTTCTTGTAACCAGTCCCTCTTCAACGTCTTCACTTGTCTCTACGATAGTCTTACTGATTTGTAATTTAGCTTCTGAAAGTACCTCTTCAGCTTCATCTTCCGACAGCCCTACTACATCTGGAACTGAGATGTCTTTTGGAGCTGTAAGTGCAAATGCAACCACACTTCCGGCAACAATCAGTAAAAGCAATAATAGTGTTAGCCAAATAATTTTTCTCTTTTTCTTCTTAGGCTTTTTTTCTTTTGCCTCCTCGTTTTTTGGTTTATCCTTTTGTTCTGCTTTATCTTCTGGGTTTTTTCCTTCTACCAAACTAGTAGGCGCTACCGGAACAATCGGTTCCAATACTTTTGTTTTTTCCATTAAACTCGCTGGAACAAATTTCGGTTCATTGATTCTTTGCGGTGATAATGAAGTCGCTAAATCAGAAGCCATTTCTTGTACCGTACGGTATCTGTCAATTGTTTCTTTTGCTGTTGCTTTAAGAACAACATTCTCTAAAGGTTGCGGAATTCGATGATCAAAATCCTTCACTGAAGGGAGAGATTCTTGAAAATGTTTTAACGCGATTGATACAGCTGATTCGCCTTCAAATGGAACATTTCCTGTTAACAATTCATATAAAATAATCCCTAATGAATAGATATCGGATTGATTAGTCGCCATTCCTCCTCTTGCTTGTTCTGGAGAAAGGTAATGAACCGACCCTAACAAAGAATTTGTTTGAGTAATCGACGTTTGTGATAACGCTACTGCTATACCAAAGTCAGTTATTTTCACGACACCTGATTCATCGATTAAAACATTTTGCGGTTTTAAATCTCTATGAATAATCCGATTATTATGCGCTTCTGCCACAGCTGCCAAAATTTGTCTCATAATATCAAGAACTTTTTGATAAGGAATAGGGAAGTTGCTGTGGATGTAATGCTTCAAATCCATTCCTTTAATGTATTCCATAACAATGTATTGATTATTTTCTTCTTCTCCAACATCATACACACTAACAATATTAGGATGAGTTAATTCGGTGGCAGCCAATGCTTCTCGCTTAAAGCGGCGAATGGTATCTTGATCATCTCTGAAATCAAAACGCAAGACCTTAACAGCCACATCTCGTTCTAGAATTAGGTCTCTGGCAAGATAAACATTTGCCATACCACCTGAGCCGACCGTACCAATTATTTTATAACGTCCATTTAATTTTTTACCTATTTCCATGAATGCTATCCCTCCCTTCTGTATTTGTCTGAACTAATATGATTGTTATATTATCGTAACCTCCACGCTCATTAGCCATAGTAACTAGCGTTTCAACTTTTTCTTCTAGTGGTTTTTTGGTACTTAAAATTTCTTTTATGTCTTGATCTTCAACCATATTCGTCAATCCATCTGAACAGAGCAACATCTGGTCGTTAGGTAAGGCCGGTAAAATTGTTACGTCAATATCAATCTCATCTGTAACACCTAAAGAACGAGTCAATACATTCTTTCTAGGATGGTTTTCAGCGTCTTCTGAAGAAATTTCTCCACTTTTAACTAGTTCATTGACTAATGAATGGTCTTCCGTCACTTGGCTTAAACGACCTTCAGTATAGTGGTACCCTCTGCTGTCGCCAATATTTGCAATCACAAATTCTTGTTCTACAACTGCTGTTGCAACAAGTGTTGTTCCCATTCCTTCTAAATCAGAAAATTCGCGTGACTTTTCAAGAATACGTTTATTTTCACGACTAATGCGTGTTAACATCCATTGAGTAATCTGCTCAGCATTGTGTACATCTGATTCTTCCCATGAATGCCCTAAATGCGAAACGGCCATTTCACTAGCCACATCGCCACCTCTATGTCCACCCATTCCATCACACAAAATTGCCAACGTAATCTTTTGTTTATTTATAAAATAACCGGCGAAATCTTGATTGTTTTTCCTCTTCTTGCCGGTATCACTGCGAAATACAACTTCCATTGTTTCACCTCATACCTTTCAATAAGTCATTTCATCATTTTTAACTAATCATCAACGCTCTGTATCATTTCACTAAGGCTTGAGTAAGCAAGCCTTAGTGAAATGATACAGAAATTTAATCGCTCATCATGTATAAAAAGACAACACAAAAGAAAATGGAAGAAAGTATCAAATCTGGATTTTGCTACTCGACTAACCTTTTTAGTTATATCCCTCTCTATCCTGAAATAATAGTGAGCAGGACTATGTCGAAAAATTCAGATCCAAAGATTTGTTCTTCCATTCTCAATTTTTAGTTGTTTTTTTACTAGTTGATTTTAACTAAATTTAGTTCTGTATTTTTCTTAGGCAGCTAATAAAAAAGCCGTCTGTTCCAAAATCATGTGGATAAAGTTGAAGAAATCCATCTTTCAGGCAACCTGATAGCGATTCTTCAGTTCTAACAGAAACTTTTTCAAAATCAGCATGTGCGGCTAAAAAGTTCTCGACTGTTTCTTTATTTTCCTCATTTGCTATTGTACATGTACTGTAAACTAAAAGTCCACCTACTTTTAGTTTTGGGGCTACTTTTTCTAAGATACCCAGCTGTATTTTTTGAAGATTCAATAAATCTTTTTCTTTTTTAGTGTACTTGATATCAGGCTTACGTCTCATTAATCCTAGACCAGAACACGGTGCATCTACTAATATACGGTCAAATTGCTCGTCTGAGAACTCTTGATCTACATTTCTGGCATCTAGCTTCATTGCTGTTACTACATCTTCTACATGCATTCTTTTAGCATTTTCGGTAATCAAAGCTACTTTGTGTTCATGAAGGTCAAGTGCCGTTACTTTTCCGCCTTCTTCAGCGGATAAATAAGAAGCAATATGCGTTGTTTTACCACCTGGAGCAGCACAAGCATCCAATACTTGATGATGTGGTTCAAGTTGTAAAGCTGGTGCAACTAATTGAGAAGATTCATCTTGAATCGTTAATTGTCCAGATTGAAACAGTGGTGAAGAAGCAAAGTGTCCGCCATCACTGACGATACCCACTGGAGAAATCACGCTTTCACGAACATCAAATCCTTCTTCTTCCATAGCTTCTAACGCTTCTTCAACGGTCAAAAACTTCTCATTTACTCGTGCACTTGAATGGCTCGGACGAAGTAACGACTCACCTAATTTTTTAGTTTCTTCTAATCCAATATCTGCAGTGAATTTTTCTACTAGCCATCTTGGCATGCTCAACTCAATGCTTAAACGTTCAATTGGGTCTGCGATCTTCTCAACACTAGGAAATCCATTACGGTCAGCATTTCTTAGAACGCCATTTATAAACTTACTGATTCCAACGTGACCTTTTTTCTTAGCTACTTCAACAGCTTCAAATAAAATAGCATGAACCGGAATTTTATCTAAATAAATCATTTGATAAATTGACAATCTTAGTAGATTTCGTACCCAGATATCAATTTTTTTGTCTTCATTTAAAAATGGAGACAAATAAAAATCCAATGTTAATTTACGCTGTAGAACACCATATACCAATTCTGTTAACAAGCGCGCATCAGCTGCACTTAGTTTGTTTTTTTGAATGGCTTCGTTGATCAACAAATTCGAATACGAACCCGTTTTATCTGTTCGTTCCAAAATCGACATCGCTAAATAACGACTTGTTTTCTTAACATTTCTTTTTTCAGGTGTTTGATTAGTTTCCATTTGACCCTACCTTTTCTCCAACTTTTAGTTGGCTGCCTACTCCACTTAAAAAAGCCATGACAGTCATTTTACTTTTACCAGCTGGTTGAACTTCATTTATTTTTACAACTGTCTGATCCCCACAAGCTATATAGATCGCTTCTTTTTCAATCCGTATAATGGTTCCGGGAACTGCTGTTGTTTTTTCTTCAGTAGGTGTCACATCCCATAACTTCAGTCTGTTTCCTTCTAATAAAGTATACGCTACTGGCCAAGGGCGCATGCCACGAACTTGATAATCGACTTCGGCTGCTGTTTTAGTCCAATCCACCAATTCTTCTTCACGTTTAATGTTTGGCGAATAAGTAACTTCCTCTTCATTTTGCTTTACTGGCATGATATCTCCAGCCAATAACTTAGGCAAAGTATCCATTAATAAGTCTTTACCTAAGGCACTTAAACGATCAAATAACGTTCCAACATCGTCATTCCGAGTAATTTCTAAAGCTTTTTGTGAGAGGATATCTCCTGCATCCATTTTTTTCTCCATATACATAATAGAAACACCCGTCTCTTTTTCGCCTTTCATAAGAGCATAGTGGACTGGAGCGCCACCACGATACTTAGGCAACAAAGAAGCATGTACATTGATCGCGCCATATTTAGGAACAGATAATAATTTTTGTGGTAGAAATTGACCAAACGCTGCAGTAATGATCAGGTCTGGTTCAAGAGCGATCAGTGCCTCCATTTCAGGAGAACCCGAAATTTTTTCTGGTTGAAAAACGGGCAAACCGTGTTGAACAGCAGCTGCCTTAACAGGTGAAGCCGTCAAGATTTTCTTTCTTCCTACCGGTCTATCCGGTTGAGTGACCACTGCTATCACTTCATACTCCGAATCAATCAATGCTTCTAAAATTGGAACTGAAAAAGCAGGAGTTCCCATAAATACGATTTTTATCATTCTAGATTCGCCTCCATATAACTTTCTAAATCTTCGGGTTTAATTTTTTGAATAATCTTATCTGTAAATAACTTGCCATCTAAGTGTTCCAACTCATGCTGGAATGCACGCGCAAGATAATCATCAGCTTCCACTTCAAATTCATCTCCATTACGGTCATAAAATCTTAACACGATAGTATCGGCTCTTTTTATTGTCCCGTATACTTCTGGAAAACTCAAACAACCTTCTACATCAATAGTTTCACCTGTTGATTGTACAATTTGTGGATTGATCATTTCAAACAATCCTGATTCTTCGTCAATTTCTACTAAAGCCAGTCTAAGATTGCTGCTTACTTGTGGAGCCGCAATTCCAATACCATCATTTGCAATCATGGTATCATGCATATCTTCTAATAATTGGATGATTTCATCTGTAATTTCCTCTACTTCTTTTGTAGGAGTAGTCAGTAGTGCATTTGGGTAAGTTAATATTGGTAGTACGGACATGATTGACCCTCTTTCTTTTAAATTATTTAATAACATAAAGCTTAAGTGCTAGATAAAATTTATGGGCTCCGAGTCAATAGCAATTTGTAAACCCTTAGCCATTTCTCTTTGAGATTCCACTAAAATTGTTTGCAAAACAGCCTTTAAATGCGGTTCGCTTTTGTACTTAATAATCGTTTGGTAATAATAGCGATTGTTCATACGAGCAACTGCTTTTGGTGTTGGCCCTAACATAATGGTCTCCGGCTGCAACTGTGGCTTAATGTGTTGAACGATTTGTTGCATTTTCTTTGCAGCTTTTATTTCTTCTTCATGACTAGTTGTAATCAAAATTGTATAGAAATAAGGCGGATAATTCCCACGATGTCGTAACATCATTTCTTGTTTATAGAATGTATCGTAATCATGTTCTTTAGCTAGCTGAATCGCGTAATGTTCAGGATTAAACGTTTGAACGATTACTTCACCTGTTAATTCAGCTCTTCCAGCACGTCCACTTACTTGTGTTAACAATTGGAATGTCCGCTCACTCGCTCTAAAATCAGGTAAGCCTAATCCTGTATCTGCATTCAAAACACCCACCAAAGTAATATTGGGGAAATCTAAACCTTTTGCAATCATTTGTGTACCCAATAAAATGTCCGCTTCACCATTTCCAAAAGAAGCTAACAACTTTTCATGTGCCCCTTTTTTACGCGTCGTATCCACATCCATGCGGATCACTTTTGCTTCTGGCAAAACATCTCTTAATTCTTCTTCAATCTTTTGCGTTCCAGTACCATAGTAGCGTATCTTACTTCCTTTGCAACTTGGACAAGTATGTGGAATATTTTCTTCATGACCACAATAATGGCATTTCATTGTTTTTGTATCCATATGCAAGGTTAATGAAATATCGCAATTCGGACAAGGCAAGACAAATCCGCAGTCTCGACACATCACGAAAGAAGAATACCCACGTCTATTTAATAGTAAAACGATTTGTTCTTTTTTTTCTATTCGGTCTCGTATCTTTTCTTGTAAAAGAATTGAGAAACTGCTACGATTAGCGTTTTTTAATTCTTCTCTCATATCGACAACTTCAACATCAGGTAAGTCTTTTTGATTGACTCGTGTTGGCAGTTCCAACAATGTATACACGTTTTTTTGCGCTCTGGCTCTCGACTCTAATGAGGGTGTAGCACTTCCTAAAATAACAGGACAGTTATGGTAATTTGCTCTCCATATTGCTACATCCCTAGCATGATACCTGGGGTTTTCATCTTGTTTATACGTAGCTTCGTGCTCTTCATCAATAATAATCACGCCGATATTTTTAACCGGTGCAAAAATTGATGACCGAGCACCTACTACAACCCGAGCTTCACCGCGTTCAATTTTTCGCCATTCGTCGTATTTTTCACCAACAGACAACCCACTGTGCAAAACGGCTACTTCTTCTCCAAAGCGCCCTTTAAAATGATTCACCATTTGAGGAGTCAATGCTATCTCAGGTACGAGCATCAAAGCACTTTTATTGTTTTGAAGTGTCTGGGCAATGGTCTGCAAATAGATTTCTGTTTTCCCACTTCCAGTTACCCCTTTTAGCAAGAATACTTCCGTTCTTTCTTCTGTTACAGCTTTCAAAATAGGTTGAATAGCATTTTGTTGTCCTTCATTCAGTTGAAAGGATACGGTTTTTTTAAAGGTCTTATCTTTAAATGGATCACGGTAAACTTCAACTTCTTCAATAGTTAACCAGCCTTTTTTTTCACCTGTTCGAATATCCGATGCCGTAAGTTCCGTATTTTTAGTGAGTTCACTCACACTGATTGTTTGCTCAATTAATGATTGCAATACATCTAGAAGAAGGTGTTGTTTTGGACCGCGTTTGCCTAAAGTTAGTTTTTCATCTTCAAATTGCTCAAAAGATAAATTCGCTCGAATCATTCTTTTTTTCTTTGTTTTTGCTTGGTTTTTAACTTCATATATCACTTCAACAGCATCTTTTTTCTTCAATTCGATCAACTGCGGTAAGATAGCTCTTTCTTCCGCTTCTTCCCATTTGATCTCATTTTTCCCTTTAAATAGCTCAAAAAATAAGTCTTCAGGAATTTCATCAATGAGTCGAATTTTTTTTTCATATTTTGCTTTCAATATAGCTGGCAACATTGTTTGGTAACACGTTATTTGAAAAGCATAAGTTTTGCGTGCCATTTCTTTGCCCAACAACAGCATTTCTTCGTCAAGAACCGCTGTTAAGTCCATTAGACCAACAATGGGTTTTAACTCGCCTTCATAATCTGTTGAGTGAGTAATCTCCACAACAAAGCCTTGGACTTGCCTAGTTCCTTGACCAAACGGAACGGCCACACGCATTCCTTGAACAATATCTTGTTCGAATTCAGTAGGAATACGATAATCATAAGGTTTGTTCGTCTGCATTGTTGGAACATCCACAATTACTTTAGCAATTGAAACCACTCATTCTCACACCTTTATTTTTTCATTTTAGTAAGAGCAACAGCTAAAATTTCTTCCGCTATCGCTTGCTTACTATTTACTTTTAATTCAATCGGCTGTTCATTTGTCATAAAAATAGTTACTTCATTTGTATCTTTATTAAATCCTGCATAGGGTTTGGATACATCATTGGCTACGATCATATCTGCATTTTTCTTTTTTAGTTTCCCTTGAGCATACTCTTCAACATTGTGCGTTTCAGCAGCAAAACCAATTAAAAATTGATCGTTTTTCTGACTACCTAAAGTAGCTAATATGTCTGTATTCCTTACCAATGTCAGTGTCATTTCTTGTTCACTTTTCTTAATCTTTTTATTTGCAACCTGATCTGGACGGTAGTCAGACACTGCTGCCGCCATAATAACGATAGCCGCTTTTTTAAACTCAGCATTTACCGCTTGATGCATCTGTTCAGCAGTCTCTACAGACACTAAATCCACTCCATAAGGTGTCTTTAGTGTCTTGGAAGTAGAAATCAAACAAACTTCTGCTCCTAGATCACGAGCAGCACTAGCTAAACTGTATCCCATTTTACCTGAAGAATCATTTGTAATATATCGAACAGGGTCAATTCTTTCTTTGGTTCCACCAGCTGTTATGACGACTTTTTTATTTTTTAACGGTAAATGGGTTTCTTTTTTGATTAAAAATTCTTGAATGGTTTCAACGATTTTTTCTGGTTCAGGAAAACGGCCTTTTCCTTCGTATCCTTCAGCTAGAAAACCTGTATCTGGTTCCATAATAAAATGCCCGTCGTTTTCTAACAGTTGAAAATTTCTTATCGTTGCAGCATTTTCAAGCATATGCTCATTCATAGCTGGCACAATAAAAACAGGTGCAGTAGTAGCCAATAATGCAGTAGTCACAAAGTTGTCTCCAATGCCATGTGCCATCTTCGCTAACGTGTTGGCTGTTGCCGGAGCAATCACTGCTAAATCTGACCAGTCCGCAAAATGAATATGACTGACTTTGTCGCCTTCGCGTTCATCAAATGTATCTGTATAAACATGGTGCTTGCTCAAAATTTGAAACGTTAAAGGAGTAACAAATTCTGTTGCAGATTCCGTCATCGCTACTCTAACAGTAGCTCCTGCTTTTATTAAACGTCTCACCAAATCACAAGCTTTATAAACCGCAATACCCCCGGTAACATATACAACAACTTTTTTTCCTTTTAACAACTGGCATTCCTCCTGACAAAACCTTGAAATTAATGATGCTTCTCTTTCTTATTTTACTAGAAATAAAAGCATTTGTCTTAACTATCCCACAATTCTTAGTATTAACGCATTCTAATTGGGTTCATTTCAAAACAAAAGTGCTTCAAAGTAAGAAAACCATTACTTTGAAGCACTTTTTGTTGTATGTCTTATTCTTCTGGGCCAACCGTTAATGGATCAATAACTAAATCGCCATTATTAATTTCTTCTAATGCACGTCCAACATTTTTATGTGAACGATAGTTTTCTAACATCGGCATTGAACCTTCATCCAGTTCGTGTGCACGTTTACTTGCTAATGTAACTAAAGAATATTTAGATTCAATTTTTTCTAATAAGCTATCAATAGATGGTTCTAACATCATGATTTTACAACTCCTTGATCATTTTTTTATAACGCTGTATAACGCGTGAAACTTTTAAGTGTTCACTTTCAATGATTTGTTTGACTTTTCTAACAGCATTTTCAACTTTATCGTTTTCAACCGCATAATCATAATAACGCATTAAATCAATTTCTTCAATTGCTTTTGTCATGCGTTGTTCAATTATAGCCATTTCATCTGTTCCACGACCAACAATACGTGATTTTAATTCTTTTAAATCTGGCGGTGTTAAAAAGATAAATATTCCTTCAGGCATTTTTTCACGAACTTGAAGAGCTCCTTGAACTTCAATTTCTAAAAATACGTCTTTGCCGCTCTGTAGCGTTTTTTCAACATATTCAAGAGGAGTTCCATAATAGTTTCCTACATATTCAGCATATTCCAATAATCCTCCACTTTCAATCAAAGCTTCAAATTCTTCTTTTGTCCTGAAAAAGTAATCTATTCCATCTCGTTCTCCTGCTCTTTGCTTTCGAGTTGTCATTGAAATTGAATAATCAAAATCATTATCGCCGCTCTCAAATATTGCCTGTCTTACTGTCCCTTTTCCTACCCCAGATGGTCCAGAAAGAACAATTAAAAGTCCACGTTCAGTCATGTCAAAATCCTTCCTATCATCAAAATGTTCAACTATTCGTTGCCTATTATCAAAATCTAACAAATTCCAACTTGTTTAAGTAGTTAAAAACTGTTTAAGAGTATCCATTTCTTCATTTGTGAATGTAAGGCCTTTTCCCATCTTATCGTGGTCAGGACTCCACTCACGAATATCAAATTTAGGAGGATTTCCGTTCCAACAAACTAAATTTAATTCTTTGCGCCATCCTTTAGCGTTTTCAGAAAGTACGGCTAATTCTTCAACAATCTCAAAAGAAAATTTTTGATCCATTTATAAACACCTCAACAATCTTTAGCTACTTCTAATTTTTATCTGTTAAAGATAACTTATTCTCCAGTTTAGCATAAAATGCCATTTTCTTATAGCTTTTTATTTGCAGAATGTATTTTTTTACGTACTAATCCCCACTTTCCAAGTATACCAATCTATTTTTCAGACCAAAAAATAAACGCCAGACCAAGAATTGTATCCTTGATCTAACGTTTGCTTTCTTAACCCATGTCTTTAACTTTCATTAAGCGCGTAATTGCTGCTCGTTCACTCTCATCTAATTTCATTTGAATAAAGTAGATGGTTTCTTCATAACGAGGAATTGTCATATATTCAAGAGCATTTACTCGGCGGCGCGTTTTTTCTATTTCATTTGCCATCAATTGACAAGTTTTTTCTATTTCAGATAACTCTAACAGTTGCGTCATAACGTCAGCCATTTGTTCAATTGACGTATCCAGCTCACTATTGGAGTTCAGATAACCATAAACCAACTCTTTAGAATTGTCGTCATCATCGTAATTAAAATTCATTACGGGTACTTTAACACTCATAATATTTTTTTCATACAAATCAAGGCTGACACTGCGAGGTGGAATAGCCACTAATTCTTCAATAAATTTTTCATTCAATAGCGCTTTTGCCATAACGAAAGACTGCATAGCTTTTGTTAACTTTGCTTCAACTTCTGTACGTAAATCATTATTTTTCCGAATAAGTAAGATGAATTGTCTCATCAGTTCATCTTGCTTATCCTTTAATAATTTATGTCCCCGGGTTGCTGTGCTTAGTCTACCTTTTAATGTCGCTAGTTCCATCCTTGTAGGGTTAACATTTAATTTCACCATTTAGACTTACTCCCCTTTCGGCAGGTATTCGTCTAACATATCGTCTTTAATTCGTTTCAATTCAGTTCTTGGCAGAATAGATAATAATTCCCATCCTAGATCCAGAGTCTCATCAATTGTACGATTTGTATAGTTTCCTTGATTTACATATTCTTTTTCAAAACGATTTGCAAATTCTGCAAACATTTTATCTTCTGCTGATAATGCAGAATCTCCTAAAACAACTGCTAACTCTTTAGCTTGTTTCCCTTGAGCATAGGCAGCAAAGAGTTGATTCATTGTAGCGGCATGATCTTTTCTCGTTTTGCCCTCACCAGTTCCTTTGTCTTTTAGACGGGAAAGAGATTGCAATGCATCGATTGGAGGTTGAACACCACTATTGTATAAATCACGTGACAATATTATTTGACCTTCCGTGATATATCCAGTTAAATCAGGAATTGGATGTGTTTTATCATCTTCCGGCATCGTTAGGATAGGAATCTGCGTAACTGATCCTTTTCCTCCTACTAGACGACCAGCTCTTTCATATAAAGTTGCCAAGTTTGTATATAGGTATCCTGGGTAACCACGACGACCGGGAACTTCACGTCTAGCTGCTGAAATTTCACGTAATGCTTCACAGTAGTTTGTCATATCGGTCATGATAACTAATACATGCATATCTTTTTCATAAGCCAAATATTCAGCTGCAGTTAAGGCCATTTTAGGTGTTGCAATTCTTTCAATAGCTGGATCATCAGCTAAATTGATAAACATTACCGAACGGTCGATAGCTCCTGTTTTACGGAAGTCTTCCATAAAGAATTCAGCTTCTTCAAAAGTAATCCCGATGGCTGCAAATACAACAGCAAACTTCTCATCCGAATTTTTAACAGTCGCTTGTCTAGCAATTTGTGCAGCTAGTTCTTTATGTGGCAGACCAGAACCTGAAAATACTGGTAACTTTTGTCCACGAACCAATGTATTCAAGTGATCAATAGAAGAGATACCCGTTTGGATAAACTCATCTGGATAGTCACGTGCCATAGGGTTGATTGCTTCACCATTGATATCTAGCGTTTTTTCAGGAATCAACTCTGGTCCACCATCATTCACGCGTCCCATTCCATCAAACACACGTCCAACCATATCTTCAGAAACATCTAACGATAAAGGTCTTCCAAGAAAACGAACTTTAGTATCTTGCAAGTTGATTCCACTTGATCCTTCAAAAATTTGGACCATCGCTTTATCGCCATTAATTTCAAGAACTTGTCCACGTCTTTTTTCACCATTTTGCATTTGTATTTCAACTAACTCATCGAATTTAACACCTTCTACGCCTTCAACGGCCATCAAGGGTCCCACGACTTCATTTATTGTACGATATTCTTTAAGCATTTGTTTCCATACCTCCTTCTGAAACAACTCCATGAATAGCCTCTTTGATGTCTTTTCTTAACACTTCAAATTTAGCAATTTGATCTTCAGGGAAGTATTTAGATTTAGCAATCTGTTCACGAGCAGCTGCCGTGCCTTTTTTAATTTCAGCGAAGTAAGCACCAAGTTCCATACCAGCTCGTGCTTCATCTTCAAAACTCAAGATAGTAGCTAACATTTCATATTGTTTTTCTCTTGATGTATAAGTATCTACATCATCAAAAGCATTTTGTTGCAGAAAATCTTCACGAATCATTTTAGCTGTTTCTAATTTCAATCGGTCTTTTTCTGATAAAGATTCTACCCCAACTAGTCGAACAATTTCTTCCAATTCAGATTCGTCTTGCAGAAGTAATTTTGTTCTTGTAACCATGCCTGACCAATCTTTACCTAAAATATTTCCAATATATTCATTCAATTCATTAGAATATAACGAATAAGACGTTAGCCAATCGATAGATGGAAAATGACGCTTTTGAGCTAATAAATTATCTAAACTCCAGAATACTTTTACTACTCGTAATGTATTTTGTGTTACTGGTTCAGATGTATCTCCTCCTGGAGGGGATACTGCTCCAATAGCTGTTATACTTCCTTCACGACCTTCTGAACCTAAAGTGATTACTTTACCTGCACGTTCATAATATTCTGCAATACGACTACCTAGATATGCCGGATAACCTTCATCCCCTGGCATTTCTTCTAAACGACCAGACATTTCACGTAAAGCTTCTGCCCAACGAGAAGTCGAATCCGCCATGATAGCTACACTGTAACCCATGTCACGGAAATACTCTGCAATCGTGATTCCTGTATAAATTGAAGCTTCACGAGCCGCAACAGGCATATTAGAAGTATTGGCAATCAAAATAGTTCTTTCCATGATAGATTCACCCGTATTAGGGTCAATTAGTTCTGGAAATTCATTGATTACGTCCGTCATTTCATTTCCACGTTCACCACAACCTACATAAACAACTAAATCAACATCAGCCCATTTAGCGATTTGGTGTTGCACAACTGTTTTACCGGCACCAAAAGGACCCGGTACAGCTGCTGATCCACCCTTAGCAACTGGAAATAGTGTATCAATAACACGTTGACCTGTTACCATTGGTTCAACTGGATTTAATTTTTTAGCAGTTGGACGACCTTGTCGAACAGGCCATTTTTGCATCATGGTAAATTCTTTTACGCCTTCATCTGTTTCGATACTATAAATAGCATCATGAATAGTAAATTGACCTTGTTCAATTGATTTTATCGTTCCTTCAATACCATGTGGAACCATGATTTTATGAGAAATAACTTTAGTTTCTGGAACAGAACCTACGATGTCTCCTGTAGATACTTTTTGTCCAACTGTAACGGTAGGTGTAAATTCCCATTTTTTTGAACGATCTAACGGTTCGATGCTTACTCCTCTAACTAAATAGTTACTTTCTGTCTTTTCCATAAATTTATCTAAAGGACGTTGAATTCCGTCAAACATTTGTGCAATCATTCCGGGCGCTAATTCAACAGATAACGCATCTCCTGTCGTTTCAACTGGTTCCCCAGGTCCAATCATGGATGTTTCTTCATATACTTGTATAGAAGCTACATTTCCACGCATTTCAATGATTTCGCCTATTAAGCCCAATTTTCCGACTTTACAAATATCTTGAATATTTGCTTCTTCCATCCCTTCAGCTGTAACTAAAGGACCGGAAACACTAACAATTTT
This sequence comes from Carnobacterium sp. 17-4, assembly GCF_000195575.1. Lineage (NCBI taxonomy): Bacteria > Bacillati > Bacillota > Bacilli > Lactobacillales > Carnobacteriaceae > Carnobacterium > Carnobacterium sp. 17-4. The sequence goes on along the minus strand of NC_015391.1, from coordinate 993,599 downwards.
CCCTGTTTTCAAACTTGTAACCTCCTATAAAATATTCTGTCCAACCGCTTTTTCAACATTCTCTTGGATACGATTTTTCCCGATATCTAATGATCCCATATGATTAGGAATCAATATAATAGCCGGTGAAATCTCTTCATCGTATCGTTTTATGGTATCCGGAATCAATTTGCCTAATGGTTCCGTTAAATAGATAATGCCATAATTTTCTGTTGCTAATCGATCAATCGTTTTTCTAGCTTCTTTAGCCTCAGATGCGAAAAAAACGTCAAAACCTAACATTTTAAATGGCAAAATAGAATCTTTATCTCCTACTACACCAATTTTATGAGCCATAGTTTATTCGCATCCTTTCTCTGATAGCTGAAATTGGAAGATTATTTTCTTTACCAACTAGAATAAGTCTTAAATTTTTCACTTCATTCTCTTTAGCGTAGAGATACGCGACAATCGGTAATGGTCCAAAAACTTCAAGTTTAGCATCTTTTATACGATTGATAAAAGCATTATCTGTTTCTAAATCTATTTTTTCTGGGGATAACTCTTTTGTTTCATCATTAATTGACGCCAGTATAATGTTTTTGTATTTAGATTCTGCAAGTTTTTTACCTGCATTGACTAAATTATCTGCCCCAATTTGAACGAGTTGATCTTTAGGTATTGTCCCAGAGCTAGATAGGATAGTTGTTAAAAAATTACGCGTTCTTTTTTGACGGATAGCTCTTGTTAAAGTAGACAAATTGTTCATATCAATATAAAAAGTTACTAAGTCTAAAATTTTTGTATCATTCATTTTTTCAGCAATGTGTCTTAAATGAGTGAAGAAGCGACGATCAAGAATAATATCTACGGCTTGACTATCTTTATATTCTTCATATGATTCAGATGCCTCTAATATACTGATTAAATAGTCTTGATCTAAATCACTGGATTTTTTTGTATCAACGGCCTGTCTCAATGCTGATATAGAATCCTTACCGATATTTATAAGCAATGAATCAAAATCCTTTTTAGTACCCTTTTCTTTTAACAAAACTTTCAAATTATGATAAGAGTAGCGCAATGAAAATAGTTCAATTAAATCATGATTAGGAGTGATTTTAAATAAATCAGTATAGACAGATTGCAACTCATTCATCAATAGCGTATCGTAATTCTTAGTCTCCTTTAAATCTTCAACATCATTTCGATAAGGAGTATCTTTTAAAACGTTTACCGCTTCTTCAAAATTACTTGCTTGTAACATCCGTTCATATTGATCATTTCTAAGGAGACTACTTTCATATACACGAATACGTGTATTTGCGCCAACAAAGTCTGTTGATTTCATTTTTTCCTCTCCTTTTTAATCAAATAATTGTTTTGAAACTGATGAAACAAGTTGACCTTTGATATCTTTGACCAATTCATCAAACAAATAATTGTATTGTATTCCGCTCTTTTTAAGAATAAATCCATTCTTTTTAGAAATAGTTTTTGTAGACAATTGAACATTCACTACTTCTTTAGCTACTTTATCGATCCAGTCGTTTGATACTTTGTTGACTGACTCTTGTCCTACAATTAATTCGATAGATTCACTATCTTTATGTTGTTTTAAAACAGCTAATAAAAACTGTTGAAATTCTGAATCTGTCCATTGATTCATTTGCTTTTCAGCCTCATTAAAAACGATTGTTAATACTTTTTGCTTTTCAGAAAGCAATTGATTTCGCTTGTTGATCTGTAATGTATGTTTATCTTGTTCGAATTTTCTTGCCAAACGTGAATCAATTAAAATGATTTGTTTCGCTTTTTCTTCAGCTAAATTTTCAGCAGACTCCGCAAGCAACTGTTCTTTCTCAGCTTCGGCTTCGTTTATTTTATCTTGTACTTCAGATTTCTTGTTTTCTATCAAACGATCTGTTAATAGTTTTAAGTCTGACATTCTCACGCCTCCATTCTTTCTTTTTTCACTATAAATGGACTAGTTTTGATTAAGCGTTAAATATCATTAAGAATGAAATAACAAATCCTAAAATCGCATAAGTTTCAACCATCGCTGCGTATACAATCCCTTTAGTAGCATGCTCTGGTCTTTTAGCTAAAATTTGGATACCGGCAGCAGCAACACGTCCTTGTGCAACACCAGAAGTTAATCCAGTAAATGCAATTGGTAGAGAAGCCATAAACATATACATACCTTCAGCTAAACTTGTATCTAAACCAGTATTCAAGAAAATTAAAAATGCGATAACGAAACCGTACAAACCTTGAGTTCCCGGTAATAACATTAAGATTAATGATTGTCCAAATTTTTCAGGTTGTTCTGTAGTTAATGCAGCAGCTGCTTCCCCTGCAATTCCGACCCCTTTAGCAGAACCTGTTCCTGCAAAGAATGTAGCAAAAGCTATACCTAAAGCTGCAAATACTATTCCGCCGTTTTCAATTAAATAACTTGTAAAAGTTTCCATTATAAAATTCCTCCATTTAAATTCTTTTTTTATTTGTTAGTTCTATTTTTTAAATAAATATGTTTTTCGAAGGTTTTAAAAGGATTTAATGATTGTCCTCCACCTTCATAAAATTTACCGAAAAATTCAACATACTGAAGTCTTATTGTATGAATATAAGCACTTAAGTAGGTCAAGAAAATATTTAATGCATGTAAGACAATAAATAGTAAGGCACCAATCGTAAACTTCATTACTGGTGGAAAAATATCTACAATCGAATTAAAGGCCACTGCAATACTCCCACCGGAAACTCCTAAAGCCATTAAACGGGTATAACTGACTATATCTCCAACATAATTTGTTGCGCCATAAATATTGTAAAGTCCTAATCCGAACCCTAAAGCTTTATTATCAGACGCCAACATAGTCACCAATATAATTCCAATGACGTTCGCAATGATGACAACCAAAGAAATGGTTTGAACAAGATCATTATTCCAAAAAGTCATATTAACTACTATAACAGCTATACCTATTAAGATAAGAGCCCAAGCCGTTCCGTCAATATAACTAGATGCTCTTTGCTGTTTACGCCATTTTATACCCCCATTTAAAATCAATCCATAAATCAATTGGATAAATCCAAATACTACAGATAAAATCAATATGGTGATGACATCATTTGTAATAGACAACAACTGGAATGGGAGAGTATACCCAAAGAAACTTCCATAAATAATTCCCCAAATTATGACTGAATAAGACAAATAGTGAAAGAGTTGGATAAAGTTTTTCATTCCCTTATCAAACTTGAACACTTTAGATCCAACTAAAGTCGCTAACCAGAGCAATACTCCATATCCTAAATCCGCACTCATCATTCCAAAAAAGACAAAGTAAAAAGGCATCATTAATGGCGTAGGGTCTACATCATCGTACTTAGGCATACTATACATTTCTGTAATACTTTCAAAAGGTTTAACCAGTTTATGGTTCTTTAGAACAACTGGAACTTTATCGTAGTCCTTAAATTTAATTTCATCTGCAATAACGACATAACTTTCTTTTCCAACATGTTCATCTAACAGAATCGTTAATTCCGAAATTTTTTCCTCTTCAAGCCAACCAGTTAAAATAAAAAGATCCCTACCATTTAATAAAAGGTCTTTTCCAATTTCTCTTTCAACTAGATTATAGTAATATTCCTCACCTAACTGTAATTCTCTTGTTTTTTCTTTAAATGTCTTTATTGCATTTTTTAATTTATTTTCTTCTTTTTGTAGGTCTTCAATTTCTTTAAGCGTTATCTTCAACTCATCGTTGGGTTTCAGATTATATGGATAAACAAGTTTTGATAATTGGAATTGGTCAAAAACTTCGTCCAATAGAGAGTTCAATTTTGATGGAATCAAAATCAGATAAGAAGCTTCATCTTTGTAATGAAATATTTTTTCTAAATAGCTATTTTCTATCGATTCAACATTTTCTTCGAAACTTTCTACATTGTTAGAAGCTATACTTCCAACTGTTCCAGACATCAATTGAAATGATTTTAAATCATTAGGATTAAAATCCATATTCTGCCATTTCCGAAGAAAGTCTTCTTTTTCTCCGAGATTTTTTTTACTCTGATCAAGTTCAACTAGCCTTTTTTCAATGTCTCCTAGTTCAACGATTACTTGGTCTAAATCGGAATAAAGAACATGCTTTTCAAGTTCTTCGAGAGTATACTCTTCACGACCCTTTCTCAGCTTTTCAATCATACCTGGCTGAGAAATATGGTGGTTCAAAAAGCTTAAAGCAGCTTGACTTTCTTTTAGTTTCTCTTCATATTCAACACGTTTCTGAGGTTTTGTATTTGTTGAATAATAATCAAGAAATTCTGATTCTTCTAAAGTAGACAATTCAAACAGTTCAAGTTTTTGCAATTCTTGAACTGCTCTTAATAAAGAATCTTTATTTTCTTGTTCACCTAAAAGTGTCATTTGTTTCATTTTAGCTATTGCCATAGTGAGTGCTTACCTCCTTTACAATATGATCAACAACACTGTTTTGCTTATCTTCTACTGATTTAAGCATTGCTTTTATTTCAATAGACAATTCTTGATCAACTGTTTGCTTTTCTTTTGCTAAACGATCACGATACATATCTTGTTGCTTAATCTCATAATCATGTAACTCTTGTTGCATATTTTGATTGCTTTCTTGAATTCTTTGTTTAATGGATTGATTAATTTCTTGAATTTTTTTTTCTCCATTAACTTCAACTTGGCGGGCTCTTTCTTCTGCTTCTTTTACATATTCAACTGCTTCCAGACTCATTTCTACACCCCCTTAAAATACAAAAAAAGGCATCACTTAAGAACTCTTCTTCTCACCCCTTGAAGAAAATATCCTTGAAAGCAACTGCCCCAACCATTATTTTTAATTTAACTACTTATAATTTACCATAACGTTTTCTTGTTGTCAAAACATAAAACCTTAATCAGTAACGATTTGTAACGGCTTTCTAAGATGAAGAAAACTTAATAAACTACTTAATAGATGAAGAAAAAAGTAACAACTACTTCTATAAAGTATATCGACCCTTTTTCTCATTTATTAAGCGTTCTCTTATCAAAAAGTAACCTTTATTTTCTTACGTCTCCAAAAGAAAATAAAGCAACCGATCCAAATCCTGTATGAGCTGCAATAGTAGGACCATAAGGATGAACTTGTATATCTTTCACCTTAATTTTTGATTCGATTTCTTTTTTGATCCATTCAGCCTCTTCGGGAACACCGACATGACCAATAAAAACCGTTTGATTTTCGGGATCTATCATACCCTCAACTGTTTTATTAATTAAATAGTGTAATGATTTCTTTCTTCCACGTACTTTAGCAGAGGGCACTAAACCACCTTTTTCATTCATTACGATAATCGGTTTAACATTTAGAACACTTCCAAGTGTTGCAGAAACGGAAGATATTCTCCCGCTACGTTCAAGATGTCTGATATCATCAACAGTTACCCATGAATGAAGTTTCATTTTATATTCTTCTAACCAATTCACTACTTCTTCTAATGATTTGCCTTCTTTTTTTCGATTTACCGCCTCAAATACTAAAAGACCTTCTCCAAGGCAAGCAGCTTTAGAGTCTACAATCGTTATATTTACTTGGTCATATTCTTCTTTCAACATCTCTACAGCTGTTACAGCATTATTGTAAGAACCACTTAATGCAGAAGACAGTCCTAAAAATAGAACAGGTTGTCCTTTTTCAACATATTTTTTAAATACTTCTAAAAATGTTCCAATATTAACTTGAGAACTAGTTGCCATTGCGCCATTCTTTAAAGCTTCAAAGAAGGCATCACGGTCAAAAGTTTCTCCCATATCATCTAGATAATCTTTTCCATCCATATTAATCATTAAATTTATAATTTCAATATCATTATTTTTTATAAAATCTAATGGCAAATCGCAGCATGAATCTGCAATAATTTTATAATCCATTGTTAAAACCCCTTTTTCAGAACTCTATACATACTTGTTTCATTATGCCATTTTTTCAGAAAAATAGAAACTTTAAAAAAATAATTAAACAGCTTGCTTTGTTGAACGTTTGTTCGTATAATAAAATTATCAAACAAACGTTCGGAGGAATAAAGATGAAAAAAAATACTTTAGAAGAACCAGTTCATCCCTTTGCCTTTCTACAAAAAAAATTCTTTTTGCCTACTACGACTAGTGAACTAGAATTTTTCCCTCAAATGCCTGAAGCACAAATCATTCTTTTCTTAAATCAAGCTTTTACTAAAAAGAAAAAAATAATTTTACAAATCAACCAACTAAAAAATCAATCTAGCCTAACTGAAGTTACTGGTTTTATTAGATACACGCCTTTTAAAAGACCACAAATCATTTTAGAAAATACTCTTCTTCATATGACTTATCTTATTCATCCAAGTGATATAAGACATATCCGTTTACCTTAAAATGATTTATACTTACTTTTTTCACTATTAGAATAATACTAAAAAGCTCTCCCAATAACGATTAGATATACAGCTATCTAATTCGCTCAAAAGGAGAGCTTTTTATTTTAAATTGATTTTATCCATGTTTGATTATTACGATAATAATTTTTTCCTTTTGTTGGATCTAATTTCTTCTCAATCCACCCTAAGAGTAAGTCACTAATGATTGCCATAAAAGCAGTAGGAATAGCACCCGCAAGGATAATGGCTCCACCATCGGTCACGTTTACTCCTCTAGTGATGATATCCCCTAAACCACCGGCTCCTATAAAGGTTCCGATTGCAGTTACTCCAATACCCACTACCATAGCATTACGAATTCCTGCCATAATAATCGATAAAGCCAATGGAAGTTCAATCATATAAGTCAGTTGCCATCTTGTCATGCCCATTCCTTTACCAGAATCTAAAATATTTTTGTCTACGCTTTGAACTCCAGCGTAAGTATTTTTAATAATCGGCAATAGAGAGTACAAAAATACTGTAGAAACAACGGTATTCACACCTAGTCCCAATCCTAACATTAAAATAGACAACATAGCTAAAGAAGGAATCGTTTGGATCACATTAGCGGCTCCTATAACCCAATCAGCTAACTTTCCATGTCGGGAAATCCAAAAACCAAGAGGGATCCCTACAATTGCTGCAAATAACACCCCATAAATTGAAATTAAGAAGTGACGAAAAAATTGACTCCAAATGTAAAGGCCATTTTCTGAGAAGTAATAAAGTAATTGTTCCCATAAATTCATGTCTGCCATCATTACTGTTCGTCTCCTTCTTCGTTTACTTCAACTGATTCAAAGTAATTATTTTCTTTCAAGAAATTATCTGCTACAACTTTAGGTTCAATTAAATTATTGTCTGAAATATAGTTTAATTCTTGCATTTTTTCATCCGATATTGTATTTTTCAACTTCGTTAATACTTCATTCAATTCAGGATAAGCTTCTAAAACTTCAAAAGTTGCAACCGGACTTGCGTCATACGGTGGGAATAGTCGTTTGTCATCTTCCAATACCACTAAGTCATAACTTTTAATACGACCATCTGTCGAATAGCCCAGTACAACATCCATTTCACCAGCTTGTAATGCATTATAAACTAAACCGATTTGCATAGGATATACACGGTTAAAATCAAAACCATAAGTGTCTAGAAACGCATCATAACCATCTCCTACACGTTGGATCCAAGAGGTATCCACTCCTGCATTAAGTTCGCCAGCAATGTCCTCTAAATCACTAATCGTAACTAAGTCATATTGATCTGCCAGTTCTTGTGTCACCATAAAGGCATACGTATTAGCAAATCCATATGTTGGAAACCATTTTTGATCAAACTCAGCTGCAAATCCCTCTACAACTAAATCCAAGGCTACCTCAGGATCCGTAATCGGATCTTGCCCTAACTCACCCGTTAACGAAGTTCCAGTATATTTTATTGCCGCAACGTTCGCATCTCCACCAATCAATGCTTGATGATTTAGAGAAGATGAACCCAGATTATTAACAATTTGAGCATCTATATCAATGTAATGCTCAACCATGCCTTCAACAATATAGCCAACAATTTGTTGCTCTGTAGTTGAACCACCTGTGATGGTGATACCTTCTTCATTAAACCCGCTGCCTAGACCAGGCAACGAACAACTGCTTAATAATAGTGCTGCTAAAAAAAGGGCAGCAATTTTTTGAATTTTCTTCATAGTTGAAGCCCTCCTATTCAATACCTTGTATAACTCTAGGCGTTACTTTTTTCTCTAGTTTTCCTAGTGCATAATCTGTTAACAATGCAAGAATAGTCACAGGTATAGTCCCACCAATAATCAAACTAGGAATAAAAAGATTTAATCCGTTAAAGATAAAATCACCTAATCCACCTGCTCCAATGTATGAAGCTAAAGCAGCCCATGATATAACGTAAACACCGGACAATCGAATTCCCGCCATAATAACTGGTGCAGCCTGAGGCAACTCCACATTACGAATCAATTGTACGCTTGTCATTCCCATTCCTTTTCCTGCATCTCTTAAGTTAACATCTACTCCATTCATTCCTATATAAGTATTTCTCAAAATAGGCAACAAAGAATAGATAAATAATGCCACAATCGCAGGGACCTTGCCAATTCCAAATAAAGGAATCATTAAAGCTAGTAACGCTAATGAAGGAACTGTTTGTAAAATAGTAGCTAAACCAATAATAAATTTAGCACTTTTCTCAAATCGTGTTAATAAAACTCCCAAAGGGACAGCTACAATAACACCTAATGCCAATGCAATTGCTGAGATATAAAAATGTTCCCATGTTTTCAGGAGTAAATCAGAGCCATTTGTTGCAAAAAATTCAGCCATAGTCTTTTCCTCCTCTATTCATTACTTTCTTTAGGAATGGTTGTTTCAAAAACACTGCTGGATGTCAGCTCTTCTTCTTGTTCTTCACCCCATATTGTATCGTAGACCACATCTACTAACGAAGCACGAGTAACAAGACCAATTAAACGGCCTTTATTATCCACAACTGGAATATTTTTAAAGCCACGCTTTAGAATTCTTTGAACAGTGTCTCTTAAAAGTGTACCTTCTCGAACAAAATAAACTTTGTCTATCATAATATCTCCAACACTTGTAGCACGTTTGCGGTTACGGTCAATTTTCTCGATATCTACATACCCTTTTAACACACCTGAATCATCCGTAACAAATAACGAATCCACACGTTTGTCTCTCATTAAACGTATAGCTTCTGAAATAGATTTTCCAGGAGTTACTGAAATCGGATTTTTTATCATAACTTGATCTACTGTTTGAATATTTGGTCTAGCTTGAATTAAGCGGTCTTCACCGATAAAGTCTTCAACAAATTGATTAGCCGGTTCAGCTAATATATTGTCTGGCGTATCAAATTGCACTACACGTCCTTTTTGCATGATAACAATGCGATCAGCTAATTTTAAAGCTTCATCCATATCATGAGTAACAAAAATAAAAGTTTTTCCCAATTCCACTTGCAACTCTTTAACTAATTCTTGTAAGGCATCTCTAGTAATAGGGTCTAATGCCCCAAATGGTTCGTCCATCAATATCACATCTTGATCAGCAGCTAAAGCACGAATAACTCCAATTCTTTGTTGTTGTCCACCAGAAAGTTCAGCTGGGTAACGTGACAAAAATTCTTTTGGTAAATCTACCTTCTCCAACAATCGTTCTGCAGATTCTCTCTGCTTATCTTCGGACCATTTTAATAATTTAGGAACCATTACGATATTGTCATATATAGTCATATGTGGCATTAAGCCAATTTGTTGGATAACATAGCCAATTTTACGTCTTAACTGAACAGGATCTTTCTTCATAATATCTTCCCCGTTAATTAAAATCTGACCTGATGTTGGTTCAATCATGCGATTGATCATACGCATAGAAGTTGTTTTCCCACTTCCACTCGTACCAATAAATACAATAAACTCTCCATCATTAAATGTGAGGTTAATATTGTCAACAGCTTTTTTCCCACCTTTGTAGACTTTGGAAACATTTTTAAATTCTATCACTACATTCACCTCTTATATAGTTTCGTTTTTTTACCATACTCCCATTTATTATCTCAAAGAAGCTTCACCTTATCAAATTTGATGCCTTCTAATTAAAACCCTCTCATAAAAGAACAAGGTTGAAACAAAAAACTTGTTTCAACCTTGTTCTTTCATTGCTTATAAAATTGGAGAAAATAACCGTGAAAAAATTTGTTTGAATTTTAACCATTTAGATTGATTGTCTAAGATTTCTTTAGTTAACAAATAACTTTTTTTCATATCATCGTAGAACAATTGTTGCTGTTGCTTTGCAATTTTATCATCGTAAATAAAGACATTCACTTCAAAATTTAATTTAAAGCTTCGGATATCAAAATTGGCTGTACCAATTGAACAAATATCTCCATCAACAACAACAGTTTTTGCATGCAGAAACCCATTATCATAGATGTACACTTCTGCTCCAGCATCCACCATCTCTTCTGCGTAGTACATTGTTGCACGATAGATAAAGGGATGATCTGGTTTATTCGGTATCATAATTTTTACGTCAATCCCAGACATAACGGCAATTTGGATAGATTCTAACACTGAATCATCTGGAACAAAATACGGTGTTTGTATGAAAACTGACTCTTTAGCCATACTAATCATCTTGATGTAGCCTTTTTTTATTTGTTCAAGATCTGAATCAGGACCACTAGATACCACTTGAACATTTGTGTGTCCTTTTTTATCAATCAATGGAAAATAATTTTCTTCGTATTCCAATTTATGTTTTGAAACAGCTGCATTCCAGTCCATCAAAAAGCGAGTTTGTAAAGCTAACACTGCATTTCCTTGGATCTTCAAGTGAGTATCTCTCCAGTAGCCAAATTTCTTATATTCGCCTAAGTATTCGTCACCTACATTGAAACCACCGGTATAACCAATTTTTCCGTCAATTATTACAATTTTACGGTGATTCCGATAGTTAAACCGTAGATTAATAATTGGTAGCTTAGATCCAAAAAATGGTTCAGCTTTTCCACCTAATTTTTTCAAGTTTTTAAAAAATTTGGGTCTTAAAGATCTAGATCCTAATGCATCATAGATGACAAGAACTTCTACTCCTGCAGCTGCGCGTTCTTCTAATGCTTCAAGAACTCGTTTTCCAATTTTATCATTATGAATAATGTAATAAACCATATGAATATGGTGTTCTGCTTTAGAAATATCTTCAATTAATGAATCAAATTTTTTTGCTCCATCAGTAAATAACTCAATCTTGTTTCCTTTTGTTAAAATAGATTCATCACTTTCTAAAAACAAACTAGCCATTTCTTTTGCATTTTCAGTAGCTTGTTTTCCAGATAATAATTCTTCATCATCAGCTAGCATTTCTTTCTGGGCTTGCACAAGCTCTGGCATCCCTATATTTTCTTGCGAATTAATATCAAATATTTTTTCACGGGTCAATTTTTTCCCGATAAATAAATAAAAAATAAAACCTATACCTGGTAAAAGAATAAGCACAAGTAACCAAGCCCAAGTAGCTGCAATATCACGTTTTTCACGAAATACTGTTATGATAGAAAGTAAAACATTTAGAAAGTAGAGCCCTAAAATTATGTATATTATAATGTTCATTCAATTATTCCTCTCCACCTTATTATTGTCTAATCTTACTACTTCCGTTTTCTTTTAGCTACTAGAAACTATCTGTATAAAAAAATATCAAAAAAAAGAGACTGGAATAATTATCCACTCTCTTTATCTATAGACTTACTAAAGTAAAGCAACCTTTATTTTTTTGGTAAAAATAAAGTTGGCGTCGTTTTGGCCATGATGAATAATACTACACTAGTAGCTATTCCCGTTGCTAAAGCACTACCACCATTCGCAATAAACGAGTACCAAATGGGATTCATACCTTTTGGAGCATAGCTTCCCCAGAAATAATAACCTGCAATAAAGTGCCAAAAGAAACGGGCCACTGTACCAATAATCGTTCCAATTAAAATAAATTGATATTGCTTGAATTGATTATTTTCTTTAAAAGCAAGTTGTAAAGGTTTCCTAACTACACCCGCAAAACCAACAAATGCAAAAGCAACAAAATATTCTATAAATCCTTGTAATGGATGTAAGATGCTAGCATTTCCTATTAAAAAATGAAGTATCCCCCAAAGAAAACCTGCTGCAGTTCCTGCCGCAAAACCACGTCTAAATGCAAACAAGGTCAATGGAATCATACCTAAAGAAATAGTAAAACCTGTCCCAATATTTGTTGGAATCAGGGACAATACAATCGCTAAAGCCGCAAATATTGTACCTTCTATCCAAACTCGTAATCGATCATTTCTCAAAAAAAAACTCCTCCTATTGTGCTGAACAGTGCCACACATCAAAGGAGGAGCTCGAATTATCATTATAAATAACATTTCGTCCCCGTCACAATCCCTACGCTCGTACTAACGAACAGGTTCCAAGGGTTAGAATCACTTGATTCAGTCTCAGCTTTTTACAGCACCCCTTTGTGATGGTTGTTCATTTAATTTTTTCTTACAATATCTATTTTACGATGATTGTTAGGAGTTGTCAATGAAGCATTTATAAGATCTTTTACCCTAATTCGAACTCATTTCATTTGTCAGTTTTTTTGAGTAAACAAATTTATAGCCATCCAACTCTTTCACTTTATTTCTAGTATCTTTAAATCCAGATTTTATATACATCATTTGTCCACTAATGTTATCGTAATCAATCAACAAAATAATTTCAGTAATAGAAGGAAAATGTTCGTTAATAAACCTAGGTAGTTTTTCTAATGAAGCTTTTCCATATCCTTGTTTTAGATACTGCTTATCAACCGAATGGGCTTTTAATAAAATCGCATGAGGATTTGAAACGTAATTTAGAATAGTGTCTCCAGTTTGAAGGATAAAAAAAGCCACCATTTTATTCCCTTCTAACACTAGAATCGGATGTTTTTCACTTTCATGTAAACTTTCTGTCATACCATCCATAGGTTTCACTGTATATGGTGTTTCTTCTATTGTATAGTCTTCTATTATAAAATTATCGCTTACCGTTGCTTCTCTTAAAATTAGACTTTTCATATCACCCATAACAAACCTCCTATACTTTTATTTCAAATCCCATTGATTTTCAACGTATAGCTTATTTTTTACCATCCCACTCAGCGTAAAACTCTTCTAAGTATGCTTCCATGTAAGCATGTCTTTTTTTAGCCATTTCTTTTCCAATACTCGTATTCATCTTATTTTTTAATTTTAATAATTTTTCATAAAAATGCATAATTGCTGTATCTTCTCCAGAACGATAGTCTTCAATTGTAAGCTGATTTCGTGGTTTTTTCGCTGGATCATGGATTAAGCGATTTTTTGAGCCCGAGTAAGCCATAGTTCGTGCAATTCCAATTGCGCCCAATGCATCCAATCGATCTGCGTCTTGAACAATTTGTCCTTCTATAGAAGATAGTACCACTTTATTTGTTCCGCCCTTATAAGACATATGAAGAATAATTCCCATTATCTGTTCGATTTCTGGTTCGATTAGTGAAAATCTAGAAAGCCATACTCTAACCTTATTTTCTCCTTCAGCTTCTGTCTTATTTAACTTGCCGTCTGCTACGTCATGTAAGAGAGCTGCCATTTCACAAACAAAAAGATCAATATTTCCTTTTTCCTTTTGCGCTATACTTTTAGTTAGATTTCGAACACGGTCAATATGCCACCAATCATGACCGCTAGCATCATCTTTTAAAAGTTGGTAGACATATTCTTCTGTCTCATTTATTATGTTTTTTTGCAATTGCGTTAACATCCATCGTCCACCTCTTTTGGGTCATCAAAGTACTTAAAATAAGTTTATCAATCTCACTTAAAAATCACAAGTTATATGTCCATTGTAATGTTATTCTTTATCGGACTTTTTTCAAATAAACGAACAAAAAATAGCCAAAAAAAAAGTTTTTTCATTTTTTTTATTCATGCTCTAAGGTCTGTTATATAGGCAAAACAAAGGCACTAAAGCTTATTTTTGAAAATGCTTTGGTTTTTCATTTGTTTTCATTCATGTTACACTACTCATTGTGTTCCATTTGAAACTATTTTTTTTATGAATAGTTGTCGTTGTTTTTTTGTAAAAGGGGTTTTAGATAAAACTACTATGGACAGTGGTTAGCTAGTCAATTTATGTTTGGATCCTCTTTTACATCAATTTTGATTTATTAGTTTGAGATTCATACCTAAAAAGGGAAAGGAGATGTTATTTTGTCAAAAATAACTGTTGAAAATGTATCGAAAGTTTTTGGTAAAAAAACAACACAAGCCTTAGAAATGTTGAAAGAACAAAAATCTAAGCAAGAAATTTTAAAAGAAACGGGGGCCACTGTTGGGGTTAATAACGTTAGTTTCACTGTTGAAGAAGGTGAAATTTTTGTTATTATGGGATTATCTGGTAGTGGAAAATCAACTCTTGTTCGAATGTTTAATCGTTTAATCGATCCTACAAAAGGAGATATCTATATAGATGATGAGAATCTCTCTAAAATGGATAAAAAAGCTTTACGTCAAGTCAGAAGAGAAAAACTAAGTATGGTTTTCCAAAACTTTGGTCTCTTTCCTCACCGGACAATTCTAGAAAATACAGAGTATGGCCTAGAAATCCAAGGTGTTGACAAAGCTGAAAGACAGCAAAAAGCTCAAAAAGCTCTAGATAATGCAGGTTTAGGTGAATATAAAGATCAATACCCTAATCAACTATCTGGCGGAATGCAACAACGTGTAGGATTAGCACGTGCTTTAGCGAATGATCCTGAAATCTTATTAATGGACGAAGCTTTCTCAGCATTAGACCCATTGATTCGTCGTGAAATGCAAGATGAATTAATCGAACTTCAATCTAAAGTGAAAAAGACGATTATTTTTATTACTCATGATCTAAACGAAGCTTTAAGAATCGGTGATAAAATTGCCTTAATGAAAGATGGATCAATCGTACAAATCGGTTCTCCTGAAGAAATATTAACTAACCCAGCTAATGATTACGTTGAAAAATTTGTTGAAGACGTTGATCGTTCTAAAGTATTAACAGCTGAAAATATTATGCAACGTCCTGAAACATTGAATATAAAAAATCATGGTCCGCGTTTTGCACTTGAGCAAATGCGTAGTGAGGGAATATCCAGCATCCTAGTAGTAGATAGCCAACGTAACCTTCTAGGTTATATCACGGCAGAAGATGCTTCAGATGCTCGTAAGAATAATATTACAACAATTGAAAACATCCTGAAAAAAGACATCCCAACTGTTACTAGAACAACTTCCATGAACGATATCTTTTCAGTTATTCATGATGCAACTACTCCCGTAGCAGTTGTAGATGATGGTAAGTTAGTTGGTATAATTGTCAGAGGCGCTGTAATAGCTGCCCTTGCAGGAGAGAGTGAGGTGCTTGAAAATGTCTAGTATATTAGATATCATTCCAGAATTACCAGTAGCTGATGCTGTAGAAAACTTTACAAGTTGGGTAACTCAAACTTTTGCGTTTTTGTTTGACCCTATTCAAAAATATTCAGAAATCGTTATGGAATTTGTGACAAATACGTTATTACTTGTTCCGCCAATTTTGTTTATTTTGATTATTGCTTTGATTGCTTTTATTGCTTCAAAGAAAAAAATCGGATTGGCTACATTTACAATAATTGGTCTTTGGTTTACCTATAATCAAGGTCTTTGGGAAGACTTAATGAACACTCTGACTTTGGTTCTGGTTGCAAGTTTATTATCTGTTATCATCGGGGTTCCATTCGGAATTTTAATGGCTAAAAGTAAAATTGCAAATGCCATTATTACTCCTGTTCTTGATTTCATGCAAACAATGCCAGCCTTTGTTTACTTGATTCCCGCAGTTGCTTTCTTTGGTATTGGTATGGTTCCGGGGGTATTCGCCTCTTTAATTTTTGCCATCCCACCTACTGTTCGCTTTACTAACCTTGGAATCAGACAAGTTTCACACGAATTAGTTGAAGCTGCTGAATCATTTGGTAGCACAGGTGCTCAAAAATTATTTAAAGTAGAATTGCCTTTAGCAAAATCAACAATTATGGCTGGTATCAACCAAACTGTTATGTTGGCTTTATCTATGGTAGTTATTGCTTCAATGATTGGAGCTCCAGGTCTTGGTAGAGAAGTTCTTTCTTCACTACAACGTGCACAAATTGGAACAGGTTTCGTATCTGGTTTAGGTTTAGTTGTCTTAGCGATTATTATTGACCGCTTAACGCAAAAATTAAATAAAAAATAAAAATAACAAATCAAAAAAAAATTAGTTTACAAAAAAGGGGATATAAATTTAATATGAAAAAATTAATTGGAAACATTTAGGTCTTACAGCTGGTTTGGGGTTATCATTAGTTGCAGCAGGTTGTTCAACTGAAAAGTCATCAACTGAGGATGAATCAGCAACTGTTGGTAAAGGACAAGAAATTGAATTATCTTATGTTGAATGGGATACTGAAGTTGCTTCTACTAACGTTATTGGTAAAGTATTGGAAGACTTAGGGTATGATGTAAAACTAACACCATTAGATAACGCTGTAATGTGGCAAGCCGTAGCTAGCGGAGACGCTGACGCTATGGTAGCTGCATGGTTACCAGCTACTCATGGTTCTCAATTTGAAGAATATGGCGACCAAATGGTTGATTTAGGACCAAACTTAGAAGGCGCATTAGTTGGCCTTGTCGTTCCTGAATATATGGATGTTGATTCAATTGCAGATCTTAAAGATGAAGCTGCAATGACTATCACTGGTATCGAACCTGGTGCAGGTGTTGTTGCTGCAACTGAAAAATCTTTAGAAGATTACGATAACTTGAGTGAATGGGATCTTGAAACCTCTTCATCTGGTGCCATGACTGTTGCATTGGGTCAAGCAATTCAAAATGAAGAAGATATTGTTATTACTGGTTGGTCTCCACACTGGATGTTCGCCTCTTATGACTTAAAATATTTAGAAGATCCTGAAAATTCATTTGGCGAATCAGAAACAATCAATACTATGGCTCGTGAAGGTCTTGATGAAGACATGCCTGAAGCTTATCAAGTATTAGATCAATTTAATTGGACAACTGAAGAAATGGAAAGCATTATGCTAGATATTTCTGAAGGAGAAGATCCTGAAGATGCGGCTGAAACGTGGATTGAAGAAAATCCTGACCGTGTTGCTGAGTGGACTGAAGGCGTAGCAAAATAAGCTAGTCTGAAATCACTTTCGATCAAAGAGCATTCACTTAATGTGAGTGCTCTTCTTTTACAACAAAAAAAGCTCTTATATCCTTTTCTAAAGGAAGTAAGAGCTTTTTTTGTTGTGTTTAATTTTTACGGTTGCGCGAACTTGTTTCCATAATAATTGGTAGAATAACTGGACGTCTACGTGTTTGTTCAAAGAGATGTTTATTCAAAGCATCTCTAATTTCTTGCTTCAAACGACTCCATTCAAATTCTTTACGATTTAAATTCTCTTCTACTACTTCTCTAATAATCTCATTACTTTGATTAATTAGATCTGTATTTTCTTTAACGTATACGAAACCTCTAGTCATGACTTCAGGACCTGAAATAATTTTACTTTTTCTACGGTTAATAGTAACTACCGCTACAAAAATACCATCTTCAGATAACAATTTACGGTCGCGTAAAACAATATTTCCAATATCACCAATTCCAATACCATCGACCATTGTATTCCCTGCTGTAACTTGACCAGCTACATGCATACGCTCATTTTTGTATTCCATGATATCGCCTTTACCTGGTATGAATATATTTTTATAAGGCATTCCAACTTCATGTGCAAGTTTTGCATGAGCCGAAAGCATACGATATTCTCCTTGAACTGGAATAAAGTAAGTAGGTTTAATCAGATTGATCATTAATTTTAAATCGTTAGGAGTAGCATGGCCAGAAGCTTTCAAATTATCTGAAATTTGTTTTACCGTTCCACCAGCACGATAAATCAAGTTTTCTGCTTGAGCAACCGTTACTTCCATTGCTGTCGATGGGCTTGTTACGATATAAACTAGATCGCCCTCTTTAATATTTACTTGAGAGTGCTTTCCTTTTGCCATACGTGTTAACGTTTTAATCGGCTCGCCAGTAACGCCCGTTTCTAACACAACAATTTCGTGATCACTGTATTTTTCAATTTCTGTTATTGGAACAATCAAATCTTCATTTGGCAATTGAAGCTTATTCAGTTGCATAGCAATTTGAACGATTTCTTCAAGATTGCTTCCCGTGATGAAAATTTTCTTGTGCGATTTGTGAGCAGCGTCAAATACTTGTTGGATACGCAAGATATTACTAGCTACGCTGGCAACAATAATACGCCCACTAGCATTTTGGAATGTATCCAATACTTCTTCAGCTACTTTTAGATCGCTTATATTTTCAACAGGGCTCTCAGCTTCACTTGAATCACTCAATAAAGCTAAAACCTTATTTTTACCAATATCTGCAATGCGTGATAAATTACTTTGGTACATTGGTTTTGCACTTTGATCAAACTTAAAATCACCTGTGTAGACAATGCTTCCTTCGTCGGTCTTAAGAGCTACCCCAACAGAATCTGGAATAGTATGGGATGTTCTAAAGAAACTAGCCACAACATCTCCAAATTCAATCTCTGTATTTTCATCAACAATATGATAATCATCAAAAGTACTAACTTGACTATCTTTTTCAACAAATAATTTTGCTAAAGCTATTGTTAATTCAGTTCCAAATACTGGAACATCAAATTTTTGAAGAAAATAAGGTAGTGCTCCAATTGCATCTTCATGACCATGAGTTAGAAACACAGCTGTAACACGGTTTTTATTTTCTTCTAAATAACTAAAGTCAGGAATGACTACATCAATTCCTAATAATTCTGTTTCTGGAAACATTAATCCACAATCTAAAACAAATATGTCTTCATCCACCTCAACAGCATACATGTTTTTTCCATTTTCACGCACGCCCCCTAGTGGGATAATTTTTATTGTGCTCATTTCTTCACCTCTTTTACTTTCATTTCGTTTTTTATTTTGTCCAATTTAATTCAGTTAACACATGATTTTCTTCTGCTTTTGTACAAGGTACTAATGGCAATCTCAAACTACCGACGTTAATACCTAAGTGGTTTAACGCAAATTTAACAGGTGCTGGAGAAGGAACAGTAAATAAACTATTCATTTTAGGCACTAGTTGACGATGAATCTGTGCAGCTTCAGCCATAGATCCTTCTTGCAACAAGTTGTACATTTCAGACATCTCATTCCCTAAAACATGACTTGCTACAGAAATAACGCCCGTTGCTCCGATGCATTTAGCAGGAAAAGCATTACCATCTTCACCAGTATAAACTAAAAAGTCATCTGGTGTTTGTTCAATTTCTTCGCTTAAAGCATCTAAACCTAAACATTCTTTCACACCAATAATATTTTCAATCGATGAAAGTTTAATTGTCGTCTTAGGATCAATCGAAACACTAGTCCGTCCGGGGACGTTATAGATGATGATCGGCAGTCTAGTACTTTTAGCTACTGCTTCAAAATGAGCATACAAACCAGCTTGGTTAGGCTTACTGTAGTATGGCGTCACTACTAGTGCCGCATCTATGCCTGCAAGGGTTTCAACCTCTTTTGTAAAAGCAATCGTCTCAGCAGTGTTAAATGACCCCGTACCAGCAATGATTGGTACACGTCTTGCAACTAATTCAACTGTCTTACGGTATAAGTCTAACTTTTCATCATGAGTTAATGTAGGAGATTCTCCAGTTGTGCCTCCCACTACTAATCCTTCTGTTCCATTTTCAAGTAAGAAGTTGATCAACTTTTCTAATCGTCCATAATCAATTGATCCTTCTTCATCAAATGGTGTAGTCATAGCGGTTATAATGCGTGCTTTTTTTAAATCCAATACCATCACCCTCTATCTTAAATTCGACTTATATTAATTATTTGTTTTAATTAATTTTAACTTGTGTAAGCTTTCAGCAATTTGAACAGAATTCCAAGCTGCACCTTTGATTAAATTATCAGAAACGATCCACATATGATAACCTTTGTCTAAGTCACGATCTTTCCGTATCCTTCCAACAAATGTTTCTTTCTTGCCTTCTGCTTCTAATGCTGTTGGATAAACTTGGTTAGCAGGATCATCTTGAAGTTCAACACCTGGTGCTTTTTTCATAAGCTCTTGAATAGAAGCTACACTAGCTCCATCTTCTTTCACTTCAATATAAACAGACTCCGAGTGTCCTGAAATGACTGGAATACGGACGCATGTTGCAGAAACTTTTATGTTATCATCACCCATAATTTTTTTGGTTTCATTGATCATTTTCAACTCTTCAAATGTATAACCGTCTTCAGTAAACAAATCGATTTGTGGCAATGCATTGAAAGCAATTGGAAAATGTTTTTTATCTCCACCTGATGGTAAAATAGCCGCTTCATAAGGCTCACCATTTAACATATGTTGTGCTTGTTCTTTCATTTCTTTAACAGCTGAAACTCCAGCTCCGCTTACTGCTTGATACGTTGAAACGATGACCCGATCTAATCCATATTGTTTGCGAATCGGTTCTAGTGCAACCATCATTTGAATCGTTGAGCAATTCGGATTAGCAATAATTCCTTTATGAGAACGAATTGCCTCCTCATTTACTTCAGGAACGACTAAAGGTACTTCAGCATCCATTCGGTATGCGCTTGTATTGTCAATGACAACTGCGCCACGTTTTACCGCTTCGGGAGCAAATTGTTTTGAAATCGATCCACCTGCACTAAACAATGCAATATCAACATTCTCAAAAGAATTCGCCGTTGTTTCTTGGATTTCGATTTCTTTTCCATTAAATAAAGCTTTTTTCCCAGCTGATCGTTTCGAGGCTAAGAGTTTCACTTCATTAATTGGAAAATTGGCTTGCTCCAACATTTGAATCATTTTTGTTCCTACAGCTCCCGTAGCTCCTACGACTGCAATAGTATATCCATTCATTTATATCTCTCCTAATACATATTTCTATTTTTTATTTTATCTTATGGCTCCATGTACTCCCATTATACATTTTAGCACAATTCTTGAGTAAATTATACAAATGTAGATTATTCACTCTGTTTTGTTTGATTTATCTAACGAATAAAATGAAATATATGATACACTTTTTTTGTTCAGATTTATTTAAATTAATTTTTGAAAGGAGTATTTATGAAGCGTATCTATAAAATTTTAATTGGTTGTTTCATTTTCTTCATCTTGGTTCTATTAGGCAGTTTATTTTTTGTGCAATCTAAAACATATCAACCTTTAAGCGAAGCATTGAATGAAACAGAGTCTACTAATCAATACACGGTTGAAGAATCTCAAGATGCGATTATTTTCAAGCCATTAAATGAGCAACAATCTACTTCTGTCCTCTTTTATCAAGGGGGTCTTGTAGAAGAAAAAAGTTACAGTTCCATTGCGGCAAAACTCGCTGCAAAAGGATACCCCGTTTACCTGGTTAAGCATGCATTGAATCTTGCCGTTACCGATGCAAATAAAGCAAAAACCATTATCACTGATGAGGAGATTCAAAACTTTGTTATAGGTGGCCATTCCTTAGGTGGTGTGATGGCTAGTCGATTTGCTAATGAAGGTTATTCAGAATCCTTAAAAGGTGTTTTTCTACTAGCTAGTTACCCGGATGAAAAGGGTCGGTTAGATAAACTGCCTATTTCAGTTCTCTCCCTTATTGGTTCTAATGATGGCGTGGTGGATGAAGAGGCCTTTGAACTTGGCAAAAATCATTTACCTGCTACTACCCTATTCTACACTATTGAAGGGGGCAATCATGCTGGTTTTGGCGATTATGGAGATCAAGAGGGAGATCTCCCTGCCACCATTTCATCCGAACAACAGCAAGAACAGACAGTTGACCAACTAGTAAAATGGTTAAGAAACATTGACGAAAATGAATAGCAAAAAAAGAGCCCAATTTTTTCAAATTGAGCTCTTTTTCTATTTATTCTCTTAAGCTTCTTCAGTTGTTAACAACACTTTACGAGAAAGATTAATTCTTCCTTGTTTATCGATTTCGATAACTTTAACGTCCATTACTTCGCCTAAAGTCAAAACATCTTCAACTTTAGCGACACGTTCGTTAGCTAATTCAGAAATATGAACTAATCCATCTTTTCCTTTAGCAATTTCAACAAAAGCTCCGAATTTTTCAATTCGTTTTACTTTTCCTGAATAAATTTTACCGACTTCGATATCTTTCGTTAATTCTTCAATAATTTCTTTAGCGCGTCTAATCATAGCTGCGTCTTCAGATGCAATACTGATATTTCCTTCTTGATCGATATCAATTTTAACGCCGGTTTCTTCAATAATAGCATTGATTTGGTCACCACCGCGGCCAATAACAACTTTAATTTTTTCCGGTTTAATTTGCATCATTTCAATTTTAGGAGCGTAGGCACTTAATTCTTCATGAGGCTCAGCAATTGTAGAAATCAATTCATCAAGAATTTCCATTCTAGCTTTTTTAGCTTGAGTTAACGCTTCTTCTAAAATTTGTTGTGTGATACCTTCAATTTTAATATCCATTTGAAGAGCCGTGATTCCTTTGCTAGTACCTGCTACTTTAAAGTCCATATCGCCTAAATGATCTTCTAAACCTTGAATATCTGTTAAGACAGTATAGTTTTCGCCTTCTTTAACAAGTCCCATTGCAATACCAGCTACTGGAGCTTTGATTGGAACACCTGCATCCATTAAAGCTAAAGTGCCTGCACAAATACTTGCTTGTGATGAAGAACCATTTGACTCTAAAACTTCAGCAACTAAACGAATCATGTATGGGAAATCTTCTTCACTTGGAATAACTTGTGCTAATGCACGTTCTCCTAATGCTCCATGTCCAATTTCACGACGACCTGGTCCACGTGATGGTCCAGTACTTCCAACAGAGTATTGAGGGAAATTGTAGTGATGGATGAATCGTTTGCTGTTTTCAATTCCTAGACCATCAATAATTTGATGTTCGCCTAATGGTGCTAAAGTAGCTATAGACAATGCTTGAGTTTGTCCACGAGTGAATAAACCAGAACCATGTGCTCTTGGCAATAGTCCAATTTCTGAAGCTAAAGAACGAATTTCATCAATTTTACGACCATCTGGTCTAATTTTGTCAACTGTAATCAAACGACGGACTTCATTCTTTTCCATGTCTTCAACAATTTGTTTTACTTCTTTATTGATTCGTTTAGCTTCATCATTGTCTTGATATTTTTCTTCATAAAAAGTCATTGCTTCTTCTTTAACCGCTTCGATATTTTCTTCACGAGCTAATTTTTCTTCGGTTTGAATTGCAGCAATCATTTTAGTTTGGAAAGCATCGTTGACTTCTTTTTCTAAATCTGCATCAATTTGCAACAATTGAATAGTCATTTTTTCTTTTCCAACAGCCGCTACGATTTCTTCTTGGAAAGCAACTAATTCTTGAATTGCTTCATGACCAAACATTAAAGCACCAAGCATATCTTCTTCTGAAACTTCAGCAGCTCCACTTTCGACCATATTAATGGCATCTTTAGTTCCTGCAACTGTTAAATGAATGTCTGATAATGCTTCTTGCTCAAGAGTTGGATTAATGATGTATTCTCCGTCTACACGGCCTACATCAACACTTGCAATCGGTCCGTTAAACGGAATATCTGAAATAGCAAGTGATAAAGAAGAACCAAACATTGCTGAAAAAGCTGGTGAACAGTTTTGATCTACAGACATCACTGTATTTGTAATTTGAACTTCATTACGAAATCCTTCTGCAAACATCGGACGAATCGGACGGTCAATTAATCGAGCTGTTAAAGTAGCCGCTTCACTTGGGCGTGCTTCTCTCTTAATAAAACCACCTGGGATTTTACCGACTGAATACATTTTTTCATCGTAATTTACTGTCAAAGGAAAGAAATCTACGTCTTTCGCTTTTTTGCTAGCTACTGCTGCAGATAGCACTACAGTATCGTTATAGCGAATCAATGCTGCACCATTAGCTTGTTTTGCTAATTGTCCAACTTCAATTTCTAATGTGCGACCTGCCCATTCTTTAGTAAAAACTTGTTTCTCTGTCATTGTGTGCATTTCTCCTTTTATTAAAGCTTTTATTCGTTTTTCCAAACAGACTACTAAACAAATGTCAGTATTTAAGCTGATTAAATACTCACATTTGTATAGTAGGATGGACAACAAAATAAATAGCCTTCTTCTTTTACAAACAAAATGAAGCGAGATTCGTTAGAACCTCGCTTCTAAATAGACTACGAAAAATTAACGACGTAGACCTAATCTTTGAATCAATTCACGGTAACGAGTAATATCTTTGTTGCGTAAGTACGCAAGCAAGTTACGACGGTGACCAATTTTTTTCATAAGTCCACGGTAAGAATGGTGGTCTTTTTTGTGAACACGTGCGTGTTCGTTTAAATGGTTGATTTCAGCTGTTAATACAGCAACTTGTACTTCGGGAGAACCTGTATCTCCTTCGTGGATTGCGTATTCTTTGATGATCTCATTTTTGCGTTCTTTAGAAATTGACATTTCTAAGCACCTCTTTCCTCAAATTTTCCTCTTACTGAGTAGACGTTGGTGATTCGTTTTACCAAGTAAAAGGTATGTGTTTAGTACACAATTAAATTCTACTAGAATCTATAGGAAATTGCAAGTTATTAATAGTTTTTTTCCATTTTTACTAGATTCATTATTGTGTATTGTTATTTTAATTTGTACTGTGCAGTTATTTCTAAGATCATGTCTCTTATATTAGCTGCTTTTTCGAAGTTTAATTCTTTTGCTGCTACTTTCATTTCTACTTCCATACCATCAATCAACTCTAGACGTTGCTCTCTTGTCATCTTAGCAATGTTTTCTAAGCCAGATGCTCCCTCGTCCTCGCCTTTAACTACTGAAGTAATCGAGATCAAGTCACGAATATCTTTGATAATTGTTTTAGGTGTGATGCCATGTTTTTCATTGTATTCTTCTTGCGTTTCACGACGTCTCTCAGTCTCTGATATAGCGGCTCTCATAGAGTCTGTGATACGGTCCGCATACATAATGACTTTCCCGTTTTCATTACGTGCAGCCCTACCAATCGTCTGTACAAGTGAACGTTCGCTTCTTAAGAATCCTTCTTTATCTGCATCTAAAATAATAACCAATGATACTTCTGGGACATCGATACCTTCACGCAGCAAGTTGATACCAATCAACACGTCGTATACGCCTAAACGCAGATTTCGAATTATCTCGGTTCGTTCTAATGTCTTTATCTCACTATGCAAGTAGGCAACTTTAATTCCAACCTCTTTCAAGTAATCCGTTAGATCTTCTGACATTTTTTTAGTTAACGTAGTAATAAATACTCGCTCATTTTTTTCGGTTCGTTCATTTATTTCACCAATCAAATCATCAATTTGACCTTTGATTGGTCGCACTTCTATAATTGGATCTAATAATCCTGTAGGGCGAATGATTTGTTCAATAACTTCTGGAGCGCGTTCCAATTCATAAGGTCCTGGCGTTGCCGAAATATACATAATTTGATTTACGTGGTTTTCAAATTCTTCCAGACGAAGCGGACGGTTATCCAAAGCACTTGGCAATCTGAAACCATACTCAATCAATTGTGATTTTCTAGCTCTATCGCCGTTATACATCCCTCTAATTTGAGACATCGTGATATGAGACTCATCTATGACAATCAGAAAATCATCCGGGAAGAAATCAATTAACGTATACGGTGCTTCACCAGGTTTACGCCCATCCATGTGTCTAGAGTAATTTTCAATTCCTGAACAATACCCCATTTCCAACAACATTTCCAAATCATAGTTTGTTCGCTGTTCTAACCGTTGAGCTTCGATTAATTTATCTTCAGCCCGTAAAACTTTTAATCGCTCTTCTAGTTCTTCTTGGATATTTTTTATAGCCGATCTTGTTTGTTCATCGTTCGCTACAAAGTGAGTGGCCGGAAAAATAGGAACATGTTGAACATCGGCCTTGATTTCACCTGTTAAAACATCTACTTCTCTAATACGATCAATTTCATCTCCAAAGAACTCGACACGTATTGCTTCACTGTCACGTGATGCTAAGAAAATTTCCACTACATCTCCTCTAACACGAAAGCGTCCGCGTTGAAAGTCAATATCGTTACGTTCAAATTGCATGTCGACTAAACGACGTAACATCTCATCACGATTCATTTCAGTACCTACACGTAAAGACAGAACATGATCTCGATAGTCCTCAGGGTTAACCAGTCCATAGATACACGAAACAGAAGCTACTACAATGACATCTCTTCGTTCTAGCAATGCGCTCGTTGCGGAATGACGCAGTTTATCTATCTCATCGTTAACACTTGATTCTTTTTCAATAAAGGTATCACTTGAAGGAACATACGCTTCTGGTTGATAGTAGTCATAATAGCTAACAAAATACTCTACAGCGTTATCAGGAAAGAATTCTTTAAATTCACCATATAATTGACCTGCTAATGTTTTATTGTGTGCAATAACTAATGTTGGC
Organism: Carnobacterium sp. 17-4; assembly: GCF_000195575.1. Lineage (NCBI taxonomy): Bacteria > Bacillati > Bacillota > Bacilli > Lactobacillales > Carnobacteriaceae > Carnobacterium > Carnobacterium sp. 17-4. Next base: position 966,970 of record NC_015391.1, on the reverse strand, counting down.
TTATTTACTTCCTTAATGACATTTGAGACCGTAAATGTTTTTCCGGTTCCTGTGGCACCTAATAAGGTTTGTTCTTTCTCTCCAGCTTCGATACCTTTAATTAATTTTTTTATGGCATCCGGCTGATCACCACTAGGCTGGTATTTAGAAACCAGTTCAAATTGGTCTTTTGGCATTTCAAGTACCTCCTCGCACTTCTATTCAGTATAAAAAGAAGCCTGTCTAATTCAAGACACACATTTTTCAATTCTATTTTATTATTCTAGCACTGAACGTGTGTTCTTACAACTAATTTGATATAACTTCACTAGTATTCAAAAAATAAAAAAGCCTCAAGTCTTGAATACTCAAGACTTGAGGCTTTTTTATTTACTCTTTATAACAATGACCTCTTATTTAGCTAATTTAGCAGTTAAACGAGATTTGTCACGGTTAGCTTTATTTTTATGAATCAATCCTTTAGATGCAGCCATGTCAATTGCTTTGATTGCTTCTTTAAGTAATTGTTCAGAATTTTCGTTACCTGCTTCAATAGATTGAGCATATTTTTTAATAGCAGTACGCATTGAACTTTTTTGAACGTTGTTTTGTACAGCTGATTTTTCAGAAGTACGAACACGTTTGATTGCAGATTCGATGTTTGGCATTTGATTCACCCCACTTTCAATTATTTACAACTTAAAATAGTCTATTCTAGTTGTTTCAACAAATTCAATTATACATAAAGACAAGCTTCAATGCAATAAAAATGTGTAAAGTTTTTTTACTTGATAGCTGGATTATTTTAAACGCTTGTATTGGTCTCTGTTCGTTGCCTTTTTTTGCGCATACTGCAGAACGAATAATTCAAATTGCATTTCTTTATCGCCTTTTCCTGTCTTCAATCGATACTCAGCATCAATCAATCCATTATACGCTTCGATCAGCGAATGCTCCTCAATTTTCCTCATTTGTTGAATAGCTAATTTCACACGATAGGGATGCGTTTTTAATTGTTTAGCAATATCCCCTTGCTGATAGCCTTTCTTTTCTAAAATTTTGACTTGGATCAGTAATCTAAATTGAGAGGTCATAATCGCATTTATTTTAATAGGGTCTTCTTTTTGTAGTAATAAATCTTGGTATAAATTAAGCGCTTGTCCTACGTCTTTTTTCAAAACGTATTCATTTAGCGCAAAAATATTTTGTTCTAACGACTTAGCCACTAATTCTTGAACCGCATCTAGTGTAATAAATTTAGTATCTTGGGCATAAATAAAAAGTTTAGGCAATTCTCCCATCGCTACAGATAATTTCGCATCTGTTAATTGAATAAATAATTCAAACGCTTCTGGGGAATAACGGTACTCTTCATTTGCAATAGTATCTTTAATGTATTTTCGCATATCTTTTTCTGATAATGCATTTACTTCTATTATGGTAGCTGTTTTTTTTAGTAACTTAGTTATTTTTTTCCGTTCATCTAATTTTTCATAAGGGGCAAAGAATACAAGTGTCGTTGATTCAGAAGGATGAGTTAAATAACTTTCTAACCATTTCACATCATGTTCTACCTTTAACTTTGTTTTATCTCCCGTTAAAAAGACCGGTCTGTCTACAAAAACGAGACGGCGATCGCCAAAAAAATGGAATTGATTCTGCATCCTCTAAAGCTGTTCCAATCGAAACATCTTCCATATCGTAAGCACCGTAGTTTAATTCCAGTTCTTCTGCACTAAGCAATGAATCCAACAGTGTTTTTCTAGCTACGCTTGCTAAATAGGACTCTGTTCCTAATACAATATAAACGGGAGCAATCGTGCCATTTTTTATTTTTGCTAATTCTGATACAAAATTCACTCTGTTCCACCACTTTCTTGTATTGCCTTAATGGTACAAAGCTTTAAATTATTTTGCAAGCCTATTTTCAATTTATTTTAAAATCGTTTGAAAGTCTTTTTCTACCCCTATGTGTAAATAATCAGCATAGGTATACCTAAAACTTCCTTGCAGATCTGTTCGGTAGACCATTGCATTTAATGAAGCCAAACGTTCTAGCACATCCTCATTTGGGTGATTGTAGCGATTGTTTAACCCACAAGATATCAAAGCTGTTTTTGGCTTAATTTTTTGAATAAACCTTTCACTAGTTGACGTTTGGCTTCCATGATGTGCTACTTTTAAAATATCCACTTTTAGATTGGGGTAAAGAGCTGTTACTTCGGCTTCCCCCGTCTCTTCTATGTCCCCTGTGAAAAGCCAATTAAACTGACCAATTTTCCCATACAATACAAGCGAATCGTTGTTTTCTCCTTCACCATTGTCTAAGGGCCACAAAACAGCTAAAGAAGGTCCAAAAAGTTGCTCTCGTGCTCGTTTAGCGCTAACTGCACGTAAAGCCACACCACTTTTTTCTAATGCTTCAGCTGCATCAAAAAATGATTGTTTTTTAGTTGTCCCTATTGGGAAAACAAGCTCTTTAATTTCGATACCTTGAGCTAGTTCAATTAATTCACCCATATGATCCTCGTCACCATGCGTAATCAACACTTGGTCTAATTGTGTTACGCCTAGAGACTTGATCACCGGGATTAACACACGGCTTGAAACAGTTGTCTGATTTTTTCTTATTTGCCATTCTTCTTTTTCAAATGCTAGTGCTCCGCCCGTGTCTATTAGGTAGACACCTCTTCCAAAAGGCTCTTTAATTAAAGTCGCATCTCCCTGGCCTACATCTAGTATCAAAACTTCTCCAAATGGACTGTATTTTTGATACTGAATAAAGACTATAAAAACAGTTATCAACAACATAAGAACTCGTTTCCGTTTCTTTTGCTGTTCTAATGCTATCAGAAACGTAATTAATACCATCGTCGTTACAATAAATAACATCAAAGGAACTTTTCCGGTAACAATCGTACCATATGGAAAAAGTCTGATTTTTAATACCAGCCATTCAATCATTCCCAACGAACATTCCGCTAAGTCTATAAGAAAGTGAAAAAATAGTGTTCCCGAAAAAATATAGGAACTAAAAAACAATAGAATCATCAAGGGCATAATGAACCAAGTAAATAATGGAACAAAAAGCAAATTAGCAAACATTCCAATCCACGAAAACTCAAAAAAATGGAAACTGAGAACCGGTATAGAAATAAGTGTTAAAACAAAAGAGATGTATAAGTTATTTATAATGCTATATTTTGATTGGTTAAACAACGATGTTGAAAATAAAATTAGTGCTAAACTGAGTAGATAACTCAATTGAAAACCAATAGAGAATACTTGATAAGGATCTATCCAAAGTCCGACAATCAACGTCCATGACCATGCGTCCAGGCCGGAAATAGGTTTACGAATCCGTAAACCTGTCTGACTGATCAAACTCATCACAACAGCTCTAAAAATACTGGTTCCCCAACCGGTCAAACTTCCGTATATAGGAAGAAAAATAAATAAAAGGATATACGTGTGCTCACGTGTCATCCCGCTTCTCCATAAGATGTACGTCAGCCCAGCTATTAAAAATTGGATATGTAAGCCTGAAATACTCAATAAATGGATGATTCCAATTTCTTTGTATCCATTCATTACTTGATCATCAATAGAACTAGTATCTGCGAATAATAAGGTTTTAATGTAACTCGACACAGTAACTGTTGTTTTACGTTCAACATGAACCAGGATATTTTGTCTGATATTTTTCAAGTTAAATAGATCCCAAAAAGCCTTATTCTCAGTTCCAGAGTGCGCCTTAATTGATGTTGCATCTAAAATCCAATGAATTTTGTTATGAGACAAATAACGCTGATAATCAAATTGATTTAAATTCCTATTTTTTTCAGGTTTCGTCAAAGATCCTGTCACTACAAACTCTGTTATTTTTTGTTGTTTCTCCCAATACTCTTTTTCTTCTTTAGTAGACAATCGAAAAAAAACAACAATTTTTTCAGAATGCTTTATCGTTTCTCCAGCTTGATTAACTGTACCGTAAAATTGCACTTGATCGCCATCGATTTTCAATTGATTGGGATCCATTTCAATCAAAAAATCTTTAGTGTCCATCGAAAGACTCGTTTGGTTGTTGTACTTTTCTACCCCTACAAAAAAAACTGTTATACTCATGAACAAAAAAGAATAAATGAGCCATTTCTTTCTACGTGTAAACAGCAATCGAATCAACCAAATCAAGAATATAAAAATACTCAACCAATTAGGGTTTAAAATAGCAGTAGCACACAATAAAGAAGAAATAGCTGGAAAAAGAACGTATCCCTTCACTTATTGGAATGGCATGCGTCCATTAAGTTGGCTTAAACTAGTTTGAGCATTCGTATTGAAATCTAGTTGTTGGAAAAAATCTTTTGGAAGCACTACTTTTTGACATTGAACGTGGGCTTGTTCAATCAATTTTAAAGCGTAATCATTATTATGATAATCCTCTAAATAATTTATTTTTGTAATTCCCGCTTGAATAATCATTTTCGTACACTGTAAACAGGGAAAATGAGTAACATAAATTTCTGCACCTTCAGTTTGCGCTCCAAATTTTGCACATTGAAGAATCGCATTCATCTCAGCATGGATCGTACGTAAACAATGACCGTCAACAATATAACAACCGTCATCTATACAATGTGCATCCCCACTTACCGAACCGTTGTAACCTCCTGCAATAATTCTTTTTTCCCTTACAATTGTAGCTCCAACAGTTAATCGAGCACATGTACTTCGTAAAGACAGCAACAAACTCTGAGACATAAAATATTGATCCCATGGTATACGTTCAGTCATATTCATCCTCCTACTCATTTGTTTGTTTAAGTTGTTAATGATCTTAAACATTTTCTCAAGTATACAAAAGCCCACAAAGACTTTCAACACTTCATTTTGTACTCACCTTATTCGCCATCGCCCACAGTAATGTTTCCTCGTAATGCCTCAAAAGTTTTTTCACCAATGCCGGACACATTTTTCAGGTCTTCAATTTTTTGAAATGAACCATTCTCTTTTCTATAGATCATGATTTGTTCTGCTTTTTTCTCCCCTATTCCAGACAATTGTTGGAGTTCAATTGAGTCTGCGAGGTTGATATTTATTTTTCCAGACGTTGCTTCTTCACTATCTTCTTGTGGAACTGTGATGACAGCTTCTTCTATTGGAGCGGCTGAAGTTTCTAGTTTTCCAGATTCTTCATCAACCGTTCCAATTTTTGGAATAAAAATCACCATTTGATCTGTTAACTTTAAAGATAAATTTACAGGGTTTTGATTAGCCTTGTCACTAAAACCACCAGCTAATTCAATAGCATCAATCAACCTCATATCGCTTGTCACTTCATATACCCCTGGCAGGTACACCTCACCCTTAACATCTACATAAATTATTTCTGGTTCGCTATCTGATTGTTTTTCAGCCTGAATTGATGTTACTGAATACAAGTTTTCACTTTCCAAATAACTCATCGCAGCTGAGGGTTCTTCTACAGTATCTGTACTTTTCAAAAATATCAAAACGATTCCAAGTATACTGAGTACTAGACAGCTAAGAATACCTATCTCAATAAATAAACGATTTTTTATTAGCCAGTCTTTGCTAGTCTTCAACATCCCCTATCACTCCTTTTCGAGTCCTTCTAAAAGGTAATATACGTAAAAAAACCTATTTCATTTAATCAGTCGCTTTAATTTATTTATTTTTTAGTTTGTAGTATGGTTAAGTTAAAGTAATCTTAAACATTACTAATTAAGGAGTGATAAAAATGACTATAGGAAAACAGTTTGTTCTATATTTAGCCTTTGTAATAATGATTGTTGTGAACGCTTTAGCCAATATTCTTCCAATAAATGGTTATCAAACTGGAGAACTTTCTGACATGTATGATGTATTTTTTACTCCAGCTGGTTTTATTTTTAGTATTTGGGGAGTCATCTATTTTGCACTATTATTATGGTTGTTAAGTTTTAGTTTTAAGAAACAGACGCTAAGTCCCGCCCAATTCTGGGGATTTTTACTAACTTGTTTGTTTAATACATCATGGATTTTAGTTTGGCATTTTCTCTTGGACGGAATTGCATTTATTGTTATTTTTTTACTGCTTCTCTCACTTGTATTTTTATACCAAGCTCAAAAGAAAGCTAATGATTCTAAATGGTACCTCCTTCCTATTTCACTTTACTTAGGTTGGATCATTGTTGCTACCATTACAAATTTCAGTTATTGGTTAGTTGCTAGTATCGGCATCGATGCAAGTCTACAAACAATAGTCACTTATGTACTCTTATCACTAGCGACTATTTTAGGTCTAGGGATTGCTTATTTTTTAAAAGATTGGGCTATTATCCTGGTCTTTATATGGGCAATGTACGGGATATTCACAAAGAACTTACCTGACCATCGCTCAATAGCTATTTTCACAGCCGGGTTAATGGTTATTCTTATAATTGGAAGTATCGTTTCATTCTTGATTAATCGAAAAACAACCGTAAAAAATCCTTATCACTTTTAAAGTCAATCCATAAAAAAAAGACCGAAGACAAGGTTTATGTCTTCGGATTTTTTATGGATTTCTTTATTACATAGAACGGTTTATAGATTTTTCAAATAATCGATGGCATCTTGAAATGTTTTTACAGGTACAATTTTCATATCGGTATCAATTTCTTTTGCTGCATCAAGTGCTTCTTGGTAATTAGATTTCATTTCAGGATAATTTTCTTGTATGACTGGATCAATCGTATCATCCGGAGCAAAAAAGATTGTCGCTCCTTCTTCGCTGGCTGCAACAACTTTCTTATCAATTCCGCCAATACGACCAATTGTGCCATCTGGTTGCATCGTTCCAGTACCAGCAATTTCATTCCCTTTTCGCAAATCCTCATCAATTAACTGCGTATAAATTTGTAAAGCAAACATAAAACCAGCAGATGGTCCTCCAATTTCTCCAGCATCGATAGATACTGGAATATCTGTTTCAATTGAAGTATTATCGACTAAAGAAATTCCTAGACCAGCTTTTTTAGTTTCTTCCATTTCCATTAATTTTCCAGAAATCGTTTGTTGTTCGCCATTTCGTTCATATGTTACTTCAATGACTTGACCAACTTTTTGTTGTTGAACGTATTCAATAAATTCAGCTGAACTATCAAAAGATTGTCCATCAAGTGAAAGAATGGTGTCTCCAATCTCTAACTTGCCTTCAAAGTCGGACCCTTCCAAAATGGACATAATATAAACGCCATTATACGTCAACTGATACTCTTCTCCAGCAGCCTCATAAGCTTGTTCGATTGCCGAATTGATTGAGCTAGTCATATAGTAATTCTGTAGGTTAGTATATTCTGCATCAGAAGTATTTGTGCCAAACAGTTCTTCTGTGGTAAGCCCTTCATGAAAAGGCAAATATTTCATAAAATACGTAAAAGGAGTCGCTCTTCGAACCGCAACGGTCGTTAACATAAAATGACCGTCTTCTGGATCTTTTTTGTTGTCAACTTCTACCAATTCGTTCAGCTGAACTGCCGAACCCGGTCCTTCTATATAATAAGGAATAGGGACAAAAATTCCTGCAAGAATAATTATGATCAGTGCAACAAGCAAACCCTTGCGACTCTTTTTTTCTTTAGCATTCATTCCAATCATCCTCTGCATACCTAAATTTACTAGCTAATTGAATTTATTTATTTTATTTTAGCATACTTTTTTTTAATAGCTTCATTAACTCCAACTGGAACGAGACTGGAAACATCGCCACCAAACATCGCCACTTCTTTAATTAAGCTTGAGCTTAAAAATCGGTACTTCTCATTTGACATTAAAAAAACAGTTTCAATATCTTTATGCTGAATTTTATTCATTGTTGCAATTGTAGATTCATACTCAAAATCAGCATTATTCCTTAATCCTCTTACTAAAGTGACTGCACCGATTTTTTTTGCTAGTTCAACTGTCAGTCCGCCACTATGCTCCGTAACCCTTACATTTTCAATATGTTCGATAGCCTGTTTAATAAATGTCATTTTTTCTTCTAGAGAGAATAAAGCATTTTTAGACGTATTAGTCGCAACAGCAATGACAACTTGATCAAATAATTTTGAGGTTCTTTCAACTGTATCGAGATGGCCATTAGTAAATGGATCGAAACTTCCAGGAAACAAAGCGATTTTAGTCATTTACCTTCCCCATTTCCTTAGTGTATTCATACATAACAATTTGGCTCGCCCCATAGAATTCTTTTCTAAAGACTTTTGCTGCACCAATAGTTTCATTTAATTCAGTCCGCTTATCCAGCTCACAAATTATAATGGCTTCGTCATTCAATAAATCAGAATCGACTATTTTTTCAATTTGTTTTTCAATCTCTTGCTTAGCATAAGGAGGGTCTAAGAATAAGAGGTCAAATTTTTTCTTCCCTCTTAATAAATCAATTGCTCGATTGGCGTCATTTCGATAAATCTCAAATTTTTCTAATTCCTTTGTTACGCTAATATTTTCTTTTATCGTTTTGATGGCTAGAGAATCTCGGTCAATTAATACGGCACTATCCATACCGCGGGAAACTGCTTCAATAGCTAATCCTCCACTTCCAGCGAATAAATCTAAACAATTTCCACCGTCAAAATAAGGTCCTATGATATTGAAGATAGATTCTTTTACTTTATCTGTTGTGGGTCTTGTATTGTTACCTGGGACAGCTTTTAATTTTCTGCCTCCATATTCTCCTGTAATGATACGCATACTTACAACTTCCTTTCAGTTTAACTTCACGTTTGAGAAACCCTTTTACACTATAAAATGCTAAATAAGCCGATGAATTTATGGTATCGACTTATTTAGCATTTATGATTAGAATACAGTCTCTCTAGACCCTTTTTCTTCTATTTGTTCTTTAGTAGCGTCTCTTTTTTCTTTTCCAAAAAAATCTTTAAAATCTAAATTAATAAACGGTCTATAGGATAACTCTACTTTTCGAACAAAATGTAAGTCAGCTAATTTTTTTTGCGTCATTTCTACGTCAGATTGATTGATGTACATCACAACATATTTCATTCGTCTAGAAGCATAATGAATCAACCCAAAACGCTTAAGTGTTTTAAAATGTCTTAAACTATAAACCCAAACAATGATTCCTTGTCTCTCATTTGTGGTTAATTCCATATCTTCCCTCCTTAATTTAGTAATTTCAACCGTATTGTTTCTTATTATTTAAAAAATGTCTTACTTATTTAATGGAGGATAAGCAACATATCATTAGCACGATAAAATAATCCTATTTCTGTCATACTAGCATCCATTAAGAAATTTCGTTCAATTTCAAGACTGAACCAATTGGTTGCAAGCCATGCGACATCTGTTTCTTGAATCGAATACAGCACTCGGACTTCATTTAACTCCAGCTCGGTTTCTTGTAAGGTACGCTCTATTTGCTCACTTGTTAATGTTTGATAGGGTTGATTTGTCTGTTCATCAATAGAGTCAGAGTTGTCATCCAAAATAAACGTTTCAATGGAAGAATTTTGATTCTTAATTGCATTGTCGGAGGTTTCCGTTTCTGAAAAACTACTTTCCTTATCGGCTTGACGATCTGCAATAATTTGTTCTCCTTGATTTGTAAAAATAGTTTCAGCTACTCCAGTTAAAGCATCACTCGGAGTTAGCGCAGAAAGTTCATATCGTTGTCGTAAGATATTTAATATCTCATACGCTTGTTTTTGATTAGCTTCGTTAATGGCATCTTGTCTTATTTCATCTACCTCAAAAGAGGGAATTAAGTGTTTTTTTGAACCATCATCATAAACTCCCAAACGAATCAGCGATGGTGAGTCTAGATAACGAACAGCAATAATTTGATTTGTTGAACGATCCATCATTAATACAGCAAATGTTTGGTTGTCAAAAGCAATTAAAGGGCGGTAGTTTAAATCACTTTCTGTTAATTCTAAGGTAAGTTGTTCCCCTTGATTCTCTACAGAATAAGTTGGATAAAAACTTGCCAATTGAAATACCTCAGTAATGGACATGCCAATTTTAAATGGAGCTACATCTAATTCAGACCCCAATACAAATAAGTCTGTGATTATGCCATTTTTTACTATTAACTGTGCATAATCTGTTTCATCTTTTCCAAATATCCAACTCTCTTCTTCATAAACAGTTGGATCGATTCGCTTTGGATTGCCAAATTTTTCGGTGAAATTTTCAATTTTTTGACCGACATAACTGCCTAAACCTGCAACCGGAAGCTTTTCAGGCTCTAAATCTGTTGTTTGATAATCAAAAGATTCAGATTGAATAATTTCACTTTCTTCTTTTGGCGTGATGATGTCTGCCGGATTTCTTGAAATGACTTCCGGCAACCAATAAGTAGCCAGAAGCATAATGAAAATCAGCGGCAAAGATCTTAAAAATGTCTTCACTCATTTAGCCTCCTCAATTTGGTAGCTAAATCATTTTAATTGAACCTTAGTGCTAGTTATCATCATTAAAATGAGTATTAATTTGTCCTTTAATCTATTCTGTTCTAGTTAGCTTTCACTTCAATTAGTAAATCTCCTGTTTCAATAACATCCTCATCTGCAACATAAATCTGATCAATTATACCTTCGACATTGGCTTTAATCGTTGTTTCCATTTTCATTGCTTCTGTGATAATAATAGGCTGGCCTTGAACTACACGATCACCCTTTTGTACCAATACTTCAAGTACAGATCCTGGCATAGTAGCTCCAATATGCTCTTTATTTGTAGGTTCTGCTTTTTTACGTACAGCTTTTGTACTTGTGATGCTGTAATCTTTTACAACTACTTCTCTTCCTTGACCGTTTAGATCAAAGTATAAAATACGCATCCCTTCAGAATTGGGTTCACCTATTTGATTTAATTTTATAATCAATGTTTTCCCTTTTTCAATCTGAACTTCGATAGATTCTCCAGTTCGCATACCATGGAAGAATGTCATCGTATCTAAAAGAGTTACTTCTCCAAAAGTTTCTAGATTATTACGGTAATCTAAAAATACTTGAGGGTACATAATGTAGCTAAGAACATCTTCTTGAGTAGGCTCTGCTTGAATTTTTTCAGCTAGCTCTTTTTTGACTTCGTTAAAATCAACTGGTGCTGCTAAGCTACCTGGGCGAACGGTAATTGGCTCTTTGCCTTTTAACACAATACGTTGAAGTTCTTTAGGGAAACCACCAGTCGGTTGTCCTAAATCCCCCATAAAGAAACTGATAACAGACTCAGGAAAATCGATATCCATTCCTTTTTCATATACATCTTCTTCAGATAATTTATTTTGTATCATAAATAAAGCCATATCTCCAACTACTTTTGATGAAGGTGTTACTTTTACAATGTCTCCAAACATTCGGTTAACTGTTGCATACATTACTTTGACTTCATCCCATTGCTCAGCTAATCCAATTGCTTTAGCTTGTTGTTGCAAATTGGTGTATTGTCCACCTGGCATCTCATGTTGATACACTTCGGTAGAAGGTGCGCTGATCCCTACTTCAAAGTCACTATAATGTGCACGAATATCTTCCCAATAATGATTAATTTGTTGCACGTTCTCAATAGTAATATCAGGAGCTCTATCTGCATTTAACAACGCATAATACAGACTGTTCATACTTGGTTGACTAGTCGCTCCACTCATTGCGCTCATAGCCACATCCACAATGTCCACACCAGCTTTTACAGCTGCAGCATAGGTAAAGATCCCATTACCGCTTGTATCGTGTGTATGCAAGTGAATTGGAACATTTACTGTTTCCTTTAATTCACTAATTAAGCGATAAGCAGCTTGCGGCATCAATATGCCAGACATATCTTTAACGGCAATAATGTGTGCACCTTGGTTTTCTAATTCTTTAGCCATATCTTTATAGTAGTCGACTGTATATTTATCTCTCTTCGGATCATTGATATCTCCAGTATAACAAATAGTTGCTTCTGCAATTTTACCAGCATCACGTACACTTTGAATGCTCTTTTCCATTTGTTGGATCCAGTTCAAACTATCAAAAATACGGAACACATCAATACCATTTTTAGCCGCTTGCTGAATAAATGCTTCAATAACATTATCCGGATAATTTTGATATCCTACAGCATTAGAGCCTCTAAATAACATCTGGAATAATGTATCTGGCATTTTTTTACGTAATTTCTCTAATCTTTCCCAAGGGTCTTCATTCAAAAAGCGATAAGCTACGTCAAATGTAGCTCCTCCCCACATTTCAGAAGAAAATAACTGTGGAATACCTTTTTGAGTTTCTTCAGCAATATTTAAGAAGTCTTGTGTTCTCACGCGAGTAGCTAATAAACTTTGGTGTGCATCTCTAAAAGTTGTATCTGTCAGCAACACTTCATTTTTATTTTTGATCCATTCTACCACAGCATCGGCACCACTATTGTCTAGGACATTTTTTGCACTTACATAGTCATTATCTAATGTTAGTAATTTTGCAGGCTTTCTTGCAGGTTCAAAGAATTTTTTCTCTCTTTGTTCAATGCCAGGAAATCCATTGACCGTAATGTTTCCGATATAATGCATCGTTTTATTTCCACGGTCTCTAACTTTTGAAAATTTAAACAATTCAGGTGTAGTATCAATGAACGTTGTTTTAGCTTCACCAGATAGAAAAACTGGATGTGAAATAACGTTTTGCATAAAGGGAATGTTAGTTTTTACTCCTCGTATACGAAACTCTTTTAACGAGCGAGCCATTTTTTGTACCGCCAACTCAAATGTTGTGGCATGGACACAAGCTTTAACCAACAATGAATCAAAGAAAGGTGTAACTACAGTTCCTTGGAATCCATTTCCTGCATCAAGACGAATACCAAATCCACCTGGAGAACGGTAAGTATTGATTTTACCTGTATCAGGCAAGAAATTATTCATTGGATCTTCAGTAGTGATACGGCATTGAATGGCAGCACCAATCAACGGAATATCTTTTTGTTGTGGAATCTGAATATCTTTGTGCAAATCTTTCCCTTGAGCAATTAGAATTTGAGCTTGAACAATATCTATACCAGTAATCATTTCAGTTATGGTATGTTCAACTTGTACACGAGGATTTACTTCGATAAAGTAAAAATTCTCGCCTTCTAATAAGAATTCAACTGTCCCAGCATTTACATAACCAACATGTTCCATCAATTGAACAGCAGATAGACACATTTCAGCTCTCAACTCTTCTGAAATAGACACACACGGTGCAACTTCTACAACTTTTTGGTGACGACGTTGAACAGAGCAATCTCTTTCATATAAATGAACGATATTTCCATGAGTATCCCCTAAAATTTGTACTTCGATGTGTTTTGGATCTTGGATATAACGCTCTACATAAATCTCGTCGCTACCAAATGCTGCTCTAGCTTCACTTTGTGCACGTTCAAAACTATCTTTTACATCTGCTTCGCTATTGGCTACACGCATTCCACGTCCGCCTCCACCAAGAGCAGCTTTAATAATAATTGGATATCCATATAGGTTTCCGAACTCTTTTACGCCTTCTAAATCCGCAACTGGACCATCTGATCCTGGAATAGACTGAATACCCGCCGCGATTGCAGCTTCTTTTGCTTTTATCTTATCTCCAAAAATATCTAAATGGTGTAGTTTAGGTCCAATAAAAATGATTCCTTCTTCTTCACAACGTCTAGCAAAATCAATATTTTCAGATAAAAAACCGTATCCCGGATGAATGGCATCTGCTTCCGAATCTTTAGCGATACGAATCAAGTCTTCAATATCTAAATAAGCATCGATAGGTTTTTTTCCTTTTCCTACTAAATAAGCTTCATCAGCTTTAAAACGATGAACAGATCCCTCGTCTTCTTGTGCATAAACAGCTACTGTTTCAATAGATAACTCTGTTAGAGCTCTAAAAATACGAATGGCTATTTCACCGCGATTTGCTACTAATACTTTTTTCATCATATCACTCCTAATCTTCGTATTCTTTTCTTCCTATCTAATAGGTAGGATGCAACTTATTTTTAAAAAAGACAGCACTGTAAACAAGTTGTTTACTACATCCAGTAAACTCATTTAATTTTTGTTGTTTTTTTCTAAAATTTGTTGATTGTGCTTTTTATCTGTTGCACTAACATTTAATACCAAGCCAATAGAAATCGTTAAAACAATCGTGCTGGAACCTCCATAACTAATAAATGGAAAGGTTACTCCTGTGATAGGCATTAATCCAATAACCCCACCTAAATTAACAAGTCCTTGTACTAATAACATTGTTGCGATTCCGATGCAAATTAATGATCCAAATGAATCTTTTGTTCGAATACCGACTAAGTAAATACGTAAAATCAATAAACTAAAGAGTGCAACAATAACCAGTATACCAACCAATCCCATTTCTTCACCAATAATAGACATAATAAAGTCTGTATAAGGTTCAGGTAAATAACCAGTTTTTTGAATACTTTCACCAATTCCTACTCCAAAAACCCCTCCACGTCGTAGCGCATAATAGGAATTCACTAATTGAAGCCCGGCACTTTCAGATACAGCAAAAGGATCCCAAAAAGCTAAGAATCGATCGTATTGGTATTTTTCTAAAAAAGGCAGACTCATACCAAATACACGCACAAGCGCAAGTATACCTCCTATTAAAGCAACTCCCACTGCTCCAACAGCCGCCGTTAATTTTGTCGAAACTCCACTTGCTAAGATCATGATGGTTCCTGTAACAAGTAAAATGGCAGCACCACCGACATCGGGTTGCAAAAGGATCAACACTAAATAAAAACCAAAGAGTGTTAGTGGTGGAGTAACTGTTTCCTTAAAATTATGCACGAGTTGATTTTGTTTTTTTGAAAAAATATAAGCAAAGTACCAAATAACTACTATTTTTGCAAACTCTGCAGGTTGAAAACCAAAACCAAAAATGAATAGCCAACCTTTTGCTCCGTTTGTAATTTTACCAAAAAAGAATAAGTAAACAAGTAAGATTGCAACAAACCCACTTGCACCTACTAAAAAGCGCTTGTTTTTTAATAGTTTATATTTGAATAAAAAAACAATCATACTTGTAATTAAGCCCAAAATAACAAAGGCGGCTTGTCTGGTAAAATAAAATTGAGAATTGTTGTACTGACTAATAGCAACATAACTACTAGCACTATAAACCATTAGGATCCCTATTATAGATAAAACTAAATAAGGGATAAAGATATAGTAATCAAGATATTTAAATTTTCTCATGTTTACGGCTAAAAGAAGCCTTTAGCCTCCCTATTCTATAATTTTAATCCTGTATTGATTAGATTTCAATCCAGTCTTAATCCATCGTTCTTTAGTTGCAAATTACGCAACACTTTTATTATAGCAACAAACTATCCATCCAACAATAACAAAGGACACTAATTTGGTTCAATTCCTCTTTTGGTGAGAATGAGCTATAAAAAAAGACAGTTCCCTAAAAATGAACCAATCATTTTTTTGGGAACTGTCTCTTTAGTTTTAGTTTTGTGAAGCTTTGTTTTTCTTAGCTGATTTTTCACGTTCGTTTTTATTTAAGACTTGTTTACGTAAACGCACACTCAATGGAGTGATTTCACAGTACTCATCATCACCTAAGAACTCTAATGATTCTTCAAGTGTTAAATGACGAGGCGCTTTGATTACGTTAGTTTGGTCTTTATTAGCAGAACGTACGTTAGTTTTTTGTTTAGCTTTCGTGATATTAACAGTGATGTCATTTTCACGAGAGTTTTCCCCAACGATCATTCCTTCATAAATTTCAGTAGTTGGTTCAATAAAGATTGTTCCACGGTCTTCAACACCCATGATACCATAAGTTGTTGCTTTACCCGTTTCAGTTGAAACTAATGCACCATTACGACGTCCACCAATTTTAGTTTTTAGACGAGGCAAGTATTGATCAAAAGTGTGGTTCATAATTCCATATCCACGAGTCATTGAAAGGAATTCTGTAGAATAACCGATCAAACCACGAGCTGGAGCTAAGAAAGTCAATTTAACTTGACCATTTCCATTATTGATCATATCTGTCATTTCACCTTTACGAGCACTTAAAGATTCAATAATTGAACCCATGTACTCTTCTGGTGTGTCAATTTGAACTAATTCAAATGGTTCACATTGAACACCATTAAAGTCTTTTAAGATAACTTCTGGACGAGAAACTTGTAATTCATAACCTTCACGACGCATGTTTTCAATAAGAATTGACAAATGCAATTCTCCACGTCCTGAAACGACCCATGCATCTGGAGAATCAGTAGGATCAATACGTAATGAAACATCAGTATGCAATTCAGACATTAAGCGTTCTTCAATTTTACGTGAAGTAACCCATTTACCTTCGCGACCTGCGAAAGGAGAATTGTTAACTAAGAATGTCATTTGCAATGTTGGTTCGTCAATATGAAGAATTGGTAATGGGTCAACATGATTAACTGGTGTAACTGTTTCTCCAACGAAAATATCTTCCATACCTGATACTGCAATTAAATCTCCTGCTTTAGCTTCTTCGATTTCTAAACGTTCTAGACCAAAGAATCCAAAAAGTTTTGTTACACGGAAATTTTTAGTTGATCCGTCTAATTTACTTAAAGTTACAGAATCTCCAACTTTAATTGTTCCACGGAATACACGTCCGATACCAATACGACCAACATAATCGTTGTAATCCAATAATGATACTTGGAATTGTAAAGGTTCATCAGAATTATCAATTGGAGCAGGGATCTTTTCAAGAATTGTATCAAAGATATGAGCCATTGTTGGTTCTTGATCATTTTTGTCATCTGATAAACTAGACGTACCGTTCATAGCAGAAGCATAAATGACTGGGAAGTCCAATTGATCGTCATCTGCACCTAATTCAATAAATAATTCAAGTACTTCGTCAACTACTTCTGCAGGACGAGCTGAATCTTTATCAATTTTATTTACTACAACAATAGGAACAACTTTTTGTTCCAAAGCTTTTTTCAATACAAAACGAGTTTGTGGCATTGTTCCTTCATAAGAGTCGACAACTAAAACTACACCATCAACCATTTTCATAATACGTTCAACTTCTCCACCGAAGTCAGCATGGCCTGGTGTGTCCATGATGTTGATGTGAGTATCTTTGTATTTTACGGCTGTATTTTTTGCTAAGATTGTAATTCCACGTTCTTGTTCTAATGCATTTGAATCCATTGCACGTTCCGCCAATTGGCTACGCGCGCCTAATGTGTCTGATTGCTTTAATAATTCATCAACTAAGGTTGTTTTACCGTGGTCGACATGGGCAATTATGGCAACATTTCTAAGATTTTCTCTATTTTTCATTAATGTATTCCTCCAAGATTCTTCTTGTTATTTCAATGCTACTGAATCGCTATCTACGAATAAAAAAATTGTTCAATACATTTTTCGCACTTGAACTATTCATAAGTTTTTTGCAATTCTTTAATGAAAACGCATTGAAAACTTATGAAGACAACTATCAACTTATCCATTCTAACACTTATATAAGGAATTGAAAAGAAAAAAGATAGGTTATTTTTAACTTTTTCGTTGTAAGCGATTTATTTATTAGACGATTCACAGATAACTTTTTGATTGGACAGTCAATGATTACTTATTAAAGGAAAGTGATCATTTTTTGATCCTCAAACTTTGTTTTCGGCACTCAAAAGACTAATAATTTCTTTGTGAGCTAGAGGTGCGGCCACAAGAGAAGCATTTTTTTTCAACAAATCAATGCTATCTCCATTTAACTTGGTATAGACTAGACCTACTTCTTCAGCAATCACTTTACCAGCTGCGATGTCCCATGGTGCAAGCGATGCGGCAAGGTACCCTATCAGCCTTCCAGAAACAACATGAGCGGTTTCAATGCCTGCTGATCCAATTAAACGAACGCCAGAACTTGCTCTACCAACTATCCTTGCCAAACCTTCTTCTTTAGACATCAATGCACTACTTATAGCCACGAGACCTTCTTTTAATGGTTTATCATCAACTACCGGGATAAGGGTTTGATTGCAATAGGCGCCGCTACCCTTTTGAGCAGAATACAGTTTATCCTGCATTACATCATAGATATAACCCATTTGACCCTTTCCATTTTCATAAATAGCTACCATAATCGCAAAATCAGACTGTTGTTTAATAAAATTTAATGTTCCATCGATTGGATCTATAATCCAGACCACACCATCTAAATTTTGAACGTCATCTCCAAAACCTTCTTCTCCCAAAATACGCTCTCCAGGAAAATACTGCTGAATTTTTTCAATAAACAGTTTTTCTATGGCTTTATCCATATTGGTGACTAAATCATTACGATTTGATTTTTGTTGGATATCTAATTCAACATTAAATGAAGTTTTTATTGTTTTAGCAGCATCATAAATCCATTCTTTAATTAACTGGTCTCTTTCTATAAACTGATTCAAAAAATTCACTTCCTTTCAAGAAATAATTTAATATAATTTATCAAAAAAGACAACTAAAATACAAAGTATTTATTTCTCAGTTAAGTGAATCATTTTTCTAGTAGAGGTCTGTGCTTCCTTTACCACACGATAAAGAGAATAATTTGAAATTTCTTCAAATTTTTTACCCCATCTTTTTTCCTCACCAATAGCAGGAATAACTTTTTTAAACTTTTTGTATTTCATTAAAAACTCTTCACGATCGATTCCCTTTTCATAGGCCAGCTCTACCATTCGCCATACATTCACTACATCTTCCATTTGCTCTTTGGTCCAATCGTAATCAATTGGGTAACTATAACTTTTTTCCATTAGTTTGACCTCCATAATTATCCTTGCTCAACCCAATCCAGTTGGATTCTTATTTCATTAGCACTGATTAATAAACTTTTTTGTTCTGTTTCAGAAAAATTCAATCCAGCAATTTGTCTTATACCGCTCTCTCCTAATATAACAGGTATGGATAGAGGTATATCTTTCAATTCACCTATATCCATAAGGTGAACAAGTGGTACGATGGCTTTTTTATTTGTTAAAATATACTGGATCAGTTCAAGTAAAGCTGTTGCAGTTGTTAATGTCAATTCTTTATTTTCGTTCATTCGATTCCGTTTAGCTATCTTTTCTTCTATTATGCTCATATTATCTTGGTTAAAATTAGTATTTGGATCCATTGTTAAACCTAATACTGAATTTCCTCCCATACTTGAACGGCTCCATGCAACTGTTTTTTGCAAAGGGCTGCTTCCTCCGATAATATACCCTTTAACTTCATTAAAAGAAACATCTAACGCTTCACTTAATAATTTTTGGAAATAAATTGTGTCAATGTATGTTCCTAACCCGATAATTTTATTTTTTGGCAAGCCAGAAAATTTCCAAACTAAGTATGTAAACAAATCATCTAATTTATTCGCGACAACAATTAATCCACTAAAACCTGAAGCCATTGCTTGGTTAATAATTTTACGTACCAATAAAATATTCCTTCTAAGGTATTCTGAATCTGGTTCATTTTCTAGTCGATTCTCTCTTGCGGTTAAAATTAAAACATCAGCATCTGCATAATCTTTTTCATTGCCTATTTTTATTTTGCTCATAGGGAATAGCTCGGAAGCATACTGCAAATCATTCGTTTTATCTTCTTGTGGAATTGGAAATGGATACAGATAAACTTCTTTTAAATTTAATGTTGTCATGCTTAAAAAACAAAAATGATAGGCGATATCGTCTGATCCAACGACTATAATTTTTTTATCACTTTTCATTTAATCTCCCCCAACTTTATATATGCGATTCCCTTTATTTATTATGATAAACCCTAACTCTAACATGCTTAGTATACCAAACTAAATAGTTAAAGTGGGTATAATGAACTTTCAACTAGTTAAAAAAGTAAAAAGAGCTTCTCATTCCAAATCAGAATGAGAAGCTCTTTTTCAGTATGGACACGTCTTAATTGGAACAATTAGGACGACTACAAAAACAGTAGATTTTTTAATAATTACGCGTGAATTGGTAAACCTAAAGCTAATTCAGCAGCATCCATAGATACTTCAGCTAAAGATGGGTGAGCATGAATGGTTGAAGCAATATCTTCTGCAACCATTCCTGATTCAACTGCTAAAGCAAGTTCAGCAATTACATCACTAGCACTAACACCAGCAATTTGAGCTCCTACAATAACACCTTCATCTTTAGTTGTAACTAAGCGAACAAAACCTTCAGTAGCATTTAAAGACAATGCACGTCCGTTACCAGCTAATGGGAATTTAGAAGTTTTTACATCTAATCCTTTTTCTTTAGCTTCTGCAGCTGTATAACCAACAACCGCTAGTTCAGGATCTGTAAAGGCAACAGCAGGCATAGCTCTGTAATCAATAGCTACTTTTTTACCAGAAATTGCTTCTGCAGCAATTTTTGCTTCATAACTAGCTTTGTGAGCTAAAGCTGCTCCTGGAGTGATATCTCCGATTGCATAAATGTTTTTCACATTTGTGCGACCTTGAGCGTCAACTTTAACAAGTCCACGTTCATTCATTTCAACACCAGTTGATTCTAAACCTAGTTCATCTGTATTTGGACGACGACCAACTGTTACCATTACATAATCAGCTTCAATTGTTTTTTCTTCGCCTTTCACTTCATAAGTGACAGATACGCCATTTTCAGTTTCAACGGCTTCTTTAGCCATTGCATTGTTTTCAATCGTAACATTTTTCTTTTTAAAGTTATCTGTTACTAATTTAACCATGTCTTTTTCGAATGTTGGTAAAATAGATGGTGCAAATTCAAGAATTGTTACTTCAGCTCCTAAGTTTGCATAAGCTCCAGCTAATTCACTACCAATATATCCGCCACCAACTACAACAAGTTTTTTAGGAACTTCTGGTAAAGCCAATCCACCAGTTGAGTCGATTACACGTTTGCCGAATTTGAACCCTTTGATTTCAATTGGACGGCTACCAGTTGCAACGATTGCATTCTTAAATGAATACGTTTGTGCAGCTGTTTCAGTCATCACACGTAAAGTATGTTCATCGTTGAAGTAAGCTTCACCTCGAAGAATTTCCACTTTGTTTTTTTTCAATAAACCTTCAACACCTTTAGTTAAAGATGCTACAACTTTATTGTTTTTCCACTCTTGAGTTTTGGCAAAATCTAGAACCACGTTTTCAGCAGTTACCCCAAAAACAGATGAATCTAATGCATCTTGATAGTGGTGTCCAGCACTGATTAGTGCTTTAGAAGGAATACATCCAACGTTAAGACAAACCCCACCGATATATTCTTTTTCCACGATTGCAACTTTTTGTCCCATTTGAGCAGCGCGAATGGCTGCTACATATCCTCCTGGGCCAGAACCGATGACAACTGTGTCTAACTCTATTGCGAAATCTCCTACTACCATTTTGAATTCACCTTACCCTTCCATTAATAATAATTCTGGATCAGCAAGCAATGTTTTCAATTCATTCATTGCTTTTTGTGCAGTTGCTCCATCAATGATACGGTGGTCAAAGCTTAATGACAATTGCATAACTGGTGCTACAACGATTTCGTCGTCTGCGTTAACAACTGCTTTTTTAGCGATACGGCCTACACCTAAAATAGCAACTTCAGGGTAGTTGATTACTGGAGTGAACCAGCCGCCGCCGATTGAACCAATGTTACTGATTGAGATTGAACCATTACTCATTTCATTAGCTGCCAATTTACCTTCTGTAGCTTTACCAGAAAGTTCAGTGATTTCGCCAGCGATAGAGAAAATGCTCTTAGCATCAGCATCTTTGATAACTGGAACAAACAATCCACGATCAGTATCAGTAGCAATACCAATGTTGAAGTAATGTTTGTAAACAATTTCGTTTGTTAAATCATCAATTGATGCATTCAATGCTGGATATTTACGTAATACTGAAACGATAGCTTTAACAACGTAAGGCAAGAATGTTAATTTAACGCCTTTGCCTGCTGCGATATCTTTAAAGTGTTTACGGTGAGCCATCAATTTAGTTGAGTCTACTTCATCAAACAATGTAACATGTGGAGCAGTCGCTTTGCTGTTTACCATTGCTTTAGCGATAGCTTTACGCATTGGAGTCATTGCTTCACGAGTTTCAAGTTCAGCTTGGTTAGATTTGAATGCTTTAGCTGGAGCAGCTTCTTTCTTAGCTGCTGGAGCTTTAGCTTCAGTTGCTTTTTCAGCTGGTGCTGCAACTTCAGTTGCTTTTCCACCATTTTTCTTGAAGTTTTCAATATCTTCTTTAGTTGTGCGACCATTTTTACCAGAAGCAGCAACTAAAGTGATGTCAACATCGTTTTCACGAGCAAATTGACGTACAGATGGCATAGCTAAAACATTTTTATTTGAAGCTGATGCTTCTGTTGAAGTTGATGTTACAGCTGGTGCAGCTGTAGCTTCTTGAGCAGCTGGTGCTGAACCTTCAGGGTTGTGCTCTGGAGAGTCAATTTCGATTAATACTTGACCTACCATTGCTACAGTTCCTTCTTCAACTAAAATCTTTTTGATTGTTCCAGAAACTGGAGTTGCAATCTCTTCTACAGATTTATCGTTTTGGATTTCTGCAACAGAATCTTCTTCATTAACGGTATCACCTTCAGCTACTAACCATTTTACGATTTCGCCTTCAGCCATTCCTTCTCCAACGTCTGGCATTTTGAATTGGAAGAATGAAGTTCCTGATGCAGCTGGTGCTGCTGCAGGTTCTGGAGCAGATGCAGCTGGTGCTTCTGGTGAAGTAGCTGGAACAGATTCCTCGTCTTCGTATCCAGGAGCGTCAATTTCGATAATAACTTGTCCAACTGTTGCTACAGTTCCTTCTTCAACCATAATTTTTTTAACGGTTCCAGAAACTGGTGTTGCAATTTCTTCTACAGATTTGTCGTTTTGGATTTCTACGATTGAATCTTCTTCTTCAATTGTATCGCCTTCAGCTACTAACCATTTTACGATTTCGCCTTCAGCCATTCCTTCTCCAACGTCTGGTAATTTAAATTTAAATGACATGTTATTTTTCTTCCCTTCTATGTTTAGCTATTCTTTTAGAAATATTATTTTAGTTTTTTAATACTAGAACAGACAAATGCAATAGACTTTATAAGCTTTATCGCATTTATCATTTCACATATGAATAGATTAGAAATTGTAAATTTCTTTAACTTTATCAGCAATATCAGTTGCATTTGGTAACCATGCATTTTCAGCTAAACCAAACGGGAAAACTGTATCTGGTGCTGCTACACGTCCGATTGGAGCTTGTAGTGAAAGGATAGCACGTTCAGAAATTTCAGACATAACCATTGCGCCTACACCTGCTTGACGTTGTGCTTCTTGAACTACTACAACGCGTCCAGTTTTTTCAACTGAAGCTACGATTGTTTCAATATCTAATGGAGAAATAGTTCTTAAATCAACGATTTCTACAGAGATACCTTCTTTTTCTAGTTCATCAGCAGCTTTGATAGCTTCACGTACCATAGCTCCGTAAGTGATAACAGAAACATCTTTACCTTCACGAGTGATAGCAGCTTTTCCTAGAGGAACAGTATAAATTTCTTCTGGAACTTCATCACGGAATGAACGGTATAACTTCATGTGTTCCATGAATACTACTGGGTCATTGTCACGCAATGCAGAGATCAACAAACCTTTTGCATCGTATGGGTTTGATGGAATAACTACTTTGATACCTGGAGATTGAGTAAGCAGACCTTCAAGGTTATCTGAGTGCATTTCTGGAGTATGAACTCCACCACCAAATGGCGTACGGATAGTAATAGGCATGTTACGAGTGCTACTCATACGGTAACGAGTACGTGCAGCTTGTCCTACGATTGAATCTAATACTTCAAATAAGAATCCAATAAATTGGATTTCTGGAACAGGACGGAAACCTTGAAATGCAAGTCCAATAGCTAATCCACCAATACCTGATTCAGCAAGTGGCGTATCTGAAACACGTTCTTCGCCGTATTTTTCTTGAAGACCAGCAGTTGCACGGAATACTCCGCCGTTTTTACCTACATCTTCACCGAAAATCAAAATATCTTGATCGCGTTCCATTTCTTGGTCAAGCGCTTCAGTGATCGCTTGAATCATTGTTTTTTGTGCCATGTTTATTTACTCTCCTTTGCTTCGAAAGTTGCAATTTGTTCAGCGATAACTTGAGTTGGTGTTTCATACATATTTTTCAAGAAATCAGAAACTTTTTGTTTTGGTGCTTGGTCAGCTTCTTTAACAGATGCTTTAACTTCTTCTTTAGTTTTTTCAATTATTTCATTTTCTTTTTCTTCAGACCATAAACCTTTTTCAGTTAAGAAGTTACGGAAACGAATCAATGGATCGCGTTGTTCCCAGTAATCAAAACTATCTTGGTCACGGTAACGTGTTGGGTCATCTCCAGATGTTGAGTGAGGACCAAAACGTGAAGTGATTGTTTCAATTAAGACAGGACCATTTCCAGCTACAGCCCATTCTCTTGCTTGTTTAGTAACAGCGTAAACTGCTAATGGATCCATACCATCTACTTGGACTCCTGGGATTCCAGCTGCTACAGCTTTTTGAGCTAATGTAGTTGCTGCAGTTTGTTTATGACGAGGAGTTGAGATTGCGTATCCGTTGTTTTGAACAAAGAATACTACAGGAGCTTTATAAGCACCAGCAAAGTTCAATCCTTCATAGAAATCTCCTTGAGATGAACCGCCATCACCAGTGTAAGTGAACGCCACGTTTTGTTTGCCACGTTTTTTAAGACCGATACCAGCACCCATAGCTTGGATGATTTGAGCACCAATAATAATTTGTGGTGGTACAGCATGTAAATCTTCAGGATATTCGTTTCCTACTGAATGTCCACGAGACCATAAGAATGCTTTTGATATTGGCAATCCATGTTGGATCAATTGAGGGATATCACGGTATCCTGGGTATAATTCATCTTCTTTTTCAAATGCATAATGACTTGCTAATTGAGAAGCCTCTTGTCCAGCTGTAGGAGCGTAGAAACCTAGGCGTCCTTGACGAGCTAAAGCCATTGAACGTTCGTGTAAGATTCTAGACCAAACCATTTTTTCCATTAATTCAACAAGTTGGTCGTCAGACAAATCAGGCATAATATCTTTATTTACGACTTTACCGTCCTTATCTAAGATTTGTACCATTGGGAAAGCAGCATCAATTGTGCTTAACAATGCTTCAAAATCTACTGGTTGTTTCTTGTTAACCATGTATAACCCATTCCTCTCTCGTTTACAATATTGTTTTTCAAAATTCTGTTTTATACCATTAAAGAAACTGTATTACTCAGAATTTTTTACAGTTTAAATTTAACACGCTTTCAACTTAGATGCAAGTAAACATACTGTTGCTTCCTTATAAAACAAGTTATTCCATTAAAATTCTGCTCTTTTTGATCTATTGTAACATTCCGTAAGTGAATTCATTCACTAATGCTTTCGTCACTCTTTTGTTATATAGCATATAAGTTGTACATTCGTTGACGGTTTAGATTACTATCTACCTTTATTAAACTGTTATATAATTCATTTTAAACTGTATTACTTTTTTATAAATTTTAACGCTATTTCTTTTTTTGCGCTTTTTTCACAAAAAAATGATAATTTGATTAGAATTAGTTAAAATTTACCTTTTTCGTTTTATCAGCTTACTTTTCTTTCAATTTTTTAAATTTTCTAATTTGTTTTCCTCAATAAACACAAAAATGTTTTTTATAAACCAAAAAAAAGAACCCAATTAAAATTGGATTCTTTTTTTATCTTAGATGACACCTTGACTTAACATTGCTTTTGCAACTTTTGTAAAACCAGCAATATTCGCTCCAGCTACAAAATCTCCATCTAAATTATAAGACTTAGCTGTATCTTTTATTTCTTTATAGATGTTTTTCATAATTTTTTTCAATTCATCATCTACTTCTTCAAAACTCCAATTTAGTCTTTGACTGTTTTGGCTCATTTCTAATGCTGAAACTGCTACACCACCAGCATTGGCTGCTTTAGCTGGACCATATACGATTCCAGCTTTTTGAAACTCTTTAACAGCCTCTAAATTACATGGCATGTTGGCTCCTTCAGCAACAGCACCAACTCCTTGGCTAATCATTTTTTGGGCTGTTGGTCCATCAATCTCATTTTGTGTTGCACATGGAAGTGCGACCGTATATCTTTCATCTAGGTCCCAAATATTGCCGTTTTCATAGGTTGCGTTAGGACGTTCCGTTAGATATTCAGAAATTCTTTCTCTTTTTTCTTCTTTGATTTTTTTAACAAGTGCTAAATCAATTCCTTCTGGATCAAAAATATAACCATCTGAATCCGAACAAGCAATAACCGTTCCGCCAAATTCTTGAACTTTTTCAATTGCATAGATGGCTACATTTCCACTTCCAGAAACAACGACCTTTTGATTTTTGAAAGATTTTCCAATATCATCTAACATTTCTTTAGTAAAGTAAACTAATCCGTAGCCGGTAGCTTCTGTTCGTGCTAAACTACCACCTAAGAAAATTGGTTTTCCAGTTAGAATTCCCGCTTGAAAGCCATTCAACTTTTTATATTGGCCAAATAAAAATCCGATTTCACGTGCACCTACTCCGATATCACCAGCTGGTACATCGATATCTGGTCCTATATGACGTTGCAGTTCTGTCATAAAACTTTGACAAAAACGCATAACTTCATTGTCAGATTTCCCTTTTGGATCAAAGTCACTACCACCTTTACCGCCACCAATAGGCAATCCAGTTAGACTATTTTTGAAAATTTGCTCAAATCCTAAAAACTTCACAATACTTTGTGTAACAGATGGATGGAAACGTAGTCCACCTTTATAAGGTCCTATAGCAGAATTGTATTGCACTCTGTATCCACGGTTTACATTTACTGCCCCTTGATCATCAACCCAGGGAACTCTAAATTGTAGAATTCTTTCTGGTTCCACTAAACGTTCTAATATATTTTTTTCAATTAATTCTGGATGAGCTGCGAAGACTGGTTCGATAGTACCAAAAAATTCTTTTACTGCTTGCAAATATTCCGGTTGATCCGGATCCCGTTCTGAAACTTTAGTATAGACTTCATTAACATAACTTTTTGCATCTATCATATTTTAATCTCCTCTAACTTTTGATTTAAAAACACTTTCTCTTTTCATGTTCACCATTATCCCATAATCTATTTATGAAAAATAGTTTTTTTTCAACTTTTTATACATCGTGCAAAATGTTGAGTTTACTGATAAAATAAATAAGATGAAATTGATAAGGATTTTCCCTATGTGGAAAATGACTATTATGAAACATATATTAGGAGTGAACATTTATGATTACAATGGAAGACATTATTAGAGAAGGCCATCCTACACTAAGAATGGTTGCTAAAGAATTAACATTACCTATTAGTGAAGAAGAAAAGCAATTAGGTAACGACATGCTTCAATTTCTAAAAAACAGCCAAGACCCTGAAATTGCTGAAAAATACAACTTACGTGCAGGAGTAGGACTTGCAGCACCTCAATTAGACATTTCAAAACGTTTGATAGCTGTGCACATCCCTGGAATTGAAGAAGGAATTGACGAGCCTATCATTAGCACTGTAATGGTCAATCCAAAGATTATCAGTCATTCAGTTCAAAGCGCTTGTTTAACTGAAGGTGAAGGTTGCTTATCTGTGGATCGTGAAGTTCCAGGTTACGTGCCTCGCCACAGCCGTATTACATTAACTTACTTTGACTTAGAAGGAGAACTTCACAAAACGCGTTTGAAAAACTATCCAGCGATTGTTATTCAACATGAAATTGACCATATCAATGGCATCATGTTTTATGATCACATCAATAAAGAACATCCTTTTAAAATCGATGACGATGTAAAAGTTATTTCTTAATCCTGAAAAAGCAGAGGCCAGAATCTATCGATATGCTCCCCCTAAAGTAGACTCTAAAAAATCAAACTACTTTAGGGGGATTTTTTGCGTTCGAATAGTAAACATACAAATACAGAACTAGAACAATATATTCAACTGTATCTCAACGAAGGTTTAGAAAAAGACATTGAGAGATATATTAAGTTTTATAATATCAAAAAAAGTAACATTAAAAATAGGTTTAACCATTCCAACATAAAAAGCCCTGCATGATTTTTATCATACATGGCTTTTTATGTTTATTTACCTGTCTACTTGACAGAGGCAGTTCAATTTAAGTCTCAAGCTATCTTTTTAACTATCTTATAGGTCTTTTCCATTCGATTCAATGACTTTTTTGTACCAGTCAAAGGAATCTTTCTTACTGCGTTCCATTGTTCCGTTACCTTCATTATCACGGTCGACATAAATCATACCATAACGTTTTTTCATTTCTCCAGTAGTGAACGAAACGATATCAATGATGCCCCAAGGTGTATACCCCATCAATTCAACACCGTCGCGATCTATCGCAATGCCCATTTGTTTGATGTGTTCACGCAAATAAGAGATACGAGCTTCATCATGGATGCTGCCGTCTTCTTCAACAGTATCAATCGCACCAAACCCATTTTCCACAATGAATAGCGGAATTTGATAACGATCCCAAAAACGATTCAACGTGTAACGTAACCCTACAGGATCAATCGTCCAACCCCAGTCACTAGCTTTTAGATATGGGTTATCTACTTGATAAGGAATCTTACCATGCACGTTAGCAGCTTCATCATCATTATTTTCATCTTTATGATCCACCACATTAGACATATAGTAACTGAACCCTAGATAGTCCACTTTACCTTGTGCTAATATTTCAGCGTCGCCCTCTCGAATAGGAATATTCAAGCCATCGCGCTCAAATTCTTTCAGCGTATAGTTTGGATAATACCCACGTACTTGTACATCCGGGAAGAAATAACGCAAATGCATGGATTCTTCAGCCAACATAGCATCTTCTGGATGAGCCGTTAATGGGTAGATCGGTACATGAGACACCATCGCCCCAATTTGGAAATCAGGGTTGATTTGGCGACCAACTTTCACTGATAGAGCACTTGCCAATAACACATGGTGTGCTGCAGTATACATCACTTCTTTAGCGTTTTCGCCTTCTTCAACTCGTACTCCTACGTTTGTCCATAAGAAGATTGGGTTTGTGTAGTCCATCATATTGTTGATTTCGTTAAACGTCATCCAGTATTTCACTTTATTTTTGTAACGTTCGAAAACTACTTCGGCAAATTTAACAAAGAAATCGACTACTTTACGGTTTCTAAATCCACCATAAGTTTGTGCTAAGTGAAGCGGCATTTCAAAGTGAGTTAGCGTAATGACCGGCTCAATACCATTTTTCAATAATTCATCAAATAAATCATCGTAAAATTGAAGTCCAGCTTCATTTGGTTCAGCTTCGTCACCTTTCGGGAAAATACGTGTCCAGTTGACAGATGTACGTAAACTGTTCAATCCCATTTCAGCGAACAACGCCACATCTTCTTTATAACGATTGTAAAAATCAATAGCTTCGTGATTCGGATAAAATTTACCCTCTTCAACAGTTTTGGTGATTTCGCGTGGCTTACCAGCTGCACCAGCTGTCATCACATCAGCGACGCTCGGTCCTTTACCACCTTGGTCCCAGCCACCTTCGAATTGGTGTGCGGCTAAAGCTCCGCCCCATAAGAAATCTTTTGGAAATTTAGACATTTGACATCCTCCTATTTTTTAATGGTTACTATTGTGCCTAGTGCTTCTTTTAATTGAGAGACCAATACATCTGCGTAGTCATCATTATTCGTTACAATGACTATTGTAACAGTCGGCAGATTAGCTGCTTTGATTTGATTGATATCCAATTCTACTAGCAAATCGCCCTTCTCAATTGATTGTTCTGTTTTGACATGAACGCTAAAGGGTTATCTTCTAACTCAACGGTTTCCATTCAATATGGATCAACACTTCGATATCTTCGTCAGAAGTTAAACCAATACCATGTTCAGTGCCTACTACTAATATCACTTTACATTAAATAGTGCGATTACTCTAGCTTCTACAGGTTTAATTGTTACTCCTTTGCTTATTGCTCCTGATGAAAACACAGGACCTGGTACTTCATCTAACGGTACAAGCGCTCCGTTGATTGGAGATTGAGTCTCAATTTTTGAAGTACTATTTACAGTTTAGTTGTTGCCTTCAGCATCCAATTCTGTTGTACTCAATGGTACATCAGCTGCTTCTTCTACAGCGTCATCCCCATAACCAAAGATTTGAACCAATACGATTGGCAAGATAAGAGCAATAACCGTTCCAGTTAACACTCCCCAGAAAGAAGATGGATGATCAGCACTGTACGTATTGATGATGGTTAGAGGCCCTGGTAATCCTGTATATACAAATGAGAAAGAATTAAAGAAACTAGTTACCAATGAAGCAACTGCTCCCGTAACAATTCCAATAATAAATGGTTTCTTGAAACGTAAGTTAACCCCATAAATTGCTGGCTCAGTAATTCCGAATAAACCAGTAATCGCTGCAGATAAACTGACACTGCGAACTTCTTTTTTCTTTGTTTTTAAGAAAACGGCTAAAGCGGCTCCTACTTGAGAGATAACCGCAATCGTTTGATACACTTGGAAAGTGTCCATTCCATATTGTTCATGGTTTGCTAGAATGACTGGTGTAATTCCCCAGTGGACTCCCAGCAATACAAACAACTGCCATGCTCCCCCAATAATGATACCAGCTAAGGCTGGGAAAGAAACCGCTAAGGCTGTATAGCCTGCTGCCACTACATTTGCTCCGGCTGCAGACAACGGTCCTATGACGATAATGGTTAACGGAACCGCAATCAAAATACTAAATAATGGCGTAAACAAGCGCGTTACAGCCTCTGGTAAAATGCGTTCTAAGATACGTTCCAAATACGATAACAACCATACCAGCAAAATAGCTGGGATAACCGTTGAAGTATAAACGGTTTCACTTAATGGCATACCGAAGAAAGAAATGGCTTCTCCTGCACCTGCGCGTTGCGCCAATTCTGAAAATCCTGGCGCTACCAAGGCAGCGTTTGCAAAAATTGCCGTATACGTATTTGTTTTAAAATGTTTAGACGCTGTTACCGCAATAAAAATCGGTAAGAATGTAAATGGTGACCAAGATACCACATCAAATACTTGATAAGTGCCTGTTTCTACAATGCTTGGCCAAATCTGAGACAAAATGATCAAAGCCCCTTGAATCGTTCCGGCAGCTGCCAATACATAAACAAATGGTGCAAAAACAGCTGACATTGTCGCGATCATCCGGCTAAAGATATTGCCTTTCTTCGTATCTTCTGTCGCTTCTTTCTTCTCTCCTCCAGTTAGTTCACTAAATTCAATGTAAACTTTATCTACTGTGTTTCCAATAACAACTTGGAATTGTCCACCTTTACGAACTACGTCAATAACCCCTGGTAGTTTTTTCACAGACTGAACCATCTCTTCGTTTTCTTCTTTCAGCACCAACCGTAAGCGTGTGGCACAGTGAGTCGAATTGGATATGTTTTTTTCTCCACCAATCTCTTCCAAAATCCGTTCAGCTAAAACGCGGTTTTTATTTTCTTTCATGTTCTTCCTCCTTTTCACTTAAAAAGCGTATGGGTATAATTTCGGTTGTATGACTACATCATAAATTATACCCATACACTTTGTCAATACCCTTACAATTTAAAATATGATATAATTATAAACAAAGGAGCCAAAGTGATGAATAAATACCATGAAGTCGCCAATAAAATCAATATCTACATTCAAGAAAATAATTTAACACGCGGCCATAAATTGCCTACTCTCACTGAATTAGAAGGTATATATGAAGTCAGTAAAAACACGATTATTAAAGCATTGGAAGTTTTAGAGACAAATGGTGTGATTTACCAAGTAAGAGGCAGCGGTACATATGTACGTGGTCGTCACCGCAAAGGATTTGTGAATTTAACTGATGTTCAAGGATTCCATAGCATTTTTAGAGAATTCAATTTGTCTTCTGAAGTCATTGAATTAAAAGAAATCGAAGCACCTTCAAATGTCGCAGAGATACTTGAACTCACAAACCAAGAAACGATCTATTACATTAAACGCGTCCGCTACATTGAATCACGTCCCTTTTGTGTGGAAGAATCCTATTACCTCAAGACGGTCGTGCCTTATTTGAATGAAGAAATTGCCAGTCAGTCTATTTTCAACTATTTAACTGAGGACCTAAAAATAAATATTCGTTTTTCAGATTTATTTATGCGTATTGGAAAATTAACTCAAGAAGAAGCGGCATATTTACAGTTGGAAGCACACGACCCTTCTTTAACAATCGAAAGTATCTATTATTTAAGCAGCGGGCATCCATTTAACTATTCCAATATCAAATACCATTACGAAGAAGCTCAATTCTTTGTGCAAGGGAATAATTTTTAAATCAAGTATTAGTTCAGATGAATTCATTAAAATTAAAAAAATGTCAGATTAAAGCAAACAGCTTTGTTAGCTGAATTGTTTTGAACTGACATTTTCTCTTTGTTACATATTATTTGATACTTACTTAAATTGTTTTTATAAAAGTAATATTCGCAAGCATATCTCCTCTGCAGTGGATAAGTTGCTACTAAACATAGGAATCTTACTATTTGATTTTTGTGATTCCAATTGAATTTACTTTTAAGTAATTCGTTTAATAATAAATTCTTAGCGTCTGTCACTTTATTTAGTGCGTTATGCACCAAAGTTTCTTCTGATTCATAATTTTTAGCAAGCATGGTCATTTCATTCTTTTCTTTTGCATGCTGAACTTCAGCGTATCGGTTTAAATCGAAATTTCTATTTACACGATCTATTTTTTCACCCATTACGTCTAGTTGTCGGGTGATTTCTTCTACCTAACAAAAAAAAGGTGAGTCGCTATAACACAGCGACTCACCTTTTTATTAAACTATAACTTATCTATCAGAAAATTATTTAGATACTTTAGATTCAAGACCTTCAGCTTTTAAGAATTCACTAAATGGTACCAATTCTTCAGCTTCATATTTTTCTTTGTAAGCTTTAATTTCTTCTGCACTATACAATTTAGAATCTAATTTCAATGTTTCCACTGGAATTGGACGTTCTTTTGTAATTTTAGCATCAATGACTACTGTTTTACCTTCTTTAGAAGCTTTAACAGCATCAGCCATTACTTGGTCCATATCTTCAATACGGCTTACTGTGAAACCAACTGCACCTTGTGCGTCTGCAATTTTTGCGTAGTCTACATCAGTAAATTCAGTACCAAAAGTATTTTTGTTTGTATCTTCATATTTGTTCTTGATGAATCCATATTCAGTGTTTGTGAATACTACGTTGATAACAGGCATGTTGTAACGTACGTTAGTAACAACATCTGGGTAGTTCATTGAAAACGCACCATCACCCATTAAGTTAAATGCTTGACGATCAGGATATACGTTCTTAGCAGCAATACCACCAGGAAGTGCAATACCCATAGAAGCAAACAATGGAGAAGTTCTCCACATATTCTTAGGAGTCATGTGTAAATGACGGATAGATGTTTGAGTTGAGTTACCAACATCAATTGAATAGATTGCATCTTCGTCAGCGTGATTGTTGATAGCATTGTATACTTGATAAAGTTGTAATGGACCATTTTCTTTTGTTTCCAACTTAGTCATGTAGTCACGCCAGTTTTGAATGTTTTTCAAGTTAGCATTCCACCAAGCTGATTCTTCAACAGGTGCTACTTTTTCAAGTAATGAATGAACTGCTTCACCAGCATCTCCAAGAATAGCAACATCTGCATTATGGCGTTTACCAAGCATTGTTGGGTTGTTGTCGATTTGGATGAAGTTTTCAACATTTGCGAAAGTATTTTCTACTTCAGCAAATGGGAAGTTTGAACCAACGAAAAGAACGGTATCTGCTTCTTTAACAGCTTCGTTAGCTGGTTTCCAACCAACACGGTATGTTGAACCAGTTAATCCTTCAAAGTTGTAATCGAAAGTTTCAAAGTTTTTACCAGTTGTAATAACTGGAGCTTTAAGTTTACGAGATAATTCTTGAACCGCTGGACCATGTCCCATAGTTCCGATACCTGCATAAATAACAGCACGTTTAGAATTGTTTAATACTTCAACAGCTGCGTCAATATCTGCTTCGTTGATTGCAGAAGAAACGTAGTCACGGAAGCTGTGGCCTGAAGAGTAGAATGCATCGTTATCGATTTCATGGTAACCGAAATCACCAGGTACTTCTAATACAGCTACTCCACGTTTAGAGATAGCTGTACGAATTGCGTCGTCTATCAATTTTGGTAATTGTTCAGCGTAAGCAACACGACGGTTGTATACTGCGATATGATCAAACATTGGATTTTGGTTTAATTCTTGGAACGCATCCATGTTAAGTTCTCTTTGAGGGCGAGAACCTAAAATAGCTAATACAGGTGTATTATCCATCGCTGCATCATAAAGACCATTGATTAAGTGAGAAGCACCAGGGCCACCTGATCCAACACAAACACCCAATTTTCCACCGAATTTCCATTGCATTACAGCTGCCATTGCTCCAACTTCTTCATGTTTTACTTGAAGGAATTTGATATCTGTTTCTTGTTGATCACCTAAAGCTTCCATTAAAGGGGCTAAAGTTCCTGAAGGGATTCCATAAATTGTATCTATTCCCCATCCTGCCATCACTTTTAGTGAAGCTGTACTAATATTAGTTTTACCTTTTGTCATTTTGATAATCCTCCTAGATAAATTTCACAATATTAAATGCAAATCCAATTCTATCACGTTTAAATTAAGAATCAAGTTTTATTTCCCATTAAATTACATTTCTGTGAAAAAATGCACAGATTTTTTAATGTAATCTAACTAACCATTCAAAAACCCTTCATTTCTTCTACATATTTACAAATAAAAATAATAACTCAGTCAATTTTCGTAGTTAGAAATTAGTACCTAATCTGTAGAACGAAAAAAGTTATGCTTATTTTCTTATTACACAATTACATGGACTTTATCGCTCTTTATGACTAATGAAGTAGTTTTATTGTTTAAATGAAGACTAAATAAGTTCCCACTTTACTAATAAAATACTTTTATTAGTCAAACGGATTCCAAAACAAGATTCATTTGATTAATAATGCAAATCTATCTATTAAGAAAGTCCTAAATTACAAACTGAAAAGCATCACAAGCAAAAGGCATTGATATAAATCTTTTATATCAATGCTTTAACAAACAACTATTAAATTTAAGTATGGAGTCTACGGGTTTATAAAGGCAATATACAATAGAAGAAAATAGCTTAAAAAGTATAGCAATATCAACACTTTCAGCTTTTTCTAATAAAATGATATCTAATAGAATTCATGTAAAGGGTATTAATGAGGGTATTAATTTTAAGAATATAATTTGCTAGGTCAGGGGAAATTTTAAATAAACTATTTAATAATTAATCTACTTTCTTAAAGTTCTCTTTTTGTTTTTCAATTTCTCTTTCTTCAGCAGAGCGTTGGAAAACAGCAAAAACTTTATCTGAAAATTCTTTTGGAAGCACAAAACCTTCCATAGAATCTAAACGAGTACCATCTTGTAAAATGTTGATCACTTTGTAGTAAGCCATTATTTGAATTCCTCCAGGGTATCGTGTTTTGCGACCCCCTTATTATAACAACTTTTCAAATAGTTATCATTAATTAATATGTTTTTTATATTTGTCGACCTATTCTTAACATAGACCCTTTCACCAGGAGCATTCTAAGCTCATTTCAATTTAGTTTGCTATACCTTATACGTTAAACTGTTTTCACACAGAGGTGAGTAAAGGAATAGATCAGCCGAATTTTCAGCAACCCCTAAATAAAACATCTCTCCAAAATTGGAGACTTCTGTCTAATTGGATGGACGACTAATGGGGTAGCGATTCGCTAGGTCGGCCTTTTTTTCGGCTGACCTACATACTTTTATTTTAAATATAAAATTGCTACATTTTAGGTGTAGAGCATTTACCCCTATACTTTTCAGACAGCGCACAATTGCGCCCTCCTATTCCAAGCGCATTGTTGCTCTCGGCTATTCATAAAACATCTCCTCAAAATTGAGGACATCTTCTTAAACTAACTATAATTCACAAATTATTATATACTTCAACAAGGAAGGAGGGTAAGATTATAATTCACTTGGATGATGAACTGGTAAAAAAAGAAATTCGAGATCAGCTTCATAATATCTTAAAAGATACTCATGAGCTATGGCTTTGGGATGTTGATATGTTATCAAAGAAAACTTGTATGTCTCAAACGTTTCTTGAAGAAGAGTTTCTAACTGATCCTCGCATGAAGAAAATCGAGATTAGAAAAAGTCGAAAACGCTGGTATCCAGTTGATGCTGCTAAAGAAGTTTTAATGAATATTATGAGTGAATGGTAAAAAAATTCGAAAGGATAGTCTGGTGGGCTACTTATATATAAAAAAAGAAAGGTCTCCAATTTAATTGGGTCCTTTCTTTTTAGTTCTATCACATACTTTCATAATTGATATTTATAATAAAAAAAGCAATCTCTATGTAAAAATCATTTTAATAGAGAAATTCCAGAAATTAATAATCCTACAAATGTTATTATAATACTTAACCTATCTTTACTATCGGGTATTGTTTTTACATAAATAAAAATAATTGCTTGGAAAAATTTAATTATTTCATCTAATACAATTGATACTGAAAGAAAGTTAAATAATAATACTATTACAAATAAACGATCATCATTCAAAAAATGTTCGATAATTAAGAAACCGTTTAAGTAAAAAGCTAAAAATATTCCAGTAATTAAAAATTTGACCAAAAAGTTTACTAGTCTAGTCTTTCTGTCTTTATGAGGCTTCTTATTCAATCGATCTAGACTCTGCCTAAAAGCTATAGCACCTTCTAAAATAAAAAAAATTCCCGAAACAAAGAAGTATGAGTATATTTCACTTAAATTTAAATACAAAGGAACTAATATATCCAAATTGTTTTGTAAAAACATCGTAAAAACCGCAGATATAATTAAACTAATTCCTATTCTTAAAGTTTTTCTATATATTCTAGTATCCTTTTTATCTTCCAATATTTGACCTCTTTTCTAATATGGAAATATAATATTTATGTTAACAAAAGTATTTTTAATCAAGGCGACTTACATCTCTACAATAGTTCCATGAGCTTCTAGTTTTATTCTAAACTTATTGTACTAAAAATAAAATATTTCAATTCACTATTTGTTTCTATCTAGCCCAAGTGCATTTTCGCTTCGGCTCTATAACGTAAAAGAAACAGCACTCTATTATGAGGCTGTTTCTTTATTTACTTTAGATAAAGATCTATTAAGGCTAAGTAATTCTATTTCGTTCATTAACTCATAAAAAAAAGAATCATGTTTTATTTTTAATGAGATCTCTTCATAGAGTTCCTCACAAACATCTCTTCTTTTTCTAGCAAGTAAACTACGATCAACATGGATGTCTTTCATCTCAAATGCATAATCACAACCAATTAACGTTGGCCACGTAAATGGATTTCGATTAATATTATTACTTTCTTCAATGTATATGTATGGCGGGACATCTTTAAGAATATTTGTAGGTTTTCTAGTTTGACAAGATAGAAATTTCTTATCAGTCCCGTCCTCGATACAAATATACATATGAGGTCTTAGTGCCAAGTTCCCTGTAATATTAGGAAAAGGAACTTTCATAGTGATAACATCTTTTACCCTAGTCAACTAATAACTCCCCTTCATCGCCAATTGATATATAAACTGGATTATCTAATTCTTCATTAGATAATAATTCTAGAGTATCTTTTTGAATGCTATTTAACTTATAAAAATCTTCTTTGCTTACTACAAAACTCTTATCTGCTATATTTATAACATTTACTGAATTTATAAATTCATTAGAATACAAATCTTTCAAATTCTTTGTAATATACTCATCGTTATCGTTGAAGTCTTCTTCATCCAAAGGAACATTCTTTATCCCTTTTTCAATATCCTTCTCTTTGGCTTTCCATATATTCATTTCATGAGTCAGATTTGACAACTCTTTTTTTGTCAAAATTTGAGCTAAGAAGCTTGCTTTTTGAGCAATATCTTTTTCAATTTCTAGATTACCATTAACATCAACATTGGGTTCAAATTCATCAATGCGATATGTGTAATCCCCATAAACCTCACTAAACACTGGACCATTTTCATATCCCTTAAGATAATCCAAAGAATAAGATTTCCCTTCTACTTTAGAAAACAATTCATAGAAAAACAAATATTTTTGTAATTTCAAAGGCTCATAGAATTCACTAGGATTATTATCTTTGAGCCACTTGCTAATAGATAGTCTTCGCTTACTAGTATTAAGCATACTCACCACCCCTTTAAAGTAATCATACTTGACACGATATCCTTTTTCAACTATTTTCTATTTTTTTTCTAATTTTCAAATAAAAGCCACTCGATTAAGTGTTTTAAATGTAATTTTCTATTTCTTTATACTCTTTTTTCGAATAGTCCTTAGCAGCTGCATCAAAATCATCCAATAAATTAGGCAATTCAAGCATATTTTCAGTATTAATTATATTTCCTTCAAATAAAATTAACGCTTGTATAAATTCTTTGGAATGCTTTTCTTCCCGGTACAATAAAGCATAGATTTCGTTTTTATGAATTGTGAATTTTTCCGGTATTTTTACCATATTTTGTCTTTTATTTGCAAAATCTTCCATATATTGAAGGTTATGTAATGAATTCACTATTTCACTTACATTTTTCCGCACTTCTTTTAATTCATCAATTCTTAGTGCAGCAAGACTGCTAGTTTTTCTATTTTTTTCTCCTTGTTTAATAGTTATGGATATAGATATAAGTGAAGTTACAAACGCTAATGACGATATCATAGCTGCAATGCTAGCCCATTGAAAATTTCCTAAATTATCAAAAAATATTTTTTCTATCATTTATAGTCTCCTTAGTCTTTACTAGATTATAACAATGATTAAGTTTTGTTTCTCTGTTTATTTTAAATGCTTTGTTTAAGTGATATAATCAGGATATTAAAATATAAGAAAAGAGGTAAAAGATGACTTACTATGTATGGTTACAAAATTATATTAATCACAAATCTCCAATTGGTGATTTGGCAAATGATGCTAAAAATGATTCTAGTTTTCCTATAGACCTTACCTCTCTTTCCGAACTAAAAAATCATCTTAGAAAAATGAATGCAGTTCCTGAAGCAATGAAAATTGCTGAAAGTTCATTTGAAAAATATAAAAAGGAAAACCCCATCTCTTAATTGAGATAGGGTTATTTTTTTGAGTTTATTATTAGTCGCCAAGCAGCATAGTTTGCTTTCTTATACCTTTGTGGTTTGCTGAAATTAAGTAAGTTATTTGATCATGGTTCTCAGAAGTGCCTTCTTCGATTACGAAATGATTAGCTCTCATTCCTAAAAAGTAATCATCGTTTTCTTCAAGCATGTGGACTTTTTCAGGATGAAAAGAATTAAGTTCGCTCATATCTTTTTCAGTCAATTCATCATAAGGCTTAGCTTCAAATAGTACTTTTAAATTTAATAAAGCATTTTTAATTCTTTCTTTCATTTTATGATCTCCTCCTTCTTGACTTAAATCTAAATCAAATCAATGTAAATAGATACATAAACTTTTTCTAAAACATAGTTTTCTTAAATGGCAGTCGCCTTCCTTTATAATCCCACAATTGACCCAAAAGAGTAGGTTGACTGTCAAGTTTATATTCTTGAATAATTAATTGCTTACGTTCGTTAATTGTACATTCAACCGTTAAACCAGTACCGTTTTCAATCTCGTAAACAAATTTAAAAGCTTTTCGTCCAGCAATCAAGCAGTTATGAATTTTTTCATTCACTTCTAAAGCAATGTAGCAAAACGGATAACCGTGTTTAGTATTAATCACCTTTACATCCGAAACTACTTTCCCAGTCATCATAGCAGCGTTCATGATCTTCATCCTCCTCATTTAGTAGTTCATCTAGTTTATCCTCAATAAGCAGCAGTGCCGATTCACTCAAACCCCAAATATCATCCATATCTATCACTTCATCACTATAGTAATGATGAAAGCATTGAATCCGTATGGAACGCCATCCAATCTATATCTGCCAATTTCGCCCATGCGAATTGTCTGTATCATAGCTGAATACTCAATGTTATATTCTTTAATTTCTGGATGGTCAACCTTATCCGTTATATAATCGAACTGTTCCTTTTCTGGATACTCATAAATAAATGTCATTTCTTTTTCATCTATCATCATATAGTCCTGATTAAATTCTTGAATCTTCATTTTTTTCATATCGTTCACCTCGTGTTTATTATACGAACGTATGTTTGTTTTGTAAAGAAATAAATACCCTCATAAAATGAAGGTATAATTTATTACATGTTATCAAACAACATATTTATATGCTCTATTCTTTGGCAGTATTCTGCTATAAAGATTGATGAAACTTTAACAGCCATCAGTTGATTACAACAAGGGTATATAGTTAAATCTTCTTCGTACGATATAACTACATAACTTTGATAAAGAATATCCGCGGATGGTCCAAAACTTATCACTTTAAAACCTTCATCTTCAAAATAAATCATCATTGTATCCTCTTGCATTTTCATTCTCCTCTAAACGTGATACTTATAATATATGCAAAGTATAGCTGTTAGATTTATTTACTTCTAAATATCTTTTGAACTTCATATTTCACACAAATAATTATCCTCTTCTATCTAAACGATTAAGACGTTCTAACAAAGCGATTTGTCTTTCAATTGGAATAACTACTTTTGATAAATCTTCAATAACTTTACCATTTCTGTCGTAATTTGTTACAATAAAATTTCTTTCTTTCTTTTTATTAACCAAAATTAATCATCTCCTGTATCTATTTTTTTCCAGCCATCTAAAGTAATCTTCAAAAGTATCTAAGTGTATTAAAACAATTTTATGCGTAGGATTAACAACACCATGCGCAAATTTAGGATTGTTTCTCATGTCCTTTAACCAAGTATTCAGAGTTGATTTGTTCATGCTGTACATTTTGCAGATCACTTCTTTATTTCCGTATTTAATTTTTGCACGTTCGGGATTTTGACTCACTTCGTTAATATTAATAGTTATTGGTTTTCCCAATGCGTTCACTCCTTTCATATCACTAACCTTTATCTTGTCCATCGATTGCCGATATTCTTCTTTAGTTAGAACAATAAAGTTTTCAGGTACATTAAATGTTATTTGTTGGACCATATTCACACCTCATTTTATTTCAATTATACTTTATAAAAATAATCCAAGTGTATTTTCCCTTCGGCTCTTAACCAAAAAAAACCATCTCAATTAAGAGATGGCTTTTGCTATTGTTTTATTCCGGTACTCCTCCTGTTGCAATCATGGCCATATCAGATGCTCGTTTCATTCGTCTATCTAGTTTAGCTAATTCGCTTGGACTATTTGTATTAATTTGACCGTAATGAACATGCATTTCAACATTCCGGCCACCTTTAGAAGCTCCAGAAATCCCTTTAGCTTTTTCATCACTAGATAATGGTGTAACTTTCGTTCTACCATTCATACTTGTCACTAATTCGGGACCTGCTTCACCAACGATTGCTTGGCCATTTAAGAAGCTACCTCCTTCAGCTAAGAATGGAATTTCAGAAATGCTGAATCCTTTTCCGCCTATTCCAGGAACCCATTTAGGTATTTTGATTCTACTCAAACCACGAATGAATCCATTAATTAAACCGATCATTGAGTTCAGTGGAGCTTTAGCCATAGCACCTAGTCCCTCGAATATTCCACCAAATATATTAGTCACGCCTTTCCAGGCTCTTGACCAATCTCCGGTAAAAGCTCCAGCGATAAAATCAGTGATTCCAGAAAAAATTCGTTTTCCAGCACTAGCAAAATTACTAAAGTTTTGTTTGATACCTTCAAAAATCCCACTAATGTAACCACCTAAAAATTTAAACGATTCAACTCCGACATCTTTGACACCTCTAAAGAATGCATTGACTCCGTTTCTAAACCACTCTACTTTTTTGTAAGCTACTACGAAAATAGCAATGAATGCGACAATTGCTAATACTGCCAAACCTATTGGAGTTCCTAATAATCCTAGTATAACTCCCAGCGCTTTAATACCTGATATAAGGAGTCTAGCTCCGTTGTATATCTTAGTCATGCTTCCCATCAGAGTTCCTAAAACGACTAATAAAGGGCCAATCGCAGCGGCTATCATAGCAGTTTTAACAATGAATTGTTGCTGTTCAGGACTCAAAGCAGTGAACCACTCTTTAAATTGGTTTAAAAGTTCCGTCAACTTCTCGAATGCTGGAAACAAGGTTATTTGAATTGCATCACCTAGACCAGCAAATGCAAAAGTTGCATTATTCATAGCTTCTTGAGCTTGATCAATAGGATCCCTAGTTTCATCAAATGTGTTACCAACTGCTCCAACACTGTTTTTGGCAATTTCTCCAAGCTCTGTTAAATCAAGAGTTCCTCTTTTAATGGCATCAAACATAGCATCTCCACCTCTAGAACCAAATACTTCACTGGCCATTGCAAGCGCCTCTGTATCACTGGTGGCATTCTTCATGTTTTCTTGTAGATCACCTAGACCCTGGGTTAAAGTCTTTCCATCTTTAGCAAATAGTACTGAAGCCTTGGACATAAAACCTAACATTTTCCCTGAATCAAGTCCGCTTTGTTCAAATTTACCAATCATTTCAACGCCATCTTCAAAAGAAAGACCTAGTGCTTTAATTTGTGGTGCACCTGTTATTGCTTTATCGAACAACATGTCAACAGACTGACCGGTATTTTGCGATACTTTAGTAGTAGCATCTAATACTTTGTTTAAATCATCATAGGACATTTCATATGCTTCAATTACTTTACGGGAATTAATAGCAGATTCAGATACATCAGTATTATTAATTTCAGCAAACTTAAGCATATAGTCAGTTGATTCTTCTAGCTTCTCGTCCATAAATCCAAATTGAGTATTCATTTCTCCTATTGCTTCACCAACTGTTTGTATTTCTAAATGAGTATTTCCAGCGACGTTTTCAAGAGATTGAGTCAAGCTGTCCGCTGCATTCCCAGTGGCTCCCGTCTTCATGATAATGGTATCCATCGCTTCATCAACTTCACCAAAGGATTTTATTGCAACTGCACCAATGGCCAATATTGGAGCTGTAACACCAACGGTCATTCCTTTACCTACGTTCTTGACTTTCTCGCCTGATTCTTCTAACTTAGCTAACTTATCAGCCGCTTCAATAGATAGGTTTCCTTGTTCCTTCAAAGAGTCGTTGGTAGCATCTAATGCACTTCGTAACTTGTTTTCACCTGTTTCAGACTGAAGCAACTGATCATATAGTTTTTTTGATTCATTTGAATACTCACCGGTTTCTTTTACGGACCGCTCGTATTCTTCTCTCAACATCTTAGAACGCTTTTCAGCACCCTCTAATTGAATTTCAAGTTTACCTTTAGCAGCTTGAAGTTTCTCGGTTTGAGTAGCATCTTTTTTCATTGCTGACACATGGTTGTTGTATTCTTTACCAGCAGTATTCATAACTCCGTTTATTTCTTTTATGGTCTGAGCATATTGCACTTGCCCATCCATTTTGAAATTCAGTACTACATTACTTTCTTCAGTTTTCGCCAAATAGTTTCACCTCCTATTATAAATATTTTTTTCTATACTTATCTAACAAATCGGACTTATATCCGCCTTTATATGCCCAGTCTAAAGACTCACTTACTAAGCTATTCCCTAGTTCAACTATTTTAGTGACTTCATTTAAACTATGGATTATGTGATCTGATAACTTGTTTTGCTTAATCATTGTCATAGCTTGTATTCTAGTATTGATAACAGCTGCAACAAGCTCAACATATTGTTTAAAGTCTGGATTCTCTCTCAACAGATCATTTACTAGGAGTGAATTTCTTAACCTCTGATATTTCCTAACGCCTTTATCAAAAGAATGAATCAATTCATGTTCATTTAATTGTCGTTTCATAGGTCGAACGTAATGCTTTTTCCAGATCCTGTCTATACTCCTATAGGAACCCTCAATTATTTTATCTGTTTCAGTTTTCATTTTAATCACCTCACTTATTAAAATAACGGGTTGATTAATCATATAAACCAATATTTCAAACCCGATATATTTATTTTATTTTTGATAAAAAACAGCCTGTTTTTAGCGTTTATTATAATTGATACAGTAAACACTCATAAACGTTGATCGGTGGCTATTCATATAGCATTAAATTAATATTTGCTTTTATTAGAAATTTTATAAATTGTTTTAAAACACTGCTATATTAGCTTTTTGAAATTATTTCCACTTTTTATTTTTACACCCCCCTTTCTTTTTTTATTTTTTTGTCCAGCGACGGCCGTGCCTCCCCCTAACCTATCCCCCGAAATAAAAATAAAAAAAATTTGGTAGGGGGGGCCTATCCAAAACTTTAACGATCCAACTCTTTTTTATCTTTATTCAAAACATCTTTTTAATTCTGTTTTAGAAAGATAATATATATTTGTGTATTAATCATCACTGAACTTATCTCGCCACCTTTCATCTGGTTAATAAAACTAGTTTGGCATTCCCCCCTTATAAATGGTGATTTAAAATTCAAATTTGTAAAGTTTTCAATCAACCACTCATTTGAATTCTGAATAAAATTCTAGTGTATTAAGGTTTGCAGTATTAATCTTGTCGATATGACTTTTT
The DNA here is from genome assembly GCF_000195575.1 of Carnobacterium sp. 17-4. NCBI lineage: Bacteria > Bacillati > Bacillota > Bacilli > Lactobacillales > Carnobacteriaceae > Carnobacterium > Carnobacterium sp. 17-4. The sequence continues at coordinate 922,140 of NC_015391.1, read as the reverse complement.
GAAATTCCTAAGTCATGAGATATGACTTTTGTTGTTTGATTTTTTATGTGTTTCCTAACAAAAACTTCATGATCTATATCTGTAAACATGGTAGATATTTCTTTGAGTGCCAGAAGCTGGTCTTCTTTTTTTATTAATGTTTTATTAGTTTCATTAAGCATCAGGTTTAATTCATCAACAATGGCTTGTTTAGCACAGTCTGTAGAGATGTTAATACCTTGCTTTATATGATAATCAAGTACGTCTATTTCATTTGTAATGCGCTGATAATCTTTAACCCACTCATGCAATGAATATCACACTCCATTTTTAATATTTTTTTATTTGTTTAGATCTTTTATATTCTCTGTTGTATTCCCTTTGTTTTTCTAGTGCACCCTGTTCTTCTTCTTGTTCTTTAGTGATTAAATACTCACTATAAAGAGGTGTTTTTTTATAAGGAAATTTATTTAACAAAATATCATTGTTCAATCTTTTCATAATGGAAGGATGTTTTTTAGCGACTACTCCATGATTAATGCTCAAAAGTGAAGCTATATTTTCTAATATCATTCCATCAAAATAATAATGTTTTAACAATTGGCTATCCGTATCTGCGAGTTCATCAACCCAGTCAAAAATTAAGTTTAAATGTTGTTTTTTTAATTGGAGTAGATCTTCATCTGTTTTTTTTTCATTATTTAAAAGTTTTAATTCTTCAGTTAAATAATTTTTTTTGAGAGTTAAGTAAGATGCTTCAATATTTGTTATCTGGTAATCAATAAATTCAATCAACAATCTCCACTCCTAAAATTAGATTTAAATCTATTCTTTCTTCTTCTTTTGGCTTCAATTCTTACTGCTTCATTTAGTTCTTCTTTAAGCTTTTTTTCATTTTCTAAAAAATATGGAATTAACTTAATTCCGATTGCATTCTCTTTTTCTTTGTACTTGTATAGTGAAACAGCTCTTAATGAAGCAGCCTCTTGAGCAGTTATCTTTTTTAACTCAGTAAACCTGTACCTCTCAGACAAAAATTTTATCTCGTCTTCATTTAAGTTTTTCAAGCTAGCATAAAGAATCTTCATTTGAATCTTTTCAATATCTGATAAATAAGCAATGTTAACGTCAAAATACTTCCATTTTCGTAAGTAAAAATTTAACAACTGCATCCCTCGATTGCTGTCATTCATTCGTATTCACACCTTTAACATTTCAGCTATTGCCTTAAAATCATCTAAAAAATTTCTTTGGTCGGATATGATAAACTTATTTTCTTCATCCGGAGGATAACCATATTTATAGCTGATAGCTTCATTTATTTCTAAAATTTCTGCATATAAGTTTATGTCCGTTTGTGTCGTGTTTCCTTGTACTCCTTGTAAAGAGTACCTGGTTAATAAATATTCTCTCTCTTGTGATTTAAGCTCTTTTAGATAGTCGTTTAAGTAACGCTGCTTATCCTTTAGCATTTCAATTACTTTTAAAGTAGCTCGCTCAATATCAATGTATTCAATAACGTTGTATTCAATATTAAAACCTCTAACTTTTAAATCTGAATTGTTTTTAGCATCAATATCCTTTTGTGAAGGGTATTCAGTATGTAAAAACATATTTTGAGAGTAAAAACTTTCTCTTCTGTAATCTAAGCGTTCATAAATTTGTTTAATTTTTTCATCTAACACGAAATACTTATGCATCTCTTGTTTTTCAAATATTCCTAATTCCATACTTCACACCCCTTCACTAAAAGAATTTACTTTAGTGCTCTTCTAATTATTTTTTTTACTTTTTTTGCTCTGCCATTGAACAAAATTAGATCTCTATACCTGTATTTATTAAAATAATCTTGTAGCAGTTCTGAAGAAAAGTGCTTACTGTCTTCATCAATGTCATATTCATCAAAGTAATCTATTACATCTTTTATAAATTTTTCTCGCTTTTTAGTTAGTCCTACATCCATCTGCTCTTCTTTTCCCATTGATCTTTCTCCTTTTAAATTCCTGCAATACGCTTATCGCTAGTGTTTTTAAACCTAAACATTAAACCGGTAGAATTATTCATCATTCTGGAAAGGATTCTTTCTCCATAGGCTTCTTTAATTTGAACTGACGTTAAGTTTGTATTGAATATAGTAGCCTTGTTTTCCCTCGCCTCAGTGATTGCTGTCAATGTATCTAGGTTATAAACGCTGCCTCTTGCCTCATCTTTAATGGTCCCTAACTCTGCACCTATATCATCCAGGACAATCAAGTCAGCTAGTTTTATTTCTTTCATAACGGTTCCTGTAATTTTCTTTCTTACCTCGGCATCATTCATAGCAAATTTAAGTTGTTCTAAAAGTTCACGATAATTAATGAAAAGACATTTTTTATCATAATTTGATTGAACTAACGCTTCTTGTAAAATCCCGACTGATAAACTCGACTTTCCTGTTCCAGTTGATCCGCTGAATATTACGTGTACTTCTTCACCGTTTTTAAATTTATCTAAAGCACTCATAGCAACTTGTTTAGCGTTAATGGTTTCTAAATCGATTTCTTTATACTGGTCTAATCTGAATTCGAGTAACTTTTTATTTGTAATGATTGATCCGTAATTTAAATAATTCATCGCTTTAGTTTTCATGCTTTCCTCAAATAACTTTTTAGTTGTGATGGCTTCTTTCTTTTGTAAAGACCTATAACCACAAGCCAAGCAAACTGTAGCACAACGCGGAGGATCTCCTTCTTTCTCCCTCCAAGCTCTCATATCACCGCGACATTCAGGACAAGGAGTTTCGACAATATAAGTTAATTTTGTCAATGTGAGTTGCATTGCCTTAGAAGTACTTTCCATTTAACTTCCCTCCTAAAAGAAATTATCATACTCACTAGTAGCCCGTTCATTGGTATCCTTATAGACTTGTTTTTGATTTAAATAACTTTCAAATTTAGTTCCGAACAGAGTTTCTGGACGTAAATACCTCACCATGTCTTTATTTTTTAGCCACTCATCACTTTTTATATCAATAACTTTTTTAAAATCATCAATTGAGTAGCTTTCATTTATTCTTGCTTTGATAAGTGTTTTAGTTTTTGAAGCTGATGGCCGGAAGTTAGTTCCTGCCTTTAGATTGAGATAATCAACAATTTCCTTATAAGGCACATTGTCGGGTGATTCTTGCCCGACTATATCTTTATTCTTTACATTTTTAACATTCTCAACATTCTTTACATTCTTGTCTGTGTTACTCTGTTGTTCTTCTGTTGTTCCTTTGTTGTTACTCTGTTGTTCCTTTGTTGTTATATCTCCTTGGTAAATCGCCCACCCGACAACAGATACAACAGTAAATTTGTTGTTACTCTTTAAAGAAATTGAATCTATTTTTTCTAAGAATTTGATATGCTTCCAAACGGTGCTTTCTTTCATGTTTAACTGCTGAGCTGCTTTCTTTCTCCCAAAAATAAATTGTCCTTTTTTTATATCTACAGTCTGTAACCCAACCACTGCTTCTCTATCTTGGTGACTGGATTTAAGCAGACAATACATAAAAACTTTTAGCAGCTTTTCATTTTCGAATATAGGACTATCTAATAATTTTCTATGAAGCTTTATCCAGCCTTCCATTTAATCACCTTCTTGATTTGCTAGGCCACTTCTAATTTTTGTAATATCATCTAAAACTTTTGAATTCTTCTCCTCTGTATCTTTAATTAGAGTAGTAAGCATAAAAAAAAGTGTCGCAGTTCTTTCTAATGTTCTATCGACTTCATAATGTGTTAAATGACCTGTAGCATCTCTTTTGTTGATACTTGAAATTCCCTCCCAGCTGTCATTCAAAACTGATGAGATTGCTTTTATTTGATTATTATTTTCACTAATTTCTTGCAATTGGTCTTCCAATCCATTCAATTCATTCAATTTATTTTTCAATTCCTAAACCCCACTTGTGTATTTTTTTGTTAATGAGTTATACTCAATGTAAGATTCTATGAGTTATACTCTGTTGCCCACTGTTGGATGGCCGTCCTTCAGTGGCTTTTTTTCGTCTTCTAATACCTTTATTAATTCTTTATATGCTGTACGGACACTGAAATGAGTTACGAACCCTAGGAACCAACCAACTATTAAAGACATTATTATTGCTGCATTCATCACTTTTCCCCTCCAATTAATTTATTTATATTCTCTAATTCGAGTTCTAATCCATGAATTTCTTGTGTAATTTCAACTAACTTTTCTGCTTTAGAAATACTGCTAGCTGTTACTCCATCAATTGAATCATGTGTATATGCAAAAAAGTGAAAACTTAATTGCTCCACCAACTCATCTATTCTTGTAAACCTGTCATTTTTCGCTTTATTAAAATTCATTATTTTTTCCTCCTATATATTAATTTTAGTTGTTAATTAGTCGTATTGAAATCCCCTAAAATACTGACTTTACAGCCTTTATGGCTACAAAATAGGTGTTTTTTCTTAAATTTCCGTATTTTTAACCTGTAAATTCGATTTGCTCTAAATTAGCCTCTGACCTGGCATTTTTTTATTGTTGATATTTTAAAACGAAAGCATCTATCTCTCTCTTATCAAATAGGATCACTCCGCCAATAATTGATAATTTCAATCCTCCTTGACGTACCCAGGTGTCTAAGGTTGGACCACTAATATGGATGTATTCTAAAACATCTTTTTTCCTTAACCAACGTTTATTTGTTTTGTCTAAAACCAATTGAGCTGCAGTCTCCATCACTATTTTTATGAAATCTTCTTTTAATTCTTGTTGTGCTTGGTCATTGAATATTGAGTTTGCCATTATTTCTCACCACCTTTAATTTCTGGTTGATATTCGATTAACTCACTCATTGGAATTTCCAAAAAATCACACAACTTCTTAACTGTCTCAAATTGAATCCCCTTAGTTCTTCTGTAATACAGAGCAGTTAATTGATTTCTACTTATTCCGGTAGCAACATGAATTTCACTAATTGTCAAAAGTCGTTCTCCAACTAACCTTGAAAAGTTATTTTCCATTTATATTCTCCTCCTTTAGTTGTAAACAAATAATTACAACTTTATCTCTTTTCTGTAATCATCATATTACAAACTGACATTATGTGCAAGCATTCAATACAAAAACTTTTATTTTTGCTAACTATAGTGTACAATTTAGAAAAAGGAGGTCACTAAGTGATTAGATGTAATTTGAAATCAATATTAGATAATAGAGAGATTAGTATAAATAAATTATCAAACGATACGGGTATATCAAGACAATCAATAACATCGCTAGTAAATAATGATAGTAAAGGAATTCAATTCAATACTTTAGATACTTTGATTGAATTCCTAGATATTGATTTAACGGATATTATTGAATACACAACTAGCTACCAGCAATTGTTTATAGAAATTGACATAGAGAAACAAAATGATACTTATGAATATGAGGTAGATATTTTGCCTTCAGGATTACTTAAAAATTATTATGGTAATTTTGTTTTGGTAGATGTATCAGAGGATAAAAAGTACTATTGTCCATTTCATTTAGCCGTTAGCTATGTGGGAGAAACTTTAAATTCATATGTTGCTTGTCATTTAAACTATTCTGATGATAATAATTTGTTTTTTAGAGAGAAAGGTATTGAATTTAATCCAGATAAAATTACTAAAACCTTATCTTCTTCAAAAAGCTTAATTGAAGTTGCTTACGAAATAATCAACAGTTTAATTGCTAATTCATTTAATGTTTATAAACGTTCATATAGTAATAAAAAGTTCGACTCAATACAAACTAACAAACAAGGTATATTTAATCTTGAATTTTCTTTACTAGGACGAAAAAGTAACCCTGTTTATGAATTCGAAACAAAATTTGATAAGAGCTATATTTATGTAGTTCCTGATATGTTTGAAGGTAATGATAATTTAGAAGTAATAATTAATGAGTTAGACATTTAATTGATTATCCTTTAAGCCCCTGACCTGGCAACAAAGGAGAAACTACAATGACAACAATCAATAAATATAAAACAAAAGACGGTAAGACAGCTTATAAATTTAATGCATATCTTGGAACGGATTCTATGACCGGTAAAAAGAAACGGACAACTAGACAAGGCTTTAAAACAAAAAAAGAAGCCACTCTAGCTCTTTCTAGATTAAAACTAGATATAGAGATGAATGGCTTTAAAAAGTCCAGCACAAGCAAATTTAAGGACGTCTATGAGCTGTGGATTGTTCAATACAAGAATACAGTTAAGGAAAGTACATTAAATAAAACATTAGAATTATTCAACAACCATATCTTGCCTATATTCGGTGACTTGTACATGGACAAAATAACTGTGGTCTTTTGTCAGGCAGCTTTGAATGACTGGTACAAACGTCTGCAAAAGTACAAAGCTATCAGCAACTATGCATCACGTATATTTGATTACGCTATTACTATCAGTGCAGTTGAAATCAATCCTTTTAAAAAGGTTAGTATGCCTATTAGAAAAGTGGATGTTGAAGAAGAAAAAGTTTTAAATTTTTACAATAAAGAAGAATTAACTCTTTTCTTCGATCACTTGAAACGTGAGAACAAACCTTTACAACTAGCTCTGTTCAGAACTTTAGCGTTCACTGGTGCACGTAAAGGAGAAATATTGGCTCTACAATGGCGTGATATTAATTTTACGGATAATACCATTAAAATTAATAAAACTGTTACATTTGGCCTAGATAACGTTCTAATCATACAAACACCTAAAACAAAAACGTCTGTCCGTTCTATCTCAATGGATCCTCAGACAATGAAAATTCTTAAATCTTGGAAGAAAACGCAAAAAGAAACCTATTTTAAATTAGGTTTCAATACACTTAATCCTACTCAATTAGTTTTTCCCAGCACTAAAAATACAGTTATGCAGCCACCTAAAGTTGGAAAATATCTTGACCGCCTGGTAAACCTTTACGAATTGAAGCGGATCACGCCACATGGTTTCCGCCACACTCATTGTTCCCTTCTTTTTGAAGCTGGTGCAAGTGTAAAAGAAGTCCAGGATCGTTTAGGTCATTCAAATATCCAAACTACTATGAATATCTATGCTCATGTAACAGAAAAGGCTAAAGAAAATACGGCTGATAAATTTGCAAAATATGTCAATTTTTAACAAAGGGTATTAATTTGGGTATTAATAAAAATAAAAAAGCCGTTAAAACGTCTTAAAGATACAGTTGTATCAACGTTTTAACGACTTATTAAAAATTATGTAATGGAGTCTACGGGAATTGAACCCGTATTAACTGGCTGCCAGCCAGTCGTAATCCCATTATACCAAGACCCCAGAGTAGAATGCTTCAGCAATTAATCCACTGATCCATCCCCTCAATATAAATAAACTGGAATTTATCTATTAATTATATCAAACCTAGTTCTTTCAATGCAATATAAATTCCATCTTCATTACAACTTTTTGTTACTTTATCGGCTCTCAACTTTACACTTTCTAAAGCATTTCCCATAGCTACTCCAGTTCCAACTTTTTCAATCATTTCTAAATCATTTAAGCCGTCACCAAATGCAATGATGTTTTCTACACTATATCCATTTTCTAAAGCTACTCTCAAAACTGTATTCGCTTTTGATCCATTATGCGGCAATACATCTACTCCAGAATCATGCCATCTGACAAAGCGGAATTTTGAAAACTGACCACTTTCATAAAATTGTTTTTCGTCTTCACGGTAAAACAGCAAACATTGTACTAAAGAGTTGTGTAAGTAAAAATCTCGGTCGTATTTAGGAACGCCATAACCTACAGATTTCATAGCTGTTGTAATTTTAACATCAGCTTCCTCATTTCTTCTTCTCAGCTTAGCTGGTGTTTCATAAATGATCTGATGGTTATTTGAATCCGCCACTTTAATAAGTTTCTCTAGTTGAGCCTGATCCAACGGATTTTCGTAAACTTGTTCCTTATGTAAGTATCCTGCTGCTCCATTACAAACAACGTAATGGCTAATTTCTAATTCATCTATGATATTTTGAGCCATAAATAAATTTCTTCCAGTAGCAATAGCTACTTCATGGCCTTTATTTTTTAGTTCTTTAATCGCTAATTTTGTGCTCTCTGGAATTATTTTTTGATCATTGACTAATGTTCCATCGATATCAAAAAAAATCATTTTCTTTTGCATGATTAATTTCTTCCCTTCTATTGCTTCTTATAAAACAATTGTACTCTTTTTTCTTCTAGACTACTAGGCTGAAAAAACAAAAATCATGAAAGTCCATTCATACTGGACTTCCATGATTTTTTCACTTGCTTTTTATTCTTCTTCACTAAATTGGCTGTTGTATAGATTTGCATAAAAAGCTCCTTTTTCAAGCAGTTCTTCATGCGTTCCTTGCTCAATGATTTCACCCTGATCCATAACTAAAATTAAATCAGAGTCTCGAATCGTGGACAAGCGATGGGCAATGACAAAGCTTGTTCTGCCTTCCATAACCTTTTTCATCGCTTTTTGGATCAAACTTTCTAAACGCGTGTCTACTGAACTAGTCGCTTCATCTAGAATCAGTATTTTCGGATTAGAAATTACTGCACGTGCAATGGTCAAAAGTTGTTTTTGTCCTAACGAAACATTGGAAGTTTCTTTGTTCAGTTTCATATTGTATCCATCAGGCAATGTTCGAATAAAATGATCTACATTCGCTGTTTTAGCTGCTTCCACCACTTCTTCATCGGTTGCATCTAACTTACCAAAGCGGATATTTTCGGCAATCGTCCCACTATAAACCCAAGCATCTTGTAAAACCATTCCAAACAACGAACGAACATCTTGTCTGGACATTGATTTTGTATCGATGCCATCAATTTTAATGGCGCCTTTATCAACATCGTAGAAGCGCATCAATAAATTAATCAAAGTTGTTTTCCCTGCCCCTGTAGGACCAACAACGGCTACCGTTTGCCCTTTTTTCACCGACACATTCAAATCAGTGATCAATGGTTTTTCTTTGTCGTAACCAAAAGCAACATGTTCAAAATCTACATTACCCTCTATAGTAGCTGGTAATACATAATCTTTTTCATTAATAATTTCTTCTGGTTCATCTAAAATTTCAAACACACGATTAACCGCTGCTGCCGCACTTTGTATAACACCAGACAATTGTGTAATTTGAGAGATAGGCTGGTTAACCTGCCAGATATACTGAGTAAAAGCTTGTAAGTTCCCTAAAGACAAGCTCCCCATAATAACCAAATATCCGCCGCCGACCGCGATCCCAAAATAAGCTAGATTGGATACAAATCCTACTAAAGGACTCATTATCCCAGAGATAACCGCAGCTTTGAAACCGTAGTTATTTAATGTTGCATTGATTTCTTTAAATTCTTCTAATTTGTCTTTTTCTTTTCCATAAAGTTTGATTTCGGTAAATCCACTAAAACTTTCTTGCACATGTCCATTCATCGCTCCTAATGACTCTTGTTGCCCTTTAAAATAAGGTTGCGATTTTTTAATGATGGCTTTTGAAATAATAAAAGAAAGTGGAATAGTCACCATGATCACTATCGCTAACGGAACAGAGATGTACAACATCATCGTTATAGCGAACGCAATCCCCATGAACGAATTAACCATTTGAATTAGACTTTGTTGCATAGCATTACTTATTGAATCAACGTCGTTTGTGACACGGCTCAATATATTCCCTTGTTGATTTCGATCAAAGTAAGAGACTGGAAGTCGATTGATCTTTAGTTCAATTTCATTTCTTAAATCACGCATAGTGTTCTGAACAACATTTGTCATAATATACGAAGATAAATATAAGGTAATTTGATAAATAGCTGCCATCCCTAAGATAATGATTACAATGTTACGAATATATGGGAAATTAACTCCTGCATTTGGCACATTGTTTAACATATCGGAAACATTTTTACCTAACTCTGTCATAGCTAATCCAATGATGTAAGGCTGTAGAGCATTTACGATCATGCAGACAACAGTTAGTGCGATAGCAGATAGGAAACCAATTTTATACGGTTTGATATACTGCCAAATTCGGCGTAATGAACCTTTCATATGACTCATTCTAACTCCTCCTTCGACAATTGTGATGAGGCAATATCATAATAGACATCAGATTTTTTTAATAGTTCTGCATGTGTTCCTTGAGCAACTACCACACCTTTATTTAATACAATAATGTTATCTGCATGCATAATGGTACCCACTCGTTGTGCAACAATTAAGACTGCTGCATTTTTAGTTTCCATTTTTAAACGTGCTCTTAATTTCGCATCTGTTTGATAGTCCAATGCAGAAAAGCTATCGTCAAACACATAAATATCTGGCTTCTTAATGATCGCTCGCGCTATTGATAGTCGTTGTTTTTGACCACCAGACATATTGCTTCCACCTTCAGATAAAAATTCATCAAACTGATTCGGTTTTTTCAAAATAAAATCTTTGGATTGAGAAATATCTGAAGCTTCTTCAATTTCTTTATTGTCAGCATTCCATTTCCCATAACGCATATTGTCAGTGATTGTTCCGGTAAATAATAAAGCTTTTTGAGGAATGTAGCCGATTTTTTGGCGTAGTGCACTTAATTTATAGTCTCTAACATCTACTCCATCTACTAAAATACGACCTTTCGTAACATCATAAAAACGAGGAATCAACTGAATTAAACTTGATTTCCCACTACCTGTACTTCCAATAAATGCAGCTGTTTCACCAGGTCTCACTGTGAAGCTCACATTTTCGATAACCGGCTCTTCCGTATTTCCTGGATAAGCGAACGTCACATCTTCAAAAGTTAAGTAACCATGTGTTTCAGTTTCCGTTACGCCATTTTCATTTTCTGTGATAGAAGGTACAGTATTCAATATTTCTTCGATCCTTCTAGCAGAAACGGCTGCTCTTGGGTACATAGTAAAAATATTAGCAAACATCATAAATGAAAAGAGAGCATGAAAAATATATTCTATAAATGCAACTAAACTCCCTACTTGAAGATCCCCTGTATTTATTTCTATAGCTCCTAACCAAATAACAACTACAAAAATACAGTTAAAGATAATCGAAAAAGTTGGCATTGCTAAAGCCATCAGCTTAAATAATTTTTTAGAAACAATCATATAATTATCGTTAACTTGATAAAATCTGCTTTCTTGAAATTTTTCTTTTACAAAGGCACGAATAACTCTTAAGCCTGTTAAATTTTCGCGTAAGTTTAGATTGATTTCGTCTAAATTAATTTGTTGTCTATTTGATAATGGTGCGGAATGCTTTCCAATGAAATAAACGATTCCAATTAAAAAAGGTACTGCAATCAACACGACATAGGACAATGATGGACTAGTTCGAATGATCATGATAAAACTAGAAATGAACATTAATGGTGTCATCATTCCTATTCGTAAAACCATCTGCATAAATACCATAATTTGAAATGCATCATTTGTTGTACGTGTAACTAACGATGAGACGCCAAATTCATTGTATTCTTTGTGGGAAAAAGACTGCACTTTTTCAAAGATATCATTACGGATATCACGAACAATTCTAGTAGTGATTTTGCTAACGGTATACGCTAGACCGATTAACCCAATCAATCCAATAATAGAAATGACAAACATCCATTTCCCATAATAGGTTACAACGTCAAAATCATTAAACATCAACCCTTTATTGATTAACTGTGCCAATAAAGTGGGCAATCCTAGTTCGATCAAGATAAAACCAAAAACGCACAAAAAATTTAACAATACTAACTTTTTATACTTCATTGTATATCTCCACATTAAATTCATTTTCTCATCTCCTTAAAAAATTAGTATACAGCTGATAATATTTATTTATATCCTATGTATCCAAAAAACATCTATTACAATATAGCATATTTTCTTCTGAGTACGTATAGCCAATTTCTATTATTTTTCACACCAACTAACTTTCTATACTTAATTAACGAATTATGGTAAAATAAATTTAGCTGTTGTGTACTTACCACAACCACTAGTTCGGGAAAAAACTAAACTGAATAAAAGAAGAATCAGAATTTTTTTCTAGCAGCTTTACATTCATGTTAAGGAATTAAACTGACGTGGTTTTCGTTTAATCACCTTTGATTAGACTTCATAGGTTGATTTTTTCGTAATGCAAAACACTTCACCAATTTTTTTATAAAAAAAGACTAACGTTCTACCTATCTAGAGAGGACGTATACAGAGGAGAGAAATAAATGATTTTTAAAGTCAATTATCAAGAAACAAAATTAAGAAACCCAAAAAGAGAAGACACTCAAACACTTTATTTAGAAGCAGGAAGTGTTGTGGAAGCACGTGAATTGGTTGAACAAAATACCCCCTATAATATTGAACTCGTTCAACTAATTGATGGAAAGTATCTTGAATACGAACAAAATAGCCCAGATTTCAAGTTAGTGGAGTTTAACTAATGAAACCTTCTATAAAAAATAATGAAGCTGCTGTCTTTGCCATTGGGGGTTTAGGGGAAATTGGTAAAAATACGTATGGTGTTCAATTTCAAGATGAAATCATCATTATTGACGCTGGTATTAAATTTCCTGAAGACGACTTATTAGGAATCGATTATGTTATTCCTGATTACAGTTACATCGTTCAAAATATCCATAAAGTTAAAGCTTTAGTTATCACACATGGACATGAGGATCATATTGGAGGTATTCCTTTCTTATTAAGACAAGCCAATATTCCAATTTATGCCGGACCATTAGCTTCTGCTTTAATTCGTAACAAGTTAACTGAACACGGCTTATTGCGTGATACAGTATTGCATGAAATTGGTGAAGATGACGTTATAAAATTCCGTAAAACAAGTGTTAGTTTTTTTAGAACGACACACAGTATTCCCGAAGCTTTTGGTATTGTCGTTAAGACACCACCCGGCAACATCGTTCTAACTGGAGATTACAAATTTGATTTTACTCCAGTGGGCAAACCAGCAAACTTGCACAGAATGGCTAAAATAGGCGATGAAGGTGTACTAGCTCTTTTATCTGATAGTACAAATGCTGAAATTCCTACTTTCACTAAATCTGAACAAGTCGTTGGAGAATCGATCACAAGTATCATGCAAAAAGTAGAAGGCCGTATCATTTTTGCGACTTTTGCTTCTAACATTTCTCGTTTGCAACAAGTTGCAAATGCAGCAATCAAAACAGGTCGCAAAATAGCTGTTTTTGGTCGTAGTATGGAATCATCTGTTGCAACTGGTCGTCAATTAGGCTATATTACTGCTCCAGAAGAAACATTTATTGAACCAAGAGATATTAATCGTCTTCCTGCAAAAGAAAGTATTATTTTATGTACTGGATCACAAGGTGAGCCAATGGCAGCCTTGAGTCGTATCGCTAATGGTACCCATCGTCAAATTTCTATTCAACCTGGCGATACAGTAATTTTTTCTAGCTCTCCTATCCCAGGAAATACTTCAAGTGTAAATCGTGTCATTAATTTACTCTCTGAAGCTGGTGCAGACGTTATTCATGGAAGAGTAAATAATGTTCATACTTCTGGACATGGTGGTCAACAAGAACAAAAATTGATGCTTCGTTTAATGAAACCTAAATACTTTATTCCTGTTCATGGTGAGTACAGAATGCAAAAAATTCATGCGGGACTTGCTGAATTAGTAGGAATCCCTAAAGAAAATTCTTTCATCTTAGACAATGGAGATGTTATAGCTTTAACGGCTGATTCAGCCAGAGAAGCTGGACACTTTGAAGCTGGGGATGTTTATGTAGATGGTAAAGGAATCGGAGATATCGGAAACGTTGTTTTACGTGACCGGAAATTGCTATCTGAAGAAGGTTTAGTTGTCGTCGTTGTAACGATTGATTACAAGTCTAAAGAAGTGTTAGCAGGTCCTGACATCTTATCTCGCGGATTTATTTATATGCGTGAATCTGGAGAATTAATTAATGATGCACAACAAGTTATGACTAAAAGTTTAAATAAAAGTTTAGCAAACGATAAAGTTACCGAACAATCTTTAAAAAATACAATTATCGAGAGTTTAAAACCATTTTTATTTGAACGTACTGAAAGACACCCTATGATTTACCGGTTATTATGCCTGTTTAATCAATATAAAAAGGCTCGCCCAACATTCTATAGAGTGTTGGGCGAGCCTTTTTTATTAGTGTTCAATAAAGTGGTAGATTGGTTCTTCCCGTTCTTTATCATAATTAACTTGTAAATCGTATCCACTAAAAAACCATTCATCATTTTTATCAATAAAGTAAGTGACCCCATTAACCATGGTCTCCGCTAAGACGTCAACTGGCTGAGTTACTTCCATTCCGACCGAGAATCCTTCATGGACTTCAGTACTTCCATATACTTTTCCCAGAAAACGAACTCCATTTCCCTTTTCAAGACCTACCTCATTTTCAAACCATTCTTTAGCACTATCTGTTATTTCAATTTTCATAGTAAGTTTCACAGTAAGATTTCTCTGTGATTCCTCCTCTCATAAGAACTTATTATCCTTATTAATAGTACCATAATTAAAGATGCACCAACATCTTTTGGTTTTTATTGAACGTATCTCTATGGCATTTGATTTTCTAACCAATCAATTTCTTTAATACCGCCAACAATCATGAGTGTATCATTCACCTGAATAAACGCATCAGCTGCAGGAGAAATAATCATCTCTTGCCCTCTTCGAATTCCAATAACATTTAATCCATAACGTTGTCTAAAATTTAATTCTAGAAGTGTCTTATTAAAAAATTTTGGGTTGGTTACTTTTAATTCAACTAATGAATACTTATCCGATAATTCTAAATAATCTACTACATTTCGTGAAACTAAATGATGACCGATTCGAATGCCCATATCTCTTTCAGGATGGATAACATGATCGGCTCCTATTTTTTCTAGTACTTTTCCATGGTATTCATTTTGAGCTTTAGCTGTAATATATGGATTGCCCATTTCTTTAATCATTAAGGTAATTAATATACTTGCTTGAATATCCTCACCAATAGCTATAATGACATGATCAAAGTTTCTAATACCTAGTGATCTCAAAACACTCTCATCTTGAGCATTTGCGACAACTGCATGAGTTGCTATATTCATATATTCATTTACTTTATCTTCACTAGAATCAATCGCCAATACATCATGCCCACTTTCTACAAGTGTTCGACAAATACTGCTCCCAAAACGACCTAAACCAATAACTGCAAAGTTTTTTTTCATTTGTTCACCAACTTTCTTATCCTTAACTCTATCATAATTCCTATCAACTTGATTGTACTTGTTTACCTTACTTTACTCAATAAGGTGATGTTTAAAAGCATAAATAGCTGCTTGCGTCCGATCTTCTACTTCTAACTTAGCTAATATATTAGAAACGTGCGTTTTAACGGTTTTAAGTGTTATGAAAAGTGCGTCAGCAATTTCTTGGTTAGAATTGCCTTGAGCAATCAACATTAGAATTTCTTGTTCACGATTCGTTAGATCCTCATGTAATTGGTGAACATGTTTTTTAGTTAGACGTTCCATCATTTTTCCGGTTACTTCCGGTTCCAGAATCGTTTCACCCTTGTATGTAGAGCGAATCGCATTCGCAATTGTACTCGCTGTCGACGTCTTTAAAATATAGCTGGAAGCTCCTGCTTCCAATGCAGGATAAACTTTTTCGTCATCAATAAAACTGGTTACAATGACAATTTTTGCTTCAGGCCATTCTTTCATTATAGCTTTTGTTGACTCGATGCCATCCATTATATCCATCACTAAATCCATCAAGATAACATCTGGACGAAGCTCCATTGCCTTTTCAAATCCAACTTTCCCATTTTCAGCTTCTCCTATAACCTCTATATCACTTTGAATAGATAAATAAGAAGAAACACCTAATCGAACCATTTCATGATCGTCCACTAATAATACTTTAATCATATCATCCCTGCCCCTTTTTCGATTTTATTCATAAGCGGTATTTTTATTTCAACACTTGTGCCCTTATTTCTAAAGCTGATAATTTTACATGTTCCACCCATTCCGATTACTCGTTCATTAATATTCTGCAACCCATAATTTCCAGCCTTATTTTCAGTGGTATTGAATCCAATTCCATCGTCAATGACTCTCAATAAGACAGATTGATCAATTACATGTAGGTAAACTTCTAACTCTTTTGCTTTTGAATGGCGCAGTGTATTTGAAAGAAGCTCTTGAACAATACGAAAAAGATGATCTTCTATTCCATTTGTTAGTGAAACATCCTCAATATCCCATTTTAATTCAATTTGAATTTTGGTACGGAGCTCATTTAACAGTTGCTCGATCCCTTTTTTCAATGACTTTCCTTCTAAATTAACGGGCCTTAAATGAAGCAATAAGGCTCGCATTTCAGCTTGAGCTTCATTTACAATGGATTCTATTAATTTCACTTGTTTTTGTAAGGCTCCGCTTGACTCATCCATTTGCTCATTTAAAGCAGACAACATCATCATCGCTGCAAACAGTTGTTGGCTGACTGAATCGTGTAATTCTCGTGCCAAACGACTACGTTCAGACACCAAAATTTCTTCTTTCGTCTGTCCATTAATAGAATTGGCTGAATTGCTATTGATTTGTACTTCATTAGCTAAAGTCACTAGTTTTTCACGAATATCTACGAGCGCTCTTTTCAATTCATCAGAAAAAAAATAATCCTCTTCATTTTTAGCAAGTAGTTGATCAAATGTCTCTTTTGAATAGTCTCCCTTCACAAGAGTGTGAAGAGTCTCTTCTATTTGCTCCCACTGGCGTTTGTTCAGATAATAAACACCCAGTGTAACACCTAGACCAATCGCTGCTGATACAGCCAGTAAATACCCAATAAAAGGGATGTAAAAAAAACGTGTTGTAAAAATATCCAAATACCAACTTTCAGGAGAATAAGCAAAGCTGTAACTGGCTATAATAACAAAAAACAACATAAATATAATGATACTACTAGAGAAAAAAAGGGATCGAATGACTTTTTGCTTCATATTGCGATCACCTCTAAATCTCCAACTAAAACGTTTGTTACAATCTTTAATGTCCTAGCTTGGTCTTCATAATATTTACTGTACATTTTAATAGATTCATTCTCCAAAACATACTGTTGTTCCTCAAATGCAATTTTCCCTTTAATGGCACTGTGTTCAATCATTATACCAATACCATTTGGAACCAAAACACGTGTTTTCCCAAACCCTTTTCGAATAACAATGTAACTTTCATTTTTAGGGAGAATAGTGTTTCCTAGATCAATAATAGTGTCTCCCATAAAAATAGAAAAATTAATATCATCCCATTCATATATTGAGTTGCCTATTCTTTCGTTTCCTAACCAATTTCGTTTAAAGCGCTTGGCATTCTTTGGCAAACTATCAGTTGTTTCAACAACTACAATTTCTTTTTCATTCCATGGAGCTTGCTGAAAATTAAAAGAATCCATTTTCGAAAATACTTTTCCGTAATTTAGATAAAGGAAGATAACCGCTACAATTAACATATACCAAAAACCGGCTAACGACATTAACGCAAAAGCTGTTAAAAAGATTCCAACAACTAAAGGCATTCTTCTTTTTCTTTTTTGTTGATTACGGCTTAAAAAAATCAACCAGCAGCCAACTGCAAAGAGCCCTAAGATAAATAGATTATGAATCAGCTGGTATAAAGATACTATCAATAAGAGTGATTCAATTAGTAAGAACCATTTCCAATTATTTTTCATACCCATTAAGTCTCCTTTGCTATGTTTCTTTTATCCAGTATACCGTTTTTAGCTCATTATGTAATGTTCTTTAGCATGAACTCTGACTAAGACTAAAGACGTATATTCCAAAAAAAATAAAAGCTGCTCAATGAGTAGCTTTTATTAAAAAAGATAATTGATTTAACTAATTTCTACAATTCTAACGAACATATCTCCACCTGGTGTCCCAAAAGTAACTTCACTACCTACTTTTTTGCCCATTAAAGCTTTGGCAATAGGTGAGTCATTTGAAATCAATCCATTAAAAGGATCAGCTTCTGCGCTACCAACAATCGTATATTCTTCTTCATCACCATCAGGCAATTCGATAAATGTTACTTTTCTACCTAATGAAACTTCATCAGTTGCGGTATTTGAGTTATCAATAATCTCAGAAAAACGCAACATATTTTCAATAGTTGTTACTCTTCCCTCAACAAAAGCTTGTTCATCTTTCGCTGATTCATACTCAGAGTTTTCAGATAAATCTCCAAAACTACGAGCGATCTTGATTCTTTCTACAATATCTTTACGTTTAACCGTTTTAAGATATTCTAATTCTTCTTCTAACTTTTGTTTGCCATCTAATGTCATTGGATATACTTTTTCAATCATTTTAATGCGATCTCCTTTATATAGAATCATATCTGATTCTTGCTTTCACTATTTAGTTGAAAGCGTAATTATATTTTCAATATTGACAAGATACCATGTTGAATTCCATTTGTAAACCTAAAAACCCTAATTTGTTTAAACTTTTAATTCAACTATCATCTTTTAAATGAATCTACTATTGTCTTTATACCTTCAATTCTTCAACTAATATGCTTCTAATTTTTGTCGTCATTAAATCTATCGCTACTTGGTTGGTTCCGCCTTCTGGAATAATAATATCTGCGTATTTTTTAGAAGGTTCCACAAATTGATGATGCATCGGTTTCACGACAGTTAAGTATTGTTCAATCACTGAATTAAGTGTACGGCCTCGTTCTTCTATATCTCGTTTGATCCGGCGAATAATACGTATATCGTCATCGGTATCTACGTATACTTTTATATCCATTAATTTTCTTAATCGTGGGTCTTCCAAAATTAAGATTCCTTCAAGGATGATAACTTCTTTAGGTTCTTGGATGATAATATCTTTACTTCTAGTATGCGCAGCATAGTCATAGACTGGCTTTTCAATTGATTTGTAGTGAATTAAATCTTCTAAGTGCTGAATAAGCAAATCTGTATCAAATGCAAACGGGTGGTCATAATTTGTTTTTAAACGTTCTTCAAAGGATAAGTCATCTTGATTTTTATAATAAAAATCTTGTTCCAACATTAAAATAGAATGACCTGTAAATTGATTGTAGATTGCACGACTTACACTAGTTTTTCCGCTACCAGATCCTCCAGTAACTCCAATCACTATTGGTCTCTTTTTGTTCGTCATACTTATTCCTCTTCCCTTATGAAAAGCATTGAATCAACTGATCCAATGCTTTTTTTAATTCTTTTTTATAGTTCATTCAAGCCAATTAATCAACATATTCAGCTTTAAATTCTAGATGCTGTTCATATGTTTCAGCATAGTAAATTTTCCCTGTTTCCATATCTGCTAAAAAGTACATATACTCTGATTCAGTCGGCTGTAACGTTGCTTTTATAGCATCTGCACTTGGACTGTTAACCGGTCCAGGACCAAATCCAGGGTGCACATATAAATTATAAGGGGAGTCTACTGAAACATCTTTATTTGATATATATTCCTTATGCTCATCTAATGCATACAAAACCGCAATATCGGTTTGTAAAGGCATTTCGATTGCTAAGCGGTTATAAAAAACTCCAGCAATCATTTTCCGATCTTCTAACGTAAACCCTTCACGTTCAACTAGGGAAGCAATCGTTAAAATATCTTGTACTGTTCTATTGGATTCTGTAATTTCAGGATAAAAACCTGTCATTTCTTCATCCATTCTGCTAATCATATTTTCAATCAGTTCTTCTAATGACATTTCTTCCGGAAAATCATAGGTAGCAGGGAAAAGATAGCCTTCTAATCGATACCGTGTATCCTCTGCTTCTAGAGCTGAAGATAATAATTCAGGATACTTGGTCTGCATACCCGTTAAAAATACCTCATTTTGAATAGCCGTTAAAAAATTTTCTTTAGTATAATCTGTATTTTCAGCAATAGTATCTCCAATTTGATCAATCGAAGTACCTTCTTTAACTAATATTTTAACTCCTTGATAACTTTCGGCTGTTCCACCTTCTTGAAGTTGATCGATAATCGAATCAAGAGCCATTGACGGAGAAAAAGCATAGTTTCCAGCTTGAAAATCTGTTTCATTATTCATACGGACATAGTAGCTAAACACCATTGCACTTTTTATAATGCCGTTATCTTGTAAAATTTGTGCGATATCTTTTGAACTCGAACCTGTAGGAATTTCTACAACTACCTCAGTTTTATTTTCTTTATCTAATGGTTCTAACGATGTCGTTACATACTGATAACCTATTAATCCAAAAAGAATCAACAGAATTATAAATGCTGTTAAAATGCTAAGTACTATTTTCTTAACCAATGATTTTTCTTTTTGTCTTTCACTTACATTACCAGTTAAATCAGTTTTTACTTCTTTAGTATTCTTTGTTTGGTTGTTCTTATTTCGTTTTGACAAAAAGTGACCCTCCTAAACTATAATAAGGTTTCATTGATTTTTCACTTTGGCTATGACACTAACTTGTATCATTATACATGATATCTTACTTCATGAGAACAAAAAAAAGCTAACAAATCAAATTTGTCAGCTTTTCCACACATTTTACTCATAGTGCATTATTAAATTTAACGAATTATTCTTCTTCGTCTGCTAAGAATGTGTTTAATACTTCTTCGATCATGTCCCATTCTTCTTCAGTTTCAATTGGTTTTAATTCGCCTTGTTCTCCAGTTTCTGTTTCAATGAATGAGTAAACTTCAAGTTCAACTTCTTCTCCTTCACTTGCTCCAGCAGGATATACAAAAACGTAAGATTTGCCATAATCATCTGAGTCAAATGTAAATAAAATTTCGTATAATTGTTCGTTACCTTGTTCATCCACTAAGGTAATATGTTCATGATCGTGGTCATGTTCGTGATCGTGGTCATGTGACATTGGTCAACACTCCTTTAATTATGAGATAAGTTTCTTTTCTATTTTAGCGCACTATTCATCGAATTGCTAGTTTTGATTTTGATTCAAATAATTCTGAAGAATCATGACTGCTGCTACTTTATCAATAACTTTTTTTCTTTTTGCTCTAGAAGTATTTCCTTCTTCAATCAACATTCTTTCAGCCTGAACAGTCGTTAAACGTTCATCCTGTAAAATTACTGGTAAATTAAATGTTTCTTTAATTAATTCAGCATATCGAAGAGAAGCTTCTGCTCGAGGACCGATAGAATTATTCATATTCTTTGGCAGACCGATCACTACCTTTGTGACTTCATGAATCTTAATCAATTCGCCAATGCGCTCTATGCCGTATTCTTCTTGTGTCTCATTAATTTTAACGATCTCGATTCCTTGTGCGGTCCAACCGAATGGATCACTAACGGCTACACCAACAGTTTTGGAACCGACATCTAATCCCATTGTTCTCATTAAGCTTTAGGTCCACTCTCTTTCAAATAGGTTTTAACAATCTCTTCAACAATTTCATCACGTTCATGGCGTCTAATTAGATTTCGAGCATCATTGTGACGTGGAATATAAGCTGGATCTCCTGAAAGCAAGTAGCCAACTATTTGGTTGATCGGATTGTATCCCTTTTCTTCTAATGCATCATGTACTAATTTTAAAGTTTCTTTGACACTTTTTTCGCTGTTGTCACCAACGTTAAAACGTACTGTTTCATCTGTTGAACTCATGGTCTACACCTCAATTTCTGTAACATCTACTCTTATTTTACAAGAAAGCACTTCAAACTACAATGGTTATCAGAAAATGAGCATCATAAAATCTGTTTTTTTATTTTATAACCAAAAAGGAGTTGAAACTAAAGTTTCAACTCCTCTTCATAGTCAATTATTTATTCTAAAAATCACTCTAGCTAACTTTTTTTTACATTCTTAGCTTGCGTGACTTAACTAAATTTATTCTTTATCCTTAACCCATTCCGCTACCTTAGCTAAAGCATCTGATAAACCTGCTGGGTTCTTACCGCCAGCCTGAGCCATATCAGGACGCCCACCACCACCGCCGCCAACAAGTGGAGCGATTGTTTTGATTAGATCTCCTGCTTTAAAACCTTTTTTAATTGTGTCTGCATCAACAGCTGTTAGCAAATTAACTTTTCCATCATTTGAAAAACCTAGTGCTAAAACATTAGATACAGCATTTTGTTTCCATTGATCAGCCAATTGACGGAGTTGATTCATATCTTTTACATCAACTTCTGCAGATACGATCGTTACACCATTCACTTCTTGAATATTTTTAAAGATATCTCCTGCTTGATCATTAGCTAATTTTGCTTGTAATGATTCATTTTCTTTTTGTGCTTCTTTTAATTCTGTTTGTAATTGTTGTACTTTAGTTATCACATCTTGTGTTTGTTGAGCTTTTACTACAGCAGCAACTTCAATTAGACGTTTTTGCTCTGTTTGCAATAATGTGTATGCTGCTTCGCTTGTCACAGCTTCAATTCTGCGAACACCCGCACCTATTCCTGATTCAGAAACAATTTTGAAGATACCAATTTCGCTCGTATTGCTGACGTGAACACCGCCACATAGCTCAATAGAATAATCCCCAACATTAACGACACGGACCAAATCGCCATATTTCTCGCCAAATAATGCCATTGCTCCCATTTCTTTAGCTTTAGCGATATCCGTTTCAACTGTAACTACAGAGATAGATTCCCATATTTTTTCATTTACTATTTGCTCCATTTGATCTAACTCATCTCTTGTAACTTGACCAAAATGAGTAAAGTCAAAACGTAAATGATTTGGTGTAACCAATGAACCAGCTTGATTAGCGTGTTCACCCAAAATATCTTTTAAGGCTTGATGCAATAAATGAGTAGCCGTGTGGTTTCGAGTGATTTTATTTCTTAATGATTTATCAACTTCTAATACATAGGTTTCTCCCACGGTCAGAACCTCAACTACTTCAACTATATGCAGTGGTTGTCCTGCTGGAGCTTTTTTAACTTCTACTACTTTAGCAATAAGTTTACCCTTAGTATCTGTGACAACACCTTTATCGGCAACTTGGCCACCCATTTCAGCATAAAAAGGTGTTTGATCAAAAATCAAACGAACACGTTCTCCAGGTTGTGCTGAATTCAAGAGCTCTTCATCGGTTGCAATCACTTCTAAAGTACCCATTTCAGTTGTTTTATTGTACCCTACAAAGAGACTCTCTTCTTTTAGATCAGAGAATAATCTTGTTTGAACACCCATTGACTTCTCGCCACTTCGAGCTGCACGCGCACGATCTCTTTGAGCAGTCATTTCTTTTTCGAAGCCTTCATGATCTACTTTAAAGCCTTCATCTTCTGCGTATTCTTCAGTCAATTCAACCGGAAATCCATACGTATCATACAATTTGAAGATATCAGATCCTGCGATGCTTGTTTCACCTTTTGCTTTTAACTCAGTGATTCGTTCATTTAAAATCGTTAATCCATCATTGATGGTTTCGTGGAATCGCTCTTCTTCATTTTTGATCACTTTAACGATGAAATCTTCTTGTTCTAGTATTTCAGGGTAAAAACTATCCATAATACTTCCGACAATAGGAACTAATTTATACATGAAGGCTTCATCAATACCTAGTTTCTTTCCATGCATAACTGCTCTGCGTAACAAGCGACGTAGTACATATCCGCGTCCTTCATTAGATGGCAACGCACCATCTCCGATTGCAAAACTTACTGCACGGACGTGATCTGCAATTACTTTAAATGAAATATCGTCCGTTGGATTTTCACCGTATTTTTTAGTTTTGCTCAATGATTCTACTTTTTTAATAATTGGCATAAATAGATCTGTTTCAAAGTTTGTTGGCGCATCTTGTAAAATAGAAACTACACGCTCTAATCCCATACCTGTATCAATGTTTTTATTGGGTAGCGGCTCGTAGGTACCATCTGGTTTGTGGTTGAATTCTGAGAATACTAAATTCCAAATTTCCAACCAACGTTCATTTTCGCCTCCTGGATAATTCTCAGGATCATTTTCAGGTAAATCATTGAACGCTTCTCCTCGATCATAAAAGATTTCAGAATCTGGACCACTTGGACCAGCTCCAATGTCCCAAAAATTATCGGCCACATCTACAATATGATCATCCGTTAATCCAATTTTTTCTTTCCAAATATTTTTAGCTTCTGTATCTTCAGGGTACACTGTTACGTACAATTTTTCAGGGTCTAATCCCAACCATTTATCTTCTGTTAAAAACTCCCATGCCCATTCAATAGCTTCTTCTTTAAAGTATTCCCCTATTGAAAAGTTTCCAAGCATTTCAAATAATGTATGGTGACGAGCCGTTTTTCCAACATTTTCGATATCATTTGTACGAATACTTTTTTGTGCATTTGTAATTCTTGGATTTTCAGGTATCACTGAACCATCAAAATATTTCTTTAATGTTGCTACACCGGAATTGATCCACAATAACGTTGGGTCTTCAAAAGGAACTAGTGATGCACTGGGTTCTACTTTGTGTCCTTTTGATTCAAAAAAGTCTAAAAATAATTGACGAACTTCATTGCTTGATAATTTTTTCATCGTTTTCTTCCTTTCAAATTTAACTCGTGTATTTATAAAAGAGCACAAAAAAAGTCCAACAACAACATTGCCAGACAAGGACGATTGAATCGCGGTACCACCTTGTTTGCAATGAAGTCATCCGACTGTTCATTACCTCTTAAGTCTCGATAACGTGAGAAACGATAGTATTTCTACTATTTTAGTAAGGGAGCATTGATTTAATATTGTTAGTTTTCTTTCAGCCATGGAAAACTTTTCTTTAAACAAGTGATTAAATAAATTTATCCTTAGTACGCTTTAAAGTATAGGAGAAGATACACAACTTGTCAATAAATAAAAGTATATTTTTCACTAAATCCCTTTAGATAATAGTCTTTTCCTTAGCTAAAGTAAATCCACGTCCCCAAACTTCACTCGCACTCATTACCACTACAAAAGCATGCTCGTCTACATCTAAAACGGCGTCTTTTAAAAACGTGAATTCTTGTTCAGCCACAACACACATTAGCATTTGTTTATCTGAATTGCCATATCCGCCTTTAATGCCCCAGTTCGTCACTCCACGATTAACCGTATTAAAGATTGCTTGCTTCACTTCTGATGGGTATTCAGATATAATCATGACAGTCTTAGAATGATTAAACCCAACTTGTACAACGTCGATAGTACGACTAATAACAAATAGCGAGATAATAGAATACATTACAACTTCACCATCAAAAACAAGTAATGCACATACAATCACTAATCCATCAATTAACGCAACACTCATACCTAAAGGCAATTTTATGTACTCATGAATCACTTGAGCGATAATACTTGTCCCACCGGTTGATGCTTTCGCTCTAAATACAATACCTAAACCGATACCAGTTAAGATACCTCCAAATAAAGCTGCTAACAAAGGCGTATCCGTCCATGGTTTGATAAAGTCTAGTATTCCAATGAATGCAGGTAAAATTAAACTTCCTAAAATAGTTTTATAACCTGCTTCTTTTCCTAAAAAAGCAAAACAAATTAGCAATAATGGTATATTAAAGGCTAACTGTACGATTGAAGGATCCCAGCTAAATACACTTTTCGTAATCGTACTGACCCCACTGATACCGCCCGAAATAATTAAGTTCGGCAATAAGAATACATTAAATGATAAGGCTGCAATAAACGAACCCACCACGATGTAAACAATGTCAATTAATCCTAGTGTATACTTATTTGATAGTAGTTTTTTCTTCATATTTGTTCATCCTTCCTAAACGTGAAACAAAATCCTTGTTTATTCTAACACTTTCAATTAGTTTGTAACTGTTTTTTTTTGATTTTCTCATAAATTTACTTCGAATTTAATTTTTATTTGTTTTATAATGTAAAGTGGCGCAATTATAAAAGTAAGTCAAAAGGAGTACTCATGTCGACAATTAAACGTTATCATCTCATCATTAACGAGCTTTCAGGTTCTGGTAAAGGAAAAAAAGTCAGTCACCAAATTTGTAACTTGCTGACGGCTCAGCAGATAAGTTTTACAGTACATAAATCTGCTTATCATGGACATACTGTGGAACTAACTAAAGTATTAGCTCAAGAAATTGAGCAGAATCACACTCTGTCTCAATCAATTATCGTTATCGGCGGTGATGGCACCTTACATGAAGTTCTTACAGGTTTAGGTGAACAATATGCCCATATCCCAGTAGGGTATATCCCGGCAGGCTCTGGTAATGACTTTGCGCGAGGAACAGGTATTTCAAAAGACCCAAAAAAAGCTCTAAATCAGATTCTTACTGCTCAACAAGCAACTAAATTAGATATCATTGAATATTACGACAACAATCAACAAAATAAAGGATTTGCTGTAAATAATGTGGGTATCGGATTTGATGCGGCAGTCGTAAAAAGGGCAAACCATTCTCCATCTAAAGTCTTTTTAAACAAGTTAGGGCTAAGCTCTTTTGTTTATTTTGCCAGTCTAGTTCAAGTCTTTTTTAAGCAAAGTGCTTTTCACTTGACCATTACAACAAATTGCAAGACGACCCAGTTTGAAGATGCTTTTTTAGTTATTATTAATAGCCACCCTTATTTTGGCGGTGGCATCCCTGTTTCACCAAAAGCTTCTCAAACAGATGGGAAATTAGACTTGATTATTTTACCTAAACACTCGTTTGCGAATTTATTGTATCTTTTTGTGTTAATGATTTTTGGAGGAAAACATTTAAATCATAAAAATGTGTATTATTACCAAGCACAAAACATTTCTCTCAAAACAACTTCAAAAATGGACTCAAATGCTGATGGTGAAATATTGATGGATCAACCAATTGATTTTCAAATCAAAATCAGCTCACGTTATTTTTGGATTTGAACGTAACAACTTCCTTATAAACACAAAAAAAGTTTCAGAAGATTTTTCTTCTGAAACTTTTTTTATATACTTGGTACTATCCCATCCATACCAATCATCGGATCAATCGCATTGGATTGGATCATTTCAATTGTCAGACGATAATTCTTCGGTTCTTCTTTATTTATCGTTTCAGTTTTATTTTCTGTTGCTGATGATAGAGTAGAAATAGAATCTGATATCTCTGTTTCTTTTAGCTCATCTTTATTAGCAGGCATTTTCACAACAAGTTCAACATGCTGGTCTTCTCCTAATAAACGTTCTGTCAGTGTCGTGAGTCTGGTTGCGGAAGATTTTGCTACACATTCCTCAAAAGCATTAGGTTCGCCACATAAAATAAGCAATTCACTACTTCTTGTAATTCCTGTATACAGTAGATCACGTCTTAACATACGGTGATAATTTTGCACCATTGGTAAAATAACCATTTTAAATTCTGAGCCTTGAGACTTATGAATCGAACAACAATAGGCCAGCGTAATCTTCATCCATTCATTTCGTTTGTAGACGACTTCATTGGCATCAAATTGAATCACGATTTCATCTACTTTATCATCGGTCTCTTTAGCTAAATTGATCCCGACAATCTCTCCCATGTCTCCATTAAATACGTTCATTTCCGGGTAGTTTACCAACTGCAATACCTTGTCCCCAATGCGGTAATTCTTATCGTTAAATTTAACTTCTTTTCGTCTGCCAGAAGGATTTGGATTAAAGATTTCTTGCATCATTTTATTCAATGCATCTATACCGGCTGGACCTCTGTACATGGGTGCTAAAACTTGAATATCTTGAGCAGTAAATCCTTTTTCTTTAGCTTTCTCTACTACTTGACGAATAACCGGTTCAATTTGATAGGTAGTGCATTGAAAGAAAGAACGGTCTTTTTTGTTTTTCGTAAAATCCGCTGGGAGTTGACCTTCTTTAATGGCATGTGCTAATGAAATAATCGAAGACCCATCGTCTTGTCGGTAAATTTCAGTTAACTCTCTACTAGGAATCTGTTTTGCACGAATAAGGTCGTGTAATACTTGACCAGGGCCCACAGAAGGCAATTGATCTTTATCTCCCACAAAGATGACTTGCATATTTTGTGGGACTGCTCTTAACAATTGATTCGCTAGCCACGTATCCACCATTGACATTTCATCAACGATCAATAATCCGCCTTCTAGTTCTCTATCGGAAAGTTCCGCACTTGGCTTTTCTTGGCCATTTAAACCTAAAAGACGATGAATCGTACTGCTTGGCAATCCCGTAGATTCATTCATTCGTTTAGCTGCACGTCCTGTAGGTGCGGCCAATAGAATCGGAAAGATCTTATCGTGGTAATCATCTATTTCTAAAGACAAGCCATTTAATTCAGCAAACAAGGTTACAATCCCATTTAATACCGTTGTTTTCCCGGTTCCCGGTCCCCCGGTCAGAATAAACAATGGCGAGACTACCGCTTCTTCAATTGCTTCGATTTGTGAATTTCCATACTGAATACCCAATCTTTTTTCCATTTTACGAATTTCTTTTTGGACATTATGCGCTGGATACTGAATTTTTTTACTATTTTCCATTAACCGTTTTACAGAGTTTGCAATTCCCCACTCAGCAGCATATAACGAATTAATGTACAACTTGTGCTGATCTTCAATCAATTTATTTTCTTCGATCAAGTTTAATAATTCTTTTGCTACTATATCTGGTTCAATAATGAATGAACGACTTTCTTCAAGTACTCTTATGGTTTCATTCATTAAAGGTTCTGCTAAAGTATACGTATTGCCTTCACTGATACACAACTCATTTAATGCAAATGATATAGCTGCTTGAATACGTCTAGGAGAGTCTGCAGCAAAACCTAAATTTTCAGCAATGGCATCTGCTTTTTTGAATCCGATATTTTCAATATCTTCTATTAATTTATACGGATTCTCTTGAATGATCTCTAATGTTTCTGCTTGATAAGTTTGATAGATCGTGTATGCTAATCGACTTCCAAACCCAAAATCATTTAATCCAATAATAATTTTTTCCATTCCGTTACTGGAACGTATCGTGTTAACGATGACTTCTTTCTTTTTGTCATTTAACCCGGGAACTTTAGCTAAAACAGTTTCATCTGCATTAATTTGATCAATTGCATCTTCGCCCAAAAGATCAACAATCGTTTCCGCAGTTTTTTTTCCTATTCCTGGAAACTTATCACTAGAGAGATAAGCGACGACCCCTTCGGCCGAAGTTGGTTTTTCTTGTCGATAACGTTCCGCATTAAATTGCATCCCAAATTTAGGGTGTTCAATTAATTGACCAAAAAAACGATACGTTTCATCTTCTTGGATTTGCCCAAAGTTTCCAGTGATGACGATCTCTTTTTCTTTGAAAGAACTATTTGTATCAACAACTCGTATTAATAATACTTTGTAAAAATTCGTCGGGTTTTGATAGAAAATTGCAGCCACTTGCCCTACAAAATAGGGAGGCTCTCCTGCAAATAAATCTAAATTGTCTTGCATAACCACTTTACTGCCTCCACCCTTTCTATCTTAGCTAATTAAAAGAATTAGTCTTTTTGATTTTTCATCATAACTTCTATGGCTTTTAACTGGTCGATACGTTCCTTATATTTTATAGGATCCAGTTCTTTTGCTTTATTGAAGTACTCATCAACAGAATCCTGTTCTTCCTTTAATGCCATTCCAACTATTCCACGTTTGAACCAAGCCTCATCATTTTGCGGAGCTTGATCGATACTTATGTCAAAATACTGTTTGGCTTCTTTAAATGACCCTATTTGCATTAACGTATTCCCTATGAATAAAACAACTGTCATATCCAGTTTATCTTCTTCATAAGCACTTAAAAAGTAAACCAATGCTTTTTTAGCTTGATCTAACGCTAAAAAATTTTGTCCAATCATAACCATGGCATCTTTTTTCAAAGGTGTTTCACTAAATTGAATCACTTGATTAAAATACTCTAGCGATGTTTGATAATTTTCAATTTCATAATAGAGATTCCCAAATGCATAAACAAAAATAGGATCTTGAGGGTACTTTTCAATTGCTGTTTCTAAAATAACTTTTGCATCTTCATATTTTTTACCTAAAATAAACATGGTCGCTAAATTATAATAACTATCGCTATTTGCAGGATGATCGTTAATTTCTTCCATAAGTAATTGAATGGCTCTATTAAATTCGCCTTTTTCCCATAGCTGAAATGCTTCATGGTTTCGATTCATACTTATT
Source organism: Carnobacterium sp. 17-4 (assembly GCF_000195575.1). Taxonomy (NCBI): domain Bacteria; kingdom Bacillati; phylum Bacillota; class Bacilli; order Lactobacillales; family Carnobacteriaceae; genus Carnobacterium; species Carnobacterium sp. 17-4. The sequence continues at coordinate 891,974 of NC_015391.1, read as the reverse complement.
TCCTCCTTTTTGCAACTTTACTTATTTTACAACAAAATTCTATTGGATTCTACTGATGTCTCTATTTTCTAGTTATTTCAGGTTAACTTTTATAATAAATTTCATTTTAAAGCACCTACACCGTGACATAAAACTTTAGATATATAAAGATAAAAAAAGAAGCTAGGAGTTCTCCCCTAGCTTCTTTACTGTATGAAGTTTTTAAACGTATTGTAATTCTTTTTTTTCATTATAAGCTGCGTCAATCGTACCGCCGCCTAAACATTCCAGACCATCATAAAAAACAACTGCTTGACCTGGTGTGATAGCACGTACAGGCTCGTCAAATTCAACTGTAGCTGCAGTTCCATCTTCATTCAATTGAACCGTCACACCTGTATCTGCTTGGCGGTAACGGAACTTCGCAGTACATTTGAATGTACGTGGTTTTTCTTCATTTGTTGTAAAATGAAGATCAGAAGCTTCTAAATGCGTAGCTAGCAACCATTCATGATTAAATCCTTGTCCTACATATAATGTATTTGTTTCTAAATCTTTTCCAACAACGAACCATGGATCACTTGATTTTCCGCCGCCACCAATTCCTAATCCTTGGCGTTGTCCAATCGTATAATACATTAATCCATCATGTTGCCCTTTTACTTCACCGTCTACTGTCATCATACTTCCAGGTTGAGCGGGTAAATAAGTCATTAAGAATTTTTTGAAGTCGCGTTCTCCAATGAAACAAACACCTGTAGAATCTTTCTTCTTAGCTGTCGCTAACCCAGCTTCTTCAGCAATTTTACGTACTTCAGATTTTTGCATTCCACCCAATGGGAATAACGTTTTAGCAAGTTGTTCTTGAGATAATTGATTCAAAAAGTAAGTTTGGTCTTTATTATTATCTAGTCCTCTTAGCATATGTGTAACGCCATTTTCATCACGTTCCACTTGTGCATAATGTCCAGTAGCTACATAATCTGCTCCTAGTTCAATAGCGTAGTCTAAAAAGGCTTTGAATTTGATTTCTTTATTACACATAACATCTGGGTTAGGTGTGCGTCCTTTTTTATATTCTTCTAAAAAGTAGGTAAATACTTTATCCCAATATTGTTTTTCAAAATTAATCGAATAATATGGAATTCCGATTTGGTTTGCTACCAACGCAACATCATTGTAATCCTCTGTCGCTGTACAGACACCAAACTCATCTGTATCATCCCAGTTTTTCATAAAAATACCCACCACATCATAGCCTTGTTGTTTTAGAACTAAAGCTGTAACGGATGAGTCAACGCCTCCACTCATGCCAACTACGACGCGAGTCTTGCTATTGTCTTTCATTACATCACCATCATTTCAAATAGATTCTGAAAAATCTTTTTACGATTTGAAGGTCGCATTTTTTCAGTCTCTATCATTATACTAACTTTTAGTCAGAAATCAAGTTGCTTAACCTAAAAATAGGGACATGCTCACCATAGTGAACACCTCCCATTAGACTTTTTACTTAAAATTTTATATTTTTTCTAACACTCCACGTTCAATAAGGTCTGTAAAAGTGAACGCTACTTTTTCACGAATTTCTTTATACGCATCGCCATTGTAGATGTTTACTGGACGCAATCCATTGCCAGTAGTTATTGAAATTTTTAATTCTTTTACCTCATCTGAGATCACAATTTTCAATTTTACTCCTTGTTTATTCAATAAATTAGTATCCATCGTACGCATCAATTGGAAATTTCCTTTTTTAGTTTCTTCAAATCCATTGTCTCTTAATGTATATTTTTTTGCATTAGGATTTACTTTAAACGTTTCTTTGGATCCTAATAAAGTTGCTTCTTTTTCAAATGCCATGTTATTCCCTCACTTTTTCTCTTCACTTAGTCGTAACCCTTTTCATTTCTACTATACCATAGCTTTTATCTTTTTTTCTATAAAAATCAGTAGAAATACTAAAGAGCCTGGAAACATTCCAGGCTCTTTAGTATTTCTAACTCTTGTTATTAAGGTTATTTCTTCAATCTTAAACTAATGGTCGCCAGTTGTTCAGCTAAACAACTGATTTGTTTTGGTGTTGTTCCTAAGCCAAAACTGATTCGAATCGTTTCAGCCACAATTGGATTGTTCTCTCCATACATAGCTATTAAAACATGACTTGGATCAATATTACCAGCAGTACAAGCTGAACCAGATGATACTGCTATGCCACTTAAATCTAAACTCATCAGCAATTGTTCGGCTGATACATTTTTGAACCAAACACTTACGATATGATCTAATTGTTTCGCCGCGTTTCCATTAACTTCAAATTCGATCTCTTTTTGAGTCAATTCTTCAATAAGTTGTTTACGCAATTCAAAATGTCTTTCTTTGCGTTTTTCTCTTTGAGGTTGAATAATTTCAACTGCTTTTTGCAATCCTGCAATAGCAGGAATATTCTCAGTACCAGCACGACGTTTTTTTTCTTGTTCGCCACCCAGCATAAAGCTTGGTAAAAAAATGGTTTCTTTCACATAAAGAAATCCAATACCTTTAGGACCGTTAATTTTATGACCGGAAATAGATAATAAATCGATATTGTCTCTTTTAACATCAATTTCCTCTGTTCCATACGCTTGTACAGCATCGGTATGAAAGTACGCTGTAGATTCACTTGCTTTAATTAAGGTACCAATTTTTGCGATATCCATTACGGTACCAACTTCGTTATTTGCATACATGATTGACACTAAAATGGTATCCGGTCTTAAGGCTTCTTCAACCATTACAGGATCAACTTGACCATTTTCATTCACTGGTAGATAAGTCACTTCAAATCCTAGCTTTTCTAAATATTCCATCGGTTTCAAAACAGCATGGTGCTCCACAACTGATGTAATAATGTGCTTTCCATCTTGTTGTCTCTTTAAGGCCGTTTCAATAATTGCGGTATTGTCAGATTCTGTCCCACCACTAGTAATAATGATTTCACTTGGTTTGGCACCAATACTTTCAGCAAAAACTATTCGAGCATTGTCCACAATACGACGACTGTCTCTTCCGAAATTATGGATACTTGATGCATTGCCATAATGATTTTTCATTGCTTCATAAACAACTTCAATAACTTCTGGGTGTACAGGACTAGTTGCGGCATGATCAAAATACATTTTTTCCATCTAAGAAAGTCCTCCCTAATTTATCCAAACTTACAATTCTTAAAGTTTATCACTTTTCTCTATATACAACAACCCACTTATTTTGAGTAAGCATATTTATTCGTTATCTGCTTCCTTTTCCCATAATTCTGGAAATAACATTTTTAGGATACCCATGGTTAATCGGCGACCTTTGCCTTTGTAAACAAAAGCATGCATATGCATAGCAGGATTAAAGTTAGCTTCTAATACTGTATAGCCTAAATGCTCTTTAGTACTACGTAAAGTTGTATCCGGAATGATCAAATCAATCCCACTAACTTTCGCACCAATAATCTCAGACATATCAATAGCCGCTTGTTTATAGCTGTCATCAATTTCATCTGTAACATCGATAGAGTCTCCTCCAGTGCTGATGTTTGAATTTTCTCTTAAATAAACAATAGTGTTCAATTCGGGGATACTTTCAATAGTATAACCTTGTGCTTTTAACATCAATTGTTCAAGTTCACCTAATTCGATTCTTTCAAGAGGCGAACGATGTTTTTCTTCCCCACGTAAAGGATCTTCATTTTTTTCGGCAACCAATTTTCCAATTGATTTTTCACCATCTCCGACAACATTTGCAGGTGTCCGTAACAAGATTGCAGGTACCTTTCCATCTAGAACAAAAAATCGGTATTCTGTTCCAGGAATATATTCTTCAACTAGTACAGCAGTATCTTCTTTGAACGCTATCTCAAGTGCTCTTTCATAATCCATTTTTGTAGGCGCATGTTTAAAGACAGAGATTCCCAACCCATAGTTAGTTGATTTAGGTTTTACAACAATCTGTTTTTGTTCATAACGCCAGAACGCTGTTTTCCCCTCTACTAGAGTGGTGTATTCTTCACCCGCTGGAACACGAAATCCTGCTGAATCAAGAATTTTTTTCGTAACAGTCTTATTTTCCATAATAAGCGGAGCAATGTAAGAATCTTTTGATGTCATATTTCCATTTTTAACAAATTCACTATGTTGATCATAAGTTAACTTTAAAAATTGATCTTGCGCATCTAAAATCTCTACTTGAATTCCTTTTTGTAGCGCATCAAATAGCAATAGTTGGGTAGACATCTCTAGTTGTTCGAAACCTCTTAAATTGTACGGTCTCATAATCGCTTCATTTTTGTACCGTTTAGCTAGCTCTAAACTAAAATCAATATAAGACCCTTTTTCTTCTATGCCACGCACCATACGGGCAGCAACGGTTAAAGTTGGATCAATAAGGTGCTTCTTAGTTTCTTGAATACAGTTTAATGCGGCTTTAGTTCCATTTGTAGAGAGAAGCATTTCTTCCATTTGCTTAAATAAGTGCAAACCTTCCTTTTGAAAGCTTGAAATTTTTTCTGGGTGTTCCATTGCCGTTAATCGACTCATTTCTTCCCCAACTGCAATTTCTTCCATAGTCGCTGTTTCATCCATCCAGATCATGTATAGACAAAAAAGATGAACAAATTCCATTGTCTGTTTTGACATACCAAATGGATCAAAAGGGTTCAAATCAAAGCTTCTCAGTTCAAGATAAGAAATACCTTTTGTCAACAATTCTTCCGCTTTATTTGTACCACGAAAACGAACGGCTGAGTAAAATTCTTTTTCTTCTGATAAAAATCCTTTTGCAACCATATCTTGTAAACTATGCACATAATCTTCAATTGAATGAAAAGATACAGCAACTTCTGACGGATTGACGTACCCGTACTGACTGCTTCGAATGCTTCTAACATAATCTTGTGGAATTTCTTGATCCGCAAAAAATGACTCATCCACTATAGGAGAAGCTCCTAGTAAATAAGTTAAAAGCCAACGATAGCGAAGGAAATTTTTTGTCAATTTTAAATAAAGCATCGACTTGAAAGATTCCTTATTTGAGTAGTCCGTTTGACAATCAAATAAACGTGTAATCAGTTGGTCGTCTAATTCAAAATTGTAATGCATACCACTAATCATTTGTTTTTTCTTGCCATATTTTTCTGTCAGGATTTCTCTATACGTTACATCATCCTTATTGTCTAACTTTGCAATCGGAATAACCGATTCATCTGGAAGAACCATTGGCATACTTATTGGCCAAATAGCTTCATTAGAAGGAATGGTTTGAAGGACAACATCATGTAATGCGGCCAACCAATCGTAACTTTCTTTTATGGTTCTTAAAGGTGGCGTGATTAATTCCAATTGTGATTCACTATAGTCAGTTTGAATATAAGGATGAAAGCTTCTATTGCCAAATTCTATTGGGTGAGGTGTTAAAGCAAGCTCACCTGTTGGAGTTACTCTTAAACCTTCTTTTTCAATCCCAAAGGTTGCTTGATAAAAAGCTTCGCCTATATCTGTTTCTTGTATCATTTGTTTCACTGTTTTCATTTTTCTATTCCCTCATCTACTTTAGATATTTGTCGCTCAATTTCTGTTCGAATTTTTGGTTCAGGAGCGAACTCCTTTTCCCAGTTATCAGGTTTCATAACTTTTCCATCCGTTTTTCTGTAACGTGGCTTACCATCAGAAAAAAGTTTCCCCATATTTGCTTGATGCACGATTGAGAAAATCGGATCTGGATTAATACCCATCAACACAAAAGAACCATAGTTAAAATAATTTGCATCCGTTAGAGCATCTACTTGTCCAATTAGGCGATTAGAGACCTCTTTCGACTGTTCTTTTATTTTGACAATAGATTCTTCAGCTGTTTGCTTCCATTCCGAAACCAAAGATTCAAATTGGTTGATGTCCCCTTCTACAGTTGCATAAAGGAATTCTAATAGTTCTTCTGTTGTAAAATTTGCCCGTGTAACAGCTTCTTCAGGAGTTAAAGCTTGTGGCTCTTTTTTTACTGGTTTATCGAATACTTCGTGAAATTCTTTGACTTGCTCAAATGGTGATAACTTAGTCATACTTCAGTTCTCCTCCTGATATAAATAAGGTCTTAAGATGATCAGAACTTTTTATTCAATTGCTTCCTCACTAATTAAATGCTTTCTCAATGCCGCATTCTCTGACTCTAAGATCCTTCTGTTAATTTCAGATTGTTTCAAATCAGCTTGCATAATTTTTAAAAATTCAATATTATCTTGCGATTGTCGTTTGGTCCTCTCAAGCTGGATTTTTTCATCAATCAATTGCTTGATATCCTTTTCGAGATCTTCTATTGTATCGATTAACTCTTTATTTTTTTCAATTAATGAAGCATTTTGAAAACCAATTCCCTTTATTTTCTTTTCATTTTTTCCATCTACTAAATTAATATAAACCACTACAAATGCTAAACAAGCAATAACAAAAGCTAAGCAAGTAATAATAAACGTAAACAAAGGTGTTGAGTACCTAAGACCAGCTAAAAGCACACTCATTACAACTGTACAGCCAAAAATCATTAGTCCAATACGATAAGAATTAATTTTTCTTTTCGCATTCAATGCTTTTAAATAATCCACTTTATTTTGCAATGCAGCTTTTTCTAAGTGTTCTTGTTCTATTTTTTTTCGAGTTTCGTAAAAAAGAACTTTTTCTTTTCTATCCATGGATTCTTGTACTTGTTCTTGATACTGTTCAAACCATTCTTTTTCTTTAACTAATTTTTCTAATTCTCTATCTATTTCCTGATGATAAACTGCCTTTTTCAATGAAATTTCCTCTTCTAATTGTTCAGATTTAAAATGAGCTGAAGCAAGTATTTTTTTGGCATGCAGTTCAGCTTTTCGAGTAATTTTATCTGCTTCTACTTTTTCTTTATCATACTGTTCAATTGATTGCTTCTTTTTTAATTTAATTTCTTCTTTAGCGGCCGCTATGTCTTGTTGAACTTCTTGATACATTTTTTCTGATTGATGAAAAGTCTCGGCCAAAATTTCCTCTGCTTCGTTCTTTGTCTGTTGAAGAAGTTCTTTCTCATTTAAACGGGTTGTTTTTGTCGTTCGTTTAGATGGTGTAAATTGATTTGGTTGCAATGATTCTTTTTCTTTTATTGCCATTCCTAAAACAGAGTTAAAAACGACATTTGCTGTTTTTTTCAAAAAAATACGCTGACGTTTATTTTTCGCTTTTAATAACCTGTTTAAAAAATCGGACTCGTGTTTTTCATCCATTGAAAAATTCCTTTCTTTATCACTTTTATAGTCCCTTTGATTAATCGAATCTACTCATAAAAAATGACTTCTTACACATTATCGCAAATAATCATAGAAAAGCCAAACCAAAAATTCGATTTGCTTTATAAAAGTAAGCTAATTTCGAAAATCAAACAAACGTTCTTTACTGTAGAATCCATTTTGGTAGAATGGTATACTAAAGATAATAATGTTGATAGGAGGATACGCTTTATGAATCAACCTTTAGCTTATCGGATGAGGCCTACTCATATTGATAATATTGTTGGACAGCAACACTTAGTAGGAAAAGGAAAAATCATTCGACGCATGGTAGAAGCTAAAATGCTTTCTTCGATGATTTTATACGGCCCTCCTGGGATTGGAAAGACCAGTATCGCTAGTGCGATTGCTGGGACAACAAAATATGCGTTCCGCATTTTAAACGCTGCTAGTGACACAAAAAAAGATCTCCAAATTGTTGTAGAAGAAGCAAAAATGAGCGGCACTGTGATTTTACTTTTAGATGAGATCCATCGTTTGGATAAACCTAAGCAAGATTTTTTGCTGCCGCATTTGGAAAATGGACGTATTATCTTAATTGGAGCAACAACCGAAAATCCATATATTACAATAAATCCTGCCATCCGAAGCAGATCTCAAATTTTTGAACTCAAAACACTTTCTAATGAAGATATACAACAAGCTATGTGGAACGCTGTAAATGATTCAGAAAAAGGCTTTGGCAAAGAAAAAATAGCCATTACAGATCAGGCCTTACTCCACTTTTCTAGAGCCACAAGCGGAGATTTAAGAAGTTCTTTGAATGGTTTAGAGCTCGCTATTAAATCAACAGCTCCAGATGAACAAGGAATGATCAATATTACTTTAGAGATTGCTGAAGAGTGTGTTCAAAGAAAAGCTTTAACACATGATAAAGATGGCGATGCTCATTATGATGTCATCTCAGCTTTACAAAAATCCATTCGTGGAAGCGATGTAAATGCTGCTTTACATTATCTTGCTAGACTGATTGAAGCTGGCGATTTACCTATTATCTCAAGGCGGTTAATGGTTATTGCTTATGAAGATATCGGATTAGCTAACCCTTCTGCAGCTTCTAGGACTGTTACCGCTATTCAAGCATCTGAAAAATTGGGCTTTCCGGAAGCTCGAATACCTTTAGCTAATGTAGTAGTTGATTTATGTCTCTCTCCAAAATCAAATTCGTCTTACGCAGCGATTGATGCAGCCCTCCAAGATGTAAGGGCTGGAAAAAGTGGAGATGTACCTGATCATTTAAAAGATTCCCATTATAGTGGAGCAAAAGAACTTGGTCGCGGTGTAGATTATCTCTATCCGCATAGTTATCCTGGCGCTTGGGTAAATCAGCAATACTTACCTGACAAACTAAAAAATGCTTCTTACTATACACCAAATCACACAGGAAAATATGAAGATACTTTGGCAAAGCAGTATGATTCAATCAATTTAAAAAAAGGAAACAAGAACGTACATTAACCGCTTTCTTTGCTGTTAAAGCAATCTTTCAACAGCATGTGCACAGGTAAATAATTGACAATACCACATGCTTATGCTACTATAAGGATAAGATTTCTGAGATGCTCGTCTTGCTCAACATGTGTTGACCGAACAATTAATATTACCTTGGGATCCAACCTGATTCAATCGGATAACAAGCCTTTTCACTTGGTAGTTAGAAGGTTGACGGCGGAGCCCACCTGCTTCTTGCGGGTTCAATACTAACTGAGCATATCAACGGCATCATCGGATTTCTCATTTAAAGTTTAAAACTTTTAAAGTCATTCTTAATTGAATGGCTTTTTTCTTTGTTACTGAAGTAAATTTACCCTTAATTTAATTTATTATGTTATTCTTATTTTGTAATTACCTATTGAAAGAAGGTCTTATCATGCTATTACCGATATTGTTTTTTATTTTTTCAGCGTTACTTCTTTATGCAGCATTCTTTTTTTACACTGGAAAAGCCTCTATTCTATTAACTCGTACGGATAAAACTAGCCCCTCAGAAACAGCACCTTTTTTTAAATTCTATGGTGTTCTCTTTTTTATTGGTGGACTTAGCTCTCTTCTACTTGTTTTTTTTCATCCCGTTTGGCTGGCTTTTGCCGTTTTACTCTTTGTTATGATTAGTATGCTTTTTTTTATTATGAGCTTAAATAAGCGGATATGAGTTTTCATTAACCATTTTAAAAGAACTCCTATTTCTTATTTCTATGAAAATGGATACATTTAAGGTACAATGAGCCTAAGAAGGAATATTGTATATCGTTTATCATGAGGAATGGAGTGGTTTTATATGTTACAACAATATAATCGAATCTTAGTGGCTGTGGACGGTTCAGCAGAAGCTGAAATTGCTTTTAAGAAAGCTGTACAAGTTGCTGTACGAAATTCTGCTACGTTAGTTCTTGCACATGTTATTGACACCCGAGCATTTCAAAGTATTTCTACTTTTGATGGAGCCATGGCTGATAAAGCAAGTGAACAAGCCAAGAATACATTAGAAGAATATGTACGTTATGCAAAAAACCACCGTGTTCAAGACATCACTTACTCTATTGAATACGGATCTCCAAAAGTTTTGATTGCAAAACAAATTCCTGAAGATCAAAAAATTGATCTTATTCTATTAGGCGCAACAGGATTAAACGCTGTAGAACGTATCTTTATAGGCTCCGTTTCAGAATATGTTATCCGTCATGCGAATTGTGACGTGCTGATTGTTCGTACCGATTTAGAGAATAAAAAAAATTAACGTTTACCTAAAATAATACAAAAAAACAACCAAATAATTAATTTGGTTGTTTTTTTTGTATTAATATTTAAGCACGTAATCTTTCAACATCACGAGCAATCATGATTTCTTCATCTGTAGGAATCAATAGTACTTTAACTTTTGATTCTGGAGTAGAGATAATGCGTTCTTTTCCACGGACATTGTTTGCTTCAGCATCAATTTCAGCGCCAAACCAGTTCATGCCATCAATAATAATTTGACGTGTTTCAGGAGAATTTTCGCCAATCCCAGCAGTGAAGACAATTGCATCCGCACCATTTAAGATTGCAAAATATTGACCAATGTATTTTTGAACACGGTTATAGAAAATATCTAACGCTGTTTGAGCATCTTCATTTCCTTTTTCTGCTTCATCTTCAACATCACGCATGTCGCTTGAAACATGTGAAAGGCCTAGTAAACCAGATTTATTATTTAAAATATAAATCATGTCATTGATATCCGTAATATTTAATTTATTCATTAGGAATGGTAATAAAGATGCATCGATATCACCAGTACGTGTACCCATTGTAATACCCGCTAAAGGAGTGAATCCCATTGAAGTATCAATTGATTTTCCGCCTTTTACAGCTGTGATAGATCCGCCGTTACCTAAATGACACGTAATAATTTTTGTTTCTTCAAGTGGTTTGCCTAACATTTCTGCTGCGCGTTCAGAAACATATTTATGTGAAGTACCATGAGCACCATATTTACGCGCTGCAAAGTCTGTATAGTATTCCATTGGAAGACTGTATAAATAGTTTTCTTTAGGCATTGTAGTATGGAAAGATGTGTCAAATACAGCTACACTAGTAATTTCTGGTAATAACTTCTTGAATGCTTTGATTCCTGTAGCATTTGCTGGGTTGTGTAAAGGAGCAAATTCAGCCAGTCCTTCAATTTGCGCTAATACTTCATCCGTAATTAATGCTGAATCTTTAAATATTTCTCCACCAGCTACTACACGGTGACCTACACCAGTAATTTCTTCGTAGTTTGCAATAACTTTTAGTTCAATTAATTTATCTAATACCATTTGAATAGCGATTTCATGATTACTTATATCTTCAACCACTTTGTATTTTTCACCAGCATATTTTGTAGTGAAAATTGAATTATTCAAACCAATTCTTTCGATAATTCCTGAAGCGATTTCTGTCTCAGCTGGCATTTCATATAAGGTAAATTTTAAACTTGAACTACCTGCGTTAATTGCAATTGTTTTTGTCATATTTTTTCCATCTCCTAATTCAAATTTTTTAAATATTTTCTTTTTTCCAGCTATCCACTTCTTGCATAAATTGAAGCATGGCTTTTTGATTTTTAAAATCTGGAATTTGTGCTAACAAAACTTGTTTAGCTTGTTTGGCATTGCTCCCCTTCTTTTGGATCAAAAGAATTGATTTCCGTGAGTTTTTGGTTTTAAATAACTCATTCGGCAGATTTAACATTCCTTGTAAGAACGCTTCTTCTTGAATCATTTTCAGTAATCCTGGGGCCTCATCCGTTTCAAATAATTGAGCTGGAACTAAAAATAGTCCAAATCCACCATCTTTTAGGTAATGCAAGCTTTGTTCAATAAATAGATGATGCGCATAAGAGTGACCTTCTTTTGCTGCCGTTTTGTATTTACTGGCTTTTTCATCCAAAGGGTAGTAGCCGACCGGTAAGTCGCTCACTACAACGTCCACAGGATCCATTAAAAGATCTTGCAGCGCGTCTTGATGTGTCAAGGTGACGTTTTGCCTTTGCAGGGTTGTATTGACTGATGCAAGAGTTAGAAGCAAATCATCATTATCGATTCCTTCTGCCTCTACCAAAATATCCTTTGAAACTAATCCATTATAAACAGTTGATAATAGATTTCCCATCCCTACAGCAGGATCAAGCAAACGTATTGCCTGCTCTTTTCCACTAATTAACTTTTCAATTAAATAGTTTAAGATAAAGCCAATAGCATCTGGTGTCATTTGATGATTTGGTTGTAAAGCATCTGTTTTTGAAGCTTTCAAAAGAGCTAATTGAATGGCTTTTCGAATATCTTCTGGTTCCATACTGTCTATTGAAACCTCTTTGTAAAGTTTCATCAATTTTCCAACCGTTTCATCTGAAGGAAGACCATCAACTTGATGAGGAATTCTATTAGCTAAAATATTCTCTCCCGTTTCTGAAAGAGCCTCTAAATAAGAAATATCTAATTCCTTTTGCAAGAGTTGGACAGAACTATCCAATTTATTAAATAACTGTTCGATTTCTTTTTGAGACAATAACTTCAACCTCTTTCTATTTTTCTTACAGTACCATTGTACCAGTCATGTAAGAAATGAAATGAGTCATCTATAAAAAAGCACTACTTTTCCATTTTAACGAATATATTGTAAGGTTTCAAGTATGAGCTTAACTTATTTTCAAAAGTACACATACTTCCTTAACCTTAGTTAATTTAAGAAAGCATGTGTTACCATGGCAGTAAAAAAAGCTCTTCTAAGAGTAGAAGAGCTTTTTTTGTTTTAAATTATTGAGCTACTGGATAAACAGAAACTTGTTTTTTGTCGCGGCCTTTGCGTTCGAAACGAACAACTCCGTCACATTTAGCAAACAAAGTATCGTCTCCACCGATTCCAACGTTAACACCTGGATAAATTTTAGTTCCGCGTTGACGGTATAAAATTGAACCACCTGAAACAGCTTGTCCATCTGCACGTTTAGCGCCTAAACGTTTAGAGTTTGAGTCGCGTCCGTTAGTTGTAGAACCGCCACCTTTTTTATGGGCGAAGAATTGTAAATTCATTTTTAACATATGAGTTGCACCTCCTATTATAATTTTTTTACTGTGCAAGTTTGACATATTCTGGATACTCTTCAACAATTCCCGTTAAGGAAAGAAGTAGACTCTCGAGAAGAATTTGTGAAATTTTCGACTGTTCTTCAGTTAATTCGCTTAGAAGTTCAACATATAAATAGCCGCCTTCTACCTCTTCATTTGTTTCTACTAATGGAGAAACGCCTGATAAAGCAGAAATGCTATTTGTTGTTCCTATAACTAATGCTGAAACAGCTGCACACACGATATCGCTGCCGTAGGGTCCAGACTCTGCATGTCCTGTAACTTCAAAGGAAACGATGTCTTCTTTGTTATTACGTTTAAAGAATGCTTGAATCATATTGGAACACCACTTTCTTATGCGTTGATTGCGTTGATAATAACTTTTGTATATGGTTGACGATGACCTTGTTTACGGTGACTATGTTTTTTAGGTTTGTAGATAAAAGTCGTAACTTTCTTTTGAAGACCATGTTTTTCAACAGTACCTTCAACAGTAGCTCCTACAATAGTTGGAGCTCCAACTTTTGTTTCTTCTCCACCAATTAAGACAACTTCTTCAAAGACTACAGTTTCACCAGCTTCAACATTCAATTTTTCAATGTAGATTTCTTGGCCAACCTCAACTTTAATTTGTTTTCCACCTGTTTTGATAATTGCGTACATTCTTTCGCACCTCCTTATTAGACTTAGACTCGCCATCATGAGTGCCGTTATGGACTTAAACTCATTCCAGTGCGGTTGTAGTTGTGGTGCTACACATTTACAACATTAACATCATACCAAATTGTATTGCCTGCGTCAATAAATACTTGTCTAAACAAGAAAATACTAAAACAACTGTGCTTTAACTTTCCTTTTTTATTTTAAAAATTCATCTGAAGACACTACTCTTGTCCCAAACAGTTCAGCAAACTCAATATCATGAGTGACGATTAGGATTCCTGTACCGGATAAAGCTATCGATTGAATCATCTTGCCGACTTCGTTTGAAGAATCTCGATCTAGGGCAGAAGTTGGTTCATCAAAACAAAGAATTTTAGGATTGAGCATCATAGACCGAGCAATGGCTGCACGTTGTTGTTGTCCACCTGATAATGTACTTGGATAAACATCCTTTTTATCTAAAATCCCCATTTGTGTCAAAAGTTGCTCGGCTTTTTCGACTGCTTGCTCTTTTGTCATCAACTTCTGATCTAGCGGTGCTTCAATACAATTTTTCATGACCGTTAAGTTCGGAAATAATTGATAATCTTGAAATACCATACCTATTTGGTTGTTGTAAGTCATTCGTTCTTTTTTTGACACGTATTCTGTTTTACCTTCCGGAGTTTCACGACACAAATAATGCTCATCGATTGCTACCGTTCCATTATCAGCTTTTTCAAGTTGATTAAGTACTCTCATTAATGTTGTTTTTCCTGTACCTGATTTACCAACAAGCGTCACAATTTCTCCAGCTTCAATGGTGAAATCAAAGTTTCTTAAAACATCTATTCCATTGAACTGCTTCGTTAGGTTTGTTGCTTTCAATCCCATTTCCAACCATCTCCTTTAGTAATTTGACTTCTTCTCAATAGCATTTAATAGCAGCGTTACTAATCCTGTTACTACTAAATAGATTGCTCCAACTGCTGCATAAGGAATTAATGAAGCATACGTATTAGCTGCAATTTGCCCTGCTCGTAATAATTCGCCGATTCCTAAAATATAGATAAGAGAGGTATCTTTGACTAATGCAATCACTTCATTTCCTACTGAAGGCAGTACTACACGCATAACTTGCGGAATAATAATTTTTCTAAATCCATTTATTTTTCCAATACCCAATACTCTGATGGCTTCAAATTGTCCTTTTGGAATAGATAAGATACCACCACGGAATATTTCTGCATAATATGCTGCATAGTTGATTATGAAGGTGAACACGGCCGCTGAAAAACGATCAAAGGTTATTCCCACAAGAGGCAATCCGAAAAACACAACCATCAATTGTAACAATAAGGGGGTTCCTCTCATAATATAAATATAAACTTGTATAATCCAAGATATCCATTTTGGAGCATAAACTCTTATACAAGCAATCAAAAATCCTAATGGAATCGTTGCAATAACGATAATTAAAAATAGTAATAAAGTCGTTTTTAATCCATCTAACAAATTAGGTGTTATCTCAGCAATCAAATCCATTATTTATTCACTCTTTTCTTATTTAATTTATTCTTTGATCCATTTATTTTTAATTTCACCCAGTGTTCCGTCTTTCTCCATGTCAGTTAAGGTAGTATTCAACTTTTCTAAAAACTCAGTGTCTGTCTTTCTTACACCTACTGCAGTTTCTTCCTCGGCAAAACTTTCATCTAAAATACGGTATTTCCCAAGACCTTTTTGCTTCATTGTATATCGAGCGTATATTTCGCTGACTGCGATGGCTTCGCTTCTTTTACTGTCTAAATCATTAAAGACATCATTGTAAGACGGATACTGAATAATTTCTCCATTTGCAAATGTATCCATAATTCCACTTTCATGACTTGCTAATAAATCAACTGTACTAGAAGATTGTTGTGCAGCTACTGTTTTTTCTTTTAGATCATCCCATGTTTTTATGGGGCTGTCTGCCAAAACCACAAATATTTGTCCTCCATCAGTGTAAGGAATACTGAAATCAACTTTTTCTTTACGTTCTTCTGTAATAGAATAGCCATTCCAAATCACATCAATATTACCAGAGGTTAACTCGGTTTCTTTCATTGCCCAGTCAATAGGTTGAAATTCAATGTTCAAATCAAGTCGCTTCGCTACTTCTGTTGCTAAATCAACGTCTAGCCCCACTAGGTTCCCCTCACTATCGCGAAAACCCATTGGTACAAACGTATCATCCAACCCTACTACCAAAGTGTCCCCAGGTTCACCTAAGAACACCTCAGCTTCTTCAGTCTTTGTATCAGCTGTATTCCCACAAGCTACTAACAGCAGTGAGAACATCCATAAACTAATCACCATGCTTATTCTCTTCATCTCTTTGCCCCCTAGACTATACAGTACTTTACATATCTTTCAAAAGAACATGCTTCCTATATTTTTACTCTGCGAACCATTTAGCATAAATCTTATCATAGGTTCCATCTGCTTTCATTTCTTCTAGAGCTTGATTGATCGCTTCTGTTAGCTTGTCATCTTCTTTACGCATACCAACAGCATATTCTTCTTCTCCAAAATTATCTTCTAACACACGGTAACTAATGTCTTCATTTTGGTTCATATAGTAGCGACCGAGTGTTTCATCCACGACAATCGCGTCACTTCTTTCTGAAGCTAAATCATTAAAGACATCATTATTAGAAGGATATAAGACGACTTCTTCGTTCGCAAATTCTTCAATGATATTTGATTCATCAGCATTGATGGCATCCACTGCACTTGAAGATTGTTGCGCAGCGACTACTTTTCCGCTTAAATCTTCTTTTGTTTGAATCTCACTGTCTTCCAACACAATAATAATTTGACTGTTTTCTAAATATGGTGAACTAAAATCAACTTGTTTTTTTCTTTCATCCGTAATCGTATAGCCATTCCATATCAAATCAATATTTCCATTAGTCAATTCTGTTTCTTTTAAAGCCCAGTCTATAGGTTGAAATTCGACATCTAAGTCTAATCTTTCGCCAACTTCATTTGCTAAATCTATATCAAAACCTACGATCTCTCCGTTACTATCACGAAACCCCATTGGAGCAAATGTGTCATCCAACCCTACTATAAGTTTGCCTTCTTCAATTATTTGATCGTATGAATCTGTTCTCGCTTCATTTGTACTACATCCGGCTACCAGTACTGTAAATCCTAATCCTAAAATCATTGTTGCTAGTGTCTTTTTCATGTATAACGCCCCTTTTAATTTTATTTTATTTGTTTTTAAGCTGCAGTTCTTAAAAACAAAAAAAGCCCTTTGATTTTCTATTATCAGAAAATCAAAGGACGATTGATATCACTTATCGTGGTTCCACCTTTATTCGCAACTCCTTCACAGAAAGCTGCCTCATCGTGTTCAAAACTACTAAACACTAGTACTATAACGGGTACTCCCGAATCAATTTACTTGTAGCAAAATCTACGTTCAACTGTCAGCTCAGAGATGTGTTTTCAGTATAGTTCCTTAATTGCTCTCACCACCGCAATCTCTCTAAAAAGTTCCTAAACTTACTTTTTCTCTTCGAAGCTTTTAATCATTTTTTAATACTATAGCACATTTAATTCCGCTTGCCAAATATTTTCTGCCATAAAGTCGGTTTTTCTTTTGTCAACGTCATCAAAGGAACTGTTTCCCCTAAAATTCGACGAGCAATATTTCGATATCCTTGAGAAGCAGGATTTTTTGGATTTAAAACAATAGGATCTCCCTTATTAGAAGAGCGAACAACATCATCATCATCAAAAACGATCCCTAATAAGTCAATGGATAAATGTCTAGTGATTTCGTCGATGTCCATTACTTCTCCATCTTGCATCATCCGTTTACGAATACGATTTATGATTAAACGAGGCGGTTCAAGTTCCGTTTGCTCTAAGAGTCCAATAATCCGATCTGCATCACGAATAGCCGAGATCTCAGGGGTTGTCACTAGGATCGCTTGATCTGCTGCTGCAATCGAATTTTGGAAACCTTGTTCAATTCCAGCTGGGCAATCAATTAAAATATAGTCGTATTCTTTTTTTAATTCAGAAACGATTTCAATCATTTGTTCGCCGTTTACGTCATTTTTATCTGCATTTTGAGCTGCAGGAAGCAAATACAAATTATCGTTAAACCGTTTATCTTTTATAATCGCTTGATGCAATTTCGTGCGGCCTTCTACCACATCAACAATATCATAAATAATGCGATTTTCTAAACCAAGAATAACATCTAAATTTCTTAGACCAATATCCATATCTATCAAACAGACTCTCTTCCCTTGAAGAGCAAGAGCGGTACCTAAATTTGCAGTGGAAGTTGTTTTTCCTACACCGCCTTTTCCAGATGTAATAACGATTGCTATACCCATTCGTTTAATCCTCCGATCACTTTACCTAAATTTGGACGCATTTTCCTTAATTGTTCCAATGAATTAAAATCTAAAATATGTAGATCATTGATATAGGCAAATTCATTTTTTCTAATGCTGTCTTGATGATTGTTTTTCTTCTCTATGATCTGTATGCTGTCTGCAATTCTAACTTGAGCATCCGTATGAAAATCCGCCACAATTACTGCATTTGTATCTCCTTCAAATCCAGCATGTGCGATTCCCATCAATTCTCCAATGATAAAGATGCTTCCATTAGCTCGAAGCATGCCCCCAGGATGGACCTTACCTACAAAAAGGAGGTTGCCTGGTGCCGTTAAAACCTGCCCACTTCTAACCGTTTGAACTTCCATTTGAAGGCTTACTGCCTCTTGCCATTCAATCGCTTTTTCATAAGTCACAACATTAGACGTGATTTTTTTAATTAAAAACGTACTTTTTGATTCAATTTCTTCAATCACTAGTTCTTGTTGTTCTTGAGATAATAGACGGTTTCCTGTTTTTATCTCCAAATAAATATCTTTTTGAACTTCTTTCGACCTTTTTTGTTCACCATGCAAATGTTCAAGTAATTCATTTAATTCTTTCATGATGGATACAAAAGAAGCTGCTTCATCCAAGCTTAACACAAAGCTGCCTTTAGTTCCTTTTAACGTCACACTTTGTTTCACTTTAACAACTCCCTCAGCCAAAATGTCGATACTTACTGTCATTTACTCTCCTTGAATACGTTCAATTATCCTTTTTAACGGATAAAACACAATAATAAACAAGACTAAATTCAAGAGCAATGTCGGCCCTAAACGGTTGGCCAAAAACGTTGCCCAATTAATAGTTGTGTACCCTAGCACTTGATAAAACAGATAAAGATAAGTTTCTATTAAACTTAGATTGATAATAACCATCATACCAATAACAATAGGATTAGGATTGAGAATTTTTTTTAGTTTTTCTGTTAAGTAGATGATTAAAGGAAATAGAAGAACGTATACTCCTAGGATTCCCACATAATAACTATCATAAATCAAACCAAAAATAACTCCATAAACCAACATTCTACTTCTCGGAATATAAAAAGACATTAAGATAAGCACTAATACGATCAGCCTTGGAGTCATAGTTTTTGTACCTTCAAGAAATTGCGCTGAAAAAATAGCAGTCAATAGTCCATCTAGTAAAAAGCAAAAAGTAATCACTAGCGGGATTAATGTAGTTGTTTTCCAATTCGCTACCATTTACTCACCACTTTCAGCGGATCGTTTAATAAAGGTTACATAACGAATATCATTCGTATCTGATGCTGGAATAATGTAGGCTTCTTGTGACAATCCAAAAGAATCTAATTTAACCTCTTCAATCGTTCCAATCAGTAACGCACTAGGCGATATCCCACCTAAACCAGAGGTCATCACTTGATCACCTTCTTTTAATTCGGCATCCGTCGTAATTTGTTTCATAACCAATCGATTGGTTTCAGGATCATATCCATTAACAATCCCATGCACAACTCCCTCATCTGTACTAACAGATGCTGCAACTCGATTATTATTTTGATCTAGAGTTGTTACTAATTGAACTTTTGAACTAGTAGGATTAACTTCTACAACACGTCCAATCAGACCATTTCCTGACATAACAGACATATCTAATTCAATACCATTTTGGCTTCCTTTATCTACAACGATTTGATCAACCCAACTATCAGGATTTCGACTAATTACTGCTCCATTGATTGATTCATAATCAGATAAAGTAGCTGTTAAATCCAACTGCTCTTTAAGCTTTTCGTTATTTTGTTTTAAATCTGCAATTTCTACTTCTGTTTCGTACAGTTTATCTATTTTTGATTTCAATAATTGATTTTCTTCAAACGTATTTTTCAGACGGTCTACTGATTCTAAAAAATCAACAACTGCATTCGTCGGTTTTGCTACTACACGAGAAACAACTGCAGTAATATCATTAGTAAGTTGTTGCAGGATAGGTATATTTCCACTTCCTGTAATTGAAAAGGCTATCAGACCTAAAGAGACAATCATACTTACTAACAAAATGATTAGTTTTTTATTTGAAAAGAACTGATTCAAAACATCACCTCATTAATTTTACAGGCTTTCTTTATTTTAACATAAGTTAAACTAAATAACTTGCCTAACTTGTTTCTTTTTTACATGAAAATATGCGGGAAGAAAATAAACTTCCCGCACCTTTTCAACCTTATTTAGGCTTGCTTATCTATTTGCTCTTTTTTTATAGATATCAATGTGTTTTAGTGACTCTCCTGTACCAAGTGCAACACAATCAAGTGGTTCATTTGCCACAAAAACTGGAACATCTGTTTCTTCTGCAATAACATCACCAATATTTTTCAATAAGGCTCCACCACCAGTTAAAACAATTCCATGATCAATGACATCCGCTGAAATTTCAGGAGATGTTTCTTCAAGCGTTTCTCTAACAGCAACAATGATGCCTTCAACGACTTCTTGAATAGCTTCAGCAATATCAACAGCTGAAATTTCAATCGTTTGTGGCAGTCCTGTTAACAAATCACGGCCTCTAATGTCCATAACACCGTATTCTGATGCTTTTTCAACAGAAGCACAACCAATTTGAATTTTGATTTGTTCAGCTGTACGTTCACCAATAAGCAAATTGAATTTTTTGCGTACATAGTGAATAATAACATCATCCATGCGATCTCCAGCCAAGCGAATAGAACGGCTGCTAACGATTCCGCCTAATGCGATTGTAGCTACATCTGTGGTTCCTCCACCAATATCCACTACCATACTTCCTGTAGGATCCATTACGGGCAAACCGGCTCCGATTGCTGCTGCAAATGGTTCTTCAATAATGAAAGCATCTTTTGCTCCTGCCATTCTGGTAGCATCAACAACGGCTCTTTTCTCAACTTCTGTTACCCCACTTGGCACACAAATCATGACAAATGGTTTAGATGTTGATTTTCCAATTGCTTTTTCGATGTAATACTTCATCATAGCTGCTGTCGTATCGTAATCCGCGATTACACCATTCTTCATAGGACGAATAGCAATAATTGTGCCTGGTGTTCTCCCAATCATATTTCTTGCATCTTCTCCAACTGCAACAATTTCTCCTGTTACAGTATCTTTTGCAACTACTGAAGGTTCTCTTAAGACAATCCCTTTTCCAGCTACAAATACATTTGTGTTTGCAGTACCTAAATCAATTCCTATATCTTTATTTCCAAATCTAAACAAATAATTTCATCCTCTCAAGTCTACCTGATCTTTAATATTTATAGTTCTTTTCATTTTCAGATTGATTGCAATTGTACCTCTTTTATTTAATACTGAAAGGTAGACACTTAAACAGTATAGCAAAAAACAGAATAGAATGCTCTAACCGAAACCATCATACTGTATTTTTCCACTTATGACATCAGTATTTTTTATATTTTAACACAAATTTAAGCAATTCCATATATAAGTAAACAAAATGAAATAGTCCTTTGAAAAACGACTACTGTTCTTTTTAGAAACACATCCTTGTACTTAGAGGTTTTATTCCATAAAAAAAAGAGCCTAGTGAAAAATCACTAGGCTCTTAAAATTTTAAATTTTATGCTTACGCTTTGTTTACGTTTGCTGCTTGAGGTCCACGGTTTCCTTCTTCAACGTCGAAAGTTACTGCTTGTCCTTCTTCTAAAGATTTAAATCCTTCGCCTTGGATAGCTGAGAAATGTACGAATACATCATCTGCTCCTTCACGTTCGATAAATCCAAAACCTTTTTCTGCGTTAAACCATTTTACTGTACCTTGTTCCATAATGAAATTCCTCCTCGTGCCTTATAGCACATATATTGATATTCTTGCTAACGGTACGAATCAGACTGTATTAAAACAATTCTAAGTGTTACCTAACAAAAACATTACAGTAATTGTAGCATTCATTTATTAGAAATTCAAGAGAAACGCTAGTATTTTTATACAAAAAAGGAGTTAGTCCTAAGACTAACTCCTTAAACAATTTTAATTTTAAATTAAGCTTTGTTTACGTTTGCTGCTTGAGGTCCACGGTTTCCTTCTTCAACGTCGAAAGTTACTGCTTGTCCTTCTTCTAAAGATTTGAATCCTTCGCTTTGGATAGCTGAGAAATGTACGAATACATCGTCTGCTCCTTCACGTTCGATAAATCCAAAACCTTTTTCTGCGTTAAACCATTTTACTGTACCTTGTTCCATAATGAAATTCCTCCTCGTGCCCTTAAGCACATATAGTGATATTCTTGCTTGCGGTGCGAATTGGAATGTTCTGAAACAATTCTATTTTCTACCTAACAAAAACTCTACCTTAGTATAGCATGGTCATTTTAAATAAGCAACCTTTATAAACACTTCTTTTAACAAACCCCTATTTCTTTTAAACTAATAAATTCATGTTCTCCTATAATAATGTGATCCAGCAAATCGATTCCCATTAATTCTCCGCATTCTGACATCCTTCGCGTAAATTGGATATCTGCTTCAGAAGGTTCCGGGTTACCAGATGGGTGATTGTGGCCGACGATCATGCGAGCAGCTGAATACCTGACTGCTCCTTTAAAAATCTCACGAGGATGAGCGATACTGGAATTCAGCCCTCCAATAAAAATAGTCTCTTTTTTAATAATTTCATTTTTGGTATTTAAGTAAAGAACGACTAAGTGCTCTTGTTGCAGTCCACGCATTTCTAGCAGCAACATTTCTCCTGCTTTCGTACTGGAAGTAATTTGACCAATTTTAATTTGAGAGGCTTGCGAAATACGAGTACCTAATTCAATTGCTGCTTTTAGTTCAATTGCTTTAATTCTCCCAATCCCAGCAACTGTCATGAGTTCTTGGCAAGAGGCTGTCTTTAAATAATAGAGATCTTCAAATTGGTTGAGCATAGATAAAGCTAATGTGACAACATTTGTTCCTTTTGTTCCTGTTCTAAGCAAGATAGCAAGCAATTCATGGTTGGCAAGAGCTTTCTCACCATATTGCTCTAGTCTTTCTCTAGGTCTTGATTGAATGGGAACTTCTTTTATTAAGTTCATACTTTTTATCGTCATAAAAACCCTCCTTTTTCACATTAGTACTATCCGCGAAAAAGAAGGAGTCAATTTTTTTATTTTCCTATTGATTTTGCTGTTCAATAAAAGTTTTCACTTGATTTAAATCATCTAGAATCGTAAGTGTTTTTTCTTTCGCTTCACTCGTTGGCAGTATTAGATCCGGTATCATAATAACTGGAATGTTAGCATCATAACTTGCTCGAATCCCATTAAGCGAATCCTCTAAAACAAGTGTATGTTCTTTTGGAACCTGTGCTTTTAACCATGCTTTTTCATAAATTTCCGGACTTGGTTTTGCTCGTGTTACTTCATCTCCACCAATAATGGCATCAAAATATGGAGTGAGTTGTTCTTTTTCTAAAAATAGTGAAACAAGTGATTTGATACTACTGGAAGCAACTATCTTCTTTATATTTTCACTTTCTAAATAATCCAGTAATTCAATCAACCCTTTTTTCTTACGCAATCCGTTAACTTCTACATGTTCTAGTAAAGCCTGCCCGCCTTCGTTGATAAGCGTCTCAGCCGCTTCTGTTTCAAATGTCAAATAAAGTTCTTTGTGGAATTCTTCATCGGAAATCCCAATGTATTTTTCGTGAAACTCCCACGTATATGCCAAATTGATTTTTTTGGCAATCGTTCGATTCGCTTCATAATAAAGCACTTCTGTATCAAACATCAGGCCATCCATATCAAAAATAACTGCTTCAATTCTAGTCATGATTTTTCCCCCTAAATTTTCATTCCTTATTTGCTGCTTTAACGTATTCTCTCACTTCAGAAATAAAATACAAAGATCCTGTTACAATCACTACTCCATTT
The DNA here is from genome assembly GCF_000195575.1 of Carnobacterium sp. 17-4. Classification (NCBI taxonomy): domain Bacteria; kingdom Bacillati; phylum Bacillota; class Bacilli; order Lactobacillales; family Carnobacteriaceae; genus Carnobacterium; species Carnobacterium sp. 17-4. The sequence goes on along the minus strand of NC_015391.1, from coordinate 868,097 downwards.
TCATCCATTTCATTAAGAGACTCTACCAATGCTTCTTGCCAATGTTCGGCTACTGTCCCGTTTTTTAGCATCAGTTTGTTTAAGTCATCGATTCCAGCAGCTCTAGGATAGTTGAAACTCGTCAGAATCAAACGGCAATTCGGTATAGATTGCACTTGATCTACCATCCCTTGAATGTCTTTATCCCGCATAGCTGCCATAATGATAGAAACTTCTTGTTGAGCAAAGTTTTTTTTAATCGTTTCAACTAATGTCTTTATTGCGTGTTCGTTGTGTGCGCCATCTAAAACAAGCAACGGTTGATCGTTTATTTTTTCCATTCTTCCAGGCCAAAAAGTATTTTTCAGACCACTCCGTATTTTTTCATGATTCACGGCTAAACCTGTTTCATGACTGTAAACTCTTAACGTTTCAATTGCTACTGCTGCATTTTCTACTTGATGCCGTCCCAACATTTCTATTTGGATGGGACTAAGTCGCATAAAATCATCTTCAAATACAAATTGTTCCCCCCAAGTAGGAAGGGTCTGCCATTTTGTAACAAAAAAATCTTTATTATATTTTATTATAAGGCTATCTTGATCAGCGGCTTTTTGTTCGATTACTTCTAAAGCTTCTTTGCCAATTTTTCCGGTTACAACGGGAATAGCTGTCTTAATAATACCTGCCTTATTCAAAGCAATCTCAGACAATGTCTCTCCAAGTAAATTCATGTGATCCATTCCTATTGTCGTAATAACTGAGACTACTGGGTTAATAACATTTGTCGAATCATACAACCCGCCTATCCCCACTTCAATTAGTACTACATCTGCATGTCCTTCACCAAAATAAACCAGCATCATCATTGTAATAATTTCAAATTCACTCGGTCCACCTAGATCCGTCTTCTTTAGTTCTTCTGTAAGAGGATAAACAGTATTTGCTAAACGTAAAATTTCATCGTCTGATAATGGATCTCCATTGACGCTCACACGTTCGTTAAACATTTCGATATATGGTGAGGTAAACGTCCCAACTATTTGTCCATTCGCTTCTAACATGTTCCTTAAGAAAGCCAGCGTGGAGCCTTTGCCATTTGTACCTGCTATATGGATCGATTTAAATTTTCTTTCTGGATGATTTACTTGACTTAACATCCATTCCATTCGTTTTAATCCTGGTTTTTCACCAAAAGTCCTTGTTGCATGAATCCAGTTCAATGCTTCTTCATACGTAGTGAACATGACTTACCTCCACTTATTTATATTCCATACCTAGTTAATTATAAACTACCCTGTTCATTTCAACCATTAAAATATCGCTATTTATTCCATCCCTTACTATAGTTCTTTCTCAATAGAACAATAAAACGAGTAAAAAGCTAAGAGAGATCCTAGTTTTTACTCGTTTTATTTACAATAGGTTACTGATTAAAGCTGATTTTTCAATACTTTTATGCGTTCATTTACTGCAGCATGTTTTTCAAGGTAATCGCCTTGTTTTGCTTTTTCAGCTTCAACTACTGTATCAGGAGCATTTTCTACGAATTTTTTATTCGCTAATTTTCCTTCTACACGTTTCACTTCTTTGCTCCATTTATCTAATTCTTTTTCTAAACGAGCGATTTCTTCTTCTAAATTGATCAATCCAGCTAGTGGCAAGTAAATCTCAGCACCTGTGATTACAGCTGACATAGCTGTTTCAGGAGCTTCTACATCACTTGAGATTGTCAACCTTTCGGGGTTACAGAAGCGTTCAATATAAGAAGTATTATCCTTCAAGAATTGTTCGATTGTTTGATCGTTTGTTTTGATCAATAACTCAATTTTTTTAGATAACGGTGTATTTACCTCAGAACGAATATTACGAACCGAACGAATCAATTCCATCAATACATCCATCCCTTTGGTTGCTGCTTCATCAGAAAGTTCTGGATGAACAACTGGGTATTCTGCTACAACTAACGATTCCCCTTCGTGAGGAATGTTTTCCCATATTTCTTCTGTAACAAAAGGCATGATAGGATGCAATAGACGTAACGTTTGATCCAATACATAAGCTAAAATACTTCTAGTCGTTTGTTTCGCTTTTTCATCTTCTCCAAATAATACTTCCTTACTCATTTCGATGTACCAGTCACAAAAATCATCCCAAATAAAGTGATACAAGTGGCGACCCGCTTCACCAAATTCAAAACGCTCGAATAAGTCGGTTACTTTTTCAACTGTTTCATTTAATTTGGTTAAGATCCAACGGTCAGCAACCGTTTTTTCACCTGTCAAATCAATTTGATCAACAGTAAAGTTTTCCATATTCATCAATGTAAAGCGGCTAGCATTCCATATCTTATTGATAAAGTTCCATGCAGCATCCATTTTGTCATAACTAAAACGAACATCTTGCCCTGGAGCAGAACCGTTAGACAAGAACCAACGTAGTGCATCCGCTCCATACTTTTCAATAACATCCATAGGATCGATTCCATTGCCTAGTGACTTACTCATTTTGCGGCCATCTGTATCACGGATAAGACCATGAATCAAAACGTTATTGAATGGTCGTTTTCCAGTAAATTCTAAACTTTGGAACATCATGCGGCTAACCCAGAAGAAAATAATGTCGTATCCTGTTACCAAAGTATTGGTAGGGAAATAACGTTTAAAATCTTCAGAATCTTCATCAGGCCAGCCCATTGTAGAAAACGGCCATAAAGCTGAACTAAACCACGTATCCAAAACATCTGGATCTTGTACCCAGTTTTCATTATCTTCAGGTGCTTCCATTCCTACATACAACTCACCACTTGTTTTATGGTACCAAGCAGGAATACGGTGACCCCACCACAATTGGCGTGAGATTACCCAATCGTGAACATTTTCCATCCAACGCATATAGGTATTTTCGAAACGCTCTGGCACAAAATTAACTTTCTCTTCTGTTCCTTGGCTTTCGATTGCTTCTTTAGCTAGTGGTGCCATATTTACAAACCATTGCGTAGATAACCTTGGTTCTACTACAACTCCTGTACGTTCTGAGTGACCAACACTGTGAACCACTTTTTCAATTTTAATCATTCGACCTTCAGCTTCTAGATCTTTTACCACGGCTTTACGAGCTTCAAAACGATCCATCGATTCATACTTGCCAGCCAATTCATTCATTGAACCATCATCATTCATTACATTGATTTGTGGCAAATTGTGACGTTTCCCAACTTCAAAGTCATTGGGGTCATGAGCAGGAGTGATTTTCACAACACCTGTCCCAAAATCCATTTCAACATAATCGTCTGCTACAATTGGAATTTCACGATTCATTAACGGCAACAGAACTGTCTTACCAATTAATTGTTGGTAACGTTCATCGTCTGGATGAACCGCAATTGCTGTGTCCCCTAGCATCGTCTCAGGTCGTGTTGTCGCAATTTCAACTACTCCGCTGCCGTCTGTTAACGGATAACTCATATGATAAAAGGCACCTTCAACATCTTGGTGAATAACCTCGATATCTGATAAAGCCGTTTTAGCTTTTGGATCCCAGTTGATGATATACTCTCCGCGGTAAATCAGTTTTTTATTATACATCGTTACAAATACTTTACGAACCGCTTCAGATAATCCATCATCTAATGTAAAACGTTCACGGCTATAGTCAACTGAAATACCCACTTTTGCCCATTGCTCACGAATCACACTGGCATACTCTTCTTTCCAATCCCATACAGTATCAATAAACTTTTCACGTCCTAAATCGTAGCGTGAAATACCATCTTCAGCTAATTTAGCTTCTACTTTTGCTTGGGTTGCAATTCCTGCATGATCCATACCTGGCAACCATAGAGTATCAAAGCCTTGCATTCTTTTTTGTCTAACAATAATATCTTGTAAAGTTGTATCCCAGGCATGACCTAAATGCAATTTCCCTGTTACGTTTGGAGGGGGAATAACGACAGAATAAGCCTCTTTTGTCTTATCTCCACTTGGCTTAAATAGCCCTTTTTCTACCCATTTTTCATAACGACCAGCTTCTACTTCATTTGGTTGGTATTTAGTAGACATTTTCAATTCATCAGTCATTTTATCTCTCCTTTACAATTTTAATTAAAAGATTTATACAAACAAAAAAAGCACCCATCCCAATAATAAATTATTATTAGGACGAATGCTGTTCACTCGCGGTACCACCTATATTGCGTACTTTACTAATTTCAAAAGTACACCTCTTAGTTCCAATTTTAACGGATCGTTACTCCGAACAAAGTTACTGTATGTTCACCTTGTCAGCTCCCAAGCTACCTTCATTTTACCACGACTAAGAACTCCCAGCATTCGTTCTTTTCTCTATCAGTCAGCAAGTAAAATTACTCTTCTTGTTCATTGCCTTTTATTTTTACATAGTAGCATTAAAAAAGTTATTTTTCAATACGCCTTATGGATTTCATCAACGTGCTGCTCTAGCTGCTTTGATTGCTTTATCATAGTCAGGCTCACTAGACATTTCAGGAACGATTTCTTGATACGTGATTTCACCTCTTGGATTAACAACAAATACTGAGCGTGCTAATCGCTCAAGATCTTCCATTACTAAACCATACGCGTTACCAAAATTTAATTCACTATCATGCAACATTTCCATTGAAATGTCTTTTCCAGCACACCATTCAGCTTGTTCTTCTTTGGTGTTATTCGAAATAGTGATCAATTGTACACCCTCTAATTCGCTGGCGATTTTATTGAATCCTTTTGCTTGTAAAGCACATACTCGCGTATCAATATCTGGAATGACACTGATTAAAACAACTTTCCCCGAAAATTCGCTTAATCCAACTGTTTCATCCGCTAAGTTTTTAATATTAAATTCAGGCGCTTTATCTCCAACCTTTGTTTGAATACCTCTTAGTTTATGTGGCGTACCTTTTCTAGTAATTTCCATATTAAACACTCCTATTCTAAGACTTATCTTAGAACAGTATACGAATAATCATTTTTTAAAGCAATATTTCCGTACAAATAATCAGATTCTATCGTCATCCAACTTATCTGACAGCATATTTATCTCAATCATTTTTTCCAGGTGGATTCCCAGGATATAGTGCTTCATTTTGATAGACCATTGTAAAAATTTCACTAGAGAAATCGATATATTTCATTTGAATAGTATCCGGTACTTTTATTCTTCCAGGGGCAAAATTTAAAATAGAAGTGATACCGGCGTCAATTAGATCATCTATTACTTCTTGCGACACTTCACTAGGTACAGCACAAATGGCTGTATGAATTTGTTCTTTTTTAACGAGTTCTTTCATTTGTTCCATAGGAAAAATTGGTACACCTGATATTTCTTTCCCTAAATAAGGCGATTGAATGTCAAAAGCACACTTGATTGTAATATTTTTTTCTTTCTTAAAATTATTAGTTAAAATGGCTGTCCCTAAATTCCCTACTCCAATAAGCACTACGTTAATGATATTATTCACATTTAATAATTCACGAAATACTTCAGTTACATAAACGACCTCATAACCGTATCCGCTTCTTCCTAATTCACCAAAATGAGAAAAGTCTCGACGAATCGTCGCTGAAGGAATTTGTGTCAGTTGACTCAATTCTTTTGATTTTATGCGCTCTACCCCTGTTTCATTCAATTTTTTTAATGAGCGATAATAGATAGGTAGCCTTTGAGCTGTTGCATTTGGAATTTGATGTATTTTAGTCGTTATTTCCATTTATCCTGCCTCCTGTCCTTTAATTTTCTTCATTATCATAACATCTTTCAAATATTAACTCAATATAATTGTGATGTTAATCACAATTATATTGAACAAAAAAGAAGACTGACGTTTCCGTTCATCTTCTTTCTTTATAGATCTCTTAAGCATTAATCGTTTGTCGAAAAAACAACGTTTCCACCTACAACTGTTTTCGAAACGACTAGTTCATTCAAAGCATCTTTTTCTACTAAAAAAGGATTTTGTTTTAAAATTGTAAAATCACTGATATAACCAGGTTTTATTTTCCCTCTAGAATTCTCTTTATAACCTGCAATGGCACTTCCTGTTGTATAAAGCGATACAGCTTCAAATACAGAAAGCTCTTCTTCCGTAAAATAACGCTTTTTATTTTTTTCGTCTCTTTTCGTTCTAGTAACAGCCGCATGTATACCATAAAAAGGATTGGGTATTTCAACTGGAGCGTCACTACCTCCTGCAATTGGAAACCCGGCATCTTTTATAGTCTTCCATGCAAAGGCTAGAGGAGGATGATTTCTACCTAAAACATCCAGTGCCCACGGCAGATCACTGCTCATAAATTGCGGCTGTAAATCAAAAATCAAAGGTAATTTTTTAGCCTTTTTTAATAATTCAGCGTTTAACCAAGGTGTATGGATCATTCGATCAAGTTGTCCAGGAAGCGGTGGAAATTGATATAACGTTTCAATTACTTTTTCAAATGCTCTATCTCCTAAAATATGGATAGCTACTGGAAGTTTAGCTTTACGTGCAGCCTTGATAAGGGCTATAAAAACTTCATCTGTTTGAACTTGTAGGCCATAATTAGTAGTGCCAGGATACGGGTAACTCATTAAAGCTGTTCGAGATCCTACTGTTCCGTCATAAAAGATTTTCATTGCACCTAGTTCTATATAAGGATTGCCATCCAGATAAATTTCATTTGAACGATTGTAGGCATTTAATTCCTCATGGTGAATCAAGAGATGCACTCGAAAGGCTTTTCTTTTTTCTTCAATAACCGTATGAAACGTCTTTAAGGTTCCTTCAAATCCGTTAAAATAATGTAGATCCTCCGAATGACCCCCAGTGATTCCTTTTGACCATAAATCTTCAATCGCTAGGGCTAAGTATTCTTCTTGCTCTAAAGGAGTCGTCTCAGGAAAAGCATTTATAGCTAAATTCGTTGCTTCATCTTTTAAAATCCCTGTTAATTTTCCTTCTTGATCTAACTGAATTTCGCCACCACCATCATACATCTGACCATCTTTGAGTTGTAGCTGATTGATTAAAGGTGTATTGATAACAACATTATGGTAATCAATTCTGCGAACCAATAAGGGATGCGATGTTGAAATGGCATCCAGGTCCATTTTTGTAAGGGGTGTTGGATCATCTTCCCATTCATTTTCATTGTACCCCTCAACAAAAAGCCATTCATCTAGCTCTAGATGCTCAACTTTTTTTCTGATTTGTTCTAAACTTGTTTTTTTACTTTTAAATTGATTTAAATTCAAGCGGGCCAAACTCATTCCATACCACAGTAAATGTAAATGACTATCTACAAAACCCGGAAATATCGTTTCTCCATTTAAATCGATTTCTTCGCTTATTTTGTTGCCATACTTTTTTTTCAACTCTTCTTCTTCGCCTACAGCCAAAATGGTTTCACCATCAGTAAGGACTGCAGATATCGTTTCGTCTTCTTTTTCCATTGTAAAAAAAAGACCATTTTTCCATAACTTCACTTTGACATCCTCCTATCGTATTCGCTATTTTTATTATACCTACTTAAGTTTTATTTAGCAGTATTAAATTACAGTAAGTAGAAAGATAGAAAAAAGCTAAACATAAAATACATGTCTAGCTTTTTTCAACATTGCATTTAATTATAATAAACTTGAAAAATCAGCTTTTTGTTGTGCTTCTAATGTGTCACCAACAGTAATTTTAGTAATCACCAAACCGTTCATCGCTCTTTCGATTAGTCCTTCAACATCAAGTCGCTCTTCATATTTACGAGCTTTTTCTAGTTTAGGTTGCGTTTTAGGTGCTGGAGGAGCAAAAATCGTACAGCAATCTTCAAATGGTTGGATGGACAACTCGAATGTATCTATTTTTTGAGCAATCTCAATAATTTCATTTTTATCCATTGAAACAACTGGTCGTATGACCGGCGTCGCAGTTACATCATTAATCGCAATCATACTATGCAACGTTTGCGAAGCTACTTGTCCTAATGACTCACCATTAACGATCGCTAATCCTTTGCGTTCTTCGCGGATAAGATCAGTCAATCTCATCATCATTCTTCGTGTAACAGTCATTAAATAACCTTCTGGAACAATTTTTTTTATTTCTTCTTGAATTTCGGTAAAAGGAACTTCAATAAATTGAACGCTGCCTGAGAAAGCAGCTAATTTAGCAGCTAAATCTTTCGCTTTTTGAAGGGCCCGTGGGCTTGTGTATGGAGGGCTGTGGAAATGAACAGCTTCTACATTAACACCACGTTTCATAGTTAAATAACCCGCTACAGGTGAGTCGATTCCACCAGATAACATCAGCATGCCTTTACCACTTGCCCCTACAGGCAGTCCACCTGCCCCCATAACCGTCTTGCTGGATAGAAAGAATCCTTCATTACGAATTTCAACTCGTAATGTAATATCTGGTTTTTTCATTTGAACTTTTATGCCTTCAACTTTGCTGAAAATTTCTGCTCCCAACAATTGATTCATATCGTTTGTATCTAATTCATAGTCATGATCAGAACGTCTAGTCATGACTTTAAATGTTTTACCTTCTGTATACAGCTCTTTGACCATGTCGACTGCAACTTTTTTCAACAATTCAATATCTCGTTCCAAACGTCTAACCGGAGAATAATTTTGAATACCAAAAATGGATTCTAATCTTTTCAATACTGCATCACTATCTGCACCATTTAATTCTAGATGCATACGATCACGCTCTCCATGTACTTTTAATTCTTCAAAATCCTGCAAAGCAAATTTTACATTTTGAGCCAATTTGCTGATAAAAATGCGTTTATTTTTACCTTTAGTTGATAGTTCACCATAACGGATCATTACTTCATCGTATTGCATGTGTTGCTAACTTCCTCTCTTTATTCCCTTAAGTTTATTTAATGTCTTTAAATTGTTGATATAGTTGATCAAATTCGCCCATAAAAATTTTTGCTTCTGCTAACTTATTGGTATCGGTCAAACTGATACGCACTGCACTTGTGGCTAAATTTTCAGGGACATGCATAGCTTCCAACGTGCTAGAACCTACTCCACTTCGGCTAGAGCAAGCACTAGTTGTTGAAATATAAATGTCTTTTTTTTCAAAAGCATGAACCATAACTTCTCCACGAATGCCTTTTAAAGCAAAACATAAAATATGAGGGGCCCCTTCTTTTTGAGAAAAAATCGAAACTTTATTATACCCTTCTAATTGCTGAACCAAGTATTTTTTTATCTCTCTTTGATCCTTTTGTTTCTCTTCTGCTTTTTCAAGTACAAGGCGTAAAGCTTTAGCCATAGATGCTGCGCCAGCTACATTTTCTGTACCACTACGTTTGCCAGATTCCTGTCCACCACCATTTAAAAGTGGCGCAATTTTTTTCCCTTTTTTTATATACATAAACCCCATACCCTTAGGACCGTGAAATTTATGAGCAGAAAAAGTGGCCAAATCAATCCTTGACTCTTTACCTAATAATAGTGGGACTTTCCCAATCGCTTGTACTGCGTCCACATGAAAATGAACTGTTGGGTAATCTTTTAGCACTTCCCCAATCTCTGCAATTGGCTGAATACTTCCCACTTCGTTATTTACAACCATTATCGACACTAGAATAGTATCCGATCTTAATGCTTCTTTCAAATCAGAAACGGAAACTCTTCCACTCTGATCAACTGGTAAAATAGTTACATCAAATCCCAACATTTTCAACTGATCAACGGATTCCTTGACTGCTGGATGTTCCACAGCTGTCGTAATCACATGTTTGCCGAATTGTCGTTTTTCAATGGCTGTTCCTTTTATAGCCCAGTTATCTCCTTCTGTTCCACCACTAGTAAAATAAATCTCTTCAGGCAAAACTTGCATTAAATCAGCTATTTGTTTTCTAGATTGCTGAAGCAGTCCATCCGCATGGTTGCCTAATAGGTGTAAACTGGAAGGATTTCCATTGATGGTTTGGCTTACCTTCTCATAGGTTTGTAAAACATTTTTATCCATTCTTGTTGTTGCGCTATTATCAAAATAAATCATTTTATTGTCACACTTTCTTTTAAATTATTCCTCAAGTGAAAATTCTTTACTATTATAACAAAAACTTTTCCGAATACAAGACGTCTCATTTTTTAACAAAACAAAACAGAGCAGCGCTAATCACCACTCTGTTGACTCTTTCTTAATCGGTTCAGTTTTTTATCTATTTAGCACTTTGACTTTTTTCTTCATAATACTGGTTCTCAACTTTTTTGAATGCACCAGGTTCTACAACTTCTAGTGCTGTAGAGACAACTTCAAGCGCGTCTTTGTATTGAAATTCTTTATTAAACAAATCATTGCTTTCCAAAATAGCTTCTCCAATTTCAGGATGCTCATTTCGGTACCGATTCGCATACTGCATCATGTATTCTGTCAGTAATGCACTATCTACGATTTCTTCGGTTTTATCGATAAGTAATTCAACATCATCTTCACATAGTTCACACATTTTTTTTATTTCTGTCATATCGATTTTCAATTTATTTAATTCTTTGGCTAATTTTTCAATCCGCTCTGTTGTGACAAAAAATAAATCTAAATATTCTTCAGGTAACCCAGGTAAGTGTTGCTTTTCAATATATCGTTTAATGCCACGCATATTAAACTCAAAGTCATCAATTTTTTCTTTTACTTCGGTTTCTTCTTTACGTAAGTCAGCTAATTGAGTGATCAATTTTTCTTGCTCTTCTTCAATGTGAGTTAACTTTTCTCCATCTGCAGCGTATGTTTCCTCAACGACTGTATAGACAGCTTGATTTTTCTCAATTCCACTTTTAAATGTTTCAAAATCCAGTTTAATTTCATCGATTTTTTCTTGCATTTTTTTTGTTTGTTCTAAAACAGCATCGTCTAATTTATAACTTTGTGATACGCGATCAATCTCAATCATTAGTTGTTGATTTCTTTTATTCACAAACCCAATAAATTCAGCCAAAATAGTATACTCTTTTTCTACTGTTTCTTTAGCATTTAATTCAGCTTCCATAACATCATAGATGTGGTTGATTTTTTCTTCAATCATCACATTCAGCTTTTTGACCTCTTCTGGTTCACATTGTTTAAGTAATTTTTCACCTTGTTTGATATCTTTTTCAATATCCGCAATGTCGGTGGCTATTGTATCCTCTAAAAAGACAAAATGCTGCACATCTTTTAATTCATGATACCCTTCTTTTAATTCTTGAACTTGAGCCGGAAATTCTGTACTAATTTCTTTAACTAAACTAGGAATAGTCGTGACTGCATCATTTAACTCTTTTGTTTCATGGCTAAGCTTTTTCAATACTTCTTCAGCCTCAATGTGGTCTCCAGAAACCGTTAAGTCAGAAAAATCAGCAAAACTTAATTCCAAAAAGGTAAGTTTTTTTTCTAATCTATCAAGTGCTGGGCCAAAAGAAAAACTTTGTGTTAATAATTTTTTACGAATGCTTTGATACATCTCTTGAACTTTTTTAATAGCTTGATTATTTTTTTCTTCACCTTTTAATAATTCATTTAACGCTAATTGGATTTCCTTAATGCTCTGTTTTGTGCTGTTCATCAGCTCGCTGCTTTTCTGTTCAGCTTGGCTAGCTTTGATTAATCGTAAACGGTCTGTTGCCTGTTCAGCATCAAATAATAGATTTTCTATATCAGGAAACGCCGTCATCTCCAATTGCTTCCATTTTTCTTTCCACTGCTCAAAATTTTTCTTTGTCTGTCCAGTCAAAGAGAGATCCTTAACACTTTGAATAGTTTCTGATACTGGTGTATCTATTAAATTAAATTTTTCTTGTTCCAACTTATTAATTGTTTTGTAATGCTTTTTTTTCATAATATAACTGGTTATATAAGTTACAAGGGCTAATACAATGATAACCATTAAAACTGTTTCTATTTTCATTTTAAAACCTCCGATTGGATTACTGCTAAGTTCATTTTTATTTCACAAAAATAGTTCTTTCATTCTATGTAGGAATGTAATGGTATGTCTAATTTTTATAAAGGATTTACTTATAAAAACACCTATTGTATATTATAACATAGAAGAAAATATTCTCACACCTCAATCTAGGAAAATAATCATTTTACTAAATGCCGTTGTGAAAACTTTAAGGAGTGCTTATATGACAAAAGAATCTGCTTATTCATTAACAAACAAACAACTTAGTGCTGTAATCGGTGATGAAACTAATTTCATTGCAAATTTAAGTAATGCAGCAGCTCTATTATTTGAGAACTTACCTACTATCAACTGGGCGGGATTTTATTTATATGAACCAACTTCTGACGAATTGGTCTTAGGGCCCTTCCAAGGTAAAGTAGCTTGTATAAGAATACAAAATGGCAAAGGAGTTTGCGGAACAGCATTTGCTAAAAAAGAGAGCATTTTCGTTGAAGATGTTAATCAATTCCCTGGACATATAGCTTGTGATGCAGCAAGCCAATCTGAAATTGTTGTGCCTTTAATCAAAGAAGGTCATGTGATTGGTGTTTTAGATATCGATGCTCCCATTACTAGCCGGTTTGATGAAATCGATCAAAAATATTTAGAAGAATTTGTTCAAATTCTTTTAGATCCTTCGATTATATAATAGAACGGCTTGACTTCCTAATGATATATAGCGTATAATTGCGTTTGTGTAAAATAATGCAGCGTGATAGTGGTATTCACGTCAACAGTTCATTGCCAGTAATGGTGCAATTGCGTAACCTATGGCTGCAAAGGTGAAGATTGAAAAATGGACTGCACGAAATACTGAACTTCAACTTATTATTTTACTCCAAAAAAAACATTTATTGGAGGAATTACATTATGTCACGTTATACAGGTCCAAGTTGGAAAGTTTCTCGTCGTCTAGGCATTTCACTTTCTGGCACAGGTAAAGAAATCGAACGCCGTCCTTACGCTCCAGGTCCTCATGGTCCAAACAGCCGTAAAAAATTAACAGAATACGGTCTTCAATTACAAGAAAAACAAAAATTGCGTCACATGTTTGGCATGAACGAACGTCAATTTAGTAACTTATTCTTAAAAGCTGGTAAAATCAAAGAAGGTAAACATGGTGAAAACTTCATGATCCTTTTAGAACAACGTTTAGATAATGTTGTTTACCGTTTAGGTTTAGCTACTACTCGTCGTCAAGCACGTCAATTAGTAAACCACGGCCACATTCTTGTTGATGGCAAACGCGTTGATATTCCATCATACAGCGTTTCAGTTGGACAAGTTATCACTGTACGTGAAAAATCTAAAAACATGGATATTATTAAATCAGCTGCTGAAGCATTATTCGGCCGTCCTGATTATGTAACTTTCGATGTTGAAAAATTAGAAGGTTCATACAACCGTTTACCATTAAGAGATGAATTATCTGCTGAAATCGATGAAACAATCATCGTTGAGTACTACTCTCGTTAATAACTAATTTTATTAAGAACCAACGGAATTGCTCTAGCCATTCCGTTGGTTCTTTTTTTGTTCTATTTTTCGAAAATTAGGCGATTTTTTCTAAATTAACAACCGTTTCCAATGGCTGATTATCAAGTTTTCTATGAATTTGATGAGAATTTCAAAAAAGCAGTTCAAGTATATTTTAATTCCTATAATTTTATGGTAAACTTTATTGATTAATAAATAGCAATTATTCTCTTTATCCAAATATACTTTATTAAAAAAAGTCATTTACCCTCATCTCATTTAACTAAAAGGAGTGTACATCGTGTCCAACCATACTGTAGTTGAAGTTACTGGCCCTGCCGTCAAATTAAAGAGCAACAAGTCCAAAATAGTGATTCATTTTCAAGATGATTTTAATGCCCTTATAAACTATGAATTTATTGTCCGTAAATTTAATGAGAAAAAAGATAATGATAATAACGATAAACGCTGAGACTTTCATACAGCGTTTTTTTTTTGGACTCTTTACTGAAAAATAAATATTTTTAGTCTGAAGCTAAAAGTGGTACACTAATCAATAGGAAATTAAATAGCGTTAGAAGCAAATAAGGAGTGTATTGTTTATGACAAGCAAAATGAACGTGGAAAGTTTTAACTTAGATCATACAAAAGTTAAAGCACCTTATGTTAGATTAGCTGATAAAAAAATAGGGTTAAATGGAGATAAAATTTTAAAATATGATGTCCGTTTTTCACAACCAAATAAAGAACATATGGATATGATGAGTGTTCATTCACTAGAGCATTTAACTGCAGAATTGATTCGCAACCACGCAGATTATATTATCGATTTTGGTCCTATGGGATGCCAAACGGGTTTTTATCTGACCGTTATCAATCATGAAAACTATGATGAAATTTTAGAAGTTTTACAAAAAACAATGGAAGATGTTTTAGTAGCTACTGAAGTTCCAGCAAGTAACGAAACTCAATGTGGTTGGGCAGCTCATCATACTCTAGAAGGCGCACAACAATTAGCAAAAGATTTCTTAGCAAAACGCAATGAATGGCATATTGTATTTGCTTAATCCAAAAAGGATTCAATGCGATAATTATCGCGTCGAATCCTTTTTTATTTTTAACTATTGCTTTCCTGTAGTTCATGTACACTGTAAGCCTGTTGATACAGTGGCAATAACTGCATAAACGTATCAAGTATATAGTTTTGGGTCGCATCTGGATTCATCAAAATCGGATCATTGGCCCAAAGCTGTCTTCCAATTAAAAATTCTCCCTTTTTGACCGTTTTCCATCGCATCAATCCACTGAGTAATTCAGCTTGATGAATAGGTATCGCTTGTTCTTTTGTGTGGTCCCATGAAACAACATAATCATCAGGTACATCAAATACTAGAGTTGGTTCCTCTATAATTTTCTGAGCCATTTTTTCTTCATGCAGAGGATTATCAATAAAAGCCAACCAAATAAAAAGATGCGTTCCATACAAGCCTAATTGAAAATGAGGGTATTTTTTATACCCTCTTCTATTTCCACCAATCGCCATCCAAGTATCTTTTGGAGCATTTTTTGTTCTTCTTATATGTTGGGCAATATGAACAGGTAGACTCTCTTTATTCAATTCAGCTGCTAACTCCTTCGCTAGTCTCTGTCCTAATAGATGAAACTTCGGTTGGATTTGTTTTCGAATGGCTGCCATTCTAGGTTCTAGCCCTTCAATAGTAAACACCTCAAAATCATCTTTGGTAAACGTGACATTATCCATTCTTCCACTCCTTGAATTCAGTTCTTATCTCTATTCTACCAAATTAACAATCAAATTAGATAATTTTTTCAAAGAGACCTGTGTTTTATTAAATCACCTCTTTAAAATATAAAGGCGTGATTCACTCATAATACTGCTTGTATAGAATTTTTTGGTCAATGCTTTTTAGCTTTTGTTTGTCAGCTTAATCAAATACAAAAAGTTTTATTTCATTTGGGTTCATGATATACTATTTTTTAATCTAAGAGAACCTTGAAAAACTTAATTCATTAACGATAACTATAAAAAGGGGGGATTTAAAATGTCTGACAGAGAGACTCAAGACTATTTATCAAAAGGCATATATGGAAATAAAAAAACGAATCCTGATGAAAGAAATAAATATTTTGGCAGTCTTAGAGAACGTGTCTATTTATCTATGACTATTGAACAACTTATTTCTGGAGACTATATCGATGCTTTAAAACAAGAAATTCAGCTTCATTCAAATCAACAATTGCTCTTGAATGGACAAATTGACATGAGTAAACTAAGCCCCTATATCAAGTTATGTCAAGAATACAATTGTTCTTTTCGGATTGTATCTGATGAAGGAGCTCTACGTAGTCCACTTGGGCTGATTTATGTCTCATCGACTGCTGTTAATGAAACTGAAGTGGATGTAGCCGCTAAATACCCTTTGATGACTCCACCAGAAAAAGAAGGCAAGAAACCCTCACTTTTCAAAAAATTATTTTCTTAATGAATACAACAAAAAAGCTAAATATCTATCCTTTAGCTTTTTTGTCGTATTCATTACTGTTCATATAAGCGATTGGATTAGATTGCCATTCATAATAGGCTACCCTATCTCCTCCAGTAAATAAACCTTCACCTGTTTTTAAAAATCCCAATTTCTTTAAAATATGTTGTGACTTTTTATGATACAAATATGTTTTTGCCTTTATACTTTTGATGTCCTCAGTTAAAAGCCAGTCTAAAAAAGCTTGTGCTCCCTCTGTCGCATACCCATTTCCCGCATAGGCCTCTACTATGCCGTAACCCAACTCTGCTTCACCCGTCAGTTCAGGATTGCCTTGTGCACTGACTTCTCCAATAATTTTTTGTTCAGATTTAAGGATCACTAAATGGGTCCATTTTTCTTTTATTTTGTCTTGTTTTACTGTTTCAAGCACATAAGGTAGATAAAAGAAAAATTCTACACCTGGCCATTCTTGTGCAACACTATAACCAGACACTTCCTGTAATTTATCATCCCCAATTAGTGTAGCTTCAATAAAGGATAATTGATAAGGTACGAGTAGTAAACGCTCTGTTTCTAAAATAGTCACCACTTAAGCCTCTTTCCTACTAATTTTGTCTTCCACCAATGAACGAGTTTAATATAATTATATATGATATCTTTATTTTAAAATGTTTACGCTTTTATAGCAAACTTTATTTTATTTTTAATATGTCTATTCAAAAATCAACTATTTTTATTTTCTTCCTTCTCGTGATAAACTATCAAGGTGTGTTTAATTTAGAAAAAAGAATGTAAGTGAGGCTTTAATATGAAAATTATCGAAACAAGAGATGCGCAATTAATGGCAAAACTGGGACATGTCATGCAAGAAAAACATAAAGAGATGTATCCTGATTTTTTCAAACCATACGATGAAAAAGCAATTCTACACTATTTTCAAGAAATATTTAAAAATCCAAAACAACAAGTATTTCTTTGGATGGATGATCAACAAGAATCCGAACAAATTGCTGCTTATCTTTGGTTGGAAGAAGAAGCTATAGCAGAAACGGTTTATCGTTATGGGTATACCCGACTGTACTTACACCACATCTTAATTATGCCTGCTTACCAAGGTAAGGGCCTAAGCAAAGAACTTTTAGCATTTGCTGATAACTTTGCAAAAGAACGTGGCATTTCCCAACTGGAACTGCATTATTGGTCTGATAATGTAAGAGCAAAAAGAGTGTATCAACAATTAGGCTATGAAGTTTACACTGAAGTAGCATACAAACAACTCTGATGTTATTCTTTGCACTTCTTACGCAAATAAAAAAGGAAGAGACACGGATGCAAACATCCGTGTCTCTTCCTTTTTTATTACGCTAAATTTTTTAATAACTCCATTACCATTTCTGCAGATTTTTTACCTGCATCAATAATAAATTCGTCAAAACTCATTCCCGCTTCTTCATCCGCTACATCTGACATAGCTCTTACAATAACGAAGGGTTTATTAAATTGATAACAAACTTGTGCAATAGCTGCGCCTTCCATTTCAGAAGCCAATGCATCTGGAAAGTGGTGTTTGATTTGATCCACAATTTTCTTATCTGCTACAAAAGAATCACTTGTCACGATTAACCCTTGAACCATTTGCAAACCAACTTTTTTGGCTGCTTGACTAGTTTGTTCTACAAGAGAACGGTCTGCTTGGTAACGAGCCGGCATTTGAGGAACTTGTCCGATAACGTAGTCAAATATGGTTGCATCAACATCATGATAAGCCATTTCAGTTGAAATAACCACATCCCCAACAGACAGTCCTTCTCCAATTCCGCCAGCAGACCCGGTGTTGATAATGGCATCTACTTCGTGTTTAGACAGCAAAAGAGTTGCAGCAATTGCCGAGTTAACTTTTCCAATGCCGGATTGCACTAAAATGACTTCAACTTGTTCAATTTTGCCAGATACAAACGAGGCATTCGCCTCTACCCACTCCTGCTTATTACTCATACTATTTTTTAATACGGTTACTTCTTCTTGCATAGCACCGATAATCCCAATTTTCATGCTTTAATTCCTCTCTAATCTAAATAATAAATACAATTGCCAATACAATAACCAGTAATATCGCGACCACCAGAATAATTTTATTCAGTTTGCGCCCTCTGTCACGAACTTTTTCATTCTCGTTTTTTCGGCTCTTTGTAACGATACCCTCTTTTTCTAATTGTTTTTGGTATTCTCGCTCTACTTTTTCGCGTTCTTTATCTCTTTTCTTTTGTTCTTTTTCTTTTAATTCGTTTTCTTTTCTAATTTCTGCTCTAGTTTTTGGATTCATGTAGTAAAAATCATCCTTTCTATTTCGTTGTGGCTAATTTAAGCTTCCAAGCAATAAGAGCATATACTGTTTTTGCATCGTAAATCAAGTGTTTTTCATACGCTTCCCAAGCCTCATCAAACGTTAAGTAAACTAGTTCAATAAATTCATCTTCATCTTGAGCAAGAGGATTCTCAACTTTCTTTAGTCCCTTAGCAGAATAAATATAAATCAGTTCATTTGCAAATCCTGGAGAAGTATAAAAAGAGGTTTCCATTTCAAATGATTCTGCCTGGAAACCCGTTTCTTCTTCCAATTCTCTTTTTCCTGTTTCTAAGGGATTTTCATCTGTCAGATCAATTTTCCCAGCAGGTATCTCTAAGAGAACTTGCTCAACAGCTTTTCGGTATTGTTTAACAAAAATCATTTTATTGTCATCTGTGAATGCCATAATAGCAACTGCACCAGGATGTTTAACCAACTCTCTAGTAGCCGTTTCTCCATTAGGCAATTCAATAGTATCAACTACAAAGTCAATCAATTTCCCATTATATACAGTCTCAGTAGATAGTGTTTTTTCTTCGAATATCATTTCATTTCCTCCATTAAAAAAAAATTTCCATATGCTTTATCATACCTTTCCTTTTCCTTTTTTTCAATTAAGTCTAAATTCTATACTTTTCTAAAAGAATTATATGCTATCTACACTCTGCTCCACCTCATTAGTTGTAGCAAGAAATCATTCTTAGGTCTGATAGGAGATTTACTCCTGTTTATGCTAAAATAAGAATAAGAAAATAAAACTTAAAAACAATTCAAAAAATAAATTATTGGAGTGAAAAATATGAAAAAAAATATCAAAAATTTAGGTGACATTTTCTATTACACCTTGACAAGTTTATCTACCATTTTAATTTTCGTTATTGTTTACTTTCTGTTTGGTTTTGATTTATTCTTGTCCTTAATCATCAGTATGGCTATTGGAGCGTTCTTTATTTATAAGCAATCCGTCAATGAGGATTCTAAGTCTTCAAAAAAGCTAAATCGTTTATCCCCTGAAAAGGAAGCTTTTTATAAATCTAAAGGAATGTCTAAAGAAGAAATTCAATTTTTTAGAGAAACCATGCATACAGCCAAACTAAAATTATTAACCTTAGAAAAAAATCTCCACAGTGTCTCAAAACTGGAAGCAATTGAACAGCGCAACAATACGATCCAATTATCTAAAGCTTTATTTAAAGGTATCACTGAAGAACCCAATCGTTTACATGAAGTCGATAAATTTTTATATGTCCACCTCCCTTCTTTAACCGATTTAACAGATAAATATCTGGAAATTAGTCAACATGAAGTGAAAAATAAATCAACTTTTGATATTCTTGACGAAAGTGCCTCTACAATAGATGAAATGTGTCAATTAATCGCTGAAGATTATGTTCTGTTTAAATCTGATGATTTTGAAGATATGGCCATAGAGGTAGAGCTTGCAAAGAAAGCAATTGAACGCGATAATGGTCATACACAATCAATAGAATCAGAAGAATTATAATCTTTAAGGAGATGGTAAGATGGATAAAGAAAACGAAACACTAAAACAATCTTCTACGGTTAAAGAAGTCGACTCTGAATTAGAAAGTTTATTAGCTAATCCTTTTGGAGATGTCTCTGAAAACGCACCTGTTTTACAGAAACAAGAACAAATTGAAAAAGAAATGGTCCAGACAGAACAAGTGCCGCGCTTAATTGACAGTTTGCCAAAAGAACGTCAAGAACAAGCTCGGTCATTAGCTGAACAAATTGATGTCACCAATGCTCAATCTGTTATGATGTATGGTTCTGCTGCTCAACAAAAACTTGGAGAGTTTTCTCATTCTATGTTAAACCATGTTCAAAACCAAGATACTGGTGACATTGGCGATACATTAAATGATTTAATGTATCGCTTGAATGAGGCTAATCCAGAAGATTTGCGTGCTGAAGACAGCAATATGTTTAAAAAAATCTTTGGCCGTGTAAAAAAATCAATTTATGAAATGACTGCAAAATATCAAAAAATCGGTGCACAAATTGATAAAATTTCTGTGAAATTGGATAAAGAAAAAGCTGGTTTATTAAACGATAATTTAATGTTAGAACAGCTTTATAATAAGAACAAAGATTATTTTGATGCCTTAAACATTTACATTGCTGCTGGAGAAGTAAAAATTGACGACTTGCTTAATAATCTTATTCCAGAAGCTGTAAAAAAAGCAGAAACGAGTACAAATCAAATGGACGTACAAACGGTAAATGATTTAAATCAGTTTTTAGACCGTTTAGAAAAAAGAACCCATGACTTGAAACTTGCGCGTCAAATGACTATTCAGCAAGCCCCTCAGATTCGCTTGATTCAAAATACGAATCAAGCCTTAGCTGAAAAGATCCAATCTTCTATTAATATGGCCATTCCTCTTTGGAAAAACCAAATTGCGATTGCTCTTACTTTGCTTCGTCAAAAAGATGCTGTCACTGCTCAACGACAAGTATCCGAAACAACAAATGATTTAATGAAAAAGAATTCTGAAATGTTGAAAATTTCATCTATTGAAACAGCCAAAGAAAACGAACGCGGCATCATCGATATTGAGACTTTGCAAAAAACTCAAAATGATTTAATTGAAACTCTACAAGAAACGTTGCAAATTCAACAAGATGGACGAATCAAACGAAAAGAAGCAGAACGGGAATTATCCGTTATGGAAACCTCTTTACGTGATAAATTATTGGAACTTACAACTGATAAAAATTAACTAATTGCATTTAGATAGTCAATTGATAGCCTTCGATTGATAGCCTTCGATTGATTGTCTTAATGCTTTTTTTTGTATATCAAATACTACGAAGAGCATATCATTTGATATGTGACCAAAGTGTGACTATACTTATAAGAGTAATAAAGAATAACATTTTTTGAAGGAGGAAAAGAACATGATGGGATTTATTTGGTCATTAATTGTAGGTGGAATTTTAGGAGCTATCGCGGGTATGATAGTTGGTAAAGATGTACCAGGCGGTATTATTGGAAACATCATTGTTGGTTTTATCGGATCATGGATCGGTAGTTCATTATTAAGCAACTTCGGACCTGTCATTGGCGGTTTCGCGATTATTCCAGCATTAATCGGAGCTATTATTTTAATTTTTATCTTCTCACTTATTGTTGGAAGACGCAAAGGTTAAGAAAATCAAATAAAAAGCAGTTCAAGAAAGCAATTTCTTGGACTGCTTTTTTTTGTTCAGTATTCGAAGATAACAGACTCAATTAACGTGGAATAACTCCGTTTTAAGGAGCTCTATAGAAAAAGGGCAACTAAGTACTGATATGCATTTAAAGACCTTAAATCACGCTAAATTTGATAGATAGACTCCTGATTTTATTTTTGTTAAACATAAAAAAAGGTATGAATGAATTTCTTCATTCACACCCTGTGGGTATAGCTATTTTTTTAGACTTATCTGTTTACTCTTCTTCTTGATCAAATTGACTATTGTAAAGATCTGCATAAAATCCATTTTGCTGCAATAAAACATCATGGTTTCCACTTTCTACTACATCTCCATCTTTCATCACAATAATCAAATCTGCATTTTTAATAGTTGATAGACGATGTGCAATAACGAAAGAAGTTCTTCCATGCATTAAGCTATCCATTGCTTTTTGAATGATCAGTTCAGTACGTGTATCAACAGAACTTGTTGCTTCATCCAAAATCAATAATGGTGCATCTGCGACCATTGCACGAGCAATCGTCATTAATTGTTTTTGTCCAGCAGATAAACTTGTTGTATCATCTAAAATCGTATCGTAGCCGTGTGGCAATGTCTGAATGAAATGATGTACTCCAACTGCCTTACAAGCATTGACTACTTCTTCATCTTTTACACCTTTTTTACTGTAGACAATATTTTCTCTAACCGTTCCTTCAAATAACCAAGTATCTTGTAATACCATACAGAATTGTTCGTGTAACGCTCCTCTAGTAACACTGGAAATCGGTGTTCCATCAATGTAGATTTCTCCACTATTCACTTCATAGAAGCGCATTAACAAGTTTACTAATGTCGTCTTACCTGCCCCCGTTGGACCTACGATTGCAATTTTTTGTCCAGCTTTAGCCTCTAGAGAGAAATCATTAATGATTAGTCTATCAGGATTGTACCCAAATTTCACATGGTCGAATGTAACATTTCCTTTAACAGTACCTAATGAAGTTGGTTTTCCAGTTTCGACTTCTAACTCTTCTTCTTCTAAGAAATTAAAGACACGTTCACTAGCTGCAGCTGCTGATTGCAAACTAGTAAAAGCTTGTGCAATCTGTGAAAGAGGTTGCGTAAAGAAACGAATATACATCATAAAGGCAACAATCACACCAAAAGTGATTTGATCATTAAACGCTAAATAAGCTCCGACTACACAGACCACTACATATCCAAAGTTCCCAATAAAGTTCATTAACGGCATCATTAGACCTGAAATGTATTGAGACTTCCAAGCACTATCAAATAATGTATCATTGATTTGATTAAATTCTTCAATCGCTGACTCTTCACCATTAAATGCTTTTACAATATTGTGACCTGTATATATTTCTTCAACATGACCGTTTAATTCACCTAAACTTTTCTGTTGTTGACTGAAATATTTTTGTGACCTTTTAATAATTGTGATCATTAAACCAAAACCGATAACGGTTGATAGGATGGCAGAGAAAGCCATCGGAACATTTGTATAAAACATCATAATCAATGAACCGATAAATAAACTAATAGAGGTTACCAACTGACCTAAACTTTGGTTTAAAGTTTGACCAATTGTATCAACATCATTTGTTACACGGCTCAAAATGTCTCCATGGTTGTTGCTATCAAAATAACGTAATGGTAAACGATTAATTTTTGTTGAAATATCTGTACGCAATTTTTTTGTAACGGTTTGAGTTACAGTAGCCATAATAAATCCTTGGAAATAAGATAAAATTGCACCAAGAATATACAACGTAACTAAAAATAATCCAATACTTTTTATTTTTTCTAAATCTATAGCACCTGTAATACCTGCAGTGATAATATCTGTAATTTCACTAAGACGATCAGGACCTATTAAATTAAATACTGTACCGAAAATAGCAAATACAAATGCTACTATAATGTACATCATATAAGGTTTACAATATTTTGCTAACTTACCAATAGACTCTTTAAAATTATCAGGTTTCTTACCTACCATTGGCCCACTCATTGGTCCATTTTTTTGTTTACTCATCTGCTAATTCCTCCTTAGAAAGTTGAGAATAAGCGATGTCTTGATAGACTTCACACGTTTGCATCAATTCTTGATGTGTACCAATTCCAACAATTTTTCCTTCATCTAAAACAATAATTTTGTCTGCATCACGAATGGTACCTATACGTTGAGCAACAATTAATTTTGTTGTATCTTTTAATTCTTTGTTTAACGCTGCACGTAATACACGATCTGTTTTGTAGTCTAAAGCTGAAAATGAGTCATCAAAAACCAAAATCTCTGGTTTCCGTGAGATCGCACGTGAAATCGCTAAACGCTGACGTTGACCTCCTGATACGTTGCTTCCTGATTGAGCGATTGAGGCATCATATCCATCTTCCATTTTCTCAACAAAGTCACTACTTTGAGCTATTTCAATAGCTTTTTTCATGTCGGCTTCAGTTACTTCTTGACCAGCATCTCCGTAACTCACATTTGAACGAACCGTACCACTAAATAAGAACGCTTTTTGTGGAACAAATCCAACTAGAGAATGCAGATATTTTTGTGTATACTCTTTGATATCATGGCCGTTAATTTTAATTTGGCCTCCTGTTACATCAAAGAAACGAGGGATCAAATTAACTAACGTACTTTTCCCACTACCGGTAGAACCAATAAAGGCAACTGTTTCACCTTTGTTTGCCGTAAAGGAGATATTTTCCAATATAGCTTCAGAAGCATCTGGATACTGAAAAGATACATTATCAAATACTACCGTACCTTTTTGATCTTGAGCAGACTGTGTCAATGTTCCATCCTTAATGGTTTCTTTTGTATTTAAAACTTCTAAAATACGTCCAGCTGATACTGCAGCACGAGGAACGATAATAAATACAATTGTTAACATCATAAATGAAATGACAACTTGAATAGCATAAGAAGAAAACACAACCATATCACTGAATATATCAACACGGCCTAAAACACTTGCTTGACTAACGAGTTGAACATCATTGATTAAGTAAGCACCGATCCAGTAAATAGATAAACTTAATCCACTCATAATCAATGTCATCCCAGGTCCCATAATCGCCATGATTCTATTGATAAATAAGTTTGTATTCATTAGTTTGTGATTTGCTGTTTCAAATTTTTCTTCTTCAAAATTTTCTGCATTGTATGCACGAATAACGCGTAACCCAGTTAGATTTTCACGTGTAACTCGGTTAAGGTTATCTGTTAATTTTTGGATCACTTTAAACTTCGGTAAAGCGAATATTACTACAACACTTATGATAAGGAGCAATACAACTACAGCACCCGCTGTTGAAAGTGTCCACTCCCAAGATTTATCAACTATTTTTGAAATGGCCCATATAGACATAATAGGAGCTTTAATTAACACTTGCATACCAAGTGACATTGCCATTTGAATTTGCGTTACATCATTTGAAGAACGGGTAATCAAACTTGCAGTAGAAAAATGATTCATTTCTTCCATTGAAAATCCTTCAACTTTTGTAAATACTTCTGATCTTATCGTACGTGAAAGACCAGCTGCTACTTTTGAAACAAAGAACACTGTTACAAAAGATGCTACTAAGCTACCTAGAGCACATAGCATCATATAGCCACCATTTTCAAATATGTCTTGCATTTTTGAACCTGGAATTTGAATAAGTTGAGTAATTTTAGACATATATTCTGGTAATTCTAAATCCAAATAGACTTGAATAACTATAAAGATAACGCTAAATAAAATCATTATCCATTCTTTTCGTTTTAAATATTTTAGTATTTTTAGCATAGCCGTTCTCCTTCGTTTCTTTAACTGAGTCTTACTCTATATCTTTCAACATATTTTGTTGCATCTTATGAATTGTTTTGAAAAACTGTTCAAGCTCTTCCTCAGTTAATCCTTCGATTAATAAATTTTCAATTCTTTGGTATTCTCTTGTTACTTCTTCAACCAAACTCTGACCTTTTTCTGATAATTGTAATTTTTTCACTCGTGCATCTTTCTCAATGGAAATCCGCTTAATTAATCCTTTATCTTCCATACTCTTCAACATTTTTGAAGTAGTAGAACGACGCATTGAAAACTTTTTTTCAATGTCCTTTTGAAATACATCTTCACTTTTAGAATTATTTAAAAAACCAATAATCATTCCATGCATCTTAGTAATATGATTTTTATCGTCTTCTATTTTAAAAGATTCAACATTTCTGTGTATGAAATTTACTAGTTTACGTAATTCCATTCCAATTGCTTTTTCATTATTTTCCTCATCAAAAAAAATTTTTTTCCACCTCACTCTTTTGGATAACTTGCTTAAAATTTATAGATAATATAGTTAGCACGCTAACTATATTATCTTATTACTAACTTAAAGTCAATTGAAAAGTCTAGTTTAATATCTTTCTACAAAAAAAAGTACCAACAGATTAAAAAATCTGTTGGTACTTCGATTAATTGAATTAAAATTAAAGTTTTACAACGTTTGCAGCTTGTGCTCCACGGTTTCCTTCAACGATCTCAAATTCAACTGCTTGTCCTTCTTCTAATGATTTGAAGCCATCACCTGTAATTGCACTAAAGTGTACAAATACGTCTTCTCCGCCTTCAACCTCAATAAAACCAAAACCTTTTTCTGCATTAAACCATTTTACTGTTCCTTTTTCCATAATTCACTGTACCTCCGATTAGTCATTTTGCAATTGATTTTCTTTTGTGACTTATTATCTTTCAAAAAAATAAAATCGATTACAAAATCATTATAACTCGGGTTTTTTATTTTTGCAAGGGTTTACTTTGCTTTAACAGCAACATTTTCATCTTGATGTCTTTTTAATCAATTGTAATTTGCTTTAAAAAATTATGGTAATTTTCATTTTCATCAAGAGCTACTTGTGTATGATTACCTAGATTATGAGTTAAAATATCTTCTAATGAGATAGAAACTTTATTTAGATACGTTGCATTTCCAATTAAATCCATCCAGTAAGTTCCATCTTCATCTTTATGAACAACCGTTTGAACCATTCCCCCAGGATTAGTCACTTGAATTTTTTCTTCAAGTTGGCCATTTTTTAACAACACATACATCAAACTACTCGCTGCCATTGCGGTACCGCAAGCATTCGTAAAGCCTACTCCTCTTTCAAAAGTACGGACAAATAGTGATTGTTTATCCAATACTTCTACAAAGCTAACATTTACTCCGTCAGGAAAATAAGGGTTTTTTCCATTTAAATAGGTTGCAAGGTCCTCAAATTGTGAGCTGTATAATGTTTCATGATCAACAAAACTGATCAAATGAGGATTTGGCACTGCAACTGCAGAAAAACGCAAATTAGTAGCTAATTCTGATAATTCTTGATCAATAAATTTTTCTGATTCCCAATTAAATGGCAAATTTTCTACATTAAAAGATACTGGAGAAATTTCAACTTGAAAAGTTTGAATATCTTTTCCTAACTCTTCTGCTTTTTTTACGTGAAGATCAGCATGCATTGTTTCAACAACAAACTCATTTTTTTTATTTTTTTCAGAAAGATAACGCGCAACCGTTCTTAATCCATTGCCACACATACTGGCTTCACTACCATCATAATTGATTACTCTCATGCTTCCGTCTGTTTCTTTGTGATTAGTTGTTCCTATTAAAAGAACACCATCAGCGCCCTTTAGAAGACCTTTATTGCGATCTGTAATGATTTGAGTCAGAGATACAAGTTCATCTTGTGTCAATGTTCTTTCGAGCAATGTTTCATCTAAAATAAAAAATTCATTTTCTGATCCATGAACTTTAATTAAGTCTACTTGCATAATGAATGTACCTCCTCTTTTTCCTTAACATATTTTACCATTTCATTTACAGATTACAATAAAAAATATGAAGTATCAAAAGAAGAGGCTGGGAAAAATCCCAGCCTCTTCTTTATATGAATGCTTATTCTTCTTCAGTTTCAGGTACTAAAGCTTCTGGAAAATGTTCTTCAACAATTGCTGCGCAACGAGCACAAAGAGTTGGTGCATTTTCATTAGAACCTACATCTTCTTTGATAGCGCGACATCTTTCGCAAGTTTCTCCATGAGCGTGTTCTACTACAACGGCTACAGATTCTGAATGAACCGCATTACTAGGTGCATCTTCAATCGATTCTGCTATTTCTAAATTAGAAACAATTAATAATTGTGCTAAATTACTATTTAACGAAACAAACAAATCTTTTGTTTGTTCTGTAGGGTAAAGAGTTACTTTTGCTTCAAAAGATTTTCCAATGATTTTTTCATTACGTGCTTCTTCAAGAGCTTTTTGAACCACATCGCGAATATCCATGAAAGCATTCCACATGTCTAATAGTTCAGCTTCATTTTCATAGCGATCGATAGCTGGCATATCCGTTAATTGAACGAATTCATCGGTTTCGCTTAAGAATGACCAAATTTCTTCAGCAGTATGTGGAAGAATTGGTGTTAATAGTTTTGTAATTTTTACTAGTACTTCATAGAACACTGTTTGCATAGCACGACGTTCATAAGCATCCTCAGCTTCAATATAGACAACATCTTTAGCGAAATCTAAATAGAATTGAGATAAGTCAACTGTACAGAAGTTATTAATTAATTGATAGATAGAAGAAAATTCATATCTATCATAATGCCCTTCTGCTTTTTCTACCAATTGATTCAAACGAATCATTAGGTATTTGTCAACAGATCTTAAATCATGAAAATCTACTTTATTTGCTGAAGGATCGTAGTCAGTTGTATTAGCTAATAAGAAACGCATAGTATTACGAATTTTACGGTAAACTTCAGAAACTTGTTTTAGAATTTCATCACTCACACGCACATCTGCTTGTGTATCTACACTTGAAACCCATAGACGCACAATGTCAGCTCCCATTTGTTTGATAACTTTGCTTGGTGCAATAGTATTACCAAGAGATTTGCTCATTTTGCGACCATCCCCATCTAAAACCATTCCTTGAGAAAGAACTGTTTTATAAGGTGCTACTCCATTGATGGCTACACTGGTCGTGATGCTTGAATTAAACCAACCACGGTATTGATCTGAACCTTCAAGATACATATCAGCTGGGAAAGTTAAATTTTCTCTAGCTCTTAGTACGGCTTCATGAGATGAACCAGAATCAAACCATACATCCATGATGTCTGTTTCTTTTGTAAATTGATTATTTGGACTTGAGGGATGAGTGAATCCTTCTGGTAATAACTCCTTAGCTTCGCGTTCAAACCAAATATTTGAACCAAACTCTCCAAATAAAGCCGCTACGTGTTCAATTGTTTCCGGTGTTATAATAGATTCGCCATTTTCACCATAGAAGATTGGTAAAGGAACTCCCCAAGCACGTTGACGTGAAATAACCCAATCACCACGATCACGGACCATATTGTACAAACGTTGCATACCCCATTTTTGAACCCATTCAACGCCTTCAACAGCTTCTAGAATGTCTCCACGGAATTGATCAATAGAAGCAAACCATTGAGGTGTTGCACGGAAAATAACAGGTTTCTTAGTTCTCCAGTCATGTGGGTAACTATGAGTAAAGAAGTTTAGCTTCAATAGTGCTCCTTCTTTTTCTAACCACTCAGTAATGACTTTATTTCCATCATTATAAAAAATACCTTCTAAACCTGGTGCTTCATCTGTAAAACAACCTTTATCATCAACTGGTGATAAAACACTTAATTTATATTTTTGTCCTACAATAAAGTCATCATCCCCGTGACCTGGAGCTGTATGGACAAGTCCGGTACCCGCTTCAAGAGTTACATGGTCACCTAGAATCAAAAGAGAAGTACGGTCATACATTGGGTGTTGAGCCGTCATGAATTCCAAGTCTTTACCTTTTAATTCTTTAATCGTTTCAACTTGATTCCAACCAATTTCTTCTGTGACAGCATCAATCAAGTCTTTAGCTAAAACATATTTCTTTCCGTCTGCAACTACAACAGAATAGTCATATTCTGGATGGACAGTAATGGCAAGATTTGAAGGAATAGTCCATGGTGTCGTTGTCCAAATAACAAAAGAAGTATCTTCATCAATCAGACCTTTTCCATCAACAACTTTAAAACCTACATAAATACTTGCTGATTTAACGTCTTTGTATTCAATTTCAGCTTCTGCGAGTGCAGATTCACTAGATGGAGACCAATAAATGGGTTTTAAACCTTTATAGATATAACCCTTTTCGGCCATTTTACCAAACACACGAATTTGTGCTTCTTCGTATTCTTTCGTTAATGTTACGTATGGATGATCCCATTCTCCCGCTACACCTAAACGTTTAAAATCTTCTTTTTGTTTGTTTACTTGTTCCCAAGCATATTCTTCACATAATTTACGGAATTCTGCAAGGCTCATTTCTTTACGTTTAACACCCTTGTTTGTTAAGGCTTGTTCAATTGGCAGACCATGAGTGTCCCAACCTGGCACGTAAGGAGATCTGAATCCAGACATTGATTTGTAACGTACAATGATATCTTTGCTGATTTTATTTAAGGCATGTCCAATATGGATGTTTCCATTTGCATACGGTGGCCCATCATGTAAAACGAAAGTTGGCTTGCCTTCATTGATTTTTTGTCTTTGTCCATAAATATCTAATTCTTCCCAGTTTTTTTGCCATTCTAGCTCACGAACTGGTAAATTTCCACGCATGGGAAATTTTGTTTTTCCTAATTGTAATGTTTCTTTCATTTTCATTAAGATCTACCCCTCATTTGTTATAATTTATCTCTTTAGTTCCAAAACGACATGCTCATCATACAACTGAGATTTGTCAATTGCAACTATTCTTATCAATAAAAAAAAGACTTCATCCCTAGAGGGACGAAATCTTCGTGGTACCACCCAAATTTAGAAGAAAAAATTTGTAGCCTTTTTTCTTCTCTTAAGTAATTGTATAACGTCAATTAACCGGTTAATTTTACTCAAGTTCAAATTAACACTCATGGAGGATCTGACAACTAGAAGGGACTGTTAGGCTTTCACTATCTCTAACTCGCTTACTTTAGTGTTCTAGTGCTTTTCTGTTCCATTCACTGATTTTACTTATTTAGGCAATTCAATAGCTGGCAAAGTGCCTTCTAATGAAGGTTGTTCTTGCATGTCGTTATTTTCTATTTCGTTTGTACTAACTACTGTTAGCTGCTCAGAATTATTCTCTTCAATTGTCTCATCGTTCGATTCAACATCAGAACTCACAACTTCTTCTGGTTGATTAACACTTGCTAAAATTTCTTTTAATGTAGGAATATTGAGTGTTTCTTCTTCAGCAGGTCTTAACAAATCATCCCATTCTGAATTCTTAACCATTTCTAGTTGAGATTCTATCATAATCTGCAGACGTTGTTTAAAGACTCTACTTTGTTTTTTCAACTCATCTGTTTCAGTAGTAATTTTTCTAGCTTTAGAAACTGCTTCATCCAACAACCGATCTGCATTTTTTTCAGCTTCTAAACGAATAATATTTGCTTCTTTAGCTGCATTTTCTTTTAATCGATCTGCTGCATCTTGAGCAACAATAATTGATTTATTTAACGCATCATGAAGATTGTTAAAATGTCCTACTTGTTCTTCAGAGAATTGTAAGTTCTTTTCTAATTCACGCTTTTCTTTTAAAACCATTTCGTAGTCCTTAATGATTTGATCTAAATAATCATTTACTTGATCTTGATCGTAGCCTCGCATCTTGACAGGGAACTCTTTGTTATGTATATCTAAGGGAGTCAACACCATATAAGACACCTCCATTTTTTTAATTTTTACGTGCTTTAGTACTAAATTATCATAAACTAACCCACAAGTAAATGAGTTAACAGTTATTTATATAAGACACCTAACTGCAAACGCCACTTATCTTTTTTAGTTTTGCCTTCAATTTCTTGAACTTGTAATCTTCCATATCCTCGAACTGAAACAATATCTAACAACCCTATTTCAAAATCTGGTCGAGTTGATTCAACCCAATTCAACTTCACTTTTCCTGATTCAATCATCTGTTTGGCACGCTGTCTAGAAATCTTAAACACGCTGGAAACCAACGTATCCAAACGCATGGATGAAACTGTTTGACTTTCAATCGTCCAATTATCTATAGGAACTAAAATATCGGTATAGTCTCTTTCTTCCATACGGACTGCAACTTTCCCAATACTGATAACTTGCTGTTCCACATAACTTTTTGTTGTATTTTCAACAAATACTTGCCAACGTGTACCATCTGAAATGATATCTCCAAAATAGTCTCTTTTTAGCCCAGTTGACAGCAGAGTACCTAACACTTTTCCATGTGATAATGATGCAAATTTTATAGGGTAACGGATTTCACAAATCGTTATTCCAAAATCATCCTGCTTTGGAGTGAAATATGAAGGGCAGATGAATGCTCTCACCCTCTCTGCTGCTTCATATCCTCCAAAAGAATGAATTGTAATCTCGCTATTTTTCCCAACAATTGTTTTTACGATATGCAATTGACGGGGATCTAAAAAATTTGTCAAATAAGGAGTATATTGGTCTTCAACATTTCTTATCCACCCAATAACTGTATCAATAAAGGATTGCTCTTCTTTTCTAAAATGTTGATAGACATTTTCAATCATAAGAAAATTCCTCCTTCAATTAATACAAAATCCTCATAATCAGCTGAAAGAGTGAAAATAATCCACTTTTAGCTAAATTTAAAACAATCAAAGCTACAATTCCTGAAAAACTAATCATTCCAATTGGTGGAATAAACCGTCTAAAGAAATTTAAATACGGTTCACAAATAGATGCTAATATGCGCCCAAATTTTGATTGATAAGCTCCAGGAAACCAAGACATTAAGATATATACGATAATCAGAGTAGAGTAGATATCTAAGGCTCTAGAAAGTACCGTGTAAAGTAATGATATAAAATAAGCCACTATTGATTTTTCCTCTTTTCTTTAATAAAAATCTTTTTCTTGCATAACATCTGATAATGCACCATCAATTTCAACATTCTTAGGTGTACACAAGAAAATTTCTTCACCAATGCGTTGAATATCTCCGCTTATAGCGTAGATTGTTCCAGTTAAAAAATCAACGATTCTTTTAGCTTGATCTTCTTCAATACGAGTGAAATTTAAAATGACAGATTGGTTGCTAAGCAGTAAATCTGCAATCTCTTGAACTTCAGAATAAACTCTAGGCTCAAATACAACAATTTTAGATTGGTAATGATTTTCTGGATTTTTCATTGAAACAACTTTATTCGTTGTTGCTGGTTCACGGCGTGTATTGAAAGCTCGTTGATTTTTCAATTCTCGCTTAGCTTCACTTTTTCCTGCTTTTGATGATCCGTTTTCTTGACTGTCAGCCACAGTTTCTAATTCGAATTCTTCTTCATCACTTAAACCAAAAAATTGAGATAAATTATTTAACATACTCATTTAAAGTCCTCCTTTTTAAATCAATTTCCTTCTTTATTGAAATTGATTCTTATTCAAAAAAAGACGTTCCGATTCGAATAAAAGTTGCTCCTTCTTCAGCAGCAATAGTATAATCTTTGCTCATTCCCATACTAAGTTCTGTACATGGTGCATGAGAGAAGCTTTTTTCCTGAATGGTCTGTTGTAAGCCTCTCAAATGAGCAAAAGCCGTACGAACAACTGTCTCCTCAGCATTTAAAGGCGCCATAGTCATTAAACCAACTACTTTTATCTTTGAATACTTTGAAAGATTACTGATAAATTCGTCAAGCTCATCCGGGCTTACTCCACTCTTGGAAACTTCACCTGTCACATTTACTTGAACAAAACAAGAAATTCTTTTTTGCGCTCGTTTTTCAATTTCTTCAGCTAACGCCAAACGATCCAGAGCATGAAAGTAATCAATTTTATTGATTACTTTCTTTACTTTTCTTGTTTGCAGATTTCCAATATAATGCCAGACCAATTGAAGATCATTTAGTTCTTCCAGTTTTGCTTCCAAACCTTCGGGACGATTTTCTGCCAGATGCGTATAGCCTTCTTCAATTACAGCAATAGCCTGTTCACTAGAGACGCTTTTAGTCACTGCAATAACTTGTACACTAGAACGTTCTCGATTGACTTTTTTTAATGACAAACCTAACTTACGTTCAATTTCTTGACAATTTTCTTTAACAGAACTCATTTTTATTTACGGCGTCTTCTAAAGAATGGAGGTGTATCAAGATTGTCTTCTTCTTGACGACTCTCTTGTTCTTGCTTTTCTTCTCGTTTAAAAATGTCAAAGTCAGGTTTTTCATTTTGTTGATTTAACTCATTCGATTGAGAATTAGCTCTTTGATCACGCAAACTAGGTTCGCGACGAATGTCCCAATCGCCAAAAGGATCCTTTGTTTGATCAGATTGTACAGCTGATGTTTCAGGCACAATTCTTTGAGTAGAACTGTTTCGATTTCTTTCACTTGTTTGTGGTTTTACTTCTCTTGCTTTAGTTGTATCGATACCTGTTGCAATAACTGTTACGATAACATCATCACCTAAGTTTTCGTTAATAGAGGTACCAAATATAATGTTTACTTCTGTAGTTGAAGCTGCAGAAACGATATCTGAGGCATCTTGTGCTTCAAATAATGTTAAGTCAGATCCACCTGTAATATTTAATAATACAGACTCTGCGCCATCAATTGAAACTTCTAACAATGGAGATGAAATAGCTTTTTTAGTAGCTTCGACTGTACGATTTTCACCGCTCGCCATACCAATACCCATTAATGCTGATCCTTGATTTTCCATAACTGTTTTTACATCAGCAAAGTCTAAGTTTACATATCCAGGTGCTGTGATTAAATCTGAAATTCCTTGTACACCTTGGCGTAGAACATTATCGGCTTCGTGGAAGGCTTCAAGCATTGGTGTTTTTTTATCAACAATTTCTAACAAACGGTTATTTGAAATGATGACAAGAGTATCCACGTGTTCTTTCATTTGCGCTACACCTTCAGCAGCAAAACGTCCACGTTTAGGTCCTTCAAAAGTAAAGGGTCTAGTGATTACTCCAACTGTTAAAGCACCTTGTTCTTTAGCAATACGAGCTACGATAGGTGCGGCACCAGTACCCGTTCCGCCACCCATACCAGCAGTTACGAAAATCATATCGGCTCCACGTAATGATTCAGCAATTTGTTCTTCACTTTCTTCTGCTGCTTTACGACCAATTTCAGGGTTTGCTCCTGCTCCTAAACCACGTGTTAATTTTGGCCCAAGTTGGATTTTCACTTCGGCATTTGAACCTGCTAAAGCTTGTAAATCAGTATTCGCTACGATAAATTCTACACCTTGCACATTTTCATCAATCATTCGGTTAACAGCATTATTTCCAGCTCCACCAACACCAATTACTTTAATTATCGCTCCATTAGCTGGATTTGTGTCAAATTCTAAGTCCATTCCATTTCCTCCTACTACAATCTGAATGTATTCTATTTAATCAAAGAAATTTGAGATAAAGCTTTTTGCCTTATTGCTCCACTTGTCTTCTTTTTTCTTTTCTTTCTTAATGGGTTTTACTTTTTCATATTCTAAAGAATTATTCTCATCATTTTCTGAAAAGGTTTCTGGTTTAGCATTGTAAGAAGAATCTTCTTTTCTGGTAACTCCTAATTGATATTCTTTCATAATTTGATGAATATCATCTAAGTTAGCTTCATATTGGATCAAGCCTATACCAGTAGTAAATGCTGGATAACGCAGACCCATTTGATGAGGAATATAGAGTTTTACTGGAATTTCAAAAAGATCTTCAGCTAGCTCTACTGCACCAGGTAAGGCTGCAGCTCCGCCCGTTAAAATCATTCCACCAGGTAAATCTCTTGCTCCTACCTTGTCTAATTCAGATTTCACTTTTTCAAAAATCTGAACCATCCGAGCTTCAATGATTTCTGACAGATAACGCTCATCAATTTTTACCGGCTGGCTTTTGCCAATCACTTCTACTGGAAAAGTTTCTTCTTGAGAAGTTTCTTCTGGCAAAGCATATCCATAATCGCGTTTTATTCTTTCAGCACTTTCAATGGTTGTGTTTAAAACAACAGATATATCTTTGGTTACGTAATCTCCACCCTCTTGATCTACATAAGTGTATTTCAACTGATGATCATGCATAACTGAAGCCGTAGTTTGTCCGCCTCCCAGATCAAGTAATATCGTGCCAAAATCTCTTTCCCCACTAGACATAGCCACACTACTTGCTGCCAAAGGTTGTAAGACGATATTTTGAATTTGTAAACCGGCTTTTTCCACACAACGTTTTGTGTTATGTATGATGGTTTTTGGTCCAGTTAACATAATAGCATGCATTTCCAAGCGAACACCAATCATTCCCCTCGGATCTTTGATGCCATCAAATCCGTCAACAATAAATTCTTCAGGTAAGATAGTTAATATTTCTCTTTCTGGAGGAACCGATTTTACCATTGCAGCAGCTAAAACATTTTGTACATCTGCTTCAGTAATTTCTCTGTTTTCTCCGGATACTGCTATCATTCCATGACACGCTTCTATTTCAACAGACGTACTTGGAATGCCTACAATAACATTATAAATATTTACATTTGCTTTTTGCTCTGCTTGTTTAATAGCTTTACTAATCGATTGTACCGTTTTATCAATATCTACGATAATTCCACGGTTTAAGCCTTCAGATTTTTCATTTCCTACTCCAATAATATTCATTTGACCGTTTATATATTCAGCTACAACTACTTTTATTGAAGTGGTTCCAATATCTAGACTTACATACATTTCAGTATTCCCCAATTCATTGA
Organism: Carnobacterium sp. 17-4; assembly: GCF_000195575.1. Classification (NCBI taxonomy): domain Bacteria; kingdom Bacillati; phylum Bacillota; class Bacilli; order Lactobacillales; family Carnobacteriaceae; genus Carnobacterium; species Carnobacterium sp. 17-4. The sequence goes on along the minus strand of NC_015391.1, from coordinate 831,808 downwards.
AACCTCCTATATCATTATTTTATGTTAAAACCTATAGTTATTACCAATTTTAACATAAGCGTTACCAATTTACGAAGTATTTCAGTATTTTTTTCTGTTTAAGCAAAAAACATTTTTATTCTTTTTATCCTATTGTGCTTCTTCTTCTGGATCGAGTTCAACACCGTTTTCATCATTAGTAGCATTTGACTCTTTTGGCTCTTCATTTTTATCCTCACTATATTTAAATGGAGAAAAATAAGCGCCAACTTCAATATTTATTGTTCCTTTTTGATCGCCCACTTTTTTTACTATATCAGGATAGTAAATCATTTTTTCAGCAAAAGAAGGTATAGAAGCAATTACTTCATTCCCATCATTCATGTACAGTTTGATCAGGTAATCATCAACCTCGCTAGGCGTATATTCAACTTCTGAAATACTATTTTGGATATTTTCATTTAATGATTGGTACTGGGCAATCATTTCTTTTAAAGCCTTATTTTCTTCAAATTGTTTAAAAATTGGTGGATTTCCAATAGATACTTTTCTACTTTCATTTACAATTTTCCCATTTTCAAGAATATTGTAGTATTTATTGTCTTCAACTAAATAAGCAACTGTTTCATACTCTTCGATTTCAAGAGTGTAGTCATTTAAACCATCCAAAACAACATCCATGGATTTTACCTGGGGCAATTCAGATACAACTTTTTCAGAAATTTCTTTTCTATCAAAGAATGTTTTCCAAAGACTGTTCCCAGACTTAATATGACTTTCATCAATTATTTCTTGATCTGCAACTTCTTTTGCACCACTAACAGAAACGATATCTACTTTGCTTAAGGGACTTATAAAATACACAACTATCAAAATTGCAAATGAAAATAATAAAATAAGCGTAATTAATCGTGTAATCAGTTTTTTTTGACGCTTGTTTTTTTAATTTTGGCAATGTATGCTCTACTGATTTTGTTTTTTGAAATACAGATTTCTTATCGCTGTCAGGCGTTTTTTCCTTATATTCTCCTTTTTTCAAGGAAGAAAGATGCAGGTTAGTTACAGCTTTTTTCTTTTTATTCTGTTTTCTCATGCACCTGTCCTCCTTTATAAAAGTTATTTTTTTACAATTTCATTTATTAATTCAATTATTCTATCTGAAGCATCTGGCATACCCATTTTTTTTGCATTTTTTGCCATTTCTTGACGCATATTTGTGTTCAACATCAATTCATCCAATGTTTGGACCAATTTTTCACCTGTTAATTCTGATTCGTTGATTAATTTTGCAGCGTTTTTATTTACTAAACTTTCTGCATTTTTTGTTTGGTGATCATTTGTAACATATGGACTAGGAATCAATACACTTGGCAACCCAAGTGCTGTAAGTTCTGCCAACGTTGTAGCTCCACTTCTTGAAACAACTAATGAAACTGTCGAGAAAACTTCTGGCATATTTGGAATGTAAGATACTACAGAAACATTAAACTTCTCATTTTTGATTTTTGTTAACTGACTTTGAATCGTTTCAAAATGAATATCTCCTGTAGCCATCAATACTTGATAATTTTTATTCGCTAACAAAGGCAATGCTTCAACAAAAGCATCATTAATTCTTTTTGCTCCTCTACTGCCACCAAAAATCAATACAGTCGGTTTCTCAGAGTCTAAATTGTATTCTTCTAAAGCTGCTTTTTTTTGCACATTACTCACTTCTTGTGCTCTTGGGTTACCAGTAAAACAAACTTTTTTAGGATATTTAGAAAAATCATTTCGTACTTCTTCAAAACAAATAGCAATTTTGGTTACATAACGTGCAAGAAACTTATTCGTTATACCTGCAACGCTATTTTGTTCATGTATAATGCTAGGAACACCTAATTTTGATGCTGCATATACAATCGGTGCGCATACATACCCACCAGTCCCAATAACAATATCAGGCTGGAATTTCTTAACGATTTGTTTAGCTTGATTAATACTACTGATAAACATTCGTATAGTTTTAAATGTATCAAGAGACAATGAGCGTTTAAATCCTTTTATTTCTACAGAAGCAAAAGGTATCCCATACTCTTTTACAATTCTATTTTCCAATCCTTTTTCAGTTCCGACATACAAAAATTCTGCAGTTGGATTTAGTTCTTGTATACGACGCATAAGTGCGAGTGCTGGATAGACATGTCCTCCAGTACCTCCACCAGATAATAAAATTTTCATCGGCTGCTAGACCAAAAGGCCTATTCCTCCTCTTCTGTTGCTTCTTCTATTAATTGTTCAACGGAATGAATAAAGGCATCGCCACGAACTTCAAAACTTCGGTACTGGTCCCAACTGGCACAAGCAGGCGATAATAAAATGACATCATTTGGCTCACTTAGCTCATAAGCAACTGGCACAGCCGCTTCAACATTTTGAACAGATATAATGGTTGGAATTCCAGCTTCAGTGCCCGTTTCACTTAACTTCATTGCCGTTTCTCCAAAAACAATTAAAGCTTTTACTTTTTTATTCATTACTGGAATTAATTCATCAAAATTGTTCCCTCGATCTAAACCACCGGCTAGTAAAATAATGGGAACGTCAAAACCTTTTAATGCATTTTCTGTTGCTAACGTATTCGTGGCTTTTGAATCATTGTAAAAACGACGTTCATTCCACTCTCTTACAAATTGAGTACGGTGTTTGACACCAGTAAACTGTTCTAAACTAGTTCGGATTACGCCGTTTTCTTGATTCAATAACTTAGCAACTGCAATAGCTGCCATTGCATTTTCAACATTATGATCACCAGGAATTAAAATGGTTTCTTTAGCCATTACGGGCTCTCCTTGATAATAGATCACATCGTCTTGCAAATACACTCCTGTTTCTAAGATTTCTTTTCTTGAAAAAGGCACAATAGTGGCTTTACTTTGTTGAGACAGTTCTCTTAATTCAGGTTGATCCCAGTTCACAATTAAATAATCTTCTTCAGTTTGGTTCTTTGTAATACTCATCTTAGCTGCCACATACTCTTCTCTTGTTCCATGGTAGTCTAAATGAGCTGAATAAATATTTGTTATAACCGCAATATGCGGTCTTAGTTCAGTGATTCCCATTAATTGAAAACTTGATAACTCCATTATGATTTCATCATCGCTTGTTGCTTTTTGGGCTACAAGGCTTGCAGGAGTCCCGATATTTCCAGCCACATAAGCATGACCCTTAGAACGTTCTGCATTTAACAACTCTGCTATCATAGTTGTAGTAGTTGTTTTTCCATTTGTACCTGTAATACCAATGATCATACTTTCAGCTACTTCATAAGCTAACTCGACTTCTGTGATAACTGGTATCCCTTTTTCAACAGCTTTCATGATGATAGGATTGTTATACATAATACCTGGATTTTTCACGACCCATTCAAAATCTTCGTCTAATAGCTCAACGGGATGTCCTCCAGTAACTACTCGTATACCAGATTCTAATAATTCTTGAGCCTGAGGATTTTCATCAAAATTTTTATAATCATTAACGGTAACTAGCGCGCCTAAAGAATGAAGTAATTTAGCGGCATTTACTCCGCTTAAAGCGAGCCCTAAAACCAATACTTTTTTATGTTCATAGCGTTTTATTTTTTTCATAGTTAAACCTCTTTTTCTTAAAAACAAGGATTTTTTTCTATTCAAGCAGTTAAATCTACTGTAAGTATTATAGAATAATTATTAGACATGCTACTGCAGCTAATAATCCGATAGACCAAAAAGTAAGTACAACACGCCATTCACTCCAACCACTCATTTCAAAATGGTGATGAATAGGACTCATTTTAAATACTCGTTTACCTCTTAATTTAAATGAGGTAACTTGGATCATGACACTCGCAGTTTCCATAACGAAAACAAGACCGATTAAAAGAAGTGACCATTCTTGATGCAATAGAATTGAAATGGCTGCTAAACCACCACCTAAAGCTAATGAACCAACATCTCCCATAAATATTTTAGCTGGTTTTTTATTAAAAAAGAAAAAGCCAATCAATCCGCCGATTACAGTCAAACAAACGATTAAAATATCAAATTGTTGTTGATTCCAAGCGATAATAGCATATGCACCATAAGCAATACTGGCTGTTCCGGCAACTAGCCCGTCTAAACCATCTGTTAAATTAACAGCATTTGAAAAACCAACTAACCAAAAGATAATAAATAGTCCATAAAACCAACCAATATCAACCGTACCTACGAAAGGGAAAGCCAATTCTGTTGGAATATTTTTATAAAGGGAAACACCAAAGAAAAGTACTCCGCCGAGTATTTGTCCTATTAATTTTTGCTTAGAAGTCAAACCAAGATTTCTTTTTTTAAACACCTTAATGAAGTCATCCAAGAATCCCAATAAACCATAAAGAATTAGGATGAAAAGAGTTAACACAATGCCTATTGAAAAGACATTTTGCCATATAGAAACCCAAATAGTTGAAATAATTGCAGCTACTAGAAAGACAATTCCTCCCATAGTTGGAGTTCCTGTCTTCACTTCGTGCCACTTTGGTCCTTCATCTCTAGTCGTTTGGCCTAATTGTTTTGTTCTAAAAAAACCAATCACGATTGGCATCGCCATAATAGTTAAGGCAAATCCACTCACAACTGCGATTAACATTTCTGTCCATTGCATTATTTTCCGCTCCTATTTATCATTGTTTTTTATGTGTATTGCTTTTTCAGCCTCTTCAACATCATCAAAATGAATTTTTTCAGTACCAATAATTTGGTAATTTTCATGCCCTTTTCCAGCAATCAAGACAATATCATTGGGTGCTGCCTGTTTAATAGCAGACTGGATAGCTTCTCTTCTATCAGGAATCAATTGATAAGACTCTTCTTCTAATCCTGCAACTACTTCATTTAATATAGCATTAGGATCTTCCGTTCTTGGATTGTCAGATGTAAAGATGACTGTATCTGAATTCTTTTGTGCAATTTCAGCCATTATCGGTCGCTTAGTGCGATCACGGTCTCCGCCACAACCGACTACACAAAACACATTTCCAGTTTTAATTTCATTTACTGCATTTAATACATTTAATAACCCATCTGGTGTGTGCGCGTAATCAACGATTACAGCAAAATCATATTCCCCTTTAACGATCTCAAAACGACCTCGTACACCACTTATCTGGCTAAGGGATTGGATAACAGAAGGCAATTCCAATCCAGCCGCATATGCTCCTGCAATAGCTGCTAAAGCATTCGACACATTAAACTTACCAACTAGTTGTAATTGTACTTCGTATACTTGATCTTCAAAATTCAAATTAAAACGGGTACCTTTATTTGTAATCCTTAAATCAGTAGCCTTAAAATCAGCTGATTGATCGATTCCATAAGAAAAAACAGAAGCAGCCGTTTTTTCTTCAAAGCTTCTGCCCACTGGATCATCAAAATTTAAGATAGCAAATTTAGGCTTATCTTGCTGATAGCCATTACCTAATTGTGAAAATAATAAACTTTTGGCTTCAGCATATTTTTCCATAGTGTGATGATATTCCAGATGATCTTGACTTAGATTAGTAAAAATTGCAATGTCAAAATCAGTCCCCCACACCCTGCCTTGAACCAAAGAATGTGAAGAGACTTCCATAGAACAAGTCTGTACGCCGTTTTCTTGCATTTCACGCAATGTTTTTTGCAACGTAAGACTATCTGGTGTCGTATTTTTTGTTTCGTAAACTTCAGCACCAATACGACGATACATTGTTCCGATAACTCCAGTTTTTTCTTTGTGATCATGGAAGATATAATCCAATAGATGAGTAACCGTTGTTTTACCGTTTGTACCAGTAACACCTATAACACGTAAATTCTGGCTCGGATAATCATAAAAAGCAGCGGCTAAAATTGCCATAGCTTTCATTGTATTGTTTACATAGACAACCGGAACTTCTACATCTAGTGGTTCGCTTGCCACCACTAGAACTGCTCCTTTTTGAACAGCCTCTTTCGCTAATTCATGTCCATTATGAAGAGAACCAATAATACAGACAAAAAGTGAACCCGGTTCAACTTCTCTCGTATCTTGAGTAACTTTTGTAATTTCTAAACTATCAGAAAAATCTATTGAAAACTTCTTTGATTTTAATGGTTTGATTAATTCGATTGCTTTCACTATTTTCACCTTTTTCTATTCTTGTGGAGTTTCTAATTTTATGTTAATTTTATCCGTGCTTTGCATATTGGCATTTGGTTCAAGACTTTGACTAACTACATAGCCTTCTCCTTCAAATATAAATTCTAATCCAGTTATTTCTGAAACTTTTAAAACATCATTTTTTGACCATCCCATCATATCCGGCATAGTCATAGCACCATTGGTCATTAAAACCACACGTTGATTTTCAATAGTGGTTTCAGCTGGTAATGGTAATTGTTGTACTATTGTATCACCATTTCCGACAACGGTCACATTTAACTGAGTACCTTCTAATGATTTAAGTGCCTCATCTTTTGAAATTCCAGTAACTTTTGGCATTTCGACCGTATTTGTCTCAGATTCTTCGTCTTCTCCTAAGGCCAAGTATTCTAATGCTCGTTTCATAATAGGATGATAAATTTCTTTAACTACTCCACTTCCTGTTGTACTACCATCTTTAATTTCAGGCTGTTGTACTGTAATGTAGAGAATCACTTTTGGATCATCTGCTGGGGCCATAGCGGCGACAGAATAAATATAATTTGTTCCACCACTATAATATTGTTTTGTTTTAGGATTAACAATCTCAGCAGTCCCAGTTTTTGCAGCAATTTCATGGCCATCGATTTGATAATCTACTCCAGTACCATTTTTGTTGTAAACAACCTCTTTTAAATAGTCCAATGTTTGATCTGCTACTTCTTTACTAATCGGTTGGCCTACAACTTCTGGCTCAACGATTGTTTCTTTTCCTGTATCTGAATCAACAAATTTACTTATAAATTGCGGTTTCATCATTTGCCCATCATTTGCTACCGCTGTAAAAGCTTGCAGCATTTGAAATGCGGTAACGGTTAAACCTTGCCCAAACGCAGTATTCGCTTGTTCTAGAGGATAGTTAAAAGCAACTGAACCTTTAGCTTCATTTGCCAAACCAGAATTAGTCGTTTCTCCAATTCCGAAGGCCTCCATATATTCTTTCCAAGTTTCTGGGCTCATTTTTTCCATTAAGTTAGCAAATGCCACATTACTCGAACGTGCCAAACCTTCTAAATAAGAAATTGTACCCCAACCATTTGGATCATGGTCATGAATCGGATCATCACCAATCATTTTTACTCCTGATTGGAAATAAGCATTTGGATCAAACACACCTTCGCTGACAGCTGCAGCTAAAGTCATAATCTTCATCGTAGATCCTGGTTCATACGTGTTCTCAACCAAAAGATTTTGCCACAATTGATCAATACCTTCTTTTGTGGTTCCATTAAATGTAGGTCTTTGTGATGCTGCAATAATAGCACCTGTCTCTGGATTAATCAACGTTGCCGTTACCATAGCAGGATTGTATTTATCATCAATTTCGCTCATGACATTTTCCATATAGACTTGCATGCGTTTATCTAACGTCAGATAGATATCATCACCATTTTCAGGTTCTGTTGTTTCTACTTTAGAATTTGGAATAACGTAACCAAAACTATCTTTTTGATAAATCGTTTTCCCATCTGTTCCTTTAAGGATATCGTCATATGCAAGTTCAATACCCATCATGCCTTTTAAATCTGTACTAGAAACATCCTCTTCTTTTCCAGAAGGTAATGCAGCATAGCCGACTAAATGCGAAGCGAATATTCCATTAGGATAAAGTCTTGTAGGGGTTTCCTCAAAGACAATGCCTGGTAGTTTTTCTTCTTCAATACTTTTTTTTGTATCAAAAGATAAGTTCTTTCCTGCTTCACCAAATTCAACTTGAGAAAGATCTTTTTGATTTAAGTTTGTTAAAATGTCTTCTTTGCTCATAGGGATATATTTTTCTAATACTTCAGCTGTTTTTTCTTTATCCGATACATGAAACGCTTCATCAGGATTAGACCATTGATCTGTTAAAACTGCTACTAAAGAGTAAGAAGTAGCATCTAATGCAACCGATTCTCCCCCAACATCATATATGGTTCCTCGGTTTGCTTCTAGGATGCTACTTCTCGTGTATAAATTATTTATATTTTGGGATAAATTTTCGCCATTAACTTCACCTTTTACCATGATAAATGCAATTCGTCCCGCAAAAACAATGAGTAAAAGAACTGTGCCAAAAAACAACAATATGGCAACTTTTTTCCTGTTTTTTAGAGGGTTTTTATTCGTCATTTTATAACATTCCTTACATTTTCTTCATTCATTTCTAAACCAAATTTATTCGCGATTTCATACACGCGATCATAACGCGATAATTCTTGAACTTCTTGCTCTAAGTTTTCATTGACCGTTGTGGATTCAGCAATTGAGGTTGTTGCATCTTGTAAAGTGCGATTAGTACTGGCAATGGTAATTTCTAATGAAATACTAACAGCGATAAGAGCAAACAAAACAATTAAAACTGAACTGATAAGTAGTTTTTCTCCTTTTGTTATACCTATTCTTTTTGTAAAAGGAGTATGTATTTTTTCCTTTTTAGGAGTAGGAGCTGTCTGCGGCTGAAAGGGTACTTCGACTTCAATGTTTCTAGCTAAATTACTATCTAATGGCATAAATTAATACTTCCTTCCTATTCTTTAGTGTTAGTTTACTTTAGTTTGTTTTTCAGCAATTCGTAACTTGGCACTTCTCGAACGATTATTTACGGCTAACTCTTCTTCTGAAGGTAGAATTGGTTTTCTGGTAATCAATTTTAATTCAGGTAGAAATCCGTCTGGAATAACTGGTAATCCACGTGGCAATTCAGGTCCTTTAGAGTGATCCTTAAAGATAGTTTTAACGATTCGATCCTCTAATGAATGAAAAGAAATCACGCTGATCCGCCCGCCTATTGCCAATAACTCAATCGCTTGTTCTAACGAATCTTCTACTGAAGACAACTCATCATTAACGGCAATTCGTATCGCTTGAAAAACTCGTTTTGCTGGATGGCCGCCTTTTCTTCTAGCTGGTGCAGGTATTCCTGATTTAATGAGTTCAACTAATTCACTAGTTGTTTCAATAGGTTTAATTTCTCTAGCAGCTTCAATTTTACGAGCAATTTGTTTTGAAAATTTTTCTTCTCCATAACGGTAGAAAATTCTAATCAAATCATGGTAAGACCATTCATTAACGACATCTTTTGCCGTTAATGGAGCATCTGTATCCATCCGCATATCTAAAGGCGCATCTTGGTGATAACTAAAGCCACGTTCTGCTTCATCTAACTGTGGAGAAGATACTCCTAAATCATATAAAATTCCATCTACTTCGTTTATTCCACGTTCAGTTAACTCTTCTTTAATATTCCTGAAATTTGCTTTAATAAAAGTAACCATACCTTTTTCAACATATTCAGCTAACCGGACTTTTGCGTTTTCAATTGCACGCTCGTCTTGGTCAAAAGCAAATAAATGCCCGTTCTCATCTAATTGTGATAGTAAATATTCACTATGACCCGCTCCGCCTAAAGTACAATCAACATAAATACCTTCTGGGGATAACGACAGCCCATCAACTGTTTCGCGCAATAAGACTGTTTCATGATTAAATGCTGTCATTTTTTTCGCCTACCTAACTTACTAGTTTATTTATCTTTTTTTATTTTAAATTGGTAAATTACTAGAATCCAAAATCAATCATATCTTCAGCAATACTATCAAACATCTCTTCAGCTTCTTGGGAAACTTGGTTCCATCTTGTTTCTCCCCAAATTTCAATTCGTTCAGAGACTCCAACAACATGGCAAACTTTTTCTAATTTTGCATGTTCTCTTAAAGTTTGAGGAATATTGATTCTTCCTTGTTTATCTATTTCACATTCAACAGCTGCTGAGTAAAAGAATCTGGTAAAAGCACGAGCTTCTTTCTTTGCTAACGGGAGTTGTTTGAGCTTTTCTTCAAGAGCAGACCATGATTCTTGCGGATATCCAAATAAACATCCATCTAATCCACGAGTAAGAATAAATTTCTCACCTAAATCAGATCGAAACTTTGATGGCATGATTAAACGACCTTTGGCATCAATGTTGTGCTTGTGTTCACCCAATAACATAGCTGTCTCACCCCAAACTCCAATTAGATATTTTTAGTCTACCACAATGCCCCACTTTCCTCCACATTTATTCAAAAAAAGACATAAATCTTTTTCGTTACAGCTTGATTAGTTTTAAACAGTTACCTATTTCTATTCCTATGATGAATTTTTAGTGGGGAATTTCCCCAAATTACTTCAAATAAAAAAGCGAAAGAGAGACAAAATTGTCTCTCTTTCGCTTTTTTATTGCCTATTCAATCTTAAAATCGTTTCAAAAAATAAATTTTCTATTTAATCTATTATTCCCATAATTTAAACTAACAACATTTTTTTTAGTGGCTCAGTTTTTTTAAGTCTTTTTCAAGTCATTATTATATTAGCTGTAACCAAACTGTAATAAGTTAATATAGAACTGATAAAAACAAATCGCCAATACGTTTTAAAAAAACTTTCATATAAAATCTCGCCCTTTTTTGCCGCAATAACCAAAAGTAGGATAATCCCTAAACTAAATATAAAAATTAAAAAATATGGAATTACAGAAAATCCATAGGTTAACTCGCTAAGAATATGAATACCTAAAATTAAAAAAGGAACCAGCAGATCTGGTAACTTAACAGCTGAATGTTGCCTTTTAAAATGACGTTGCGTTTTCTTACTGAAAAAAAGCAATAAAACGAGCGGCAAACAGTACAGCATCAGTTTTCCTATTACTAAAGAAGTTTCGGACTCCATTTCATCCCACCTTTTAAATATGTATATGCATTAATATCTGACTGCTTATTAAACTACATTATCATAAAAAATTCTCTTTTTAAATTTAACTTAATTTCAGCTTTTTGTATACTCCCAATTAAGTACTAGTTTAAAAATCAAAAAACCCCCATTGAGCCATGGTCTCAATAAGGGTTTTCAAATCATCTCATGATGAAATGTGCAAAAAAATTAAGCTTCTTTGCTGATTACTTCTTTACCATCGTAATGTCCACATGATGCACAAACGTGATGGCTTTTTTTCAATTCGCCACAGTTAGGGCATGCGTTCATACCTGGAACTTCTAATTTATAATGAGTACGACGTCTGTTTTTCTTAGCTTTTGATGTTCTTCTTGCTGGTACTGCCATTCCTTACACCTCCTTAAAAATTGCTTCTCTACACAAATTTGTGCTAAAAGAAGCCTATAATACATACTTATTTCTGATTATCAGATTCATCTTTAAACAAATCTTTCAAACCAGCAAAACGCGGATCCTCAGTTTCTGATTTCTGTGTTTCCAAATCTGAAGTGTATTCATCTTCAGAAACGACCAGCCAATCATTTCCACTAGGCATTTCTTGTCCTTCTATCTCCTCTTGCGTAAAGACTTGCAATGGAAGATTTAACAAAACTGCATCCGTAATAGCTTCAGTTAAATCAATCATATCTTTATCTAAAAGAATGACAGTTTCTTCCTCATTATCTATTTTAGATCCAGGAGTAGCAGAAGGCGGAATATATATTTCATCTATTCCAATTGACATAGGGAACAAAACTGGTTTTAGTGATCTTGCAGAGGGTAGTGTCACATCTAATGAAACAACCATATGAAGCAAGATTTCTTTTTCATGAACAATGAGTGTTCCTTCTAAATTAATCGGAGAAACATCCATTAATTCCTTTTCTCGATTCATCAACGTTTTTTTTAAGTCAACAGTTTCCGAGAAAACTAAAGGCTCATTGCGGTATTTTTGCAATTCGTTTAATGACCATTTCATTTTACATCACTCCTAAAGCAACAAGGATTATTATACTAGTGAATGAACCCTTTGTCAACGTATTTTACCTTACAGTCTTTTCTTGCTAAGCTTTGTTTTCATAGGTATTTTCAAAATAAAAGTTTAGTGGCTGACGATAATAATCTTGTTCTTTTATTAAACCCATCTGACCCATTTGATAAATCTTACCTGCTTTTATATCCAATGTCCATAATATTTTATTCTTTTTTGTTACATTGGCAATTAAAGGTATAGCCAACTCTTTCTTTGTTTCTTTCAAATACTTTCTTCCTAATAAACTAAATCCTAATAAATGGATTGCTTTTGGTTTTTTCAATTCCTTGATCATGTCTTCTTTTTTTAATTGAAGTAAAATATAAACACACATTCGTTGCAAACGAGTCCATGATACTCGTTTGTTTTTAATTAACGAAATAAACTGCTCAAAACTTTTTGCTTCTTGAATACACTCTTTTAAGCGGTATTCAATCCCTTCTGTTACTTGGTAAATAGACTGGAGTTCTTCTAATGACTGAACTTCTATTTGATATTTTAAATAAGGCCAATAATTTTCCCAGCTAACAAGCGGATTGGCTGTTACTAACTCCAAACTGCTGGTTGGCATACTTGCCTTCAATTCTTCAAGAGGCAAAGTTTTTTGTTTGGTCTCCAATAATTTTTTTCGAATAGCTGTAGCACTTGAAAAGCTTTGCTCAATTAATTCATCATCATGATAATCCGATCCGACTCGTGTCAGGGTATAAAGTTCCATCGGTTTTTCATAAAGTAGGTTTTCTTTAGCGTAGGCTAATCCCAAAATATTATTTGGCGTAGAAAGAGCGATTGGCTGATTCGGCAGTAGTTCTTTAAGAACTTGTTCCATTTGTAAAGCATACGTTTGTCCTGGGTTTTTATTTTCTTTAAAACGTTGGTTAATAGTTGCTGTATGTTGATTTAAAAATTGAGCTAGTTTTTGGTAATCTGAACCTTCACCAGATTCAGAACCAAAGCAGATTGCATCACATTTCATAGCCTGCAATAATCCAACGGCTCCTTTTGCAAAATAATCAGCTGGTTGCGCACTAAAAGCCACCGGTAGTTCGATCACTATATCTGCTCCCGCTGCTAAAGCCATTTGTGTCCTAGCCCATTTGTCCACAATAGCTGGTTCGCCGCGTTGCAAGAAATTTCCGCTCATTACAGCAATAATAACATCCGCACCTGATAACTCCCTAGCTTTTTTCAAGTGGTACACATGACCATTGTGCAATGGATTATATTCTACAACTACACCACAACTCTTCATCATTTAAAGACCTCTCTTTAACTTGTTACTTTAGCTTGTTTTAAGCAGGTTAAAAAAGCTTCTCCGTATTTTTCTAGTTTATTTTCTCCTACACCTTTTACTGTCAACATTTCAGTTTCGTTTTGAGGCATTAAGACACACATTTGGTGCAATGTTTCATCTGAGAAAATAACATACGGTGGAACCTTTTGTTCCGTTGCGAATGCACGTCTTAATTCTCTTAATTGATCGAATAAAGCATCGTCTACTGCTACTTTTTGTGCAACTTTTGCTTGTTTTCTGGTAACGGACAGTTCTCCTTTTAAAACGGCAACAGCTTTTTCGGTTAATTTTAAAATGGGGTATTGCCCGTCAGTAGGCGCTAAATATTTTTCAGCCGTTAAATAATCAATCAATTGGGTCACGTCTTTTTGAGGCACCCCTTTCATCAATCCATAAGTTGAAAGATCTTCAAAATGCCATTGCGTGACTTTTTTATCTTTTGAGCCAGTCAATACTTTCATGATAAGCGATTTTCCATACGTTTGGCCCATCCGCTTAACACAGGATAATACTTTTTGAGTCTCTAACGTAATGTCTGCAACTTCACGATCATCTAAACAGTTGCTGCATCTTCCACAATCCTCACAGTTATCACCAAAATATTCAACAATGTACCGCTGCAAACAAATTTGAGTTGATCCATACTGGGCCATTTCTCTTAATTTTCGGTATTCTTGATTTTTTAATTCTTCCGTCATCTCTGATTGGTCGATAAAGAATTTCTGAATTTGCATATCTTGAGGAGAAAATAATAAAATTGCATCACTTGGCAGTCCATCTCTACCCGCGCGTCCAGCTTCTTGGTAATAAGCTTCAATATTTTTTGGGATCTGATAATGAATAACAAAACGGACATTGCTTTTATCAATTCCCATACCAAATGCATTTGTGGCGACCATTACCGTTACTTCATCATATAGAAATTTTTCTTGCCAGCTGTTACGTTCATCTTCTTTTAACCCACCATGATACTTACCAGCCTTAATTTTTTTGGCATTCAGCAGTTCATAGATCCGCTCCACTTCTTTTCGTGTGCTAGCATAGACAATCCCAGATTGCCCTTTATTCACTGTTAAATAATCCAATAAGAAACGGTTGCGTTCTTGCCCTTTAATGACTTGAAAAGCTAGATTATCACGCTCAAACCCCGTTTTCACTCGATTATCAGAAAGAATACCTAATAAATTTAAAATATCGTTTGAGACAATAGGTGTTGCCGTAGCTGTTAAAGCTAACACGATAGGTCGATAATCCAATTGTTGGATTGATTCTCCTAAAGACAAGTAACTTGGCCTAAAATCATGCCCCCATTGAGAAATACAATGCGCTTCATCGATAGCTATCATTGAAATATTTATAGTATGCATCAAGTAAAAAATTTCTTCCGTTTGGAATCGCTCAGGAGCAACATAAATCAATTTATAGTCTCCATTGACTGCCTTTTTCAATCGCACATTCATCTCTGCAGCAGTTAACGTACTATTTAAATAAGTAGCCGATATACCTACTTCTGTTAACGCATCTACTTGATCCTTCATCAATGAAATAAGTGGTGAAACAACTATTGTTACTCCTTCAAAGACTAGAGAAGGAATTTGGTAACAAAGGGATTTCCCCCCGCCTGTTGGCATAATTGCTAACGTATCTTTTCCTTGTAAAACTTTTTCAATGACTTCTTTTTGTCCTGTTTTAAATTCTGTAAATCCATATGTCTCTTGGAGCACATGATAAGCCTTTGTTAACAATGTATCTCTCCTTTCGATAGAAATCATTATGTAAAAAAACAGAAAAATCCTAATCGATTTTTCTGTTTTCCATTAAAAAGGTTTCATTTATAAGCCATTTATTTCGTACAAACAAAAAACCAACGTGGACTTTCTTCAATTACTTCAGCATCTCCAAAATCAGCACTTACTTCAATTGAAGAAAAGCCAGCTTTTGAAAGCATATCTTTGTACTGTTCGATTGAATAAGTCCGTTCATTATGCGTTTCATCGTAACGTTCATAAAGATCTAATTCTTCATCATAAACAAAGAATGTCAGGTCATGCTCGACAGAATGAGGTACTTCACCCGCATAACTTTTCCATAAAAAACTAATTTCTTCAGATTGGTCGTTAAACATATATCCTGGAAATACGGTATCCGTTTGATAAGTCGAATGAACATCAAACAAAAACGTTCCTGATTCTGTTAATACATTATATACTTGTTGGAAAACTTTTAATACAGCTTCCTCATTTGGCATGTAACATAATGAATCTGAAAAACATGTAACAGCTTCATACTGACCAATTTCAGATAGTTCCATCATGTCTGCTTGAATTAAAGGTAGGTCTATTTTTTCTGCCATTGCTCGTTCATTGGCTAAACTCAACATGTTGTCAGATAAATCTAGTCCTGTTACAGTGTAGCCTCTTTTAGAAAGTGCTACAGCTAACGCACCCGTCCCACAAGCAAGTTCCAACACATTCGTTTTTTTATTTTGAAGGTGCTTATCAACAAATTGCCCCCAACGATCATAAAGGGTTTCATCCATAATCGCATCATATACTTGTGCAAATGTTTGATAACTCATTGAATTTAGACCATCTTAGTGATGTCTACCAACGGAGCATCACTCCATAATTTTTCAAGATTATAAAATGAACGTTCTGAATAGTGGAAAACATGGACAACGACATCTCCAAGGTCAATTAGCAACCATTTAGATGAATCACGTCCTTCAACTCTTCTTACGTCAATTCCAGCTTCTTCAGCTTTATCAATAATTTCTTCAGAGATAGCTTTAACTTGTTTTTCACTATTACCGTGCATAACAATAAAATAATCTGCTAAAATAGAAATTTTGCTAACATCCATTGCAATGATGTCCTCTGCTCTTTTATCATCTGCTGCTTTTACGATCAATTCTACTAATTCTATGCTTTCAGTTACCATGTTGTTCCTCCTAAGGATTTGCTACCCATTTATTATAAGTAGCAATTGTTTTTGGATAAATTTTTCTATTTTTTTCAATCAAATGTTGCAAGGTTTGTTTTGTTTCATATTGAACTGCTGCTTGTAGATTTTCTGCTGCAATTTTCCGAGCATTTTCTACACTAGGAAAATTTCTACCAGGTTCGATATAATCAGCAACGTAAATAACTTGTTCTAAAACAGTCATTTTTTCTGCACCTATTGTGTGATGTCTAATAGCATTTAGAATATCTGGATCAGATATTCCTAATTCATGTTCTACTAAAAATGCACCTAATGGTCCGTGCCAAATATTGCTTCCGTATTCAAGCATTTCTAAATCAAACTGTTCACGATAAATTAAATCTTGCATCTCTTTGTCGCTACGTTCTTTTGCGTAATCATGCGTTAACGCCGCAATACTGGCTGCTTCAGTTGAGGCACCATATTTTTCTGCTAATTGAATAGCCGCTTGCTCTACACCTAAAACATGCTGAAACCTTTTTCTACTCATTTGATTTTGAACAGCTTGAATCAATTCGTTTCTTGTAAGAGTTGTGTATTTTTTCGAATACATTAATTGATTCATTTTATCTTCCATTTTGATACAACCCTTCGCGCCAAATATACTCTAGCGTTTTTCTAGGGATTAAATAGTTTACTGGACAGTTCATTTCTAAATTTTTGCGCAAGGAAGTAGAACTGATATCCATTGAAGGTACATCTACCCAAATAATTGGATAAGGACTAAGAAGGTTGTATCCTGGGCGATTAACTCCCACAAACTCTACAAGCTGAGCCAATTCTTCTATTTTATACCATTTTGGTAAGTACTCCACCATATCTCCACCAATAATAAAATAATAATCTGTATCCGGATGTTCTTCCTTCAATTTCACTATTGTATCATAGGTGTAACTTTTTCCACCACGTTCAATTTCTGCTTTTTCAACATCAAATCTTTGATTGCCTTCGATGGCTAATTCAACCATACGAAGTCTATGATTGGCTTCAATTGCTTTTTTTTCATCTTGATGTGGCGGATTTGCACTTGGCATGAAATAGATTTTTTCTAACCCCAATTGATGACAAACTTGATCCGCAATAATCAAGTGTCCGATATGAGGAGGATTGAACGTCCCCCCAAGAATACCAACTCTTTTTTTTGGTTGGATGTCAAATTCAATTTCTGTTGCTAATTGAGTTCTACTATTAGAAAAAGATTGCCTTTTCAAGCTAATCACCTTTCTTCCCAAAAATATACTAACTAAACGGTTTATTATTTTGCTCGTGGAATTTCATTTGAAATACGTTGATATTTTTCTTGATTAGATTTCTTAAATAACACAATAACACGACCAATGATTTGTACTGCATCACAGCCGATTTCTTGCTCAAGAACAGCTGCAACATCTTCAGCTACTTCATCTGTATTTTGTAATAATCCTACTTTGATTAATTCTCTTTTTTCTAGAGCTTCATTAATTTGTACGATAACTTCTTTATTCAAACCATTTTTCCCAATTTGAAAGATAGGATTTAGATGATGTGCTTTGCTTCTTAAAAAACGTTTTTGTTTACCTGTTAACTTCATTTTTATTCACTCCATTAAGACCATAGTGATCTCTTCTACTTTATTTCTAGTTTATTATATTAAAGATTTTCGGATAAGAACATCTATTCCTTTTGGTGCCCATCCAGCTACGACACATCCAGGCTCATTAACTGTTACCCAACCAAGGCCTGCAAAGACTATGTCAGCTTTTTCTTTAACGGAAAATTCAAATCGAACCAATTCAGGGAATCCATCAACCTCATCTTCACGAGGCGGTTGCAATAGTTTACCTACTTGTTTTTGATACAATTCATCCGCTTTTTCTAATTTAGTACGGTGTATATTCAAATCATTAGACACAAAGCAAGTAAATGAATGTCTTGCTCCTTTTAAGTAATCAAAACGAGCTACTCCACCAAAAAATAAAGTTTGTCCTTCATTTAATTGATAAACAATTGGTTTGATCTCTTTTTTAGGTGCAATCAACTTCAAATCTTTGTCTCCTAAAACATGAGCCATTTGATGACGATGGATAATTCCTGGTGTATCAATTAAATTTTTGCCATCATCTAACGGAATTTCTATCCGATCAAGTGTTGTTCCAGGAAATTGAGAAGTCGTAATCAAATCTTGTACGCCAGCAGTTGACTTAATGATTTGGTTGATTAATGTCGATTTCCCAACATTGGTAACCCCAACTACAAATACATCACGTCCTTTACGATGTTTCTCAATAGCATCAAGCAAGATTTCCATCTCAGCAGGTTTCATGGCGCTCGTTAGTAAAACATCTTCTGGACGCAACCCTTCTTCATGAGCCCGTTCACGTAACCATTGCGTCATTTTACCACGCTTCAATGATTTAGGAAGTAAGTCTACTTTATTCCCAACTAACAATACTGGATTTTTCCCAACAAAACGGTGTAGTCCAGGTATCAAACTGCCATTGAAGTCAAAGATATCAATTACGTTCACGATTAATGCATCTTCCGAACCCAGTTCATTTAACAATTTCAGAAAATCATCATCAGTCAATTGAACATCTTGGATTTCATTATAATGGCGTAATCTGAAACAGCGTTGACAATAGACTTCACCTTTTTCTAACCCTTTTTCTAAGGCTGAAGCTGGTGTATATCCTACAGCTTCTTTGTCTGTTGTTTGAATAATAGCTCCGCACCCTATACAACGGATTTCTTCCTCATTATTTAATTCTTTTGTCGTCATTTATTGACTTCCTCCATCTCATAGTTGGATCTTTTTTGATCATATATCTCATAATATGCAGCTCCATAAAACGGTTAAGTCGAGTATTCCAAGCATCTGTATTTATTATCGGTTTTACTAATACATTACGTATCCCAGCAAGGTTTGCTCCCCAAATATCCGTCATAATCTGATCGCCGACCATAATAATCTCATCAGTGGATAGATTTAATTTTTTACTCGCTCTTTTAAATCCAATCGTTGTTGGTTTTAAAGCTCTAGAAACATAGTCTAGTCGTAATACTTTTGCAACTCGCTCCACACGTGTTGCTTTGTTATTAGAAAGAATCACTACAGGAATACCGGCTTCTTCCATAAGACTAATCCATTCAATCAACTCTTCAGTCCCATCCGGATTATTCCATGCAATCAAAGTATTGTCCAAGTCTGTTAGGATAGCTTTAACATTTTGTTCTTTCAATTGTTCTGGTGTTATATGGTAAATCGCTTCTACCATATAAGTCGGTTTAAATATCTTTAACATTTTTTCACCCTAATCATTAAAATAGGAGTACCTCTTACAGTACTCCTAAAGTTTACTATTTACTTAATTATACGCCAAATTATTAAAAAAACAATCATTAGCGGTCTTTTTTAGGCTAATTCTCATGTGGCAGATTTATTTTATACTTATAAAGAACAGCTACATTTTTTTCATTTAATTTATTTGCAAAAAAACTTCATGAAGTTCATTCAATGCTAGTTTCAAGTTTTTTTCTTCAATAAGAATCCAAATGGTTGTATAGCTGTCGGCAGATTGATAGATGGGTATGTTCAATTTTGCCATTGCTGTTACAATTTTAGCAGTCACACCTGGGACTCCTGTTATTCCTGCACCTACAATTGCTACCTTCGCACAATTTTCGTGAGTCGTATAGATAACGCTTTGTTCATCCAATAATTGTTTTGCATTTTCACTAATCTGTTGTGGTAAAGTGAAAACGATTTTCCCAGGGAATATATTAATGAAATCCAAACTAAAGCCGGATTGCGCTAAGAGATTGAACAATGACTCCTGTAGCTTTTCATTTGTTTCAATCGTAAATTGTACTAAATGAGGTACATGAGCAATTCCTGTCACTAGCCGTTGTGGAATGTTTCGGTCTTCTGAATGTGTGATCAGTGTTCCCACATCTGTTACAGTTTCATAAGTTGAACGGATCCGAACCGGTATCCCTGCTTGTTGTGCGATTTCAACCGCTCTCGGATCAATGACTTTTGCTCCTTCATGAGCCATATTACTAACTTCATTATAACTTACGACCTGTAAAAATTGAGCATTTTCCACTAATCTAGGATCTGCTGTCATCATTCCAGAAACATCTGTAAAAATATCAATGCTTTCTGCTTTAAATGCAGCGCCTAACAAGGCAGCAGTCGTATCACTACCGCCGCGACCAATTGTTGTGATATTTCCATTTTCGCTTACTCCTTGAAAACCAGCTACTACAGTTACATCTTTTGTTTTAAATTGCTCATTTATTGTTGCAGTATCGACCCTTATCACCTTTGCTTGTCCGTAATCTTCATTTGTTCGAATACCAGCGCTTTGTCCCGTTAAACCAACTGCATTGATGCCATTCTTTTTTAATTGATTTGTAAAAACAGCTGTTGAGATTGTCTCTCCAACGGACAACAGCATGTCTCGCTCTCTAAGGTCTAAATAGCTTTTTTCTCCATCAATCAAATTCAATAAAGAATCTGTTGCATATGGATCGCCCATTCTTCCAATAGCAGATACAACAACAATTACTTTATAGCCTAATGAAACAGCATGTTCGATGTGTTTTTCAGCTGCTAATCGACTTTCTTCATTTTTAACTGATGTACCGCCAAATTTTTGAATTAAAATTTTCATTATTTACCATCCTTTAAATCTGTTTATCTGTAAAAAACTATCTGATTCTTACGTTCGTATTTAAATTAAAAAAACTTTTGATTTAGTATTTCTGCTTTATTATAGCGAAGACATTCTTTAGTTTCAATTATCTTACGAATTTCATAGAACAATTTAGTTTTTTTTTGCTATACTAATGATTGTTACACCATGAAATAAGCGATTAAAGAATCAGCAATTTACCACATCCACTTAAAAGGAGTTTATAAAAATGTATTTAAAAGAAGTATGTTTAGAAAATTATAGTTTTATTCCTAAAGCCATTGCTCAAGGAGCAACCAGAATTGAATTATGTGATTACTTGATTAGTGGGGGAACGACTGTCAGCAAGGGCGTTATGCATGAAGCAGCCGCTTATTGTGCTGAAAAAATGATTCCATTAATGGCTATGATTCGTCCTCGTTCAGGTGATTTTGTTTATAATGATAGCGAACTGAAGATTATGGGCTATGACATTATTGAAGCGCGTAATTTAGGATTAGATGGCATTGTATTAGGTTGTTTGACCAATGATCAATTGATTGATGAAGATGCCATGGAACAATTACTAGAAGAAGCCTACGGACTACAAGTAACGTTTCATATGGCTTTCGATGCTATACCCGTTGAAAAACAATTTGAAGCTATTGATTGGTTAGTTGAACATGGTGTCCAAAGAATTTTAACTCATGGTGGAGATTTGAGTTTGCCTATTGAAGAAACGCTTCCTCACCTTAAAGAATTAGTTGATTACGCGAAAGATCGTATTCTTATTCTTCCTGGCGGAGGCATCACTAATGAAAATGCAAATGCTATCCAACAATACCTTGACGTTACAGAATTACATGGTTCAAAAATAGTCGGCGAACTTTAAGTTTGTATTTTCAAATAATTTAAGTGATGAAAAAGTTATTTATAAAAAAGATTTTCTGTTTTATAAATTTATTAAACGAACGGCTTTGCTTGTATAGAAACATAGCATTACCAGAAACCTATAGTCTTTTTGAAAAATTATAGCCCCAATCAAAAAAGTCAGAACACAAAGTTCTGACTTTTTTGATTTATTTTTTTACTTGGATACCTTCTCGTTCAACACTAAATTGTCGTACATCTGCATCTGTAAAAATCTCTTTTAATAGTTGCTCTAGCTCTTTTAACTTCGAATAAGGTACTAAAATTAATACCGTTGATCCTGCGCCGCTTAAAAAGGTAGCATAAGCTCCATTATTTTTGGCTAGACTCCGAATTCGAGATAGATGAGGCACCAAATCTTTACGGTAGTTTTCATGCCACAAATCATTGCCCATCATTTCTCCTGCTAAATTCAGATTATTCGCTAAGACTGCTGCAATCATTACATTGCTGATAGAACTGGCTTGTACAGCTTGCGCATAATTTAGCGTTTTTGGCAACACATCTCGACTTTCTTTGGTTAATAATTCATCGGTTGGAATAACCGCTAAGATACCCGTATCTGGGAAAGTGTGTTTCACTGCATAAACAGAATCTTGAATTTTGCTGGCTACTACGAAATCGCCCAGAATAGCGGGCGCAGCATTATCTGGATGCCCTTCTAAATTAGAAGCCAGAGTTACTCTATCCTTATCACTTAACTGTAAGCCAGCTAATTGGTTAGCCATTTCAATACCTGCAATAATAGCTGCTGAGCTGCTTCCTAATCCGCGTGTTGCAGGAATCTCACTTTCCATCCATAACTCTCTAGGCGTAAGAGTTGGAACTAGAGACAAAGCCGTTTGGATAATAAGATTCGTTTCATCCTTTGGTATACTTTCTCCAAGCTGGTGATGAATGATCCAACTGTCAGTTTCAGCTCCTATTTTTAATGTCAAATAGAGGTTTAAAGCTAACCCGCATGAATCAAAACCGGGACCCAAGTTAGACGTTGTTCCTGGTACGATTATTTTCATAATTTTTCAACACCTGCTTGCAAATGTTTTTTCATGTCTTCTAAGTCATCCATCTTTGAAATAGGAATTGTCGTCACTTCAAGTGCAGTATCTGGATCTTTCAATCCGTTTCCAGTAAACACACAGACAACAGTCTCGCCTTTTATTATCGCTCCGCTTTTGACATCTTTGATCACTCCTGCTAATGAAGCTGCTGATCCTGGTTCAATAAATACACCATCCATTGCAGCAACTTTCCGATAAGCATTGATAATCTCCTCATCAGTCACGAAATCAATTTTACCCTTAGACTCATCTCGAGCATTCTCCGCTAATTCCCAGCTAGCAGGATTTCCAATTCTAATAGCTGTTGCAATTGTTTCAGGATTTTCAATAACTTTTCCTTGCACAATAGCAGCCGCACCTTCTGCTTCATATCCATGCATTCTTGGTAATCCTGTTTGATTTAGTTCATTCCATTCTTTAAATCCTTTCCAGTAGGCAGTAATATTTCCTGCATTACCGACCGGGATAGCTAACACATCCGGGGCCTTTCCAAGATCTTCACATACTTCAAAAGCTGCTGTTTTTTGTCCCTCAATACGATAAGGATTAACCGAATTAACTAACGTAACGGCTTCTGTTTTAGCTAATTTCCGAACAGATTTCAACGCTTGGTCAAAATTACCTTGGATCGAAATAATATCTGCTCCATACATGACTGCTTGAGCTAATTTACCTAAAGCAATTTTTCCATCTGGAATGACGATGTACGCTTTTAAACCAGCTCGTGTAGCGTATGCTGCAGCTGCGGCGCTGGTATTCCCAGTAGAGGCACAAATGATTGCTTTCGCTCCTTCTTCTTTTGCTTTTGCTACGGCCATAACCATCCCACGATCTTTAAATGAACCAGTAGGATTCAACCCTTCGTATTTTCCATATAACTCAATCCCAAGTTCTTTTGAGAGATTCGTTAGTGGAATTAAAGGAGTGTTTCCTTCATAGAGAGAAATCATAGGCGTTTTATCTGTAATAGGCAGTAGTTCTTTATATTTTTCAAGTAAACCTTGATACATTATTTCCCCTCCATTACTTTAAAACAAACAAGGAGATTCATATCTTTTGACTCTTTGAGTGCTTTTAAAATTTCTTTTTGTTGAGCTTTATTTATTTCATGTGTCACAATCACTACTTTTGCCGTTTCACTTGAATGTGGCTGCTGAATAATTTGGTCAAAACCACTATTGCATTGACTGAATACTGTTGCTAACGCTAAAAATTGGCCAGTTTTATCTTGCATCTCAATAGCAATATAATACTTATTGCTTACTTCAGTATCTTGTGCAAGGCTTGTTTCATGTTGGTAAGAACTAAAGACATTACCACTCGTACCTAACTGAATATTCTTCGCAACAGTAATTACATCACTGACAATACTATTTGCAGTTGGCAACTCTCCGGCACCGGGGCCATAATACATTGTTTCCCCCACCGCTGCACCAACAACAAAAACAGCGTTATTTTCATTTTGAACACTTGCCAGTGGATGATTAGCTGGTACAAGGACTGGACCGACATCCACACTTATATTTTCTTCGATTTGAATTGCCGAACCAATCAATTTTATTTTATAGCCTAATTTTTCAGCCATCTGAATATCTTCTTGTTGTAAATCCCGAATTCCTTTTGTTTCAATTTGATCTAATTCGACATTCATACCAAAAGCTAAACGCGTCAATATAACCATTTTACGTGCAGCATCTATGCCGTCAACATCATTTGTTGGATCGCTTTCTGCAAAACCTAATTCTTGAGCTTCTTTTAAAGCTTCTTCATAAGTTTTTCCTTCACTCGTCATTTTTGACAAAATAAAGTTCGTTGTTCCGTTAACAATTCCAAAAACTTTTTGGATTTCATCTGAAGCAAGACTATCCACTATCGTACGTAGAATCGGAATTCCACCAGCAACACTAGCTTCATAGTACAAATCACACTGGTTTGCTTTTGCTAATGCGACCAATTCATTTCCGTGCAACGCAATTAAATCTTTATTTGCTGTGACAACATGTTTTCCAGCTATCAATGCTTTTTTGATATACGTTTTCGCTTCATCAATACTACCCATAACCTCTATTACAATATCTATTTCTGGGTCATTTATAATCTCATCGACATCCAGAGTCAACTCAATCCCTTCAGCAATTGAGCCTCTCTTTTTATCGATATCGCGTACTAAAACTTTTTTTATTTTTAAAGAAACACCGGTCACTTGGTTTAATTTGGGTTCATGGTGTTTCAATATACGCAACACACCACTTCCAACCGTTCCAAAGCCTAAAATTCCTATTTGCAAATGTTTTTTCATTATTTGTCTCCTTTACTTAGCTAATTTCTCCCGCACTATTTATGAGGTTTAAGCAATCTTTAACTCATCGTTTTTTAATCATACGTATTACTAGTATAACGAATATCTAAAAAAATACTAGCTTGGAAATAAACAAAAAAAAAAGACGTACAAAAAAATTCTTGAAAGAATTTTTTGTATGTCTTTAACAGGCTATTTTAATCTTGAAGTAATTCAAATATTTCCATAGCAACTAAGTCTACATCATCAAATTGATAAACTTGTTGAGTAGAAGTCTCTAATAATTCAAATGTTTCAGGTTTTGCATCATACGTAATAACACAACGTTCGTTTCCTTCTTTTTCAAATCGACGAACTTGAACTTCACTTTCTGTATCTTCTAGCATAGCTTCCAATCGGCGAATAATTCCTACTAATTGTGAAGTTGTCATAGTTTCGTGCCCCTTTCAAACTTAACTCAGTAATCATTCTAACAGAATTTTATATAAAAGACATTAAACTCACTCTATTTTCATAAAAAAATAATCTTTACACAAAAAAAACGAACCTTTGGAAGAACTTATGTTAATATAGTTAAAATACATTATCAAAAGGGGGCACCAAGTAATGAATCCATTACAAGAACACTTTAATAATCAAGTCTATAAAATCGAAGTTTCAGATATCCGAAAATTCGATGAACGCGTGTCACCAATAGAAGGCATGCTTAAATTAACTTTAGGGGCACCAGACTTCAATACACCCGACCATATTAAAGAAGCAGCTATCGAAGCTATTAACAACAATGAGTCACACTATACAGGTATGGCTGGTGATCTTCAGCTACGAGTGGCAGCTTCTGGGTTTCTTAAAAAGAAATATGCTCTTGCTTATAGTCCCGAAAATGAAGTTTTAGTAACTATCGGTGCTACTGAAGCCATCTCCGCTTCTTTATTAGCTATTTTAAACCCAGGTGATAAAATTTTGGTGCCTTCCCCAATTTTCCCTGGCTATGAACCATTGATTACTTTAAGCCAAGCAACACCTATTTTTATTGACACTAGTGTAAATGGATTTGTCTTAACTCCTCAGATGATTGAGGATGCAATGACGGAACATGGTACTTCTGTAAAAGCAATTATTTTAAACTATCCAAATAATCCGACCGGTGTAACTTACATGCGAGAAGAAATAAAGGCACTAGCTGAAGTCCTAAAAAAACATGATCTATTTGTTATTAGCGATGAAATTTATAGTGAATTAACTTACGACAATGAGCATGTCTCTATTGCCGAGTACTTAAGAGAACAAACAATTCTGATTAATGGACTTTCAAAATCACATGCAATGACTGGATGGAGAATCGGGTTTATCTTTGCACCAAAAGAACTTACTGCACAAATTATTAAAGTTCATCAATATTTGGTTACATGCGCCACTTCTATTTCTCAAAAAGCTGCTTTGGCTGCTTTAACTGTTGGAATAGATGATGCCATTCCAATGAAAGAAGAATACCAGAAGAGAAGAGATTACCTTTTTGAAGAACTGATTCAATTAGGTTTTGAAGTAGCACGTCCCAATGGCGCTTTTTATCTTTTTGCAAAAATTCCGAAAGAGTACATCCAAAATAGCATGGATTTTTGTGTAGACTTAGCTGAAAAAAATAAACTAGCGTTAATTCCCGGTTCAGCTTTTGGAGATGCCGGGGAAGGATACATCCGCCTAAGTTATGCTGCCAGCATGGATAATTTAGTAGAAGCTGTTAAACGATTGAACAACTATATGGCCTCTCATACGAAAACTGTATAGTCTTTTAGCTAAAAATACAGCAGTTCTAAGCAAACGATGCTTAGAACTGCTGTATTTTTTGTTTCTCTGTTTAATACTTTTTTTATGGGCGTTTTCCTTCTGGCCACCATAACTTAATAATCGCTTGCGTCCCATCATTTTCAAAACCATTTAACGCTAAGTCTTCATATAATTGTTTAGCTAAATGAGTAGAGGGTAAATCTAAAGACATCTTTTCAGACTCATCTAACGCAATTTTTAAATCTTTGATAAAGTGTTTTACAAAAAAACCAGCTGTATAATCTTCTTTAAGAATCCTTGGTCCATAGTTTGATAATGACCAATTTTGCGCGCTTCCTCCACCAACGGTATCCAATACTTTGTTAAGGTCTAGATTTGCAGCGTTAGCATAGGCTAAAAGTTCTGCCATTCCCATCATTGTACCGGCAATCATAATTTGATTAGCCATTTTTGTGTGCTGTCCACTGCCCGCTTCACCTTGTAAATTTACTTTAGCAGAAAATACGTTAAAAATAGGTTCTATTTTTTCATAAGTACTTTCTTCTCCGCCAACCATAACGGTCAACGTCCCATTCTTAGCGCCTAGGTCTCCTCCAGATACAGGAGCATCTAGAACTCCAAT
This sequence comes from Carnobacterium sp. 17-4, assembly GCF_000195575.1. Lineage (NCBI taxonomy): Bacteria > Bacillati > Bacillota > Bacilli > Lactobacillales > Carnobacteriaceae > Carnobacterium > Carnobacterium sp. 17-4. The sequence goes on along the minus strand of NC_015391.1, from coordinate 804,221 downwards.
CCCTCGTTCCTTACCTTCTTGATACAATTTTTGAGCTAATGTAGGGGTACTTGTTGTCATATCTACTAAAATATGGTTTTCAGTTGCTGTTTTAAAGATTCCTTTTTCACCAAAGTAGGTTTTTTCTACATCTTGCGGATACCCAACAATCGTAAAAATAATTTCACTCTTAGCCGTTACTTCAGCTGGCGAGTCAGCCCATTTAGCCCCTAACTGAATCAATTCATCAGCCTTACTCTTCGTGCGGTTGTATACTGTTACGGCATAGTCAGCTGCTAATAAGTGTTTGACAATCGAAGAACCCATGACCCCAGTTCCAATAAATCCGATAGCTTTTGTCATTTGCATCCTCTCCCTTAACTTAATTTGATTCTAGTATATCAGTTTTACTACATAGAACACATTCATTTTGATGAAATACCTACAAAAAAAGCACAAGAATCAATTAGATTCTTGTGCTTAACTGTCTTTATTTAGTGTACGCTTCAACAAGTTTTACAACTTCATCAGCAGTATCACAATCATTGATTGCTTTATCAGCTAACTCAGCCATTTGTTTTGTATCTAAACGTTTCATTAGACTACGTGTTTTAAGAATACTTGAAGCACTCATAGAAAATTCGTCTAGTCCTAATCCTACAAGAAGTGGCACAGCTGTTTGATCTCCAGCCATTTCTCCACACATACCAGTCCATTTTCCTTCTTTGTGAGAAGCATCAATAACATTCTTAATTAAACGCAAAATTGATGGATTGTATGGTTGGTAAAGGTAAGAAACGCGTTCGTTCATACGGTCAGCAGCCATGGTGTATTGAATCAAATCATTTGTACCAATACTGAAGAAATCAACTTCTTTAGCAAATTTATCTGCAATAATAGCAGCAGCAGGAATTTCAATCATGATACCTACTTCGATATCATTTGAAACGTCTACGCCTTCACTTACTAATTTAGCTTTTTCTTCCATAAGCATTCCTTTAGCTTGACGGAACTCTTGCAAAGTTGCAATCATAGGGAACATAATACGTAATTGTCCAAAAACAGACGCACGTAATAATGCACGCAATTGCGTTCTAAACATGTCCGGTTGTGCTAAACAAATACGAATTGCACGGTACCCTAGGAAAGGATTCATTTCGTGTGGCAATGTTAGGTAAGGCAATTCTTTATCGCCACCAATGTCCATTGTACGGACAACAACAGCTTTGCCTTCCATACCTTCTAAAACTTCTTTATAGGCTTCAAACTGAGCTTCTTCTGTAGGAAAATCAGGCGAATCCATATAAAGGAATTCTGTACGGTATAATCCAACAGCTTCCCCACCATTACTTTTTACTCCCACTAAATCTTTTGGAGTACCAATATTTGCAGCTAGTTCAATGTGCTTTCCATCTGCAGTTATTGTTGGTTCATCTTTTAATTTATCCCACTCAGCTTTTTGATCAGCAAAAGCTTTTGCTTTTTTTTCGTAAGTTTCAACATCTGTTGATTCAGGGTGAACAATTACATCGCCCTCTAAACCATCAATGATGATAAGATCTCCTTCTTTAACAAAAGAAGTGATTTCTTTCGTTCCTACAATTGCAGGAATTTCTAACGAACGAGCCATAATAGCTGAATGCGATGTACGTCCACCGATGTCTGTAACAAAGGCTTTTACAAATTGACGATTTAATTGAGCAGTATCACTTGGTGTTAAGTCATGAGCAACCACAATCACTTCTTCATCAATCATTGAAGGATTAGGTAGTTTGACACCTAACAAGTGGCTCAATACACGTTTAGTAACATCTTTGATATCGGCTGCACGTTCTTGCATGTAAGGATTATCTTCCATGCCCTCAAACATACCAATAAACATATCTGTTACTTCTTTTAAACCACTCTCTGCGTTGATCTTATTGTCAACGATCGAGCTTTCGATGCTCCCGATTAATTCTGGATCAGAAAGAACCATTAAATGAGCATCAAAAACTTGGGCTTCTTTTTCGCCTAAAGATTCTGCTGCTTTAGACCGAATGATCTCAAGTTCTTTTGATGCTTTATTTAATGCCGTTTTTAAGCGGTCAATTTCTGAATCAGAGTTCTCAACTGAAATTTTGTTGAAAGTTAAATCGGGTTCAGTTAGTAAGTAAGCTTTTGCTACTGCAATACCGTCACTTGCTGCGATCCCTTTTAATTTTTCAACCATTATTCAGCTAAGCCTTCTTTCTTCATTGTTTCTTCGATTCCTGTAAGAGCTTCAGCTTCATCTGAACCATCAGCAGAGATAACTACGTCAGCACCTTGGCCAACACCTAAAGACATAACGCCCATGATTGATTTTAAGTTTACTGATTTACCTTTATATTCTAAGTTGATATCTGAGCTATATTTGCTTGCTGTTTGTACTAATAATGTTGCTGGACGTGCATGGATACCTGTTTCAGCTACTACGTGAAATTCGCGTTTTTCCATAATTAAAAATCCCCTTTAATAAATATTATTTTTGAGAACTACATCCAGTTTTAACTGTCAATAACAATTCTTTTCAGTAAAACAATTGATACAGCCCTTACAATTTACTAGAATACCATTTTTTGCTCATTTAAACAACTATTATTTCCTAATTTTAATCTACTGCTTTTTAGATTGACCTATACCGATAAATGATATTTCCATTATGCAGAGCCTCTCCAATAATCTGTTCCTTTTTTTTATGATTAATCCAAATTTCGCGAAAAGTCATAAAATCATTTTTTTCAATTGTTATGTTGTCTACTTGACCTTGAACTAATTGATCCATCTTCATTTGCAGTTCTTCTTTTGTCATTTTAAAAACATCCTTGCTTTATTTTTTTATTTATCTTGAATATCAATAGTTTAATGGAAAATACTGAAAATTTATAGTGCCAATTACTTGAAAGCAAAAAAAGGTCAGTGTATAATAATAATCATGAAAGGTCAGTAATGGTCAATTAATTGCTTGGTCTTTTATTTTCCTAACTAACCGATTATATGAAAGGTTGTGCTGAAATGTTATGTCAAAATTGTAACCAACGAGAAGCAACTATCCATTTATATACCAATATGAATGGTCAAAAGGGTCAATTAGATGTTTGCCAAAATTGTTATCAACTTATTAAAAATGCACAAAATCGTGGAGAAATTAGAAACAATCGCACACCACAAGACCCCTTTGGTTTTGGTAACTTAGATCAATTTTTCCGTTCGATGCAAAATGCACAAAACAATAACTTCCAACAAAATAATCCTGACGTTCCTCCCACTCAAAATGGTTCAGGAGGTCAACCACCCATTAATAAGAAACCTGGTCTTTTGGGTGAATATGGAACAAGTTTAACTGAAGCAGCTAGATCAGGTGCTATTGATCCAGTTATAGGGCGTGACAAAGAAATTGAACGAGTGATTGAAATTCTAAACCGTCGTACTAAAAATAATCCTGTCTTAACCGGAGAGCCTGGTGTTGGTAAAACAGCTGTTGTTGAAGGCTTAGCACAAAAAATTGTTGACGGTGACGTTCCTCAAAAATTATTAGGTAAAGAAGTTATTCGATTAGATGTCGCTTCATTAGTTCAAGGAACTGGTATTCGTGGACAATTCGAAGAACGTATGCAGCAATTAATGGATGAATTAAAGAAAAATCCACAAATCATTTTATTTATTGATGAAGTTCATGAAATTGTTGGAGCCGGAAGTGCAGAAGGAAGTATGGATGCTGGAAATATGCTTAAACCAGCTCTTGCACGTGGTGAATTACAAATGGTTGGAGCAACAACTTTAAAAGAGTATCGTACAATTGAAAAAGACGCTGCATTAGAACGTCGTATGCAACCTGTACGTGTAAGCGAACCGTCTGTTGAAGAGACCATTACCATTCTTAAAGGTTTGCAAAAGAAATATGAAGATTATCACCACGTTCATTACACAGATGAAGCAATCACAAGCGCCGTAAATCTTTCTAATCGTTATATTCAGGATCGTTTTTTGCCCGATAAAGCAATCGATCTATTAGATGAATCAGGTTCTAAAAAGAACCTAACAATACAAGTTGTCGATCCTAAACAACTTGAAGATAAAATCGCAGAAGCTGCTCAACAAAAACAATTAGCTTTACAGCAAGAAGATTATGAAAAAGCTGCTTTTTATCGTGATCAAGCTAAAAAATTCGCTACCATGCGTGATCAGCAAAAACCAGATTCAGATGAACCTACTGTAACGGAAGAAGATATGATTGAAATCATTGAAATGAAAACAAATATTCCAGTAGGCGAATTAAAAGAAAAAGAACAAGAACAATTGCGTAATCTAGGAGAAGATTTGAAGAAACACGTTATTGGACAAGATGAAGCAATTGAAAAAGTTTCTAGGGCTATACGTAGAAATCGAATAGGGTTTAATAGTAAAAATCGTCCAATCGGTTCTTTCCTTTTCGTTGGTCCTACAGGGGTCGGAAAAACTGAATTAGCTAAACAATTAGCACTAGAACTTTTCGGTAGTAAAGATGCTTATATCCGTTTTGATATGAGTGAATATATGGAGAAACATAGTGTCTCTAAGTTGATTGGTTCTCCTCCAGGATACATTGGCTATGATGAAGCAGGTCAGTTAACTGAAAAAGTTCGCCACAATCCTTACAGCCTCATTTTATTAGATGAAGTTGAAAAAGCTCATCCAGATGTTTTGCATATGTTCTTACAAATTCTGGACGATGGCAGATTAACCGATGCTCAAGGACGTACGGTGAGCTTTAAAGACACCATTATTATTATGACAAGTAACGCGGGTACTGGAAATGTAGAAGCAAGTGTTGGTTTTGGTGCTGCCGCTTCTGGTACTCAGAAATCTGTGTTAAATCATTTAAGTGATTACTTCAAACCCGAGTTTATTAACCGTTTTGATGGAATTGTTGAATTTAACTCACTTACAAAAGAAAACTTATTGTATATTGTAGATCTATTGATAGCAGATGTGAATAATATGCTCGAACATCAAGGTATATCCATAGAAGTTGACCAGTCTGCTAAAGAAAAATTAGTAGAATTAGGTTATGATCCAAAATTAGGCGCTCGTCCTTTACGTCGTGTCATTCAAGAACAAATTGAAGATCGTATTGCTGATTTTTATCTTGATTACCCTTCTATAAAAAAATTAGTGGCAAAAACAGACCAAGAAGGAAATCTAATTGTAGAAGCAAAAGAACCTATTTTAGAAGAAACTATTGTTGAAGAAATTGAAGAACCAGAAACTGAAGATTAATCCTAAACTAAAATAAAAGAAGAGCTCACAATCAATAACTGATTGTGAGCTCTTCTTATTTTTTATCCTATAATAATTTTTTCAGTTGGGTAATGATAATTTTTATCATCTTTATGCTTAGGAACCAGCAGCATCAACATGTACAACATTCCTATTCTTCCGATAAACATTAGCACAATGATAATCAATTTGCCTACAACTGTAAGAGTAGGCGTTATACCTAATGACAATCCGGTTGTTCCAAACGCCGAAGTCACCTCTACAATGAGTGTAATCAGATCATGTGATTCACTGACACTTAACACCATGATGCTAAATAGACACAAAACCATAGACAAAATAAAAACCGTAATGGATTTTTGCACATCGTCTCTCTCAATGCGACGCTTAAATAACGAAACTTGATCATGTCCTCTAATAAAAGAAATTAAGTAAACCATCACAATTGCTAACGTAGTGGTTCGTATACCACCACCTACAGAACTAGGACTTGCTCCAATAAACATCAAAATAGAAAACAGCAACAGGCTTCCTTCACTAAAATTACCTAACGACGTTGTCATTAGTCCTGCATTTCTAGTGGTTACCGAATAAAAGAAAGAATAAAAAGCACTTTCTGTAAACGACATTCCTTTAAAAAATTGATTGTACTCTAACAGCCAAATACAAAGCGCTCCACCAAATAATAAAATAAAGAAAGAAAAAACTGTAATTTTAGTAAATAAAGAAAAACGAAAAGGCAATGTCTTTTTCAGTTTACGATACTGCAAAAAATCTTTGATTTCTAATAATACTGGAAAACCGATTCCACCTACGATGATTAAGAGCATAATAATGAGTTGAACAAAATAATCGTCATGAAAAGGAATCAGCACTTGCCCTGTAAGGTCTACCCCGACATTTGCAACTGCTGAAAAACTTGTAAAAAATCCTTGGAATAGGACTTCTTTTAATGGCCAATTTGAAAAAAAGAAAAAGTAAGTACTTAAAATCAAGCCGCCAATAAATTCAAATCCTAGAATTATAAGCACAGTATTGCGTATCAATCGAACTGTTCCGCTCAGTTTGGGTTGGTTCATATCTGTCATGATAAGTTGTCGTTGCTTTAAGGAAACTTTTTTTCTTCTAATGAGCATAAAGGAAGTAGAAACCATCATTACCCCTAAACTTCCTAACATAAATAAAAATTGCATAAGAATCACACCGGCTAGATTATAGGTTTCTCCCAAATTAATCGTAGCTAGTCCCGTTACACTAACAGTACTAACGGCTGTAAAAATCAAATCAATAAAGGATAGTTCCATCCCCGGGTTCCTAAATATAGGTAACGCCAAAAGGACGCTAGCAGCTATGACGACAATAAAATAATACAACACAATCAATTGAATAGAAGAAAATTGATTAGATAAACGAGTTATAAATTTATAAATATTCAAAAACTAACCTCCTTATGATGTATCAACGTTATCTTTTCTTAACTAGTACTAACTAAGAAGTTAAAATGTTTTGAATTGTTGTGTTTTTAATTATATAATATTTGTAACCTAACCGGTATAGAAGAGGTGAAAGATTATGAAACTAATAGACGTTACAAATAATCATTCTGAACTAGTAATGGAACAACTAGAAAATACTGACGCTAATTTTGTGAAAGTTTTTTCTCTAGGTCCTACTACTGTTATTTATTCAGGTGCTCCAACGCATAAAGATGTTCTTTTACTAAACAAAGTGCGCAATATAAAAAATGCGGAAATTAGCTTTGCGATAGAAAATATACTTGAAACAACATTAGACAATGTTGACATCTTGCATGCGCCACATATTGTTGAATTATCTATTCCTGTTTACGATTAATCTTTTCATTTACATCTATTTAAAGCTACAGTTCAACTTTAATGGTTACTACCTTTTATTTCAAGCACTCTTTTAAAGATATTTATCATTTTTACAATCAAAAAAAAACAAGCCGTTCTAAGTTAAAACAGAATGGCTTGTTTTTTTGTTGTTTTATAGTAACGACGTTAATTCAACATCCGGATATTTATCCGCAAACCAACGAAGCGCAAATTGATTTTCAAACAAGAACAATGGATTGTTAAAACGGTCACGTACCAATAAATTACGACTGGAAGACATATTCTCATCTAAATCTTCTGGTTTGATCCAACGTGCAATTTTATTCCCCATTGGTGACATGATGATTTCTGAATTGTATTCATTTAACATTCTGTATTGAAAAACTTCAAATTGCAATTGTCCAACTGCTCCAACAATGTAATCTTCCGTATGGAATGTTTTGTACAATTGAATAGCTCCTTCTTGAACCAGTTGTTGCACACCTTTATGAAATGATTTTTGTTTCATAACATTTTTAGCCTGAACTTTCATGAACATTTCTGGAGTGAATTGAGGAAGTTTTTCGTATTCTATATTTAATTTATCTCCAAAAATCGTATCGCCAATTTGGAAATTCCCAGTATCATAAAGTCCGATAATATCCCCTGCTACAGCGTGTTGCACAACTTCGCGTGTTTCAGCCATAAACTGGGTTGAATTTGATAGTTTCATTTTTTTATTTGTTCTCGCTAAAGTAACATCAATTCCACGATCAAAGATCCCTGAACAAATACGCACAAAAGCAATCCGATCTCGATGGGCAGGATTCATATTAGCTTGGATTTTAAATATAAAACCAGAAAATTCATTTGTTGTCGGTTCAATTTTTTCACCATCCGTTGCAATGTGAGCTGATGGACTTGGTGCAAAATTAATAAACGTATTTAAGAATGTTTCTACTCCGAAATTAGTTAATGCTGACCCAAAGAATACCGGTGTTAATTTCCCAGCAGCAATTTTTTCTTCTGAAAATTCATTACCCGCTTCATTCAACAATTCAATATCCTCCAAAGCTTGAGTATATAAACTAGAAGCTTTAAGAGGATGATCGCCTTCGATTTCTCCATCTTTATTCAACTTGATGACTTTTTGTCCATTTAAACCATTAATTTCAGGACGATGCACTTCAATCGTTTTGTTGTAGTTATCATAAAGTCCTAAAAGACCTTTTCCCATACCGATAGGCCAATTCATTGGATAAGAATCAATTTCTAATACTTCTTCCAATTCTTCTAATAAATCAAGTGGTTCTCTTCCATCACGGTCCAATTTATTAATGAACGTGAAAATTGGAATACCACGCATGCGACAAACTTTAAATAGTTTTTTTGTTTGAGGCTCAATACCCTTTGCACTGTCAATAACCATTACTGCGCTATCAACGGCCATCAATGTACGATACGTGTCTTCAGAAAAGTCTTCATGTCCTGGTGTATCTAAAATATTGATTCTTTTGTCCTTATAATCAAATTGCATCACAGAGCTGGTTACAGAAATCCCACGTTGTTTCTCAATTTCCATCCAATCTGATTTAGCAAATTTCCCTGATTTTTTCCCTTTGACCGTACCAGCTTGACGAATCGCTCCACCAAATAACAATAATTGTTCTGTGATGGTCGTTTTACCTGCATCCGGATGGGAAATAATTGCAAATGTTTTTCGTGATTCTACTTCATCTTTTAAATAGCTTTCCATTCATTATCCCTCATTTAAGTCTTTTTATTTATTCTAATTCAATCTTTAATTACATACTTAGGTAATGCGAATACCTTAATCTGGCAGTCTATCTCATTAACTCAATTATTATAGCATATTTAGTATTGTATTTTATACCTTATTCACTTTTTATTAAATCCATATTCTCCAACATAACCGTCAATAGACCAGATATTTACATTTGCTGCTTCTGCTTCTTGCTCTGCTTCTTCAAGCTTATTCAAGTAAAGCTCATCTCCATTTTCATACCCTACACGCGCTAATCCTTTTTCAACCATCACTTCTTGTATCAATTCTCCATCTGCGTAAAGATAAGCCAATACACGTTCATAGTCATCTATTTTTTCATGAGTAGGGTCATATTCTATCGATAATTTTTTTCCTTCTAAATAATTCGTTAAAAAGTCTTTCGCTTCTGTACCATATGGCTGTGCAGAACCCGTTTTTGTCGTGCTACTTTCTGGAGTGTCAATCAACAATAACCGCAACTTCTTTTCTTCACCATCTTCAGTATAGACTATTGTATCTCCGTCAATCGTTCTGACCAACTCAATAGCTGTTTGATTCTCTGTTACTGTATCAGGTGTTTCTTGCTGTTGTTCGATAACAAACGATCCTGTAAAAAAAAGAATAAGCGCAATAATACCAGAAAAGATTTTCTTGTTCATTTTCATAGTTGAACCTCCAATTTAAATGCTTATAAAAAGGGTCTGAGATTATCTGTCTCAGACCCTTTCCTATTTTATTATGAATCTTTTTAACTATCAAGCTTCAAAGATTTTAACGCTTTTACACATTAATTCATACGTTAGATTATTTAGCTAATTGGTCTTCTTGATCACATGCAGCTTGAGCCAAAATGTTCAAGTAGTTCCAAGGACGGTCAAAATAAGGTTGGAAGAAGAAATCAACATATGCTAAATCTTCAATGGTCATTTTATTTTGAATAGCTAATGAAAGTGTGTTAGCAGAAGCTGTCACATCATATTTAGACATGATTTGTCCACCAACGATGCGGTTTGTTCCTACTTCATAAACTAATTTCATCATAACTTCTTCAGTTGTCGGCATAAATTCTGGACGGTAGTTGTCTTTAACAAATACAGCACGAACATCTAGACCAAAGTGTGCAGCACTATTAACGTTTACCCCAGTTGAACCAATGTTATATCCAAACAAGTAAAGACCTGAAGTCGATTGTGTTCCTCTATATCTTACTTTAGGTTCAATGATGTTTTTCCCTACTAAAGTACCCATACGAACAGCATTCGTTGCTAAAGGAATATAAGCAGCACCGCCATTTGGATTGTAATGAACTGCACAACTGTCTCCAGCTGCATAGATATCTTTATCACTTGTTCTCATGTAATCATCAACAAGGATTGCGCCATTTGGCATCATGTCAACTTTACCTTTTAACAATTCATTGTTTGGACGGAAGCCAACACATAGAATAACTAAATCTGCTTCATATTCTCCTTTTGGAGTTGTGACAGATTTAACAGAACCATTTTCATCAGCATTAAAAGAAGTAACAGCTTGGTTCAATGCTAATTTAATTCCGCGTTCTTCTAAAGTGCTTTCTAATACATCTGTAAATTCTGGATCTAAGTATTTGTTAAGAATACGGTCTAATCCATCAATTAAAGTTACTTGTTTACCTGATTGTTCAAATGCTTCTACTAATTCAATCCCGATGTATCCTCCACCAACAATTACTACTTTTTTAGCTGTTTGGTTTTGTTTGATGACTTCTTCTGCTTGATTGTAATTTTTACATAATAAAACATTTTTAGTTTCGATACCAGGAATTGGAGGTGTAATAGGCCAAGATCCAGTTGTATTTACTAATTTGTCGTAAGTTTCTTCAAATACTTCTCCAGTATTCATATCTTCTACAACTACTTTTTTAGCTACAGTATCAATGCTTTTAACATTGTGTTCCATTTTAATATTAGCACCCATTTGAGTTAATTCTTCAGGGTTTGAATAGAATAGTCCAGCAGGATCTTTTACAACTCCACCAACATACATTGCAATTCCACAAGATAAGAACGAAACATTGTCATTTCTTTCAAAAACAGATACTTCCACAGACGGATTTTCTTTTAAGATTGTTTTAACAGCTGAGGTACCAGCATGTGTACATCCGATAACGACTACTTTCATTATTTGTATCCTCCTATAAGGCCATTTAAATTATGTGACTGCATTCATTCCCCACAAAAAAAATTGTGATATAGTGTTCATGCTTTCACTCTGAACACTATATCACAAACTCTATAAAGAAAACAACAATTTATATGATTTTTTTAAGTTGAAGCATGTTTTTTTCTTATCATAAACATATCTCTTAAATAGACAACAATCGTCTTAACCACTGCATATGTTGGAACTCCTAAGATCATGCCAAGAATTCCTGCGATGTTTCCTGCAACTAACAACAAGACGATAATCGTTAATGGATGGATTGATAATGTTTTCCCAATCACATTTGGTGAAATAAATGCACTGTCAATTTGTTGTACCACTAATACTACGAGCGCTACCAGTAAAGCTTGTGTTGGAGAAATCGTTAAAGCGATAAAGACTGCAGGGGCTGCCCCAATATATGGACCGATATAAGGAATAATATTGGTAACTCCTGCAATGATCCCTAACAATAATCCGTAAGGCATTCCTGTAATCAAATAACCTAAATAGGTAAATATTGCTACAAATAAGCAAACTAAGGCTTGCCCACTAATATAAGAAGCAATGGTTTCATTCATTTGTCCTAATAATTCAATCATTTGACCTCTATACTCTTTTGGAAAAAATTTAGCCACCGCTGGTCGAAAATGTTTCCCATCTTTAAACATATAAAATAAGATGATCGGCACAGTGAAAATGACGATTGTAGTGTTCGCCAACGCTCCTACTAAAGTTCCAACACTTGCAGTCAATGTTGTGAAAATTGTATTGGCAATATTTTCAATAGAGAGATCCATAGTACCTAAACTTTTTTCTAAATCAAAGTTTTCAAGCATTGGTCCTTGTAAAAGTTCATTAGAAAAATCTTCTAGTGTTTTTAAAAATGACGGTATACTTGTAATTAATTGCCCGACTTGTTCTATTAAATTAGGAATAACTGAAACAGCTAAAAATGCTACAAAACCAAGAAATAATAGAAAAACGATGATGATTCCATATTTTCGTTTGATTTTAATTTTTTCTAATTGGCCAATTACTGGATTTAATAAGTAATATAAAAAACCTGCTACAATAAGTGGTGTAAACAATGTTGAAACAAATGTTGTCAATGGTTGAAAAATAAACTCAATTTTAGTGCTCATAAATATTAATGTTGCACTAACTAATAGCCAAACTGTCCAAAACATTAATTTTGATTTTTTAAAATAATCCATAAAAAAGTTATTCCTCTCCGGTTAATCTAGCATACTGCTCATTAGATACTGCTCAATCAATTGTTCTGTTGCTGCGATTGATTCCTCATGGGTTCTTTCATAAGCATGGCTAGCTTCGATTCCTGCACCTACTAGCGCATGACGAACATCAGCCCCAGCTTTCATTGCTGCTGAAGCATCACTCCCGTAAAAAGGATAAATATCGAGTTGGTAAGGTATTCCTTTATCTTCACAAATTTGAGTTAATTTTTTTCTCATTTCATAATGATAAGGGCCACTTCCATCTTTAACACATATGGACACAGAATATTCGTCAGTTTGTTGATCGTCTCCCATCGCACCCATATCAACTGCTAAATATTCGACCACTTTATCAGAGATATTTGAATTCCCTCCATACCCAATTTCTTCATTCGTTGATATATAAAAGTGAGTTGTATAAGGCAGGTTTATTTTTTCAATACTTATTTTTTTTAAAAATTGCAATAGTATAGCTACACTTACTTTGTCATCTAAATGACGCGATTTAATATAGCCGTTAGCTGTGATCTCAGTTCTAGGATCAAAACTGATAAAATCCCCGATAGAAATACCAAGTGCTTTTGTTTCCTCTATAGTGTGAACCTTCTCATCGATCCGAACTTCCATATTCTCTTGGTTTCTCTCAGCAGTTCCTGCATCTTTATAAACGTGTACACTAGTTTGGTGCATCAAGATCGTACCAGATATATTCCCTTTAGCTGTATGTATCGTACAATACTCACCTTCAATAGCGTTGTAACGAAACCCACCAATTAAATCTAATTTAAGACGTCCATTGGGTTTAATTGCTCTTACCATAGCACCTAATGTGTCCACATGCGCCGTTACAAACCGTTGTTTTTGATGGTCTATTCCCTTTACGGTAACCATTAAACTGCCTTTATTTGTTTTTTTTGCTTCATATCCTATTTGCTTTAAATAGTTTTCGATAAAAGCGATAATTTCATACGTATTACCTGTTGGAGAAGGGATTTTTGTTAATTTTTCAACCAGTTGAATCGTTTTTTCATTCATTACATTAACCACCATTCCTATGAATTATACTCTTTAGTATAATTCATTCATTGAAATAAATAAAGAAGCTATGAATAAAAGCTGTAGCTGTTTTCTTATAGATTCCTTTTATTAGTTATGGTACGATTTCAACTACGTAGAAAGAAGGGGTATTATGGAATTTATTTGGACAACGGATTTAAGCTCTAACAATTATAAAGATGCTATAAAAATCAGAAAAAAAGTATTTGTAGAAGAACAACTTGTTCCACCAGAATTAGAAATTGATGACTTAGAAGATCAAACTTTACATGTCATCGGCTATTTAGAAAATAAGGCAGTTTCCACAGCAAGGATCTACAAAAAAAACACAACTACATTCAAAATCCAACGAGTGGCTGTTTTAATGGACTTCCGTAAAAAGAATTTAGGTCATGAATTAATGGTAGAAATAGAACGGTATGCTAAAACAAAGAAATTTAATACACTAATGCTTGATGCACAGGATCATGCTTTAACTTTTTATGAAAAATTAGGTTACCAAGTTGAAGGTGAAGGTTTTATGGATGCGGGCATCCCCCATCATTTGATGATTAAAAAGCTGGATTAATCATCAAATGAATCCTGTACAACCCAAAAAGCACTGAAAAACATAAGATGTTTTTCAGTGCTTTTTTATCGTTTTTTTTTTAAAAGGTTTGCTCTCTTTTGCTTCATTTTTGCAAGCCTCTCATCTGTTTCTTCTTTTAAATGTTTGATAGCAATAACTCGACCACCATCGATAGTCACTTCATACAACTCACCAATGTGGTAATTTTCTGGTAAGCGATCTTTTTTCACATGAACTGAAGGCCCTTCATCAGGTATGAACCGAGCCAATTCACCTTCTATTTCTTCAAGCACCATCTTCATCAGGATTCTCTCCCTTTTCAGTTTGAATACTATAGGTTCCATCTTCATCAACAGTTAAGGTAATCGTACCATATTCGATTGTTCCATAAATCGGAATAGCTAGTTTTTTTAATCGGCCAATCGCTTCTTCACCAGGATGTCCATAGCTGTTCGATTCTCCTGCTGAAAAAACCGCAAACTCAGGTTGACTTGCCTGAACCCATTCTTCACCAGTGCTGGTGTCTGATCCATGATGTCCCATTAAAATGAAATCTGCTGTTACATCTGCTCCAGATTCAACAATTTCTTTTTCAATACTTTGAGAAGTATCCCCACTAAATAATCCACTTACTTGATTAACAGTAATTTTCGTCACAATCGAATCATCATTTTGATCATTATCGGACTGATCGTTAGGGCTTAGTACATCGATTTGAAAAGGTCCTACTTGATGCTTTTCTCCAGTTTTAGGTTCAGTATAGACTGCATTACTTGCGTCTACAGCATCTAATACCCGCTCGTAAATTTTACTGGTGGCATCATTTCCATTCATCCAGACTTCTTTCACATCATAATAATTGATGATAAGATCTCCATACCCAATATGATCTGAATCATTGTGGGTGAAAATAAGAAGATCAATCGTTCCGCCTGTTCCAACATATTCATCTAGTTGTTGAATAATTTTCTTATCTTTGTCTTCATAACGACCGCTATCTATTAAAATAGTTGTGCCGTCTTTTGCTTGAATAAGAGTTGCTGACCCCTGATTTGCATCTAAAAAACGGATCGTTGTTTCTTGATTTTTTGCTTTATCCACTTCTTCTTTTTCTTCTGGTTGAAAAATTGTGATCAGTTCTTCTTTAAACTGCTCTATTTTCCCCCCCAAAGAAAGATTAGACTGCTTATTTTCTCCTAGAAATAATCCCGTAAAGAAAACTAACAAGAGTACGACACCAGCGGAAATTAATTTTGTTCTTTGTTCTTTTTGTTTTTTTGTGATTTTTTTTTTCTTTCTATTTGCCACAAATGTTCATCCTCTTCTAGCGAAAATACTTCTATCTTGTTTTAGTTAAATTTACTATTTCAATAATGCATTTCTAGACTAAATAATTCATAAATAATGCAGCAATATTAAAGTATATCAGCACACTAGTTAAATCTGTGAGTGTCGTGATAAATGGGCCACTGGCCACTGCCGGATCAAATCCTATTCTTTCCATTAAGATAGGTATAAAACTACCAGCAAGGTTGGCAATTGTGATAGCTGCTAGCATTGCAATACCAATTACTAATCCTAAAATATAATTTTGTTGCCATAGTCCTACTGCTAAAAAAATCGTAACTCCCGTCACAACACCGGTAATTAAACCGGAAGCTATTTCACTCAAAATCAGTTTTCTAAAACTTCTTTTGTTATCGTCACTATCTGCTAATTTACGAACAGCTACAGCTAACGATTGAGTTCCTGCATTACCTGCAGTTCCTGTGATCAATGATATAAATACGGCTAAAATACTTGCCTCACTGATCATTTCCTCATAATTACTGATTAAAGTGGACGTGCCAATGCCAAGAAATAATAATATGATTAACCATGGAAGTCTTTTTGAAGCAACAACAAATGGATTTTCAGATTTTTCATCGACATCGACCCCAGCCAAACCAGAGTAATCGCTGGCAGCTTCATCATTAATTACATCAATAATATCATCAATCGTAATAATCCCAATTAAACGTTCTTCATTATCTACTACTGGAATAGCTAAAAAGTCATAGTCTTGCATTGTACGCGCAACATCTCTTTGGTCATCATTCACATTGACGTACACTAAACGGTCCCCCATGATGTCAGAGATCATTTCATCATCTTCATGTACGATTAAATCTCTTAGTGAAATTACACCCACTAATTTTCTATTCAATTCTACCACGTAGACATAGTAAATCGTCTCAGCTTCTGGTGCTTTCTTTTTTAAAATAGCCATCGCTGATTTTATTGTTTGATTCGCAAAAATAGAAATGTATTCGGTTGTCATTATTGAACCTGCAGTATCGTCTTCATAATTCAATAATTTTTTAATTCCGTCCGAATCCTCTGATGGCATTAAATTTAAATATTTTTTTATCGTTGCTGGTTCTAATTGATTCAACATATCTACTGCGTTATCTCTGTACATCTCGCTTAACATATCTGCAGCATACTGAGGATTCATTTCTTCTAAATATTTTTCAACTGACTCTTCTTCTTCCTCAAGAATCTCAAACATATCTGCCATTTCTTTAGGAGATAAAAAGTTGTATAAGTTTAATCGTTCATTGTCTGATAAAGAAAGATACACTTGGCTTTGTTCGTAAACGTGCAAGTCTAAAAAATTTTCTCTAAATAAGGTAATATCATGGGTAATCAAATAACCTTTTAATTGTTCTATTTGCTCTTCAAATTCCATTTGTACTTCTTTCAAGGGCTACACACCCCTTTCTATGTTCGTTCCATTAACTATTAACCTTTTGCTGTTCATGTTGATGTAGCCATTGGGTAATATCTTCTGGGTAACCAAGTTCAAGATTTATTTGTTCATTTGTAAAAGGATGACTAAAATTCAGTTCTCTGCAATGCAGTGCCTGCCTGGTTATCCAATTATTTTTTTCACCACCATATAAGTCATCACCCATTAATGGATGACCTATATGGGTAAAATGCACCCTAATTTGATGGGTCCTGCCGGTGTGCAATTGAATATCAACTAAAGTAGCTTGTGGAAAAGATCCTTTGATCCAATATTCAGTTAATGCTTCTTTTCCAGATTCATGAGCTCTTCGAGTAATAATTGAATCGGTTGTTCGTGCGATTGGCGCATCAATAAATCCGTGTTCAGCTTTATCCAACTGTCCACTGATTAATGCCGTATACTTTTTTGTAATTTCTTTGGCTCTTAATTTAGCATCCATTAGTGCATGTGCATATCCATGTTTAGCAAACAACATAAGGCCTGTGGTGTCACGGTCGAGTCGAGTCACAATATGAATAACCTGATCAGCGTAATTTTGACGTACGTAATAACCCTTGACGCGATTAGCCATAGTTCCTTCAGGATGTACTTGAGAAGGGACTGAAGCTACTCCATAAGGCTTATTTACAACCAAATAGTGATCATCTTCATATACGATGTCAATCGGAATATTTATAGGGACTGTTGTTTCATGAGGCGCTTCATCAGGGATGGTAACTTGCACAATATCTTTGTCTTTTAAAAGATAGCGTACCGTTACTTCCGTTTCATTGACTTCGATTTTTCCTCCATGAAATTTTATTTTTGCTAGTAAACTACGTGAAATACCCTTTGTTTTTAGAAATGACTTCACTTGTAAACTAGTTGGCAACTCATAACTCCAACTAAATTTCATATTTTTTTTTCGCTCCAATAAAAGCATCTTCAACTCGACTCCAGAAATGAGTATGTCTGTATCGAGCAAAGTGAATGCGTTCTTTCGCAATGCTATAAGTTAATTCAGTGATATTCTTCTCAGAAGAGGTCAACTGGTCAATCGTTAAAACAAACCCTTCCGTAGTAAGTGGTTTTATTCTAATCCATTCATCTCGTGCCACAATTAACGGAGAACCCAAGATGCGAAAAACGCGATTATTAATTGGTGCAATTTCAGTCAACTGCAGTGCTTCAAGACGTGGATGGATAACAGCTCCTCCAACAGACTTATTGTAACCTGTTGAACCAGTAGGCGTTGAGATACACATCCCATCTCCCCTAAACCGCTCAAACAACTCGTCCTTTATAAAGACATCACACACCATAGTGCCGTCTATACGTTTCATTGTTGATTCATTTAATGATAAAAAGTGAGAAGGTTCCTTTTGTCCTTGATATGTCACTTTTACATCAAGTAACGGGTAACTGACACTTTCACCTTTATCTTTCAGAAGACTTGCTACGAGATCTTCTAGTTCATAGTCTCGCCAATCGGTATAAAAGCCTAAATGCCCTGTATGTACGCCCACAAAGCGGACTTGATCAAGCATATGGGCATACCTGTGAAATGCAGACAACAACGTTCCATCTCCACCAATCGTTACAACGACATCTGGATTTTTATCATCTAACTGAAGACGGTTTTTCAAGCAGAGTATACGAAATTGTTCGGCTAATTTTAAAGATTGCTCAACATTATTATTGACTACTGCTATTTTCAATGTTGTCCCCCCTTTTTTCATTTAAACATGTTGCTACTGCAGCTTCAATCAATATGCACTAAACAAAGTCATTGTTTTCCGGTGCTTTATTGATAGCTGTTCTTTTATTATGAGAAAACAGATGCTGTGCTTCTTGGATTTCTTCTCTAATTTGAGACATTTCTTCGTCTAATTGAAAAGCGGCTTCTGCTGCTCTTTTTAACCGGACATTGATGTCATCCGGAAACTCACCTTGATATTTGTAGTTTAATGAATGTTCAATCGTTGCCCAAAAATTCATAGCTAACGTCCGTACTTGTATCTCAACAAGGATTCTTTTTTCACCATGAATTAATTGCACTGGGTATTCGAACACAACATGATAGGAACGGTAACCACTTTCTTTCTTATTTGTGATATAATCTCGTTCTTCTATTATTTTCATGTCTTTCCGATTTCTTAACAAACTAACAACTTCATGAATATCCTCTACAAATTGACACATGATTCTTAGTCCTGCTATATCTTGCATTTCAGTCTCTAAATTTTCAAAAGAAATATTCCTTAATGCAGCTTTTCCAATAATACTATTCACTGGCTTTACTCTTCCAGTGACAAATTCAATTGGTACGTGCATGTTGCTTCTACTGTATTCTTTGCGAATACCTTTTAATTTAATTTTCAACTCTTCAACAGCCTGATTATAAGGTGTTAAAAATTTTTCCCAATTTTGATCCATCATTTTATACCCTCTTTTAGGAACTTATGATTTACACTATTTAAAGTGTGATACGGCTTCATTTTACCATATTTACCCTAAAAGAAGAAATATACTAAAATAGAAATTAAATGATAAAATAAATAGACTCACTAAATTGATTTAAAAGGAGAACAACTAATGGCTCAGCAAGTAGAAATTGAATTTAAAAATAGTTTAACAAAAAAAGAATATATCAATTTATTAAAGGATTTAAACCTGTCTGAAAATGATGGTTACGTTCAAGAAAATTATTATTACGATACTAAAGATTGGAAACTAAAAAATAGAAACTCGGCTTTACGTATTCGTTTATTTTCAACTTCTGCTGAATTAACCTTAAAAACACCTCTTGGGGAAGATTTATTAGAAACAACTGACTCTTTATCATTAAAAGAAGCAAAGCAATTTTTAAACTCGCAGTCTATTAAAACAGATGGCTATGTAGCAGCTAAACTTGCTGAACTACAGATTCATCCAGAAGATTTGTATGTATTCGGATCGTTAATAACAAAGCGGTGTGAAAAAAAGATTACTCAAGGACTTATCGTATTGGATGAGAGTTCATATGGTACAAAAAAGGATTATGAATTAGAATTTGAAGCGGCCTCTCGTAAAATGGGGAAAGTTTATTTTGAGCAGTTTTTAAAGAAGCATTCAATCAAAAAGAGACCCACCAAGAATAAAATTGTTCGAATGATGGAATCAATATAGTAGTTTATCAACGCTATTAAAGTATTTCATATAAAATGTGGCGACTTTGTTACAACTTATACGAAATTTTGTCCAAAATCAAGCCCCTTTATTATATTTTTTTAGCTATTTTTGATAAAGTGTATTTGTTAACAAAATAGACCACGTATATAAAAATCAAAATACTAAGGCTAAGGTGAAGATAAATGTTCTCAACTACAACACGTACTAAAAATGAATCCACTCATAATGAAATGATTGAAATTTATTTATTTATTAATCCAATTGACTCAAGTTGCTTACAAGCTGAAAAAGAAGTTTTAGACTTTGTTGAAAAATCTACTGGTAAAATACAAATTCACTTTATTCCAATTCATAATTTAAGTACCGTTACTCAGTATCTATCTACAAATAATTTATCAAAAAATGATTTAAAGTTACGTAATGCTATATGTTCTGTGACTTACGATATTTGTCTTTATTATTCTGCTGCTACTATGCAAGGAAAGAAAAAAGGACGCAATTTTTTACTAGAACTACAACATGCACTAATTGAACAAAATGAATCTTATTCAGAAACTCTTGTTTTAGAAGCAGCTAAAAAAGCTAAATTAGATATTCCAATGTTTCTTGAAGATAAAGAATTAGAATTCACAAAAACTTCTTTTGAAGCTGATCAAAAAGTAGCTCGTGAAATGAATGCTTTTAACGCTCCTTCTTGTGTACTATTTAGTGATCATCATAAAGATCATGGTTTCTTGATTGAAGAAGGTATCACAGTTGAATTACTTCAAGCCTTGCATAACCCTAACCCATTGATCGTCGAAGCAAGAAATCAAATGATTTCTAAAAAAGGTATTCGTTCAATTAATAAAGCTTCATTACAAGTACTGTAATCTTTAATTTTTCAATCTACACATCAAAAAAAACTGAGCCAGTTGGCTCAGTTTTTTTTCGTTTTTTACTTTAAGGTTTCAATAAGCTCTTCTAATTCATTTAATCTAGATTCAAAAACTTTCATAGCATCTTCTAGATAGGTTTTCTTAGTCATGTCTACCCCTGCTTTTTTCATTACCTCAATAGGATAATCACTGCTTCCAGATTTCAAATAATTTAAATAGTTGTCTAAAGCGCCTTCTTCACCTTTAACGATCTTATCGGCTAAAGCTGTAGCAGCTGAAAAGCCTGTTGAATATTGATAAACATAGTAATTGTAATAAAAATGAGGTATTCTAGTCCATTCGAAAGCAATTTCAGGATCTCTTACAACATCTGGCCCGTAATAACGGGCATTTAGATCACCGTAATAATTTGATAAAAACTCACTTGTTAAAGGTGTTCCCTTTGCATCTTCTTCATGAATAAAATGTTCGAATTCCGCGAACTGAGTTTGTCTAAATATAGTTCCTTTAAATCCATCTAAATAGTGATTCAGCACATAAGCTCTAACTTTTGGATCTTTTTGTGTTTCTAATAAATAATCTGTTAAAATATTTTCATTTGTAGTGGAGGCTATTTCTGCTAAGAAGATAGAATAATCACCATAGACATAGGGTTGATTCGTTCTTGTATAATAGCTGTGAACACTATGACCTAGTTCATGGACCAGCGTATACAAATGATTTAAAGAGTCATGCCAGTTTAATAAGATGTAAGGATTCGTATCGTATGATCCAGAAGAATAGGCACCGCTTCTTTTCCCTTCATTTTCAACACTATCGATCCAACGATTATTAAATGCTTTTTTCAGTACAGATAAGTACTCTTCACCAAGCGGTTCCAACGCTTTTAATGTTTCTGCTTCAGCATCTTTATACGTATATTTAATTCCTGCTTCACCACTTATTGGAGTATACATATCATACATATGAAGTTCTTCTACCTCTAGCAGCTCTTTTCTCAAAGCAACATAACGATGCAGCAAAGGTAAATGTTCATGAACAACATCTAATAATGTATCATGTACAGCTTCTGGTATATGATTGTTGCTTAATGCTTTCTCACGTGCAGATTGATAGTGATGAACTTTAGCATTGTAATTATGGTATTTAACATGTGAAGAGAGGGTACTTGAAAAAGTATTCTGTAAACCTTCATACACCTTATACAGGTGTTTGAAAGCTGATTCGCGAACAGAACGATCTGTACTTTCCATTAATTGTCCATATACACCGTGTGATAACTGAATATCGTTTCCTTCTTCGTCCTTAATGGTTGGGAAAGTTATATCTGCATTATTTAAAATGTTAAATGTGCGGCTTGAAGCATTAAAAATTTCTCCTGCCCCTGCTAACAATGCTTCTTCATTGGCACTCAAAACGTGTTTTCTAGCAGCTGTTAATTGCTCGATAAAATGTTTGTAAATTGCTAAATCTTCATTCTCACTAAAATAGTGGGCTATTTTTTCTTCTGACAATTCTAAAACTTCAGGTTCAAACCACGAAATGGCTTCGTTAGCCTGTGTAGCTAATTTACTGGCTTGTTCATACATTCCTTGATAGATTGAGTTTGTTGTGTCTTGATCATTTTTTAATTGAGCATAGACATACAATGTTTCCAATTGATTTGATAAATCTAAAATAGATTGAATAACTTTTAAAAACCTGTCTGATCCGTTATCAAGTGTTCCTTTATAAGATGTAACAAATCCTATTTTATCTTCAAGTTCTTTATAAGATTTTTTGAAGTCATCATCGGATTGAAAAATAACTTCTAGATTCCATGTCAATTCATTAGGTACTTCATTTCTTATTGGCAGTTTTTTTGATTTACTCATTAAAAGACCTCCTCGGAATTATCTTATCTTTAATCTTACCATAAACTGCCCTAAAATAAAGAAAATTCCTCTAGTCCTAATTCTTATGTATCCACAATAAGAGCCATATCTAACTTTAAAAATTCGGTAATCTTTTCATTTTCATTTTTATACCTCTGTGCCTCCTTTTGCACTATCCATTCTGAATGAGAAATAGCTATTAGTAAGCCGCGTTTGTTCAATAATGTGATAAAATGAGTGATGCACTTCCTTTTACTTTCATCGGAGATAAGAGGCATAATATAAAAATTAAGCTCATTATTTTTTATCATTGTTGTGGTTTTTTTGGCTATTTCTTTTTTGGATATAATTTCCCCACTATTTCTTTCCATTATCCATTCTAGAAACTGATATTTCCAAAAGTAAGAAAGTGTTTTAATAAATAATTGATTTTTCACGGGCAGATAAACTTCTAGAGGCAATGAAACCAATGAATCACCTTTTTTATAAATGTATTTTTGGAACGCCACTATTATCGGTACTTGATAGTTCCTCCCCCTATTTAAAAAATAATGACTTTGAATCAATTTTTTTTTAGGTTCTATTTGAGTAAATTTTGAGTAAACCATAAACTGGGGGATTATTGTATTTAAACTAGTGCTTTCATCCATCTTTAAATGACAACATTGAGAAATTATACATGATGAATTTCCTTCTTGACTGATACCATAATGGATGACAATATCGTTTGTTTCTACATGTAATTCTAAAAAGTAGCACCCTATTTTTTTATGTTCCTGTATGAATAGTCGTTGAAAACTTGTTAATTTATTTTTTAAATGGAAATTTTGTCCTAAGATCCAATAAACTCTATACCCATTTTTAGTATAGCCTAATGTTCGTTCCAGCATTCTTTCAGCAGAAAGAGCACTGCATTGAAACTCTATAGCTGTTGGTGTCTGTTCATCCAGCCAAATTAATAAATCTGGACGCTGCTTTAAATTTGGTAGATAGGCTTCAAGTTGACAAGGTATTTCTTGTTGTATGAACCAATGATAAAGTATTTTTTTACCTAAAATATGTTCTTCTGTTTCTCCTTCTGAAAAAATAGAGCAGTCATTTTTTTGAAAGTGAGTAAAATGAGCTTGTTTAATTAATCCTTTTTTAAGAAAAACCGGCTTTTTACAACTCGGACAGTAATAGTCCTTTTTTCGTTTTTTATTTTTCTGCTCATCTAATGCATTAACATACTGATTTCCCTTATTTACTGCAACTAGCATTATAATTAATCTCCTCTCTTTGCCTTCTATTTAAACTATCCGCAAAGAAGGTGAGAACTCTAATAACAAACAAAAAAAATCAAAGAAAGATGAACTTTCTTTGATTCCCAATTTAGTACTATTTAGTTTATTTAAAGTAATGACGTGTTAACTCTAAGGCATTTTTTTCCATGAGTATTTTCCCATGTTCTTCTAAAATCCCTTGAGTAACCGGTGTTTTTTCAGCAAACTCTAGTGCAAGAGCAATTTCTTCCTCAGCACTTCTTTCAGTCATTTCACTAATAAAAAAGACTAGATTTAAATAGTAGCTTTCTTTGTAAAGAAAGAGATTAGAGCGTGCCTTATCAACATGCATCATTTTTGATAATTCAATCATATCTTCAAATTGATTAAATCTCAAAACAACTTCTTTTGTTTCATCTTCAATGTGATTTACGGTTTCATCAATCTCAGCTTCGGATTTTTCTAAATTTTGTACCATTTGTTTTTTTATATATTGAGAGAATTCATCTGAGTTAAGATTCTCAGATGCTGAAGAAAAGTCTAATTGGTCGTTTAATGGACCACCTTTACTAATAAACAATTCTAGACCATTTCCATTTGGCAACACTTGAAATGTTATGGCATCAGATTCATGGAATTGTTCGTCAACATCCACTTCTTCTAAGATACTATAAAAGAAATTTTCAATTTGTTTGTGGTTTCCTAAAAGATCTAAAAATGTTACGCCTCTTTCTTCCAAATCAGCGTTCTCAATTAATACTCGGATGGTGTTTTCGTTAATGTGTTCCATTTCCATAGTCATACACCTCATTTCTCTTCTTCATCGTTAAAACATTTTAACTAATGAATAATCTATATAACCATTCTAAAGGAAATAAATAAAATGTAAAGTTAAAAGTGCCAAAAAAAACTACAACACCCTTGGGATGTGTAGTTTTACCTAATTGCTAATATCCAACTATCAGTTGTGCCTGTTTTAATTCAAGTGCTCTTACTTCACGAGGCAAGAAGCGACGGATTTCATCTTCGTTGTATCCAACCTGTAATCTCTTTTCATCTACCATGATTGGTCGACGTAAAAGTCCTGGGTTATCTTGAATCAAATCAAACAATTCATTTAAAGGTAAATCATCAAGATCAACATTTAGTTCTTGGAATACTTTAGAACGGGTCGAAATGATTTCTTCTGTACCATCTTCTGTCATTCTTAAGATCGATTTAATTTCACCAATCGTCAGTGGTTCTGAAAAAATATTTCTTTCTTTATAAGTAATATTGTTTTCCTCTAACCATGCTCTTGCTTTACGACATGATGTGCAACTAGGCGATGTATATAAAGTTACCATATGTTATTCTCTCCTTTTTTAATCAGATAGATCGTTCAAAAAAATTGAGGATTGTTAATGAAACTATGAAATGCCTTACAAGATTATTATAAAACATCCATTTTAAAATTACTACCCCTTTTGCCATTTTTTCGTCACTTGTTCTTAACTTTAACATTAATTTTACATAGTAAATTTTATTAGTTCACATTTGATCAAAGAAAACCCTTATTTAATAAAGCTTTTTTCCAAATAAGGATAATAATAATGAATATAAATAAGAATTCATTCTAAATAAAATAATGTTTTAAAACAAACATTGTTTTATTTAACTTGTATATCTCTACAAGTACTCTCTATTTCTAAAGTGCTTTTATGAAGTATTCATTCTATTTTAAAAACAACAAAAAAAGCTATAAATTAGACTTTATCAGTCTAATTTATAGCTTTTACTTAATTATTTAGCGTAGCTTGCTTTCTTTTCTTTCAAAGCAGCTACATCAGATTCTCTACAGTAAACATAATGTCCTTGAGAAATTTCACGTAACTCTTCAGGTTCTCCATTTGATTCACGAGGAATATAGGGAGTACGCACACGATTACGCTCATATTCAGGATCTGGTAAAGGTACAGCAGACAACAAACTTTCCGTATAAGGGTGCAATGGAGTATTGTATACTTCATCAGCAGGTGCTAACTCAAGTAATTTGCCGGTATTCATTACACCAATACGATCACTGATGTACTTAACCATTGATAAATCATGGGCAATAAACAAGAAAGTTAATTCTTGTGTTTTTTGTAACTCCATTAATAAATTGACAACTTGCGCTTGAATTGAAACATCTAATGCAGAAATCGGTTCATCAGCAATGATAAATTTAGGCTTAACTGCAAGAGCTCTAGCAATTCCAATACGTTGTCTTTGTCCACCTGAAAACTCATGTGGGTAACGAGAAGCATGGTCTGGATTTAAACCAACTGTTTTTAACAGTTCATTTACTTGGTTGTTTCTGTCTTCCGTAGAAGTAGCTAAACCATGAATATCGATACCTTCTGCGATAATATCGCGAACTTTCATTTTTGGATTCAAAGATGCATATGGATCTTGGAAGATCATTTGCATATCTCTTCTGAACTTCAACATATCTTTTTTACCAGAAATATCATGAACTTTGGTACCTTCAAAATCAATTTCTCCAGCTGTTGGATCATACAATCGAATGATTGAACGACCAGTTGTAGATTTACCTGAACCAGATTCACCAACTAAACCAAAAGTTTCACCTTTATAGATGTCAAAAGTAACATCATCTACGGCACGAACTTCATTTTTTGTTCCTTTGTTGAAATATTGTTTTAGACCTCTAACTTCTAAAATCTTTTCTCTATTTTCCATCTTCGTTTACCCCTCCTTTGACTTCAGTCTTAGCATTTTTTAAAGATGCATGGAGTGGGGCAAATTTTTCTTCATAAATTTTTTGACGTGCTTTAATTTCTGGTGGCGGTTCAACGGTAGGTGCATCGGGATGTAATAACCACGTTGCAGCTAGATGCGTTTCAGAAACTTTAAAGTATGGCGGTTCTAATTCTGTATCAATTTTCATTGCAAATGCATTTCGTGGAGCAAATGCATCCCCTTTTGGTGGGTCCAATAAATCTGGAGGAGTCCCTGGGATAGCATAAAGTGTTTCAGTAATTTCTAAGGTAGGCATAGAACTGATCAGTCCCCATGTATACGGGTGTTGAGGATTGTAAAAAATTTCATCCACTGTTCCAATTTCTATAATTTTACCTGCATACATAACTGCAACACGATCTGCAACGTTAGCTACTACGCCTAAATCATGTGTAATAAAAATAATAGAAGTCGCAATTTTCTTTTGTAGTTCTTTCATAAGATCTAAGATTTGCGCTTGAATCGTTACGTCTAAAGCTGTTGTTGGTTCATCAGCAATTAGTACTTCAGGATTACATGCAAGAGCAATCGCAATTACAATACGTTGTCTTTGCCCACCAGAAAATTGGTGAGGGTATTGTTTCATACGTCTTTCTGCATCAGGTAAACCAACTAAATTTAATAATTCTAACGCTCTTTTACTTGCATCTTCTTTGTTTAATTTTTGATGTAAACGAATAGGTTCAGAAATTTGTTTTCCAATGGTCATTGTTGGATTAAGAGATGTCATAGGATCTTGAAAAATCATCGCAATTTCTTTACCACGAATAGCTTGCATTTCTTTTTCAGATTTTTTTATAAGATCTTCACCATTAAAAAGGATTTCTCCATTTTCAACATTTGCATTTTGTGACAGCAATCGCATAATGCTACGAGTGGTAACTGATTTCCCTGAACCGGATTCCCCTACAATAGCTAATGTTTCGCCTTTTTTTAAATCGAAACTGACACCGCGGATAGCTTTTACTTTACCAGCATAGGTGTCGAACGTTATTTCTAAATCTTTAACTTCTAATACATTGCTCATTCATTTTCACCTCGCTAATCTTTCATTTTTGGATCAAATGCATCACGCAAACCATCTGCTAACAAGTTAAATGAAATCATTAAAATACAAATAACTGCTGCTGGATACCACATTAAATGAGGTAAGAAGCGGAATGTTTTGTATCCATCATTAATCAATGTTCCTAATGAAGCTGTTGGTGCAGGAATACCTATACCGATGAAACTCAAGAATGCCTCGAAGAAAATAGCAGACGGTATTGAGAACATGGTTTGAATAATGATAACACCTGATAAATTCGGAATTAAATGTTTAAATGCTATTTTTATTGAAGATTCACCTAAAGTACGGGCTGCTAAAATATATTCTTGATTCTTCAATTTCAACGTTTGTGCACGAACTACCCTGGCCATTGAAATCCACCCGGTAATAGCTAACGCAATAATAATAGACATAATACCTGGATCTAAAACCAAGAGCATCAAGATAACTACTACTAAGTTAGGAACGCCTGATAATATTTCTAAGACACGTTGCATGAAGTTATCAATTTTCCCGCCACACCATCCTGAAACTAAACCATAAGTTACACCTATCGTTAAGTCAAAAAATGCTGCAACAAACGCAATTATTAAGGAAACTCGAGTACCATAAAGAATACGTGAAAGTAAATCACGTCCTAAACTGTCTGTACCTAAAATATAGTACTGGCCTTCAGGAACGCCTTTTTCAGTATATTTATCGACACGTGTTTCGCCAACTGCTTGAGTTCCATTTAACCCATCAATTCCAATTCCTGGAATTTTAGGAGGTAAGCTTGCAAACTCTACTGTTTGAACATTTGGGTCATGCGGTGCAACAAGTGGTGCTGCAATTGTAAGAATAATCATAATTGTCAGAATAATCAGACTAACTACGGCCGCTTTATTTTTTTTCAATCTTCTCCATGAGTCTTGAATAAAACTTAATGAAGGTGCTGCAATTTTTTCGTTATCTTGAATACTTGACTCAGATGCTGGAGCAAACATGTCAGGAGACAGATTCTTTAGTTCATCTGCAACAGGAGTATTATCTTGATTATGCATTATTTGTCCCCTCCTTCTGTAGAAACACGAATACGTGGGTCAATTACTCCGTATAAAATATCTACAACTAAAATAATAAATACTAGCATAGCAGAATAAAGAATGGTTACACCCATAATAGTAGGGTAATCATTTGTCATAATTGATTTAACGAATTGTTCTCCAATTCCTGGAATAGCATAGATATTTTCTACAACCATTGAACCCGTCATTAAACCAACTGCCATAGGTCCTAAGATCGTAACTAATGGTATCAATGCATTACGAACACCATGTTTAAATGCTACTGTCCATCTGCTTAACCCTTTGGCTCTTGCCAATTCAACGTAATCACTACTCAATACATCTACCATTTCTGTTCTAATAAAACGAGCAGAATCGGCTAACGGAGATATCGTTAGAGCTAATGTTGGCAAAACAGATGAACTGAATCCGCCATCCCACAAAGCGATTGGGAACCATTGTAGATATACTCCAAAAATAAGTTGCAATAGTACGGCAATAACAAAGTTAGGAATAGATCTACCTAAAATTGCTGAAAATGTTGCTAATGTATCAATCCATGTGTTTTGATACATTGCTGCGATTACTCCTAAAACAATACCTAGTATTGTCCCAAGTGCGACTGCTTGAATACCTAGCTGCAAGGATGGCCCTATACGCGTAGATAGCAGTTTCGTTACGGGAGTATTGTTAAATTGGAATGACGTTCCTAGATCCCCTTTAAGTAATCCTCCGATGTACACTAAATACTGAACCGCAACCGGTTCATTTAATCCATATTGTTCATTCATAATATAGATTTGTTCTTCTGAAAGTTTATCCTGGTTACTATATGGAGTACCTGGTAAAAGCTTCATTAAGAAGAAAGTAATCGATGCAATTAAAAATAATGTCAATAACATGTATAATACACGTTTTCCTAAAAATCTCGCATAACTTTTCATCGATTAAAGCACCTCCAACAATTTTAATTTTAATTCTTCTACAAAAAAGAATATACTATATAGAATAGCTTGTCAAAAGCAATATTGCAAAACTTTTTTGAATTAAGCTATCATATTCCATCTAAAGATTAGAATATGATTAGAAAACAAGTAGAAAATGTGTTGTTTTACAAAAGATAAAGCATTACCTGTGCCTAATTTTATTCATACATTTTTCATTGTATTCCTTTATAATGGATTTAGAACGATTATTTATCTACTTCAAGGAGGAAATTAAGTGAAACAAAAATTTACACCTATCCGCATTTTTTTAGCTATACTCGTTTTATGTATACTATTAGAACTTATTATTTATAGAGAACTCTCATTCTATCATACTACAAATCTAACTTTTTACGGAGCTGCCTTCTTTCTTATTATTGGACTTTTTGGTGCATCTTTTTCTTCAGGATTTTTTGATTTTTTTAATTATAGTATGAGAAAAGCTGCTTTCAATATTCGAAAAGGTAGAAACTCAGATGAAGAATTAAATGTAGAACCACTTTCGAAAGTATTCGGAAAAGGGTATTACTTTTTTTTAAAAGTGGGCTCAGCCTTATTAATTGTCTGTATTCTTACTTTGTTAGCTTATTATCTTATTGAAAGATGATCATTTAGTAGTTGTTATGAACAAATTCTTTAATCCATCTTAAAATAGCGTATAATAATAGTAATGTATTTAGAATTAAGGGGTGTATAAATAATGAAGACAATTTTTTCAGGTATCCAGCCTAGTGGAACTCCTACTATTGGAAACTACATTGGAGCAATGAAACAGTTTATAGATTTACAAGAAAGTTATACGAGTTACTTTTGTATCGTGGATGAACATGCGATTACTGTACAACAAGAACCGTTGAAACTTAGACAACAAACGAAAAGTCTTGCTGCATTATACTTAGCTATCGGACTAGATCCAAAAAAAGCAACTATTTTTATTCAATCTGAAGTCTCTGCACACGCTGAAGCTGCTTGGATTGTCCAATGCAATACCAGTTTAGGTGAATTAGAACGGATGACTCAATTTAAAGATAAATCCGCAAAAAATAATCGTGCTGGCGTATCTGCTGGTTTATTGACTTATCCTCCTCTAATGGTAGCCGATATTATTCTTTACCAATCTGATTTAGTTCCTGTTGGGGATGACCAAAAACAACATTTAGAATTAACCAGAGATTTTGTTATTCGATTTAACAATAAATACGGTAATGGCAATCAATTGCTTACCATTCCAGAAGTAAACATACCAGAATCTGGTGGACGGATTATGAGTTTACAAGATCCCTTGAAAAAAATGAGTAAGTCTGATGAGAATAAAAAAAGTTTTATTTCAATGTTAGATGAACCCGCAATCATTCGCAAAAAAATCAAGAGTGCTGTAACAGATTCAAGTGGTGTGATTGAGTATGATCCTAAAAATAAACCTGGTATTTCTAATTTGTTAACCATCTATGCTTCGTTTACTAAGTTCAGTGTTGCTGAATTAGTAGATCGTTATCAAAATAGTGGGTATGGTCAATTTAAGGAAGACTTAGGAGAAGCCATTGTTTCAGTATTGGAACCTATTCAAAATAGACATGATGAATTGATCCATTCAGATGAGTTAGACTCTATTTTAGATGGTGGTGCAATTAAAGCAGGCACTGTAGCTAATAAAACACTTTTGAAAATGAGAAATGCTATTGGTTTAGGTAGAAAACGAAAATAGTAACCTAAAAAAAGTCGTTAGAATGAGTATTCTAACGACTTTTTTTTAGTATATTAAGTGAACTAATTCTTCTTTAGTGATATTTCCAAAGTAATTTTTAATATTTATTTCGTCAAGAGCCTCACCTATTGATGTTACATCATATTTAGTGCCGTTCAATTTTTCTTCAACATCGGATATATCTCCTAAACCAAAGAAATCTCCAAAAATACGGATATCTTGGATAAAACCTTTATCTACGTTCATTTTGAATTCTACTGAACCGATAGAAAAACGATGACGACGAACTAACTCAAATTTTGGTGATTTCCCATAGTTCCAATCCCAATTATTAAAATATTTTCCAGAAAGTTCTTCAATCTGTTTCCAGTCCTCATCCGTCAATTTGTACTCCTTAACTTCTGCAGGAGTATTGACATCAAAAATGTTCAGCAATAAACGGTCGCGGAATTCTTTTGTATTTAAGAATTGATAATCATCAGATAAATAGGGTTTTATATTTGTTACACGGCTTCTTATTGATTTAATTCCTTTTGACTCAATTTTATCTTTTCTCACTTTAAGAGCGTTCACGACTTCTTCGATATCGCTATCAAACATAATTGTACCATGTGCTGTCATTCGACCATTTTTTGAATACATAGCATTTCCAGAGAATTTTTGTCCATTAATCAACAAGTCATTTCTGCCTTCAAGCTTAGCACCTTCTACTCCCATTTTGTGTAAAGAATCAATTATAGGCTCTGTGAATTTTCCGAAATCGCGAAACGAATCCCCATCATCTTTTGTAATAAAACAAAAACAAAATACTCCGAAATCATGGTAAACGGCTCCACCACCTGAAAAACGACGGACTACGTGGATATTCTTTTTTTCAACGTAATCTGTATTAATTTCTTCGATCGTATTTTGATTTCTTCCAATTATAATAGAAGGTTCATTAATATAAAATAGTAAGATTGGTTCATCTAATACGACATTATTTAATAAGTGGTATTCAATCGCTAAGTTAATAGCAGGATCTGTTATTTCTTTTCCGTTGCGGACATTTTTAACATAATACATTTAATTTTCCTCATTCCTGACTTTAATCTTTATTTTCTATTGTTTCTTTTATTAAATTTCAATTGTAAGATCTTTTTTAGCCAACATGATTTCTGTCGCCGGCGTTTCATTAATAGCTTGAGCTTTTAAAAGCTGTAAGTCTCCTTCTTGAGGTAGATGCGTCAAAATAACTTTTTTCACATGAGCTTCCTTTGCAATCTTTCCTACTTCAGAAGCTGTCATGTGAACACGATGATTTTCCATTCCGTTAAAAAAATTCGTATCTGCTAATAAGACGTCAGCATCTTTACTAAAAGAAATAAAGTCAGATAAGTAACCAGAATCTGCGGTATAAATAAGAGTCTTTCCTGTTTTTATTTCCATGATTCTCATCGCGTAGCATTCTACTGGATGTAAAGTTTTCATAAAGTGGATTTCAAAAGGGCCAATATATATTTTTTCATTCTCTTCGTATTCTATCCCTTCGCTTACAAGGTCCATCGTTAATCGTTTAAAATTTTCCTTATCTCCTGCATGTCCATAAATTGGCAGCATTGGAGCCCGCTCAAGATCATTCTTCATCCGCTTCAATTGACGTGTAAATTGCAACACCCCTAAATCTGCAATATGATCATAGTGGTAATGTGATAAAATTACTGCATCTAACTGTAATGGATCTAAGTGATTTTCTAAAGCAATTAAAGAAGCACTTCCTGCATCAATTAATAGGTGATAATTTTCAGCTTCCAATAGATAAGAACTTGTTCCTGAATTATTCGTTGGATATCCGCCCCAAAAGCCTAAAATGGTTAATTTCATTTTTTATCCCTCGCTTCTGTTTTTTTTATCTTTTCTCTAATACCTTACACCAAGACAGCACAGTTTAAAATAAAAAAACCCTTTTTATAAAAAAAAGGAGTCTTTTATTTTATTATAAGCAATCTGATTTTATTTTAAACACAATTTTGTTTTTTTACAAGTTCAACTATGTTCTTACTTGTTTTATTTGCTTGGCCAATACACTGATTGATTCCAAAACCTTCTAGCCCAATCCCAGAAATATAAATGCCCGGATATTCATGGTTTAACATTTCTATCATTTCTTTTGTTTTTTCTTCTTGATCTACTGTGTACTGAGGTATCGCATCAGGCCAACGTTTTACAATTCGATTTATTGGCTTATCGGTAATACCAAGTATGATTTCCAAGTCTTTTAGTATCGATTTTTCTATTTCTTTATTACCCAATGTAACAAGTAGGTCTTCACCTTTTCTACCAAAACTTACTCCGATAAAGACATCTTCTTCATCTTTAAGAAATGGCCACTTCTTATTTAAAAAAACAATTGATGTTACGTAAGAATCATTTCTTCTAGGAGTCACTACACCAAAACCAGTTGGTTCATTTTTAATAGCTGATTTTTTAAATTTAAATAAAATATATCCAATAGACGCTGTTTCAACTTGGTCAAAAGTTTGTCCAAAAGTTTCATTTTTTATTAGTTTTGAATATTCGGTTACTGGTGTTGCAATACAAATTGCACCGACCCGCATCTGCTCTTTTCGATTAATATCAATAATATAAGTGCCTTCAGTATCTTCTTTAATTTCAAAAACTTTTTTACCTGTTTGAATATGTGGTTTTAGAATTTCAGTTAGTTTATCCGTTAAAACAGTTAATCCCTTTTGGAAAGTAACATAATTACCCGAACCATCCAATAATTCTGGATGGTGCTTAATACCATTCGATAAACTTCCATACTTTTGTTCTAATGAATAAATAACCTCTTTGGAAGATTTTATTCCCATTTCATCCAAATCACTAGCATAAACTTTTGAAAAGAAAGGCTCTACAATATGTTCTACTAATTCTTCTCCGAATCGATTTTTGAGATACCGACTCATTTGAATATCTTTATCTAAGGGTTTTAAGGGAAATAGATTGTCTTTAAAACTAGCCATTTTCCCATGGAATGTTAGTAAATCACTTTTCCAAATATCCATTTTCCTTACTGGAATACCTTTGTAAGTTGGGTAATTAAGATTATGCAACTTATTGTAAAAAAAGATATCTGGTTTATTTCCTTCACTATAAACTAACTGATCCATTAGACCTAGTTCTTTAATAAGATCCATTGCCTCGGGATAGCGAACATCGATTGATTCAGCACCTAGATCAAAGTAGTTGTCCCCAACCTTCATGGTGTAAATTTT
This sequence comes from Carnobacterium sp. 17-4, assembly GCF_000195575.1. Classification (NCBI taxonomy): domain Bacteria; kingdom Bacillati; phylum Bacillota; class Bacilli; order Lactobacillales; family Carnobacteriaceae; genus Carnobacterium; species Carnobacterium sp. 17-4. The sequence goes on along the minus strand of NC_015391.1, from coordinate 769,514 downwards.
ACCACCTACTTTTAGAGCAGACTCTAATAAAATAAGTTCAAAAGGCAGCTGTTCATTTACAATTTGCTGTTTTATTCGATAAGCAGTAACTAGCCCTGTTATTCCGCCGCCTATTACTGCAATTCTCTTTTTGGCTCTCTTCATTTATTTCCCCCCTTTCGTATTTAATCCAATACTCTCATTTTACTTGTTATCCTAATAAAAAGAAACTTTATTCTAGTTTATCCATAAAAGATTAGTCAAAAGTTCATGAATCTGTCATAAAGAAAAGTGAATTTAGACGAAAAATAATAGGCTGGGACAAAAATCCCAGCCTATTATCTATATGCGAATGTTTATTCTAAAACGTGCTTCAAAAGCTGACCCGACGTCCACTTTGTCATGCCTGTAGTTGCTTTAGCTACGTACAGACATCATACACTTAGGCTTTAGCCTACAGTGCTTCTATTTAATGGTCGATGACCATACTGCGCTTATTCGCTTCAGTTGCCATAGCTCTTGCGAATTTATTCGCATTAGAGATATGGTGTGCGTTAGAAGATTCGGGCCTAAACACTTTTTATTCCACTCTCTTGTTTTTAAATCTCATCTTAAAATTTCAACTGTGGTATTTAATTTTTTCAACTGTATCGCTATCTAAACGCTTAATGACTTCTGTAACTAGTTTTACAGTATTCAAGTAATCGTCTTCATGAATAACTGAAGTATGAGAGTGTAAGTAACGCGTCGCAACCGTAATCGCTAATGCTGGTATACCATTTTTACTTACATGCTGACTTCCTGCATCTGTTCCTCCACCTGCAATCACAGTATATTGAAAAGGAATATTTAATTCTTCTGCAACTGAAACAACAAAGTCACGCAAGCCTTTGTGAGCTATCATGGAAGCATCATAAATGATAATTTGTGGGCCTTTTCCTAGTTTAGAATCTGCTTCTTTATCAGTCATTCCTGGAGTGTCTCCAGCTGTACCAGTGTCTAATGCAAAAGCAATATCTGGATCTACTAAATGAGTTGCTGTTTTTGCACCTCTTAACCCCACTTCTTCTTGTACATTTCCAACAGCAAATGCTTTATTAGGATGTCCTTCGGCTTTTAAATTTTCTAATACTTTTAAAGTAACAGCTGTTCCAATACGATTATCCCAAGCTTTAGCCAATATAAATTTAGATCCATTTAAGCGTCTAAACTCAGTATATGGCGTTACCATATCACCGGGCTTGATTCCCCATTGTGCGGCTTCTTCTTTTGATGAAGCTCCAATATCAATAAACATCTCTTGAACATCATATGCTTTATTGCGTACTTCGGCGGTTAAAACATGTGGTGGTTTACATCCAATTACTCCATGGATAACGTCATTTTTTCCTGTCGTAATTTGAACTTGTTGAGCCAACATCACTTGTGCCCACCAACCACCAATCGTTTGAAATTTAATAAAACCTTCTTCAGTGATGTTTGTTACCATAAAACCAACTTCATCTAGGTGTCCAGCGAACAATACTTTTGGGCCTGATTTATCTCCAACACTTTTGGCAATAACACTACCCAATCCATCAAAACTAACACTATCTGCATTAGGCTTTGCATACTTTACAAATACCTCTCTTACTTGTCCTTCGTTTCCTGAAATTCCTTTTGCATCTGTTAATTCTTTTAACATCTTTAGTTCTGTTTCTTCCATAATATAGGCCTCCAATTTAATTTATTCATTTTAATTATAACATTGTTTATAAAAATATAGTTTTCTTAAGCTGCTTTTTTGTATTGTACTACTTTCCATCGATAATAATAAAGAAAGAGCCAGGAACAGAAGTCCAGGCTCTTTCTTTTAATTGATATACTAATCTTCAACTTAAATTATTTTGTAACAGACGTCCATTTAAGCGACCATTCTGCTCCAACTAAATATGTTGTAAAATCTTGAACATATGGCTTTTCTAATACTGCATAAGCACGTTGATAAATTGGTGCAATACCAGCTTCATCCATTAATACTTTTTCTGCATCAAGCATATCTTGCCAACGTGATTCTAAATCAGTCACATTCGTTTGAGCACTTTCAATTAATGCATCATAATCAGCGCTGTTGTATCCAGACTTATTATTTCCATTTTCTGATTGGAACAACTCTAAGAAGTTAATAGGATCAGCATAATCTGCTCCCCACAATGCTAATTGAATGTCATAATCTTGATTGCTGTTAGCATCTAGACGTACTTTAAACGGTACATTTCTTAATGAGATATCTAATCCCGGTAAATTTTGTGTTAATTGTCCTTGTAAAAATTCAATTGATTTTTTAGCATTTTCAGTATCATCACTTAAAATTTCTAATGTTAAAGAATCTAATCCTAATTCTTGTAATCCTTTTTCCCAGTATTCTTGAGCTTTCTCAAGATCAAATGTCAATAAATCACCGTTTTGATCACGGTAGTCTTCTCCTGTTGATGGATCAACAGCTAATGATTGTGGAACAAGTCCGTTAGCTGGGATAGAACCGTTTTGAAGAACAGTATCAACATATGCTTGTTTATCAAAAGCCATCGCGATAGCTTTACGAATATTTTCATTAGCTAATGCGGTTTGTTCTCCATCACGTTCTTGGTTAAATTTAAGATAAGCTACAGTAGAAGTAGGTTGAGTTTTCAAATCTGGGTTACCTTGTTGTGTCTGAACATAATCACCTGATAGTATCATACGATCGATTGAACCTGTATCATATAAATTCAAAGCAGTTGAAGTTTCTTTGATAACATCAATATTAACTGCATCTAATTCAACAGTTTCTGCGTCCCAATAATCTTCGTTCTTGTTTAATACCCAGCTTAAGCCAGTTCCGTCCCATTCATCTAGTACAAAAGGTCCGTTATAAAGAACGTGATCACTATTTGATGCATAAGCATCACCCTGTTCTGTAACGTAAGCTTCATTTTGTGGGAAAAACATTGACAATGTTGTTAAACTTTCAAAATAAGGAACCGCTTTTTCTAATTGCACTTCAAATGTTTTATCATCAACAGCTGTTACACCTAGTTCAGATGGGTCCATTTCACCTTGTAAGACAGCAGTTGCGTTTAATACCACTCCATCAATCATATAAGAGTACTCTGCAGCTGTTTCAGGTGTTGCTAAGCGTGTCCATGCGAAAACAAAATCGTTAGCTGTTACAGGCTCATCATTTGACCACACTGCATCTTCTCTGATTTTAAATGTATAAGTTAATCCATCTTCGCTTATTTCTGGTTCTTCTGCTGCCATACCTAACACAAGTTCTCCATCTGGTCCTTGACGGTATAACCCTTCATTAACGTTATTCATTACATTGAAACTAACAGCATCCGTTGCTAGCACTGAGTCCATTGTTGGTAATTCAGCTGACTCAACTAGGTTTAATTCTTGTTTGTCGGTTCCATTTGTGTTTGTTGCCGATTCATCTTTGTTCCCACCGCAAGCTGCTAATAAACTAATAGAAGCTAGTGATAACCCCATTAACTGAAGATATTTTTTCTTTTCCACTTCTTTTCCTCCTAATGAATCATAATAAAGTTTAATTATAAAATATTCATAACTTCTTCATTTTATCATCATTTAAAAGAGAGAGAAATGAGTATTTACTTACTCTAATAGGAATCTTATCCTTCTCACATACTAAACACAAAAAAAGAGCGAATATACTTCGCTCTTTTTTTAAAAATTTTATTCTTTTCCGTCAATTGAAGCCCATTTGTATGAGTATTCTGCACCTGTTAAGTGACTTGAGAAATCTTTAAGATAATCTTTTTCTAAAACAGAGTATGCACGTTGATAAATTGGTGCAATTCCGCCTGTTTCCATTAAGATTTTTTCAGCTTCTAACATATCTTCCCAACGACCTTCTAAATCTGTTACATTTGTTTGAGCACTTTCAACTAATGCATCGTAATCAGGATTAGAGTAGCTAGATTTGTTGTTTCCATTTTCTGAATGGAATAATTCTAAGAAGTTGATTGGATCTGCGTAGTCAGCTCCCCAACCAGCCATTTCGATATCGTAATCTTGATTCGTATCTGCATCTAAACGAACTTTAAATGGAACATTTCTTAAGTTGATTTCTAAACCTGGTAGATTCGAAGTCAATTGTCCTTGCATAAATTCTAGAGATTTTTTAGCATTTTCAGTATCATCACCTAAAATTTCTAAAGTAAGAGAATCCACACCCAATTCGTCTAAACCTGCTGCAAAATACTCTTGCGCTTGTTCAACGTCATAAGTTAATAAATCTCCACTTTGTGCACGGAAATCTTCACCTGTTGCAGGATCAACAGCTAATTCAGCTGGAACTAACCCATTAGCTGGAATAGAACCGTTTTGAAGAACTGTGTCAGCAAAAGCTTGTTTATCATAAGCCATTGCAATAGCTTTACGAATATTTTCATTAGCTAAAGGAGTTTCTTCTCCATCACGTTCTTGGTTAAATTTAAAGTAGAAAACAGATGAAGTTGGTTGAGTTTTCAATTCAGGATCGCCTTGTTTTGTTTGTACATATTCACCTGATAATGTAATACGGTCAACTGCTCCTGTATCGTACAAGTTGATTGCAGTAGATGTTTCTTTAACTACATCAACATTTATTGCATCTAATACTACAGTTTCTGCATCCCAGTATTCTTCATTTTTATTTAATACCCAGCTTAAGCCAGTACCATCCCATTCGTCTAATACGAAAGGACCATTGTAAAGAACAGTATCACTATTTGTTGCATATTTTTCACCTTGTTCAGTTACAAAAGCTTCGTTTTGTGGTAAAAACATTGGAAGTGTTAGTAAATCTTTGAAGTAAGGCACAGCTTTTTCTAATTGAACTTCTAACGTTTTTTCATCAACAGCCGTAGCACCTAGTTCTGAAGGTTCCATTTCTCCCGTTAAAATTGCAGAAGCATTTTCAACAACACCATCAATCATGTATGAGTATTCAGCAGCTGTTTCAGGAGTTGCTAAACGCTGCCAAGCATAGACAAAATCACCGGCTGTTACAGGATCTCCATTAGACCAAACTGCATCTTCTTTAATTTTAAATGTATATGTTAAACCATCTTCACTCACTTCTGGTTCTTCAGCAGCCATTCCTAATTCAAGTTTATTCTCAGGATTTTGGCGATATAATCCTTCATTCACGTTATTTAAAACGGTACCACTTACTACATCTGTTGATTTTGCAGAATCCATATTTGGTAATTCAGCACTTTCAATCAGGTTCAGTACTTGCTCTTCAGAAGAGCCAGAAGTTGTTGATTCTGTATTTGCTGTTTCTCCATCGTTTCCACCACCACAAGCTGCTAAAACTAATGCAGATGTAGCTGTTAAACCTAATAAACTAACTAATTTACTCTTTTTCATATTAAATCCCCCTATTTCTTTTTCAATTCTTCTAATAATCAGTAACTCAATATTAGTTTACTCAAATTATATTATCATCTTATTATCACAATTTCAATACAAATTATTAAAATAGTGTAATAAAAAATTTATATTCTAATCCTATACTCATTCTTTTTCTAAAAAAAGCCTATACATATAGTTTTTCTAACTAGTTTTACTTATTAAAAATTTCGTTTTATTTGTTACAAATCTGACACATTTAATTTCAACATTATTCCATAAAAAAAAGCTATTTCACAGAATAGTGAAATAGCTTTTAGAATATTATTTGTTGTTCAATGCAGTTTTAGCTTGTTCAGCTAATGCTGTGAATGCAGCAGCATCTGTAACAGCGATTTCTGCTAACATTTTACGGTTAACATCGATTTCTGCTAATTTAAGACCATGCATAAATGTGCTGTAGCTCATGTTGTTTAAACGAGCAGCTGCATTAATACGAGCGATCCATAATTTACGGAAATCACGTTTCTTTTGACGACGGTCTCTGTAAGCATAAGTATATGATTTCATTACTTGTTGCTTAGCTGTTTTGAATAAAATATGTTTAGAACCGTAATACCCTTTTGCTAATTTTAATATTTTTTTACGACGTTTACGAGTAACCGTTCCACCTTTTACACGTGGCATATTAATTTCCTCCTCTAAGATGTTTTCTCTACAAGAAAACTCTTTTGACTAATTTAAACTACATTTGTTCATTTTTTTAAATGAACTAAAATACGCTAAGGTAAAAGATTACCATTTAGCTAATTGTTGACGGATACGTTTCATATCGCCAGAAGATACCATTGCTGATTTACGTAATTTACGTTTTTGTTTTTGTGATTTGTTTGCAAACATATGGCTTGTTTTAGCATGATGACGTTTTAATCCACCATTACCTGTTCTTTTGAACCGTTTTGCTGAACCACGGTGTGTTTTTTGTTTTGGCATTTGTTATTTCCTCCTCAAAATACTCTTACTTTTCATTCTTTGGTGCTAAAATTAAGAACATGCTGCGACCATCCATTTTAGCTGCTGATTCAATAGTTGAAATATCAGCTGTTTCTTTAGCTAAACGATCCAACACTTCTTTACCAATACTTTTATGAGTAATGGCACGACCTTTAAATCGGATTGAAGCCTTTACTTTATCTCCTTTTTCAAGGAACTTACGTGCGTTACGTAATTTAGTATTAAAATCATTTAAATCAATAGTAGGACTTAATCTTACTTCTTTGATACTAATGACTTTTTGATTTTTACGGGCTTCACGTTCTTTTTTCTGTTGCTCAAAACGGAATTTACCGTAGTCCATAATACGTGCTACAGGTGGTTTTGCTTTTGGAGCTACTAGTACTAAGTCTAAGTTTGCTTCTTCTGCAAGTTTTAACGCTTCACTTTTTGTAATTACACCAAGTTGTTCGCTATTACTACCAATAACGCGTAATTCACGTGCACGAATGCCGTCATTTACCATCATATCTTTTGCTATGGTCATACACCTCCATTAGATTTGAGAGAAAGAACAGCAGAAAAATAGACGAGTTCATTATGAACCCGCCTATAAATAATTTCTAACTCACACCGAATGCAAGTTATCATCGTTTATATCTAGCCCAGAGACACTTTCGTCAACTTAGGCGAGAAGCGGGTGCTTCTGCTTGATTTTCTCAACTTATTTATTATACTTTATTGAATCTATAATGTCAATCTATTAGTTGCTAAAGTTTTTTATTTCTGATGAAACTTTTTCTATATAATCATTTAACCCAATTGTTTCAGTCGCTTTTTCGCCATACTTACGTACCGCAACCGTATTATCTTGAACTTCGCTATCTCCAACAACTAATTGATAAGGTATTTTTTGTGTTTGAGAAGCACGTATTTTATACCCCATTTTTTCATTGCGTTCGTCAACATCTACGCGCATTCCAATACTTTCTAGTTGTTTTTTAATCTCATAAGCATAATCTGTATGCATATCTAAGTTAACTGGAATAATTGTCGCTTGAACTGGTGCTAACCAAGTAGGAAACGCTCCTTTGTACTCTTCAATCAAGTAAGCTACAAAACGCTCCATTGTAGAAACAATACCACGGTGAATAACCACAGGACGGTGATTATTTTCGCCATCTTCACCTACATATGTCAGGTCAAAACGTTCTGGAAGTAAAAAGTCTAGTTGGATTGTTGAAAGTGTCTCTTCAATTCCGATAGCTGTTTTTACTAATACATCTAGTTTAGGACCATAGAAAGCTGCTTCGCCTTCTGCTTCAAAATAGTCTAATTCCATGTCATCCATAGCTGCTTTAAGCATTGTTTGAGCTTTTTCCCACATACCATCATCATCATAGTATTTTTCTGTGTTATTAGGATCACGATAGCTTAATCGGAAACGGTAATCAGTAATGTTAAAATCACCGTAAACAGCTAACATCAACTCCAGTGTACGCTTGAATTCTTCTTCAATTTGATCTGGACGTACGAATGTATGTCCATCATTCAAAGTCATTTCACGTACTCGTTGTAATCCTGATAAAGCTCCACTCTTTTCATAGCGATGCATTTGTCCTAATTCAGCAATCCGAATAGGCAACTCACGGTAGCTGTGCACATCATTTTTGTATACCATCATATGGTGTGGGCAGTTCATTGGGCGCAAGACAAGCATTTCGCCATCACCCATATCCATAGGTGGGAACATATCTTCATGATAATGGTCCCAATGACCAGATGTTTTGTATAAGTTTACATCAGCCATAATAGGTGTGTAGACATGTTGGTAACCTAAACTGATTTCACGGTCAACGATGTAACGTTCAATTGTACGACGAATCGTAGCACCTTTTGGCAACCAGAACGGCAATCCAGATCCAACTTCAGGAGAAATCATGAATAAATCTAATTCTTTTCCTAATTTACGGTGATCACGTAACTTAGCTTCTTCACGCATTTTTATAAACTCTTTCAAGTCTTTTTTATCAAAGAATGCTGTTCCGTAAACCCGTTGCATCATTTTATTATCCGAGTTCCCTCTCCAGTAGGCACCTGCAAGAGATAACAGTTTAAACACTTGAATACGACCTGTAGATGGCACATGGACACCACGACATAAATCTACAAAATCGCCTTGGTCATATACTGTAATTTTTTCTGATTCAGGTAATGCTGTAATCAATTCTACTTTGTAAGGATCATCTTTGAAGATTTCTAACGCTTCTTCACGTGTAACTTCTTTACGAACAATAGGATTATTTTCTTTTACAATTGCCATCATTTCAGCTTCAATTTTTGGAATATCTTCATCTGTTATTGGTGCTTCAGAATCTGTGTCATAATAAAATCCAGTTGAAATGGCAGGACCCACTCCAAATTTTATATCTGGATACAAACGACGTAATGCATTTGCCATCAAGTGAGCAGTTGAATGACGCAAAATTTGTAATGCATCTTCATGATCTGGTGTAATGATTTCAATCTCACCATTTACTTCTAGCGGACGTACTAAATCCACTAATTCTCCGTTAAATTTACCAGCTAATGCTTTTTTGGCTAAACCTTTGCTGATACTTTCAGCAATATCTTTTGTAGATGAACCCATTGGAAACGATTTTACTGCTCCATCTGGAAACGTAATGTTAATTTCTGACATAGTTTATTCCTCCATATTCTAATTTTAAAATACCATCTTTGTTCAGCTAGAAAACAAAAAAGCCCCTTTTATAGTATATAAAATACCATAAAAGGGACGTTCATTACGTGGTTCCACCCAGATTCAGAATTTAGCAAACACTCTAAACTCACTCTAAGCTGTTAACGCTAGCTAAACGACCAACTGCTAATACGAAAAGGTTCACAGTGGCACTCGAAAGGGGTCAAAACAAGAACGAAATTAGAAAACTTTCAGCATTGTTTTCTTCTCTAAAAAAATCGTAACCAAGTTTTGGTGTCTTTCTCAATGATTTCTTTTATATCTATCATTAAAGCACTTTTTGATTCTAATTTCAAGGATAGGATGTGTATTTCTAATTTATTTATTGGAGATGACGTCGATTAGAACCCGTCATTTTCACTTCTTTAGCTAGATAACGAACTCTTTCCATAATTCTTTTTGCTTTTAATGGCTCATCTTCGCCTCTTTGCGTTACTCTTAAGTGTTCCTCTTCAAGTTGTTTCATATCAAAATTAGAAGAGAAAAAAGTAGGCCGTTGTTCTTGCATGCGGTACTGTAAAATAACTCCTAGTACATCATCTCTTATCCAACTAGACATAGAATCCGCACCAATATCGTCTAACATGAGTATTGGTGCTTTTTTTACAAACTCTAACTTTTCACCGGTATTATTCTTGCCAATAGACTGCTTCATTTCCACTGCAAATGACGGAAAGTGCATGAGCGTAGAAGGGAAACCGTTTTTAGCTAATTCATGTGCTAACGCACCTAAGAGATACGTTTTCCCTACACCAAATGATCCTTGTAAATACAAGCCTTTATGGTAGCCTTTAGGATTCGTCATATACGCATCAATAAAGTCATAAACCTCTGAAATCGCAAATCTTCGTTCATCAGTCAATTCAAAATCAGCTAGTTTTGCATTCCGAACATCTTTAGGCATATCCATGGAATAAATACGATTTTTAATTTCTAATTCTTTTTGCCTAGCGATCAACTCAGCAGAAGGCACATAAGTTACATCAATGTAATGGTAGTTTAAAATCAATTTAGGATGGTAACCTGGAGCCATCATACCTTTGTTTAAATGAAATTTCTTTTTTTCTTGTACATATTCATACAACTTAGCATAACTTTTTACAATAGCCTCATCGTTCAATTTTTGGCGATTGTCTTCAATAAATTGCATGACATCTGGATCATCTAATACTTCTTGGATTAATTCCTCATATTTATGATTCAAATTACGCTCTTTAATCATTCTTGTTAGACTTTCACCGATATCTTCCATCATTATTCACCTTCTTTGCCGAAATTTTGAATTCTTTTCAATCTTTCCATAAATGCATTTTGCTCTTCTTCACTCATCGGCTTTTCTTCCAATTGATTATTTCCTTCTTTAGCCCAATCGGGAAGCGTTTCTTTTCTTATAGTTGTTTGATTACCATAATTTGATTTGCCTCTGTTTTGCGTATACGATTTACTACGATTTTCTTGTTGTTGTCGTTTTTCAGCATTTTCAGAGTACATTTTTTTCACTTTTTGAATCGCTTCTTCAGGTGCAACAACTTTCTCTTGCGCCCAGTCATTCGCGATCTTATAGGCCAATTTTTGATCCAGTGTTGGGTTATTCCTTACAACTAGAATATAGTGAATCAAAATATTGATAACGGCCGTTGGCAAATTAGCTTTTTTGACAATTTCTTCTAATGTCCACTCTTCTGGTTTTGTGACAAACCCACCCTTTTGATCTTTAATAGAATTCATAAAATCAACCGGACTTATTTGCTCACTCACTTCAATAACGGCAATATCTTCTTTGGTTAACCCTCTATTAGTTAGCTCCGTTTCACGCATTTTTTGTTGGTTGGAATCTACTTCTATATCTTTTTCTACAACGTCTTTTAAAGAGATATTTTGTTGGTTTTTATTGTGGTAATCATCATACGCCAATTTTTTTAATCTTTTTTCGTCAATTTTACCCGTTTCGATATCCGAAGCATTTAATACGAATTGTTGCATAGCTAACTCATCTAAGCCATACAGCGTATGCAATACAAGTATTGTCTCTTCAATTTCTTTTGTGATCGAAGAACGGTTGACATATTGGTGATTTAATCCTGTATAAAAGAATTTCAAATCAAATGTTTTAGGATCAACTCTTGGTCTTGTAGAACTTGTATTACCAATATAAGAAACCGGCTGTTTAAGTAATTCTTTCTCTCTTTTTAGTAACTCAGCATCAAACTGAAAAACATCCAAGAAAGACTTTGTGATCTCTTGAAACTTATTTTTATCTATAGTTTCTACAACAAATCGATTTCTTAATTTTTTGAATTTTCGTTCTCCAACTTTTTCTAATAACAACAAACTTAATAAATCGTCCTTAAAAAAGACCTTACTCGTTTGAGGAGCTTGTAATTCGTAGACAATTAGCTTTGTCGGACTTGTTTGAAGATATGTTTTAATCAATCCTATTGCTTCCAATTTAATTCTAGCTTGATACAACTCAGGGATACCAATATTTAACAAAGCTAGCAATTCAGAATGTAAGATTCCTTCACTCCAGTAATTCTCTTCTTCTATCTCTGTCCACAAAGTCATATAAAGACTGTATGCAGCATTTCCTACTAAAGGTTGATACAAAAAAGTGAGAATTTTTTGATCGATATCCGAAAGCAATGCCTGTTGTTTTACTAAAAAACCATCCTTGGGACTTAAGTTTTTCCATGGATACCCCAAAACAACTCCCACCTTTCTATTTCAATTAATTTTTTCCAGCTTTTTTTCTTTCAAATTCTTGTAATTCTTTTAAAAAGACACTCATATCTTTAAATTGGCGATAAACACTAGCAAAACGTATATAAGCTACCTCATCTATGTCAGCTAATTTTTCCATAATGTATTCTCCGATAATAGCAGAAGCAATTTCATTTTCGCCTAGTCCTCTGATTTGATTTTCTACTTCATCAACTATTTTTTCAACTTGTTCCATTGCTACAGGTCGTTTTTCACACGAACGAATCAATCCTCTTAGAATTTTTTCGCGATTAAATTCTTCTCTGGTGCCATTTTTTTTAATAACTAAAAGCGGTGTTTTTTCTACTCGTTCAAACGTAGTAAAGCGGAATTTGCATGCTTCACATTCTCTCCTTCTGCGAATAGCACGCCCATCATCTGCTGGACGACTATCGACAACTTTAGAACCATTATTTTGACAGCGTGGACATTGCATGTTTATCATTCCTATCTTAAGTGTTATTCTTACTAACACTCTATTTGTACGCACTTATTTACACTATTATACCACACATAAACTAGAGATAAAACCGATTAAATAAGGCGCAAATTTGATCTAAAAAAAAAGAACAAGCTAAAATACTTGTTCTTACGTCTCTTATTTGGCTGTTATTTTGTCTATCCAGTCTATAACTTGCTGTTTCGTATTTTCAGTTGATCCGCTATTGTCAATAACGCTATCTCCAAGAACAATTTTTTCTGAAATTGGAAGTTGAGAGTTGATTTTTTGAATTGCATCTTCTTTTCCTATCTTATCTCTCTTCATCAATCGATCGATTTGAATTTCTTTGGTCGTAGCTACTACCATCACTTGATCCACTTCTTTTTCATAACCCGCCTCAAATAAAAGGGGGATATCCAACACAAGAATCGCAGGGTCTCGTTTCAAATACTCTTTTTTTTGGTCCATCACCCATTGATAAATGCGTTTAGATAAGATCATATTTAGCTTCTCTCTTTGTTTTTCATCTTTAAACACAATCTTCCCTAATGCCGCTCGGTTTAACGTACCGTCAGTCAAAATAACGTTATCGCCAAATTGTTTTTTTATTTCACTTAATCCTTCTGTTCCAGGTTTGACGACTTCTCTTGCTCCAACGTCTGCATCCACCACAGGAAATCCTTGTTCTTTAAATATTTTGCTAACAGTTGATTTACCCGTAGCAATACTTCCAGTTAATCCTAAGATCACAGTCATTCTATCGCCTCTTTTTTATTACTCAATCATTAATCGCTGACAATTAGGGCAAAAATGAGTCCCTCTTTGCGCAACTTTAATTTTTTCGATTGGTGTGCCGCAACGAATACATGGTAGGCCTTTTTTACCATAGACAGACAATTTCACTTGAAATGAACCCGCTTCTCCTAAAGCATTTTGATACGTACGAATAGTCGTCCCACCCGCTTCAACTGCGTCCCCAAGTACTTTTATGATGGCTTCATGTAGTAGAGAAACTTCATTTTTTTGTAAACTATTTGCCGTTCTTAAGGGATGCATTTTGGCTAAAAACAGTGCTTCATCTACATAGATATTTCCTAAACCTGCTACTATCTTTTGATCTAATAAAAGAGGCTTGATAGCTCTTTTTTTAGTTTGCAAGGTTTTATAAAAAATTGCTTCATCAAAGGTTTCTACCGTAGGCTCTGGGCCCAATAGTTTTATCCCAGTTGCAGTGAACTCTTCTCCTATCGGCACAAGCGTCATCCGTCCAAATTTGCGCACATCCAAATAACGTAAGTCTCTCCCATCCGCTAAATGAAAAACTACATGTGTATGTTTTTTTAGAGGTGCTGATGATTCTTCTACTTCATACTTCCCTTCCATACGTAAATGCGAGACCAATGCCCATTGTTTAAAACGAATGATAATGTATTTGCCTCGTCTGTCAAATTCCATAATTTTTTCACCCATTAAAATGCGCTTAAACTCAGTTGTTTCAATTGGACCTGAAATGATACGATCCCAGTATATATCAACGGATTCTATCGTTGCTTCTGACACAAGTTTTTCTAAACCTTTTCTAACTGTTTCAACTTCAGGTAATTCCGGCAACGTATTTCTTCCTTTCTAGATAAAATAAGTGCTTCTGCTATCAACAACCATAGCAGAAACACTTTCTTTATTATTTCGCTTCATACCAGCTTTTTCCACTGTTGCTATCAACTTTTAATGGAACAGATAATTCTACTGCACCTTCCATAACTTCAACAACTAATGCTCTTAATTGTTCAATTTCTTCTTTAGGTGCTTCAAAAATTAGTTCATCATGTACTTGTAGCAGCATAGTTGCTTTCATAGTTGATTCTTTTAATTTTTGGTCCATTTTAATCATAGCAATTTTTATAATATCTGCTGCACTACCTTGGATAGGTGTATTGATAGCTGTTCTTTCAGCAAATGAGCGCAAATTGAAATTTCGAGAATTGATTTCTGGTAAATAACGACGACGTTGGAAGAGCGTTTCAACAAACCCTTTATCTTTTGCCTCTCTCACTATATCTTCCATATACGTTTTTACACCAGGGTATTTTTCAAAGTACGTATCAATAAAATGCTGCGCTTCTTTTCGGCTAATTCCTAAGTTTTGTGATAAACCATAATCACTTATGCCATAAACAATCCCAAAGTTAACAGCTTTAGCTCTACGGCGCATTTCAGAAGAAACTTCTTCTGGAGATCCAATACCAAATACTTGCATAGCTGTACTTGAATGGATGTCTTGTCCCTCAATAAAGGCTTCTTTTAGTAATTTATCGTCTGAAACATGACCCAATACACGCAATTCAATTTGCGAGTAATCGGATGCAAATATTTCCCAACCTTCATGACTAGGAACAAACGCTTGTCTAATCTTTCGGCCTTCTTCTAATCGAATCGGAATATTTTGTAAGTTAGGATCAACTGAACTTAAACGTCCCGTTTGAGCAATTGTCTGCATGTATCGTGTATGAATTTTCCCGGTTTTTTTATCGATTACTTTCAATAAACCTTCTATATAAGTAGATTGTATTTTTGCGATTTGACGATAGTCTAGAATGTGCTCAACAATCGGAGCTTGTTCTCTTAATTGCTCTAAAACATCCACTGCAGTAGAATAACCCGTTTTAGTCTTTTTAATCACAGGATAGCCCATCTTCTCGAATAAAATAACACCTAATTGTTTTGGTGAGTTTAAATTGAATTTTTCACCGGCTAATTCATATACTCGTTGTTCAATATCTGTTAGACGAATGGCAAATTCTTCTTTCATTTCCATTAATCGTTTATCGTTTACTTTTACCCCAGTGAGTTCCATTTCAGCTAAAACCATAGATAAAGGCAATTCCATTTCATTAAACAACTTGGTTTGCTCATTCTTTTCTAAGTTTTCTCCTAATTGTTTACTTAATATACGAATCGCTTTTATCTTTCTTGCAATATGATCGTATATTATAGTTTTCTCTTCTGGAATAGCGATTTTTGCTCCTTTTCCATAAACACTTTCATCTGAGGAAACCTCATAATACTCATGTTCTGTAGCTACTTCAGATAGATCTTTACTGTTATCTTTTGTATTTAGCAAGTAAGAAGCCAACAAGATATCAAAGTCGATTGATGCGATATCCACATTTTGTCTCTTTAATGCAACATAGGTCCTTTTAGCATCAAATACTTGCTTTTGAGCTTCTTTATCTTTTGCCCAGTTTTTAAAATCATCTGATGCAAAAACTACTTCTGGTTCCGCAACATAAATCTGTTGGTCATCTCCCCATCCAATACAGAAAACAGGAGAAGTATGGTAGTTATCGCCTAACATTTCTACATAAAGAGCCATATTATCGTTAAACATATTCTCTGTAATTTCCGTAACGATCGTATATGAAATAGCTTCTTTTTGACTATTTTGTTCTGCATCATATTCCGCAGTATCAAGCTTACTTAAATGAGAATTAAAATCCATTTCTTTATAAAAAGAAATAAGTTTTTCCATGTTCGGTCCATTGAAACTCAACTCTTCAACGCTAATTTTTATAGGAGAGTCGGTATCAATAGTCGCAAGTCGTTTGCTTAGTAATGCTGTTTCTTTTTCATTTATTAGGTTTTCTTTCATTTTACTTTTCTTTAATAAATCAATATTTTCATAAATTCCTTCTACCGATCCATACTCTTTCAATAACTTAAGGGCTGTCTTTTCGCCAATCTTTGTAACACCTGGTATGTTATCTGATGCGTCCCCTGCTAAACCTTTCATATCAATGATTTGAAGCGGGCTAATACCCATCTCTTCATAAATTGATTCAGTGGTGTACTCTTTTAACTCACTAACACCTTTTACTGTAATATCCACTCGAACATTCTCTTTTGCCAATTGTGTTAAATCTCGATCACCAGATATAACCACTACATCATATATTGTTGGATCAACTTTTGTTGCCAAAGTTCCAATAATATCATCTGCCTCGAAGTTTTCTAATTCATAATGTCTAATTCCAAATCCATCCAATAACTCTCTAAGATAAGGCATTTGTTCTGAAAATTCTCTTGGTGTCTTTGACCGACCAGCTTTATATTCATCAAAGAAACTATGGCGAAAGGTTGTATTCCCAGCATCAAAAGCAACCAAAACATGTGTAGGCTTTTCTTTTGTTAACACACTATCAATCATATTATGAAACCCATATAGTGCATTCGTGTGTAAGCCATTTTTATTTTTCATTCTTTCTAATTGAGAATGTAATGCAAAAAAAGCTCTATATGCAACACTATTTCCATCAATCAATACTAATTTTTTTTTCTCACTCATCATAAAACTCCTTTAGCTGCTACTGTTTTGTTTATTTTTTTATTTAGTCATCTAATAATTCTTTTGAAAGCCTTACTTGTCGTTACTATTTTAACAAAAAAATAGAAGGATAGCGAACTTGATTATCCTTTCTACAATTTCTCCAGTATTGTAACTCTTGAGTTTGGTTTAGCAATTTTCAGATGGTCCGGTAATTAAAATAAGTTTGGATAAAAAGACCGAAAGCTATGGTCAATCTCATAGCTTTCGGTCTTTTTTCTATTCTTTTGTTAATGATGAATGACTTAGCAATGTCTCGTATGCTAGTTCAAATTTTTGAACATCTCCAGCTCCCATAAAAATAGCAACTGCATCATGGTGGTCCAACAATGGTGACATATTTTCTTCACTTAATATCGATGCTCCATTATCGATTTTGTTAACTAAATCTTGTATCGTAATGTCTCCTTGATTTTCACGTACTGATCCAAAGATATCACATAAATAAATAGAGTCAGCTAAATTCAACGATTCTGCAAAATCACTCAGCAATGCAACTGTCCGAGTAAAGGTATGTGGTTGAAAAATAGCAATAATTTCTTTATTTGGATATTTCTGACGAGCAGCATCAATCGTTGCGCGGATTTCAGATGGGTGATGTGCATAATCATCAATGATTACCATGTCCAACATTTGTTTTTCGCTAAATCTACGCTTAACGCCTTTAAATGTTTTCAAGTTTTCCATTACGCCTTCTTTATCAATATTTTCATATTGGCAAATAGCTATCACACTAAGTGCGTTAAGAATGTTGTGTTTACCAAACGTTGGAATTTCAAAATGTCCATAAAATTCATCTCTTACATAAACATCAAATGTAGAACCTGTAGTTGAACGAGTCATATTTTTAGCTTGAAAATCATTATGATCTTCAAAACCATAATACAGGATTGGTACATTAGCTTGGAGTTTTTGTAATTGTTCGTCATCTCCACAAGCCACAATAGCTTTCTTTACTTGAACTGCCATTGATTGGAAAGCATCAAAAACGTCACTAAGACTGCTATAATAGTCAGGATGATCAAAATCAATATTTGTCATAATTGCGTAATCAGGTTGATAAGCTAAAAAATGACGGCGGTATTCACATGCTTCTAAAATAAAGAAGTCTGCATCCGGTACACCATGACCGGTTCCATCTCCTATTAAGTAACTTGTGTTTTTAAGCGGACTTAACACATGTGCTAATAATCCTGTTGTACTTGTTTTTCCATGTGATCCTGTAACTGCAACACTAGTGAATTGACCAATAAATTGTGCCAAGAAATCATGGTAGCGAATAACGGTTAGGCCTAATTCATTAGCTGCAACGATTTCTTCATGAGTATCTGGAAAAGCATTCCCCGCAATAACCGTTAAACCTTGATGAATATTTTCTTTGTTAAAGTTTAACATTGGGATTTTAGCTTCTTCTATGTTTTTTTGTGTAAAGAAATACTTTTCGATATCTGATCCTTGAACTTTAAATCCTTTATCGTGCAAAATTAAAGCTAGAGCACTCATACCAGAACCTTTAATACCAACGAAATGATAAATTGTTTCTTTTTTCATTACTTTATTTCCTCCATATTCGTAAATTCAGCCTTATGCCTTTTGAATAGTTGTGTTTGAGAGAGACTATTTAATGTATCGTGTTCCAATACGTTCTTTAAAGTTGATATAGAACGATGCGTTAAAAAAAACCATCTTTGTATTTCTCGTTAAAATAAGATGATTCGTTTAGCGTTAGCTAAAAAGACAAAATTACAACGAAATTAGTATACCATGAATTAATTTAATAGCACACTTAAAAACTCGTTTTCATCTGACTCTTAGCAGAATGAAATATTGTGAACGGATTCAATTATACAATTGACATGCTTTTTTAATACTATCTTTGTAAATGAAATTTGCTACAAGTGTACTTTAAACTAATAAAAAAAAGAGAGAAATTATTTCCTCTCTTTTTTCAACTTGTTATAGAAATTTTTCTTCATAATCAGCTTTAGTCAAAAATACCTCACGTGGTTTAGAACCTTTATTTCCTGATATAAAATTTTCGTTTTCTAAGGATTCAATCAAATTAGCTGCTCGATTAAATCCTATTTTAAATTTCCGTTGAAGTGCTGACGCTGATATTTGCCCCTCAGAAACAATAAACGGAAGAACGTCTTCAAATAATTCATCTTTTCCTTCTACTGATTCTAATTTAGCCATCAATGACTCTGGCTCAAAAAGATACCTTGCAGGTCGTTGATCTTTTACATGTCTAACAATTCGTTCTATTTCTTTTTCAACATACGTTCCTTGAACACGTATTGGACGACCTGATCCATTTTCTTGGAATAGCATATCCCCTCTACCAAGAAGTTTTTCAGCTCCACCTGTATCTAAAATTGTCCGCGAGTCTACCTGACTAGATACCATAAAGGCTACTCTAGTTGGAATATTGTTTTTTATTGTTCCAGTAATAACGTCTACACTTGGACGTTGTGTAGCCACAATTAAGTGGATACCTGCTGCTCTAGCTTTTTGCGTAATTCTTGCAATAGAATCTTGCACATCGCTACTGGCCACCATCATTAAATCGGCTAATTCATCGATGACGATTACAATATAAGGCATTTTCAATCCGAAATCATTATGTTCTTCTGCTTTTTCATTAAAGCGTTGGATATTTCGAACTCCTGCAGCTGCTAATTTTTGGTAACGTTCTTCCATTTCATTTACTGCCCATTTTAAAGCTTCGCTTGCTGCTTTAGGTTCAGAAATAACAGGAGAAAGTAAATGTGGAATTTCATTATAAGGAGCTAGCTCAACTGCTTTTGGATCAATTAAAATCAACCTAACTTCGCTTGGTGTAGCTTTGTATAATAGACTCACTAAAAGAGAATTAATAAAGACACTTTTTCCTGAACCTGTTGCTCCCGCAATCAAACCATGAGGCATTTTATCAATAGTAGAAACAACTGCTTCTCCTGCTATATTAACCCCAAGTGCAACTGTTAAAGGAGAATGGCTCTCTTTAAATTCTTTACTTTCCATAACTTCCGATAGCATCACAGGTCTAGACTTTTTATTCGGAATTTCAATACCTACTGAACTTTTCCCAGGAATAGGAGCTTCTATACGAATATCCTTTGCCGCTAGCGAAAGTTTTAAATCATCAGATAGGTTCGTAATTTTGTTAACTTTTACGCCACGACCTAACTGAAGCTCAAATTGAGTGACTGCTGGGCCAATCGTCCAACCAATTACTTGAGCATGGATATTAAAAGCATCTAATGTCTCATTTAATATTTCTGCTTGTTCTAAAACCCAATCGTCAATTGCATTTGGTTCAAGTTTTACAGGACGAAGCAAAAGATCTACTGATGGGAACATATAATTTTCATCATATATTTCTTCAGTCATTTCCAATGATGGAGCGGTGATTTCACTGTTCATCTCTACAGTATTTTCTATTTCATCTTGGTTTGACTCTTCTAAATTGTTGCTAGAATTATTTTTTTCAATGGAATCGATAAGAGTTGTTTCTGGTTGTGTTTCTGGTTGTGTTTCTGGTTGTGTTTCTGGTTGTGTTTCTGGTTGTGTTTCTGGTTGTGTTTCTGGTTGTGTTTCAATGATTTCTTGAGATTGTTCTAGTTTTTCAGTTTGTTTTAAATCATTAGTTGGAAATGTTTGTTTATCTAGATAATTCATTCGACTTAGTGCTGCCATAAGTTCCATATTTTCTATTTCTTCAGAACTTTGAACTTTAGGTTTGCCAGAAATCCGGGTTGATTTAATAGAATGTTTTGCTTTTTTTGGTAAGGCTTCCCCTTCACCAAAATACCTTGCTACATTTTTCCCGCGATTAAGTCGAACATTTTGCTCTTCCTCGATCATGCCAGCTAAAGAACGAGATAACCCACGTTTTTTCTTTGTAGAATTTAACGAGCTCTCAACAACCGTTGATTCAGAACTACTAGTAGTAGCTTCTATATTTTCATCAGATACTTCTTGTGTTATTTCTACTTCTTGTATTACCTCTGTTTCTTGAATTACTTCTGCTTCTGATACTACTTCTACTTCTTGTATCGTTTCTACTGCTTGTAGTATTTCTACTTCTGGTAGTGCTTCTACTTCTTGTATCGTTTCTACTGCTTGTAGTACTTCTACTTCTGGTAGTGCTTCTGCTTCTGGTAGTGCTTCTGCTTCTGGTAGTGCTTCTGCTTCTGGTAGTACGTCTGCTTCTGGTAGTACGTCTGCTTCTGGTAGTACGTCTGCTTCTGGTAGTACGTCTGCTTCTGGTAGTACGTCTGCTTCTGGTAGTACGTCTGCTTCTGGTAGTACGTCTGCTTCTGGTAGTACGTCTGCTTCTGGTAGTACGTCTGCTTCTTGAAGTGCTTCTACTTCTTGTATCACTTCTACTTCCGGAAGTGCTTCTGCTTCTTGTATTGTTTCTACTTCTTGTTCCTCTTCTGTATGTACAAAAGACTGGTTTGATTCGTTCAATAAATGCTCTTCAAATAGCAAGAAATCTTCTGGTTTCTTTTCTAATTCTAAAAGAATAGTTGTGTAATTGGTTTCTTCACTTTTCTTATTGGATCTCTCTTGAAAGCCATAATAAGGAGAAGGAATCTTTTGAACTTTAAAAGGAGTCGAACTTCTCCCTTCTTGAAATGGTGTAGCTATATGTTTTAACGATTCTTTTGAATAAGTCGTTTGTTTAATTCTTTTCTCAACTTGTTTTTTCTGTTTCTTTAATTCATTTTGCTTTTGTTGTTCCTCTTTCCCAATAGTTGAAAGGTAATTTCTAACAGAATTATTGTCTTTTTGAAATGTTGTAAAATCAATCCTAGAACGTTTTTCTTCTTTTTTTATTGCTTGTTTAGTTGGTTGACTATCCTTATTTTTTAAATGGGAAGTTTTAAGAGACTCTTCCTTATTCGTTGCGTTTTCAGCATCACGATAGAAAGGGAATTTGAATTTTTTTTGGCGATCTTGATTTTTTTCATAACTAGGTCCATCATATTTGGGCATGATGACCCTCCTTTCCTACCTTACTACGAATCTTAGTTTACCATAAAAAATAGAGTGATTATAGGTACATTCTTTAAGAAACACATGATATCTTTTTAAAACAGACACAAAAAAAAGACTTTACAAAAAGCCCACTTTCAAAAAATACATTTCTTGTTTTTTTAAAAGTGGGCTTTTCAGTCTTTTTCAGAAATTAATTCAACTTAATTCAATTGAAATTGTTCACCTGTTACAGCAGAATCTGGCAAAACTAAAATACCTTTTTGTTCTGGAATACCTGTTAAGTTTAATTCTCGAGCTGAACAAATCATACCGTGACTCGGTTCTCCTCTTAACTCTCCATCCCATATAGCCATTCCGTTAGGCATCATAGCACCTACTTTAGCAACCACAACTTTTTGGCCTTTAGCAATATTAGATGCCCCACAAACTATTTGAAGCATTTCTCCATTATCTACCTCAGTTTGCGTAATAGATAAATGGTCTGAATCAGGATGTGCAACACATTCTTTTACTTCTCCGATTACAAATTTTGGAGATTCATCTGACTCCAAAGTATCAGAAAATCCAACCATAGCAATTGCTTCATTTAAACTGTTTATGTGTTCCTTAGTCAAAAATACTTGCCCAGTTCCCTCAATAGCAATAAATCTAGAACTATTGAAAAAATTATAACCAACTGTTTGATTGGTCTCTTCTTTAAAAATACGAACAACATCCTGATTTTTTTCAAAATTTTGTTCTTTAGGTTCACTATTGTCTAACATAACAATAAGAGTGTCCCCAATGCCTGCTTTATTATAAATACTAATCATTATTAACTTCCTCATCTTGTTTTTTATTTCGTACAACCAGAACATCGCATGGAGCATGTCGAATAATGTGTTCACTTACACTACCCATCATCCATCTTTCAACAGCATTCATACCCGTTTGCCCAACCACAATCAAATCTACATGATACTCATTCGGTATACCTTGAGTTAATTCTATTTTTGGAGCGCCTTGTACCATGATTGTTTCCACGTTTTTCAGATTATGTTTAGTAGCTCTTTGTTTATACTCTTTTAAAAGATTTTCCATAATTTCCTTGTCTGTATCAATTCCAATTGCATCTATAGCAGTTATACCCGCAGTATCTATCATTCCTAAAGCATAAGAGTTTACATCAAAAACGTGAGCAATAATTAATTCACTATTGTTTCTTTCCGCTATTTTAATAGCCTTTGTAAGTGCGTTTTCTGAAGATTCACTTCCATCTACTGCAATCAGTATACGTTGGTATTGTTGTGTATCTAACATAATCACATCTCCTCTTATCATTTTAGTTATTCATTAAAGGGCCGCTATAAACTGCTCTATTTCTTCTTTAGTTTTGCGGTCTTTGTTTACAAAGCGTCCAGTCTCTTCTCCATTTTCAAATGCCACAAAACTAGGAATTCCAAAAATAGACAAATCGCCACAAAGATCAATAAATTTATCACGGTCGACTTCTACAAAATCAATTTCAGAATGGTTTTCGATTATTTCAGGCATAATAGGTTTGATAAATTGACAATCCCCACACCAATCAGCAGTGAAAAAGAAAATCATTTTTCGTTTGCTTTCTTTAACCATTATATAAAATTCCTCAACGGTATTTAATGATTCCATTTTTTTACCCCTCTCTGTATTCAACTAATTATTTTTCATAATCGTTTCAAATGTACTACGATCTAATGTCCGTGCAACTTGCACCACCATCTCTTTTGCTGCTGCATAATCATCTATATGAAAGACCGTTTGATGCGTGTGGATATAACGAGCGCACACCCCAATGACTGCACTTGGAACCCCATTATTCATTTGATGAGCTGCACCAGCATCTGTACCGCCTTTAGAAACAAAATATTGATAAGGGATATTGTTTGTTGCTGCAGTATCCAGCAAGAACTCACGCATTCCTTTTAATGTAATCATTCCTGGATCTTGGATTCTCAATAAAAATCCTTCTCCAAGATGGCCAAATTTAGTTTTATCTCCTGTTAAGTCATCCGCAGGTGAACAGTCTACAGCAAAAAACAAATCTGGTTTAAATTGATGAACGGCTCCCTTTGCTCCACGCAAACCAACTTCTTCCTGAACGTTAGCGCCAGCAATTAGTGTGTTCGGAAGCTGCTCCCCTTGTAGTTCTTTTAAGGCTTCGATAACAACAGTTGTACCATAGCGATTATCCCAAGCTTTGCTTAGAATTTTTTTGCCATTAGCCATTTTTATCGTTTCCACATCAGGTACGATTGCATCTCCTGGACGTACACCAAATGCTTCAGCTTCTTCTTTAGAATCAAAACCTGCATCAAATAAAATATCAGCGATATCTAATTTGCTCCCAGCTCCATCTTTGCCTCTTAATAAGTGAGGCGGAACAGAGGAAGAAACACATGGATAGTCGCCTTTAGCTGTTTGAAGTGTAAAACGTTGTGCTGAAACTACATACGGATTCCATCCACCTAAAGGTACTACTCTAAATAAGCCTTGTTTTGAAATGCTAGCTATCATAAAACCAACTTCATCCATATGAGCTGCTACCATAATTTTCGGTGCATTTTCCGTTTTACTTTTGCGGATTCCAAAAATACCTCCAAGACCATCTTGCTGAACTTCATCTACTAATGGAGTCATTTCTTCACGCATAATGTCACGCACACGGTGTTCAAAACCACTCGTTCCTTGTGCTTCGGTTAATTTCTTGATTAAATCAAATGTATTATCTTCCATAAGTATTTTCCCATATAGGTTCTCTTTCTTCAACCTACATGATCTATCCCCCTTATAAACTCTATTTATTCTATTATACCTTAAATCAAATTAATTTTAAGAAGGAATGCTTTAATTTCATTTATTTTTAAACATGGTATACTATAAAAAATAATATTAGATTGGGGAGTTTATTAAATGGCATGTAAAACAAAAGAAACAACACCATATATTTTAGCTGGCGGCTTACTTCTTGGAGCTGGATTAACTTGCGGCTATTTTCTTCATAAACTAATCACTGCAAAAAAAGCGATCCATGGAGATACCATTCTAAATTACGTAAAAAAAATATTTCTAAAAGAAGGACCTGTAGAAGGTTCATGGATAGAATTACAAAAAGTTCCTTTACAAAAATTTGCGCTTAAAACAGATGTTTATTATGGTGGAATTTCAAGAATTGAAGAAGACCAATTAGTTCAATATGAATTTATCGCAGATGCTTACACAGGTAGTATTTTAGATTTATATCGCATCTAACAAAAAAAAGCGTTAAAACAAGAATCAATTCTTGTTTTAACGCTTTTTTTATTTGGTTTTTTTAGGAAATTTTGCTACAACACGGTAAATCCGACTGCCTCTCGAAGAAAACTTTTCTTCATATTCAGTCCTGACATTTCCTTCAAAGTCACTCTCATGTAAGTTTAGCCATACTTGTTCAAGTGTCATGCCATACTTTGAAAAACTGCTCAATGAATATTCGAACAAACCTTGGTTATCCGTTTTAAAATGAATTTCGCCTTCAGAAACAAGGATTGTCTCATAACTTTCTAAAAAGCTCTTATACGTTAGACGTCTTTTTTCATGACGTGTTTTTGGCCATGGATCAGAAAAGTTTAAATACACTTGATCAACTTCTCCTTCTGCAAAATATTGGGTTACAGAACCTCCATTAACGTGCAGCAATTGAAGATTCGGCAAATTTTCTTCAATCAATCTATCTAGTGCAACAACTATGACACTCATCTGAAGTTCAATACCAATGTAATTGATTTCGGGGTGCAGCTTTGCCATTTCAGTGATAAAACGACCTTTTCCTGTACCAACTTCAATATGAATGGGGTGATCATTGCCAAATCTTTCTTGCCATTTTCCTACCCAACTATCAGGTTGTCCTGGTATATACTGAGGAAATTCAGCAATTTTTTGTGGTGCATTTGGTTTATTTCTTAAACGCATATCCTTATTCTCCATTCTTTTTAGTATTCCATTATTTTTTTACTATTTACATAGAAAAATCCTCTTCAAAAACAGGAAGAGGATTTGAATAAATGCTAGAACTAGGTATAGTTAATCGTTAATTAAAAAAAGTAATTTTGACCTTGATAAAGAGTTTGTAACATAATAATGTCTTTATTCATTTCATGGAACCTGGTTTCGCTATGGTGTTTTTTTGTTTGAATCAAATAATTCATCAATGCATACCACATAATACGCGTTTTCAACTCTTCTGTTAGCTCCGTATCATAGTGAACTAACCAATCAACCCAGTTATCTTTTGGTACATATTGACAAAGCAACATACTCAGATCCATAGCTGGATCACATAGCATTGCTGAATCCCAATCAACTAGATAAAGACGGTTCTCATCTGATAAAAGCCAGTTTTTTCGGTAAATATCTCCATGACAAACTTGTGTTTCAACTATATTCATTAATTCTACTTCAGCTTTTAGTTTTTTTATTATTCGTGATAGTAACGGATGATTGTATAAATCTAAAGGCAAATTTTCTTCATACTTTTGAATTAATTGATCAGGAGTAACAATTTCACCGCCTACACGAGCAAGCATTCTTCTCAATGTTGCAGAATTATGTATTCGACTGATGAGTCTTGCTACCTCTGGTGAGGACATTTCTGTTTTAGAAAGTGCTCTTCCGTTTAACCACTCTTGAGCGGTTAGTACATCTCCATTACCAATGCGTTTTGTCCACATCAATCTTGGCGTAATTCCCTCAACAGATAATGCAGCTAAAAAAGGTGAAGAATTTCGCTTCAAAAAAAGCTTTTCTTCTGCCCTTGTACCCATATACGCTTGTCCGGTGTCACCACCAACGGGATGCAATTTCCATCCAGAATCTATTTCAAAATCCATACCAAATCATTCCTTGCTTTATATTCTGAAACATTTCTACACAGACGTGAAAAGCAAAACGGGATTGCAACATCTTATTCGAATAAGCGAAAAAAGTTTAAACCCGTTAAACCAATAGCACTAAATCATTTATAGTTTACCCGTAAAGCCAGACAAAAAAAGGACAGATATCACAAAAGACATCTATCTTTCTGTTCATTTTCTATTTTAGATAGAATTTCTTTCTACGTCAAGCGTATATACGTTCTTTTTCTACAATTATGTTTATTTTGTTTCTATGAAAACGGATGATAGAAGTTGGCACGAGCCGTTCATTACATTTTTATTTCAATTCTTAGCATCCTAGTTTTTTTAGTGTAATTTTTTCTACAAAGAAAATCAGCCAAACAAAACAGTTCAGCTGATTTCCTTATGATTTCTATCTTATTTGTCCACACTCTGCTTCAACGGCATCAACGTATAACTGTTGTAGTTTTTCAACAACGGCTCCACGTTTTCCATGTCCCACAGGATTTCCATCTATACTTATGATTGGCATAGCTTCCATCGTTGTACTTGAAGCAAATACTTCATCTGCCTCTTTCAAATCTTCTATAGTAAAGGCTTCTTCCTTAACTAACATTCCTGCTTTTCGAGCAACCTTTAACAACATTATTTTAGTAATTCCAGGTAGAACAAGATTACCATCTGGATGTGTATAAATAGTGTCATCTTTGATCATCCATACATTTGAAGAAGAACATTCTGTAACGATACCATCACGGTGCAAAATCGCTTCATCTCCACCTTTTTTATGGGCTTCATGCTTAGCCATTATGTTTCCCAGTAAACTAATTGATTTAATATCGCATCTCAACCATCTCATATCAGGTACGATAAAAGCAGTCATCCCTTGATCCATTTTTTCTTGATCTCGCGGAACAATCGTAGTTGTAGCCGTAAATACTGGCGGTACTAACTCTGGATCAGTATATGTGTGATTTCTGGGAATTCCAATTCCTCTAGTTAATTGCATGTATACATTACCTGTATCAATACCATTTTCTTCAATCAATTTACTTAAAAGCTGTTTTAATTCGTCTTTTGTAAAAGGCATATCCAGTTCGATTTTTTCAGCACTTGAAAACAACCGATCTACATGTTCATTTAATGTAAAGAACTTGCCATTATATGCTCTTACGACATCATAAATCCCATCTGCAAATTGATAACCTCTGTCTTCCATATCAATTTTAACTTCACTACGTTCCACAATTTTATCATTCCAAATAACTTTCATTCTTTAGCCTCTTCCTTTAAAAAAGTAATACCTGTTAAATTTTTTTCTATCATATCAAAAATCATGACACTTTGCATTCTTAACATTTAATTTTTTGAACTCACTTTATTATTAATGCTGTAATTTGATCATTTTATTTATCCGTAACGGTAAATAAAATTGACAAAACCCTAGATTAAATGCTGTAGCAATGACTCCTAAAATTAGTACTTCTATAAAGGATAGGTAAGAAACAGATACACCGATAATCAAAAAACCTTCAATCATCATAAGTATCAGCATCAATTTCTTTATAGCCTGAAGTTTGTTGGTTTTCTTTACAGGGTATACAACAGTTAATGACAGGTTATCAAAATGAAAATAAAGTGGCAGCAGTTGGAAGCCGGTCAAGTATAGGAATACAACCGTTAAAAAGAGACTTAGTATAAACGATTGTCCTAAACCACTGAGCAACATAGCAATAACAACCAAGCGAACGTACAAGCCACTATATTCAGTTCCCCTCACAAATGCTCTAGCATACAGATAATAAAAAACATTTTTGTGGTTTTTTTGGATTGGATTTAAAAAAATATCTAAATAAGCTCTTCTTTTAACAGATCCCTTTAATGCTGGAATATCAGTAAACAAGTTAATAAACTGATAAATCCGCTTCATTCGATTTGTTTCATCTTTTATCATTTTTTCCCACTGATAGGTTAATGCAACATTCTTTTGATTCGCTAAGAAGCGATAACTTACAGCTACGACAACAGCTCCTACTAATCCAACTATAGGACTAATAAATAGTGCAAGACTTGATACAATCAAATAAATGCCAAATAAAAGAAAGCGTACTTTAATCCATTCACTTGTTTCTTTTATTTTCAAATTGAGGACTTGAGCATTGAGATCAGTCTCTTTTAAAATAATCAACATCATTACAAAATAAAACATATCAGAAAAAGCAAATCCAGACATTGCAACTAGTAATGGCATTAATACAGCCACAGCTACTAGAATGACAAAACTAGGCAGCCACAAACTTCTCCATTTAGCCTGTTTAAAATACTCTTCCATAGCTTTTTCTTTAGGTAGCATAAATACAGCATCCGCTGGTTGAATAAGTGTCGCTAGCTTACCAATGCTTAATACTACTGTAAAAACGATAACGCCTATTAATTGCCCTCTTACATCATAAGACGTTAAGGTTTTCAGATAATTTGAATACGCGTATCCCATCGCACCGACTAAAAATAAACACACAATGACAAAATGATCATTAAATATATATTTTAAGTATTTCATCATTTTCTTTTGATGTTTTTTTACTCGTTGCTTCCAAATCTCTATCATCATTTACTATCCTCTTCTTTTGTTAATTGAATGTAAAGCTCATCTAACGTCGCATCGGGCATGTTAAAGGTATTTCTTAAATCCTCCAGAGTCCCTTCAGCTTTTACTTTACCTTCATGTAATAAAACAAATCCATCACATTGTCTTTCAGCTGTTGCAAGTATGTGAGTAGACATTAAAATAGACGCACCTTGTCTTTTCATCTCTTCCATAAGTTCCAAAAGGGCATTAATGCCCAGAGGGTCTAGTCCCACGAACGGTTCATCAATGATGTATAAGCTCGGTTCCACTAAAAAAGCGCAAAGAATCATAACTTTTTGCTTCATTCCTTTAGAGAAATTAGCTGGAAACCACTCTAACTTATTCTCTAATCTAAATGTTTTTAATAATTTATCGGCACGTTCATATGCTGTTTCGATTGGTATATCGTATGCCATTGCTGTAATTTCAATGTGCTCTTTTAAAGTTAATTCTTCATATAAAACTGGCGTTTCAGGAATGAAACCGAATTTTTTTCGATAGTTTTCTTTATCGTTCTTTAAGGTTAGACCATCAATACTGATTTCTCCTTTTTGAGACTGTAACAGACCAATAATATGTTTTATAGTTGTACTTTTGCCAGCTCCATTTAAACCGATTAATCCAATTAATTTACCAGCTCCTACTTCAAAAGATACATCTTTTAATACAGGAATCTGACTATAGCCTCCTGTAACATGCGATACCATTAAACTCATAATTAGTTTAGTCCCTTCTACACAATTTATTGTAGTTATTGTACCACAAGAACAAGAGAGAATCTTTTTGTTTTAATGTGTTACCGTTTCACTTTCCTTGACTTTTATGATACATTTATTAAATAAGAGAATGTATTTCTCTATTAATTGCGCCTTATATATAAAGATTTCGCAGTAGAAAGAAGGATTCTAAATGGCAGACTGTATTTTTTGTAAAATTATTAATAATGAAATACCGAGCAGAAAAGTTTATGAAGACAATGATGTAGTAGCTTTTTTAGATCTTACTCAAGTAACTCCAGGTCATACATTAGTTGTACCTAAAAAACATGTTGCAGATGTTTTTGAATTAGATGAAGAATTAGCGGCTACTATTGGCAGTAAAATTCCTAAAATTGCAACAGCGATCAAGAAATCCAATCCTGCTATTAAAGGAATGAATATCGTTAATAATAATGGAATCGTTGCTTACCAATCTGTTTTCCATTCACATATACATATCTTGCCTCGCTATGACGAACAAGATGATTTTTCTATTCATTTCGGTGATCATTCTGGTAATTTCACCACTGAAGAATTAGATAGTATTGCAATAAACATAAAAAGCAAATTGGAGGGATTTTAATGTCTAATCACTTTATGAATGGGTTAATTTTAGGTGCTGCAGCTGGAGGAATATATGGTCTTCTTAAGTCTCCGCGTACTGGTAAAGAAAATAGAGCTGTATTAAAAACGTATGTTGATGATACAACTGTATTAGTAAATGATGTATCTAGAAGTGTCAATGACTTAAAAGGAGCCATTGCTCAATTAACAAATGAAGGAAAAACATTAGCTGAAGAATTTACACAGGATGTAAAAGAATCTGTTGATGAATTTTCCTACGAAGCTGAACCTCGTATGCGTCGGATTCAAGAACATACTGAAAAACTAACCGCAGATATGGAAGATTTAACTCAAAGTATAAAACAAGCATAGTCCGTTACATTTAATAATGGAGTTGAGACCTAAAAGTCTCAGCTCCATTTGTTTACCTAAATACTACTTTAAAGAACTACTTTAATTATTTGCAAAAAAAGAACATTTTATAGCAGTACTTGTCTATTCCATCTGATTTTTTTCAAAAACTCGTTCGATTGTGTTTTTTTTGTGATTTTTAATTGACTTTAAACTAAATAATGGGATTTTAGTTTTTTTTATACAAATGAGTATGGTATATTTATATTTGTCATTAGGAAATAGTTTGGTAACGTAAAATAAAAGAAATGGATGTGTAAGGGAAATGAAAAAATTATTATTAGCTACAGCTACTATCTTAGCCGGATTAACAATTGCTGGTTGTTCTGATAGCACTGTTGCCTCATCAACTGCAGGGAAAATTACGGAAGATGAGTTTTATGAAGCAATGAAAGAAACCGTTGGAACAAGCATGCTTCAACAATTGATTATTGAAGATGTTTTAACTGATTTATATGGAGATAAAGTTACAGATGAAGTAGTAGACAAACAATACGCTACTGAAGAAGAAACTTATGGTGGTGCTGAAGCATTTGAATACATCATGCTACAACAAGGTTATACCGCTGAAAATTATAAAGACACGATCCGTTTAAACTTATTAATTGAAGAAGCAGTAAAAGACAAAACAGAATTTACTGAAGAAGAAATTCAAGCTGCTTACGACGCTTATGTCCCACCTGTAACAGCTGCTCATATTCTTGTAGAAGATGAAGAAACTGCAAAAGACCTTATCACTCAAATAAATGATGGTGCTGACTTTGCTGAACTTGCTACTGAAAACTCAGTAGATACCGCTACTGCTCCTAATGGTGGAGAAATAACGTTCTCATCTGGAGAAATGGTTCCTGAATTCGAAGAAGCAGCTTATGCTTTAGAAGAAGGCGAAATGACAACTGAACCAGTTGCTTCAGAATATGGTTTCCACGTTATCAAAATGATTGAAAAACCTGAAAAAGGAACACTTGAAGAAGAAACAGATACAATCAAAGATCAATTATTAACAGCTAAATTAGCTGATAGTGCTGCTATTCAAGAAGTAATTTCAGGTATTATGCAAGATGCAAATATCATTATTGATGATAAAGATCTAGCTACTGCAATGGATGCTTACTTGGCTCCTAAAGAAGACTCTGCTGTTGAGGAATCTACTACTGAGGAACCAGCTGCTGATAGCTCTGCTACTGAAGAGTCTACCACTGAAGAACCAGCTGCTGATAGCTCTGCTACTGAGGAATCAGCTGTAGAAGACTCTGCTGCTGAATAATCATTAGTGTCTCTAGCAACATTAAATAACTAAATAAAAAAAGGAGTTAGGATTAATATCCTAACTCCTTTTTTTATTTACTATCAGTTGTTTTTTCTGATTCATTAGGTTTGTAGAATGTCCGATTGTCTAATCCAAAAATTCTTTCTGTAAACATCCCTGGCTCTGTTCTATTTAATGTCGAATTTAACATGTTTATAGTCGCATCTAAATTATCGATCATATATAAAATTTCAGCTTCTCTTAACTTTGGCCTAACCGGAGAACCATACTCAAGTAGTCCGTGATGAGCTAATACCATATGCTTCAAAAGCAAAACATCTTCACTTTTTTCATCAATTTTTAGAGCAAGACAAGCTTTTGTAATTTCTTCATCTACTATCACAATATGTCCTAAAAGATTTCCTTCTAAAGTATACTCTGTAGATATTGGTCCTGACAGTTCAATAATTTTGCCCAAATCATGTAGGATAACACCAGCATAAAGTAAAGGTTTGTTGATATCTTCATATTGAGTCGCTATTGTTTTTGCAATTCTTAACATAGATACGGTATGGTAAGCTAGTCCACCAGTAAAAGCATGGTGAAATCGTTTAGCTGCTGGATGTTGAAAAAAAGGTTTTTGATAATGATTCAATAAATAACGTACAATCCGATTCATATTCGCATTTGTAATCTCAAATAATGTATCATTTATTTCTTCCATCATATCTTCTTTCTTTAATGGGGCTCTTTCAACATATAAATCTGGATTATCTGGATCTCCAGATTTTGTCACTGCAATTTTAAATAGTTTGATTTGAGGATTTCCTTGATAAAGTTCTCTTTTTCCTGAAACTTTTACTACTTTCCCAGCAGTAAATGCTGCAATATCATCTTCTGATGCATCCCAATATTTACCATCCATTTGACCACTTGTATCCTGAAACGTAAAAGCAATAAATTTTTTACCGTTTTTAGCAACTCGAATGTCCGCTGATTTGATTAATAAATAAATGTCGAAGGTTTCATCATTCGTATACTCAAATAATTTCTTTTCCATTTGACTCCCTCTTTCTATTTGCATCTTTACTTTATTATAACATTTCTATCTGCTCTTTTCGAAAAACATCTGTTACAGTTTCATCAAATGTAAAATAAAATACTTGTATGTCTTCACTAATTCTCTGTAATAGTTGATACATCTCTTTTTTTCTTTGCTGATCAAAATTCACAAAGCCATCATCTACTAACAACGGCAATTGAATTAAGTCATTAGCATTTTTTACGAATGAAAAACGCAGAGCTACGTACAGTTGTTCAGCTGTCGCTTGGGAAAGCTCAGAAGCTTCAAATAAAGTGCCATCTTTACGTTGAACCGTTATAGTTTGATCTTTTAAGAAGACTTTTTGATAATTTCTATTTGTCAAAATGGCAAAAAAGTAAGTCGTATCACGTATAGTTGCTGGAAAACGATCTTTCCTAGCTTCAGTTAACGTTCGCTCAATAAGTTCTGCGGCTATTTTATAAGTTGTCCATTCATCAACTAAAATTTGTGTTTCACTCTTTAAATTGGCATATTCTTGCAATAATTCAGAATAAGCTCCACCAACTTCTAAGTTTTTCAATGCGACTTCTGTTTTAATTTTTTTATTTAATTTGATTTCAATTGATTCTTTTAATTGTTGCAGTTTTGCTTTTAAACCTTGGATACTTTCAACTAAAGCAGCCTTATCACGATACTTTTCTAACAATGCACTGTACTCACCAACTTGCTGTTCTAACAAATTTAAACGAGCTTTTTTTGTTGTTAATTCTTCCTCTAATACATATTTTTTCCGGAATTCTTCTTCAGTTTTAACTTTAACAGCATGAAGAAGACGTCTTCTCTTTTGTTCAAACTCTTTTTGTTGCATAATGAGCTGCTCAATATGCTGATGGGATACTTTATGCTGCCTCGTAAGATCTTTTAATTTTTCCTCATCAGCTATGGCTTCTTTAAAAAATTGTTTTATTCCCTCAATTAGTTGTTCATTATTATTCCAATCAACAAAAATAACAGGCTGTAAATACATGATGGATTCTTTCCACTCAACTATTTCATTTTCCATCTGGCTTAATTGTGTTTGTTTTTCATAAATGTTATTCGCTTTTTCTCTTATTGCTTCGAAAATATCCGTTTCTTGCATCAATTCGCTTGTTGAATACTCTAGTGGATAACCACATAATTGTTTCCATGATCGAAATTCTTTTTCAGTTTGAAGTTGTTTATTTTCAGCCTCTTCATATTGAGCCTGTTTCTCATTTAATTCAAGAATGACTTGATCAATTTCTGCAAGTTTTTCTCTCCATTGTTTTCGAATTTCCGTTTGTTGAATATATTCTTCAAATGAATACGAAGTCTCTCTAATCTCTTCTATTTTATTTGGTATTTTAGTTTTTTTAACGATTGACCAAATACTATGGAAAATGAGCCCTAAACCAGCAGTTGTAAGAACTAAACCAATTCCATTAGACATATATAGGCCTAAAATACTTATCAATAACCCGCCTACTAAGTTCGTAAGTGTTCCTTTACTTAATTTTTGCTCACTTTGCTTATCTACTTTATTATACGCACGTGGATCAGGATTATTTTTTTCTAGTTGATCTTCTACTTCTTGATAGGTTTGATTATTCCATAGTCTTTTTTCTAATTTATCGAGTTGATCTCCTAAAGATTCTTGCTGGAAGTTCAAAAACGCTATTCGTTCTGTTAGTAGTTTTATTCTTTGCTCAACTTGAGCTTGTTTGACTTGTAAATCATTTAATTTCAAACGACTCTCCTCAGTCATAATAGCTGGTATAGCTTGTTGTTCCTCTAGACCTAATTGTTGTTTTTCACGCAAAAATTGATGTTGTGTAGCCAAAATGGTTTCTTTAATAAAAGTAGCTTCTTGTAACTTAGCTTGGATATGATCCAGATTGTCCATCAATAGGATCATTTCATCTCTATGTTCAATAAACACTTTAAGTTGCCTTGTTTCCTCTGTTTTATCTCTAAGATAATGCAATTTTTCTTGCTGTTGCGTAATAGTTAATTTAAGTTGATTTATTTCTTGATTGTAATGATTGAGCTGGTACAATCCATCTTTGGGCAATTCTTCGAGCTGTTCTTTTTTTATTTGATGTTGAATATCTTGCATCTCACTAAAAAGTACCCAATTTGATTCTAATTGGTTTAACTTGAATACTTTATCTTCATAATGTGTCCTTTGTTCTCGTAGGCTGATCAACTCTTTTTCAAGATTGTCTTTTTCAAGCAACCAATTCATGTACTGACTATTCTTTTCTTTTGCTAGTTTTACTTGTTTCCTTTTTGCTTCAACATCGGCCATTTTTTTATTAATAACGGTCACTCGTCCATTGGGCTTAAACAACTTACTTGCTTCCGTTTGAAACTTATCTGCAACCTTTAACAGCTGTTCGTTTCCAATTGTTCCTACACTTAAAAAATAACGATTCAATTTTTCACGATTTAATTGTTGGACTTTTTGAAGGCCAGCTAGATTAAAAGAAAATAACGCTTGATAAGTTGCCTTATCCAATCCAGATAATATTTTTTCAAGCCATTCTTCGCCACCCGTTTCTCCACTAGCAAAAGTTACCGTAACCGTGCCGTTTGCTTTTCCTCGTACACGCTCAATTTGAACATCCCCATATTGTGTACCAGTTAAAAAGAGCCTTCCTCCGTATTGGCTGCTACTCTTAGGTTCATATCTTAGCTCAGAACTAATCTTAGAAGGAAATCCAAAAAGAATACTATGAATAAACGACATTAAAGTTGTTTTTCCAGCTTCATTTTCTCCATAAAACACTTGCAAGTTAGTTATATCATCGATTTTGTGGTCTACCCATTTTCCATAACCATATATTTCCATTGATTTAATCTTCAAGGTCATCACTTCTTTCAAATCCAAGTTGATTACGAACCAACTCTTTAGCATCTTTTACAATTTTTTTTCGGTAATTTCCTTCACGTGTTTCTACAACTTCTTCCATTCCGGGGAAATCAAAAAGTGCATTCGTTATTTCATTAAATAAACTTTCTTTTTCAATTTCTTTTTGAATTTGTTCCCATTCATTTGGAAAAATCTTTTGGATAGCTGGTATCCGATTTTCAACTACTGTCTGCAATTCTATTTTGTGGACCCAAACGAAAGTATCGGTTTTTGGAATTTGTTGTAAAGCTTCTATTAATTCACCTTGCTTGATTTTTTTTAGGACTCCTTCAAGCAAATTCTCACTATCCACTAAATGAATGGAAAGGAATAGACTATAGAAATCATTTTTTTGTTCTTCGACAACAGTCTTCAAGACTTTGTAAAGCTCATCTAAACTCTTGATTTCTTTAATTGAAAGGTCAATTGTCTTCCATTGAATCGTTGAAGTCGGTCTAAATTCCATTGACACTCCAGATTCAGTCAATGTTACTAATTCAAAACCTTTTTCTCCACTTTCCTTGCTGCTTCTACCTTGAGTATTTCCAGGATAGATGACAGGTGGATTTTCAGCTAACTGCTGTCTCTTATGAATATGACCTAAAGCCCAGTAGTCGTATCTCTTGCTTCTCAACTCTCCTAATGAGAATGGGGCGTAGTTCCCGTGTTCTGAATCTAGGCCTTCAGAGAAGCCATGTAACAGTCCAATATGATACTTTGCACGTGGGTGTTTTTCTGGATACTCCTTAATTTTCCGTTCAAGGACCCATCTTTTATCGTAACTAAAACCACTAATGGCGACCTCATCCTTTTCCGTTGTCGTATACCATTTTGTCTCCACTGATTCTGTAAATACAACGACATTTCCAGGCATTTCTAAGTGTAACCCAGTATTTTCTATGTAATCATGATTTCCATGCAATAGATAGACTGGTATTTCGGCTTTATTCAATCTTTCCATTTCATTTCGTAAATATGCTTGAGCTTTCACACTGCGCTCATCATTATCATAAATATCTCCAACTAAGCAGATAAAATCCACCTTTTCTTGTATCGCACTATCCACGATTGTAGTCAAAGCTGAAAAAGTAGATAAATAAATAGCATTCCAAATAAAATCAGGTAACATTTTCAAGCCAATAAAAGGGCTGTCCAAATGCAGATCAGCTGCATGAATAAATTTGACCATTGTATCCACTCTCTTCTTTCTTTTTATAGCCTTCAGCTTATGAAGGGCACATACGTTCCTTTAATATCAGAAAAAAAGAACTCACTACTCTTTTATATTAGTGAGTTCTTTTTTGTCCTCTATTTCTTAACCTTGGTAAACATCTTGAACAGGTTTCATAATGATGCGGTTTAAATCTTCGATCAATGTGCTTAAACGTTGTTCAGCTTCCATCAATTTTTTGATAACATCATTTTCTCCAGAAGTTTGAGCTAAGTTTTGAGCTTCAGCGATTTCTTCCTCAGTAATTTGTTCACCCGACATTTGTTTTTGTTGTAATTTAATTTGAACTTCTTGGAAGTCAAAGTACATTTTGCTAGCTGCTTCATCTTTTTTTACTTCATCAAAAGCTGCTACTAAAACAGTGTATTCTTCACTGTCTCTTAATTCTTTTTCTAAAGCATTGGCTGTATCATAAATATTTGCACTCATAGTATATGTCACTCTCCAATTCAAATAATGGTTTCATCTTAATAACTATATCATTTCACACATTATTTTTCCAATATTCTCATCTAAATCACTGACTTTTTTTCTATTGTGTCACTTTATTTTTAAATTGATCAAGTAAGTTTCCAAATTTGTCTTTAACAATATCCGAACCTTCCTTTACTTTTCCGCCAATTGAATCAATTGTGTCTTTTACATCTTGTTTCCAGTCACTAGAACCCGCTTCATTTTCTGCTTCTGCAGCAACAATTTCTTGGGCACTCTCTGTATTGAAAGCTGTTAATTCAGTGTATGGAAGAATATTTTCCATTTGTTTTTTAAATAAAGGTCCTACACCAGTGGAACTACCCGTTGTCATATAATGTTCTTCATCAGTTGGGTCAAATCCCATCCAAGTTGCAACCACAATATCAGGTGTATAACCAACTGTCCATTGATCCGTTGTACCACCCTCGTCATTAAATGTCACTTCTGTACTACCTGTTTTTCCAGCTATCGTAAAACCGGATGGGTTATTGTTCTGTGCTGTTCCATTTGTAAATACACCCATCAGCATGCTCGTCATTTGATCTGCAACTTCTGGAGTAGTCACCTTTTTCATTTCGGGTTCTGTATTGTCCACAACGACTGCGCCTGTGGCATCAACGATTTTAGTAATAAAATGTCCTTCACTCATCACACCGCCATTAGCAAACGTTGTATAGGCACTCGCCATTTGAAGAGGAGAGACTCCTTTACTCAATCCACCTAAAGCTAGCCCTAGATATTCATCCCCTTCAGTTCCTTCTGTTAGAGGGATACCGAATTCTTCAACTTTTTTAAATCCTTTGTTTAAGCCGATCTCATTTAGAAGCCATACAGCTGAGGTATTTTTGCTCTCCGCCAATGCTTGATACATTGGTACTTCTCCTTCATACTCATGGTCAACATTTTCAGGAGTATACTTATCTTTACCATAAGAAATTGGCTCATCAGCTAGCATTGAATCAATGGTATATCCTTGTTCTAAAGCAACAGTATAAACAGCCAGCGGTTTGATGATAGAACCCGGTTGTCTAACCATTTGAGTCGCATAATTAAACCCTCTAAACGTATGCTCTTTTCGACCCCCAAAGATAGCGAAAACTCCACCAGTCTCAGGATCTAATGCGGCAGAACCACTTTCTAGCAATGTTCCATCTGCTGCATTTTGGAATAAATAATCATTTTCATAAGCTAAATCCATTGCGCGTTGGTAATCCTGATTTAATGAGGTGTAAATTTTATACCCTTTGTTTAAGATTTGTTCTTCACTTAAACCATAAGTATAAATGGCTTCATTTACTACCGCATCAAAGTAAGAAGGGTATTGATATCCTTCCTTTTCTGAGTACGCGTCAACTAGTGTTAATCCTTCAGCTTTAATATTATCTACTTCTTCTTGAGTAATGATTTCGTTTGTTGCCATTAAGTCCAAAACAACGTTTCTTCTTGAAATGGCATTATCGTAATCATCAATAGGATTATAATTTGTAGGTGCCTTCAACATACCTGCTATGGTAGCGGCTTCTGATAAAGTTACTTCTGCCGCAGATTTCCCAAAATATTTTTGAGACGCATCTTCGACTCCCCAAACTCCATTTCCAAAATAAGAATTGTTGAGGTACATTTCTAATATTTCATCTTTTGTATACACTTTTTCAATTTCGATAGCTAAAAAAAGTTCCTTTAATTTTCGAATAAACGTTTGATCCAATGTCAGATAAGCATTTTTAGCTAATTGCTGAGTGATTGTGCTCCCGCCTCCGACAATATTCCCGCCATTAATAACGTAACCAACCGCCGCTCTGGCAATTCCAATTGGATCAAATCCGGCGTGTTTATAAAAGCGTTTGTCTTCAGTCGAAATAACGGCTTGCTCAATCGAGTCAGATATATTATCAACAGAAATAAACGTTCCTTTTTGCGAGTACAGGGTTCCTGCTTCTTCATTATTGACATCATAGATCGTTGTTGTTTGTTCTAGACCTGCTTTTAACGTAGATACATTTGCTGTTTTTGCTAAGTACAACAAATAAACACTTGCAACTAAAGAAACAGTTAATATGACCAAAAGGATAATTTTATTTACATGGTATTTTTTCCAAATTCGTTGTCGTATTTTATGAAACTTTAGTAGATACGGTTTTGCCCATTTCCAAAAAGTGAGCAAAGCTTTTTTCAACTTCTCTAAAAAAGAAGATTTATTCATTCGCATTCATTCCTTATTCTTTTTATTCTAAATCATTCTCTATTATACTTAGTTTAGCAAATCAATAATGAAGACACATCCTCCTTAAGTAGGATATGCCTTCATTGACCAATTGTTTATTATTCACCATTTTACTATTTTTTTCTTTATCATTTTACCATATTGATGTAGAGTAAAGTTAAAGACTTTATTAAAATGGAAAAACTGACTGTTTTTTTAATACTAGTTAAAAAAAAAGGATGAGGTGAGACCTTGGGACAGAAAATAGAATAAAGGTACTGATCTATCAAAAGGATAGTTTTATTTATGCAACTATTTCTTTTGGTCGTTTTTCACCTTGTATTTCACCCTCATCCTGAGGAATTTACTAATAATGACCATTGAAATACTCTTTGTATGATGAACTATTTATAACTACAATTCATTGCAAACTATATTACAAGGAGGTGAAGTCTACGCTATAAATTTGGCGTAGACAATAATTTGTCAATTACAACTGGAATCATTGCATTCTTTATTATCTTATTTATCGCAGCATTATTCGTGATGTCAGAATTCGTACTGGTGCGTATTCGCCCTTCAAGGTTGGATTACTTAATTGAAAATGGTGACAACCGTGCAATTCTTTTAAAAGAAATGACACAAAAACTTGATACGTATCTTTCAGCAACTCAATTAGGGGTGACCATCACTTCGTTAGCTATTGGTTGGTTAGGTGACCCTACATTTGGGCGCTTGTTTAATCTTTTATTTTCATCCGTTGATATTCCCTCTTCTGTTTCAACGATTGCTTCAATTACTTTATCTTTTATTATTTTAACTTCTCTTCAAGTTATTATTGGAGAGCTAGTACCTAAAAATATTGCAATCAATAAAACGGAACAGATTGGTTTATTTATCGCTAAACCACTACAGATGTGGTTCCGGATCATGTACCCTTTAGTTTATATATTGAATCGAATCGCAAATAGTATTTCACGCCGAATCGGCATGAAAAATATCAGTGAACCCGAAGAAGGAGTTTCTGAAGAAGAACTTCGTATCATTATGGGTGAAAGTTTAAAGAGTGGCGAAATCAATCGCGATGAATATCAGTTCGTAGAAAATGTATTTGCATTTGATGATCGAATGAGTCGTGAAATCATGGTGCCTCGTACTGAAATGGTGACTGTGTCGACCTCAATGACTTTGAGAGAGATAGCTCAATTGGTAAGTAGAGAACGATTTACACGTTATCCAGTTATCAAAGATGGCGATAAAGACATTGTATTAGGCATCATAAACACAAAAGAAATATTCGCTGTTTATGTGGATGCCGTGGAAGCAAAATTATCTGAAACCTTTAGCTTTGCGGAATACATTAGACCCATCATTTCGGTTATCGAAACGATTCCTATTAAAGAGCTTCTCGTAAAAATGCAAAAAGAACGAAATCAAATTGCTGTTCTTGTAGATGAATATGGTGGAACCAGTGGAATTATTTCAATGGAAGATATCGTTGAAGAAATTGTTGGTGATATTAGCGACGATTACGAAGTAGTTGGTGAGCCAGAAATCAAGAAAATTGGCGATCATCACTACCGTGTTAGTGCTAGGATGTTGATTGATGATGTAAATGACATTTTTGGTCTTTCCATCGAAGAAGAAGATGTCGATACCATCGGCGGCTGGATGATGAATCAAAAATACGATATTTCCATCGATGAAGAATTAACTTTTA
The DNA here is from genome assembly GCF_000195575.1 of Carnobacterium sp. 17-4. Lineage (NCBI taxonomy): Bacteria > Bacillati > Bacillota > Bacilli > Lactobacillales > Carnobacteriaceae > Carnobacterium > Carnobacterium sp. 17-4. The sequence goes on along the minus strand of NC_015391.1, from coordinate 727,701 downwards.
ATAATTACATCTTTAAAGTTATTAAGTTAGGAAATGGTACCCTTGAAGTTATAGATATTTTAAAAAAGACCCCTCAAGTTGCTATGAATGAAATAGATTAACTTATAGATTTTAGAATAGACAAAAAGAGCCTAGATTAATCAATCTGGGCTCTTTTTATATGCTTTCATTTATCTTTTTTTATTGACTTTGTTCAACAACATGAATCAATTCATGAATGATTTGATCTACTTCAAGCAAATCTTTTGCGTTAGCTCCACTAGCTAATGGGTGACCGCCACCATCATGTTTTTTCGCTACTTCATTAATTACTGGTCCTTTAGACCGTAATCGACACCTGAAATGGCCATCTGACTGTTCAACAAAAATCCCCCATAAAACGACTTCTTCAAGTGAGCTAGGCAATGAAACCACTGCAGAAGTTTCAGCATCTGTTAAACCAAATTGATCCAAGATCGACTTAGTAAGAACGACTTTTCCTACACCAGATGGATGAACTTCTATGTTTTGTAAAACATAACCTGAAAGTTGTGCTACTTTTCGCGACATAGCATTCATTTTCCGATTAATTTCATCCGGTTTAAAAGGAAATTCCATTAAATCGGCAACAATGCGCATCGTTTTAGGTGTAGTTGCTGGATATAAGAAACGACCAGTGTCTCCAACAATACCTGCGTACAATAATTTAGCAGCTGTAGTTGTCATTTTCAATGTTTCTTTTTGTTGAAAACAGAAATCAGCAATTATTTCACTAGAGCTACTAGCATTCGTATCCACTAAAACAATATCTCCGTAAACATCATCATTAGGGTGATGATCTATTTTGACTAAGTTCTTTCCTTGACTGTAGCGTTCATCGCTAATGCGCGGTGTGTTTGCCGTATCAGTTACAATAACTAAAGCTTCTTGGTAATCTTCATCTGAAACATCATCCATTTCAGTTAAATAACTTAAATCTCCAACTGGTCCACCTGCTTTTAAAACTTTTTTAGTTGGAAAACTAGTTTTTATAATTTCTGCTAACCCACCTTGTGACCCAAGCGCGTCTGGATCGGGATTTTTGTGCCTATGAATAATAATTATTTCTGTTTCTTTAATTTTTTCAAGTATTTGATCGTATAAGTTTATAGCCATTCTTTTTCTCCTTTAATTTCTTTGCATCAATTGACATACTACGGTTGCTTTTGCTACTAAAACCGTATCAGTGTAAACCTCAATATCCAACTTAGCGGTTCTTCTACCAATTTCAAAGACACTTGGTCTGATTTCAATTTCACTTCCAAGTTGAACTAGTTTCAAGTAATATAAATTCATTTGTTCTACCATAGCATTTTTCTTTTGGTAAACAACCAAGGTATTTTTTGTTACGGTAGAAATCACTTCACTCAACAATCCAAATGAGAGCGTCCCAACATTATCGGTCATTTGCGGCGTCACTTTAAATTTATAATAAGGGATTTTAGAAGACCATTCTTCTGAAGAAGTTGTTAAAATCTCTATATTTTCATTTACCTGATCAGACAATGTGTCTCCCATTTGCGGCTGACGCTGAGATGATTGCATGGCTTTCATGACATCTTGACGTGAGACAATACCCATAAGTGTTAAATCATCTTCAACGATAGGCATCACTTCCAACCCATCCCAAATCATTAAATGGCCCACACTTGCTACACTCATATGTGTTTTGGCAAATGTAGGATTTTTTGTCATGACTCGTTCAATGCTGACATGATCCTGTTTACCAATAATATCTTTAGCGGTAACCATCCCAATTAAACGCCCTTTTTTATTCACAACAGGAAAACGAGTATGGTGGCTTTCATCATTTAATTTCCGATAATCTAGAACGACTTGATTAGCTGTTAAATACAGCGTTTTATCAGCTTTTGTATAAATATCATCAACGAGCATAATTTCTTTTTTTATTAGTTGATCTGTAATTGCACGGTTTATCAAAGTTGCTACCGTAAAAGAATCATATGTTGTACTTAATACAGGCATTTTTAATTTATTGGCTAATAAGATAATGTCTTCATTGGTTTTAAAGCCACCTGTAATCAAGACTGCCGCTCCACATTCAAGGGCCAATTTCTGTGCATTTTCACGATTCCCTACTATCATTAAGGAACCGGGTGTAATGTATCGCATCATTGCCTCTTCCGTCATAGCACCAATGATAAATTTGCTTAAATCTTTATCTAATCCTTCTTCGCCGCCCAAGATATCGCCGTCTATAATTTTTACGACTTCCCCATAAGTCAAGGTTTCGAAAGTCTCTTTCATTTTACGTTCGATACGAATCGTTCCAACTCGCTGAATCGTTGAAACCAATCCATCATTTTGTGCATCTTTAATAGCACGGTATGCTGTTCCTTCACTGACATTTAAATTTTTTGCAATTGACCTTACTGAAATTTTTTCTCCAACCGGTAATGTTTCAATGTACGTGATGATCTGATCGTGTTTAGTAGTCATTCAATTGCCTCCATACTACATATAAGATAAATCGATTACTTCTCCAATTTTCAATGCTAGACCTTGATCTTCAGACAAGTTTGTGCAAAACTCTTCTGCATTCTGTTCAATGAGTGGAAACGTATTATAATGAATAGGAACGACTTTTTTAGCTTGGATATAACTTGCAGCAATGATAGCATCTTCTGGTCCCATAGTATAATTGTCTCCTATAGGTAAAAAGGCTACATCTATTGTTTTATAGGCGCCTATTAATTTCATATCTGTAAACAATGCTGTATCACCAGCATGATAAATCGTTTGATCGTCCGCACTAAAAATGATACCAGCAGCAAGTCCTAAGGTAACAGCTTCCCCATCTATTTCATATGAAGATCCATGAATAGCAGGTGTCATCTTAATTTCACCAAAATCAAATTGATGTTTCCCACCCATTTGCATGCCATGCGTTTTAAAGCCCTTCCGTTTAAAAAAAGATGCTATTTCTACATTGGCTACAATTAATGCTCCTGTTCTTTTAGCGATAGGTTCCGTATCTCCGATATGATCATTATGTGCATGAGTTATAATAATTACATCTGCTTGAACTGTATCGGGGTCTAAATCACTTTCTGGATTTCCGGTAATAAAAGGATCCATTAAAATAGTCATTCCCGAATCAGTCAATAGTTGTAAACAAGATTGTCCGTGCCAAGAAATTTGCATCTTATTACTCCCCTTTCATTCGTTGAAACGAACTCTCGATAGAATAATTTTATTATACAGTTGTCAAAAATAGAATGCAATTAGTCTTGTTATATAACAAGACTCAATAATCGGTTTCTTTATCCCATAAAGGTAAAACAATATTTTCATAGGCTAAAGGATCTAAGTTAGTTACTGTAATCCCTAGTAACCGTATCCCTCTATCCAATACCCCAATTTCATCCCATAGGTTTTGAGCATGAAAGAATATTTCTTCCCCATTTTTTACATAATTAGGTAATGTTAGTCGTTTTGTAGCTGTTTCGAAATTTGAATACCGTACTTTTAACACAACTGTCTTCCCGTGTTTTTGATTTTTTTGAAGTGAGAGTTGCACTTTATTTGCGATAAATCTTAGTTCGCTCAAAACTTCTTGTTCAGTTGTAAGATTTTTTCCATAAGTTAACTCTCTGCCAACTGACTTTCTTTCACGACTTACTCGAACAGGTGAATTATCGATTCCTCTGACTTTACGATAAAGAGAATATCCCATTCTACCAAACCTTTGAATCAGTTCCATTTCATTTTTTTGAAATAAATCTTCTCCAGTATAAATAGAAAGGTCATGCATTTTTTCAACAGTCTTTTTTCCTACACCATAAAATTTTTCAATGGGTAGTTTCCGTAAAAAGTCTAGGGCTTCATCTGGTGGAATAACTGTTATTCCGGCAGGCTTATGGTAATCAGAAGCTAATTTTGCAATAAACTTGTTATAGGATACTCCAGCTGAACTAGTCAATTGAACTTCTTGCCAGATATCTCGTTGAATGAGTTTAGCAATATAAGTTGCACTTGTTAAGTTATGTTTATTTACAGTTACATCTAAATACGCTTCGTCTAAAGAAAGAGGTTCAATCGTATCGGTGTAACGTTCAAATATAGACCGAACTTCTGCAGAAATTTCACGGTATAAGTCATAATGTCCCGAGATAAAATTTCCGTGCGGGCATAGCTCATATGCTTTTTGGGCACTCATTGCAGAATGTACGCCATACTTACGTGCTTCATAATTAGCAGTAGCTACGACCCCTTTTCCCCCTGTTTCTTTTGGATGTCGTGCGATAATAACGGGCTTCCCTTTTAAATCAGGGTTTTCTCGTTCCTCTACTGAGGCAAAAAAGGCGTCCATATCAATGTGTATAATTTTCCTCGTTGTATCTCTTTTAGGTTCATCAAATCTCAACACACCAATGTCCATCCTTTTCCACCTCCTTTATCCTCATTATAAGGGAACGTACATTCTGAATCAAGATTTATAAGCTTAGCGCATTGAGTTTATATTTTCATATCTTCGTTTAAATAGGTATCTAAACATGCAAAAAAGGTCTCAGACTTTTGTCCAGACCCCTTCTACGTTTTAGCTTAAATGATTACTTTCAAGTGCTTTCTTTAATATCTTTTTCTGTCTTTTTTTACGATGCAATTCATAGATAAATCCTTTTTTTGGAGAAAATATAAAGATCACTATAAAGGTTAAACCAGTTACAACTGCGATCATACCCGCAATGGAAACATCAAAGTACATTGAAAGCTGAAAACCAATCAAACTATTTACAGCACCTAAGGCAGCACTAATGCCTAACATGTAACTTAACCGATTTGTTAACAGGTACGCTGAAACTGGAGGTCCTACCATAAACGCTACTACCAATATCGATCCGACTGCTTCGAAAGCCCCAACTGCTGTAACGGACACCAATGACATCAATGCATAGTGCAACAAGACCGGAGAAAAACCTAACGAAGCTGCCAACAAAGCATCAAACGAAGTCAATTTTAGTTCTTTGTAGAAAAAACCTATGAACAAAAGCAGCAGGATAAGGATAGCAGCCATCGAATAAATAGCCTGTGGACCAACATCAATCCCAAATAGAATCAATCGATCAAAAGGAGCAAAAGCTAATTCTCCTAATAACACTGAATCTGTATCCAAATGCACATCTCCAGCATAACGGGTAATGAGAATAATTGCGATACTAAACAACAACGGAAAAATAATTCCAATAGAGGCATCTTTATCCAGTAATTTTGTTTGATGAATCAATTCTGTCAACCAAACTGTAAGAATTCCTACAAGTGCAGCACCAACAATCAGTAATGGCGAATTTAAGTCTTGGGTGATAAAAAAAGCTACTACAATACCCAATAAAATCGTATGAGTAATGGCATCTGTCATCATAGCCATCCCGCGGATTACCAGAAAGACACCAGGTAATGCACAAGCAACAGAAACTAAAACTGCAATGAGTTGTATTTCAAAAACAGGGTTCATACTTATCCGCCTTTCTTTAATTGACTTGCAAACTCTTTTTTACGTTGCATATTTTTGATCAATTTCCAAATAATCCCTCTACTTGGAGCAAAAAGAATACTGATCAACACAATTGAACTGATAATTAGAACAATAGTTGGTCCTGTTGGAATTTGTTGGCCTAATGAACTAATCATAGTTCCAATAATTCCAGAAACACACCCAAAAATTGCTGCTAATACTACCATAATAGATAAATGATTCGTCCATTGTCTAGCTGCTACTGCTGGTCCAATCAATAGAGAACTCATTAAGATAACTCCAACCGATTGTAATCCCATCACGATAACGATCACCGTTAGAGTCGCTAAAAGACTATTCATCCAGTAGACTGGCAATCCAATACTGGTAGCAAATGAATGATCAAAAGCCATTAATTTAAATTCTTTCCAGAACGCGATGACCACGATCAACAACACAATCCCTACTAGGAACATGATTCTGACATCTCGCTCTAAAAGAGTAGAAGATTGTCCAAAAATAAATTTTTCCAAACCAGCTTGATTAGAGTTTGGACTTTTTTGGATAAAGGTCAATAAAACTAAACCAAGGCCAAAGAACACAGCTGTAGTCAGCGCCAATGCACTATCGAATTTAACTTTAGAGTGTTTAACGATAACCATAATCAACCAAGTAGCCAGCAAACCTGAAATAAGCGCTCCGAGCAACAAAATTTCCATTTGTTTATTTGAGGTAAGAATAAATGCTAGACAGATTCCTGGTAGAGCTGCATGACTTACCGCATCACCAAGTAAACTTTGTTTACGCAAAACTGCAAAACTTCCGATAACACCGCTTAATAAGCCTAAGATGCTCGAACCGAAAACGACTACTTGAAAAGTATAATCAAAGAAAAGAGCACTTAGTACATCCATTTATTCTTCCTCCCATGGTTTTGTTTGATTTTGACGATAAGTTTTAGCAATCAACTCTTTAGTAAAAGTTGTTTCAATTGGTCCACTTCCAATCAATTCGCGATTAATTAAAATAACTTCATCAAAATATTCTGGCACAGTTTGTAAGTCATGGTGAACAACGACAATCGTTTTCCCCTCTGTTTTCAATTCCTTTAGCAATTGAATAATAATTTTTTCTGTTTGCGCATCTACACCTTGGAAAGGTTCATCCATTAAGTAAATTTCCGCTTCTTGAACCAATGCACGAGCTAGAAAGACACGCTGTCTTTGTCCACCAGATAATTGACTGATTTGTTTATCTTTGAAGTCAGCCATCCCTACTTTTGCAAGCATCTCATTTGCTAAGGCTTTATCTTTCTTTTTAGGCCTTTTAAACCATCCTAAGTGACCATATCTTCCCATCACAACGACATCTAAAACAGTTGTTGGAAAATCCCAATCCACACTTCCATTTTGAGGTACATATGCGACTAAATTTTTATTTTTCCCATAATTTTCATCTTTTGTTTGTTCAAAAGTAAAATCTACTTCACCAGCAATTGGCTTTATTAAATTGATTAAAGATTTAATAAGTGTAGATTTACCCGCACCATTTGGTCCAACAATAGCTGTTAATGTGCCTTTAGGGATATTAACCGAAATATTCCACAAAACCGGTTGTGCTTCATAAGCTACAGTTAATTGATTTAAGCGTATTGCAGTCGTTTTTTCTATTTGTTCATTCTCCATGCTTTATGCACTCCAGTCTTTTTGATTTATTTCAACGCATCAACAATGGTATCTACATTAGATTTCACTGTCTTTATATAAGTTTCACTGTCGTTTTCTTTATCTCCAAGAGAATCTGAGTAGAGTTCTCCTCCGATTTCAACTTCAAAACCTTTTGCTTTAGTAGCTGCCTGTAAAGATTCAATGGTTCTTGTTGGAACAGAAGACTCGATAAAAATAGCTTTTATACCATTGTCTACAATATAATCTGCTAATTGGCTGATATCACCTGTCCCAGCTTCAGCATTTGTATTTAATCCTTGAAGCCCAATAACGTTAAATCCATATCCTTCACCAAAGTAACTAAAGGCATCATGAGCTGTTACCAAAACACGATCATCTTCTGGTATTTCATTTACACGATTGGTTACATATTGATCTAACTCTTCCAATTCAAGCAAATAACTTTCTAAGTTTGCTTGATAACTTGTTTCATTTTTAGGATCTGCAGAAATCAACCCTTTAGATACTTCTATTGCTGATTTTTTCCAAAGACCTACATCAAACCAAATATGCGGGTCAATGGAAGTACTTCCTTCTCCAGCAGAGAGAACATCATCTTCATTTAAACCATCTTCTAAAGCAATAACGGTCTTTTTCTGTTCTTCTAGTCCTTGAAATATTTCACCCATTTTCCCTTCAAGTTCTAGTCCGTTGTAAGCTACTACATCTGCAGACTGCATATAGATGACATCTCTTGCACTTGCTTTATACAAATGAGGGTCTACTCCCGCAGACATCAGTCCGGTTACATCAACATGTTCTCCACCTATTTCTTTCAATAAATCGGTTAACATAGTCGTTGTGGCTACGACTTGTAATTTATCCGAATCCTGATCTGACCCAAAATTATAACAACCTGTTAGAAAAATAAATGCAATAAACAGTGAACTGAAAAGAATGCGCTTAATAGTTTTCATCTTTCTCCTACTTTCTATGCCAATTCAATAAAAATACTCGTAGCAGCCTTATAACTGATTGCTAGCTGCTTACCTTCTGATTCAAGTATAATAGGTCCTTCATAAGCCCCAATATCTATTATTTTATATACATCACCTATGTTAACTTCTAGTGAAGCTAAATAATCCAGCAAGTCTTTCTCATCTGCGACTCTTTTAATTTTGACCACATCATAAACTTGTTTATCTACTAAATTCGGGAGTTTTTTTTCATCGATGATGCCTTTTTCAGTTGGAATCATTCCTCCATGAGGACAAACAGTGGGGAAATTTAAGTAATGATCTAATTTCCTTGCTAACTCAACTGAAGTAACGTGTTCCAACACCTCAGCTTCTTCATGAACCTCATTCCAGGCATACCCTAAATGGCTAACTAAAAAAACTTCCCATAAGCGATGTTTCCTTACCAAAGCACTTGCTTTTTGAAGGCCCTCTTGGGTTAATTGAATCCCTTGATAGGGCACATGTTCAACAAATCCCCCTTTTAATAACTTGGTCACCATTTCGCTGACAGATGCAGCAGATACCTTTAGTCCTGCAACGAGTTCTTTATTGGTTACTTTTTTAGTTGTACCACCAAGTTCATAAATCATTTTCAAGTAATCTTCTTTATTTGGCGTCATAATTTTCTCCTACCTTACTTTCTAGGTTTATAATTTTTAGTGCTGTGCTATAGATAAGTTAATTAAATTAACTTTCTTTTGACCGGTCATTTATATCCCGCTATCATTTAATTATTATTTTTAGGCTCACCTAACTTATATTAAAAGTATACCTTGATTTTTTTTTTTTCAAGTCTTTTATCAAACTAATTGCATTTTGAATACAAAAAAGAGAAGCTAGGGCAATTGCCTTAGCTTCTCTTTTTTGTTCTTAATGTACTTCTTCAAATGCATCAATAATAATTTGTTTCAATTCACTGATTAAGGGTTGTTTTGGATTAGCTGTGGTACATTGATCTTCAAATGCTAATTCTGCCAATTCGTCAACTGTGTTGTATAAATTCTCAGACGTTACACCTTGACCTTTCAAACTCATATCAATGCCAACATCTTTTCCTAATTTATTAATTTCTTGAACCAAAGATTCCACTAATTCTTCTGTAGTATTCCCTTTGAATCCTAAGAAACGTGCGATTTCAGCATAATCTTCATGTGCATGGAAATATTCATATTTTGGAAACAAAGCATGTTTTGCTGGATCTTTTGCATTGTAACGAACAACATGAGGCAGCAATATCGCATTAGTGCGTCCATGAGGAATATCATAAGCAGCTCCAATTTTATGTGCAATAGAATGATTGATACCTAAAAATGCATTAGCAAATGCCATCCCAGCCATAGTAGAAGCATTATGCATTTTTTCTCGAGCTTCTTCTGTACCATATTCGTATGATGCACGTAAATTTTCAAAAACAAGCTTGATTGCTTGAAGACTCAACCCTCTAGTGTAATCACTAGCCATCACAGAAACATATGATTCGATTGCATGTGTCAAAACATCCATACCTGTATCCGCTGTTACCGATTTTGGTACACTCATAACAAACTGTGGATCGATGATTGCTACATCTGGTGTTAGAGCATAATCAGCCAATGGGTATTTCACGTGTGTTTCACTATCTGTAATTACTGCAAATGGCGTCACTTCAGATCCCGTACCAGAAGTTGTTGGAATACAAACAAACTGTGTTTTTGTTAGATTCGGAATTTTGTAAGTTCTTTTTCGAATATCTAAAAACTTCTGTTTAGCTCCAAAGAAAATCGTCTCAGGTTTTTCATAGAACAACCACATTCCTTTAGCAGCATCCATCGCAGAACCGCCACCAATAGCGATAATCGTATCTGGTTGAAAACGAACCATAGCTTCTGTTCCAGCTTTAACTGTGTCAGTAGAAGGATTTGGTTCAACATCTGAAAAAATTTCAATTTGAACTTTGTTAGTTCGCTTCATTAACTCTTGTACAACTGTATCTGCATAACCAAATTTTACCATGCCAGGATCACAGACTAGAAAAACACGTTCGATATTTTCCATGTCTTGTAAATAAGCAAGAGAATTTTTCTCAAAATAAATTTTTGCTGGTAATTTAAACCACTGCATATTATTTCTCCGTTTCGCAATTGTTTTAACATTCATTAAGTTTACTGCCGTAACATTTTTAGAGATTGAATTTTTTCCATATGATCCGCAACCTAGTGTCAATGAAGGAATCATGTTGTTGTATAAATCACCTATTCCACCTTGAGCTGTTGGAGAGTTCACCAAAATACGACAAGCTTTCATTTCTACTCCAAATTTTTCTGCTAGTGCATCATTTTGAGTATGGATCGCTGCTGAATGACCTAATCCGCCCAATTCTAACATTTGTTGAGATAAATCAAATGCATGACGAGTAGAATCTGCTTTGATCATTGCAAGTACTGGAGATAATTTTTCGCGAGATAACGGATAATCTGCGCCAACTCCATTTATTTCTACTACAATCATTTTCGTTTCATGAGGTATTTCTATACCTGCGAGTGCTGCAATTTTGTAAGGAGCTTGCCCTACTATTTCTGGGTTTACAGCAACTTTTGCTTCATTCATAACAGCTTTTTCAAATTTTTCTATTTCGTTTGGTTTAGCAAAATAAATAGAATGTTTTTTAAACTCCTCTTTTACTTCTTGATAAATTTCTTTATCTACAATAACTGCTTGTTCTGAAGCACAAATCATTCCATTATCAAATGTTTTTGATGCAATAATATCATTAACTGCACGTTTGATTTTTGCAGATTTTTCAATGTAACTTGGGACATTCCCTGGTCCTACTCCTAAAGCTGGTTTGCCAGTAGAATAAGCTGATTTAACCATCGCAGATCCTCCAGTTGCTAACACAATCGCAACTCCCGGATGTTGCATCAAGTTATTCGTAGCTTCCAATGAAGGTTGCTCGATCCATTGAATACAGTTTTCTGGTGCTCCAGCTTTTATAGCCGCTTCTTTCAAAACAGTTGCTGCAGCTATAGAACATTTTTGTGCACTTGGATGAAAAGAGAAAATAATTGGGTTCCGTGTTTTTAAAGCAATTAAAGCTTTAAACATTGTTGTAGATGTTGGATTAGTAACAGGTGTTACACCACATACTACTCCGACTGGTGTGGCTACTTCTATCAGTTCAGTTTGATTATCTTTACTAATGATCCCAACTGTTTTATTGTCTTTTATAGAATTCCAAATAGATTCTGTAGCAAACATATTTTTAATGCATTTATCTTCATAGATTCCTCTACCTGTTTCTTCAACTGCCATTTTAGCCAAAGGCATATGTTGGCTTAAACCAGCCATTGCCATTTGATGAACGATAAAATCAACTTTTTCTTGATCAAATGTTTCTAAAACACTTAATGCTTCTTTCCCTCGGTTAACTAAGTTGTCGATTGCATCAACTACACTAACATTATTACTTACAGCACTTTTTTTATCTGTTTTGATTTTTTCTTTCATACCAACTTCCATCATTTTAAATCCTCCTAATGTTGTTATCTATTTCACAATCATCATACTTTATTTTTGTTTTTTTGTAAAGAAAAATAATCCTTTAAAATATAAATCCTTATTAAACAATTTAAAATAAAGGTTTGATAACTTTCTACATTTTAAATATTTTATTATTTTGATGTTAAAACATTCACAAATTAACTTTTAAAAAGAAGAATCAGTCAAATACACTGATTCTTCTTTTTAAAATAGATCGTCAAAGTTCATTTCTTCAAGTGAAGTAACTTTATAAACTTGAGCTTCTAAAGCAGCATAATCTAAGTACTGATTTGGTGTAATTTTCATAATATCATTAATTTGTTGGTAATAGTGTGTTGGTCTTATTTTTTTCCAACAGAAGCTTGTAACATAATTCCATAAATCTTCTTCATTTATTTGATGGTAACCCATTTGATTAAATTCTTGCATTTTTAATTTTAGCCACGGTTCGTACTTAGCATAGTAAGCAAAGGATTCATTAATCAACAGCATACACTCCTTATCTAAAACTGTCTTCATTCCTTTATGTAACTACTACAGAACTTTAAAACAAAGTAACATAATTTGTTTTAAAACACAACTATTGCATTAAAAAAAGTGCTATCAGTTTTAGTCTGATAGCACCCCTTATTCTTAAGTGTAACGATTAAAGTTTTTCGTCAGTATTGTTTTCTACTATATCTTGAGGTGGTGTGTTTGTTCCAAGATCTTCTATAGGAGTTGAAACTCCAGTAGTCACTATGCGAGCAATGGCTTTCTTTTCAAATGTTAAAAAGATTCCGTCACAATCAAGTACAACAGTATTATTGGTTGTATTCACTTCATCAATAATCCCATGTAGTCCACCAATTGTTACAATTGAATCACCTTTTTTCATAGCATCAAGCATATTTTGTGTTTTTGTAGCAGCTTTTTTTTGCGGGCGAATCATCATAAAATACATCAAACCCATAATCGCAATAAAAGGTACAAAATTAAGAATTAACTCCATTTTTCCACTCCATTCTCCGATTCAATCATCTTTACACTACTTACTTTACCAAACATCTAGTCTTTTTACTATCTCTTAAATAAGATTCTTATAAAACCTTTAGAAATTTCTAGCATTCGGTTTATTGTAACCATATTCTTCAAAAAAACTTTCTCTGTATTCCAATAAATTATCATCCATAATAGCCTGTCTTACATCTTTCATTACATTTAACAAGAAATACAAATTATGGTAACTAGTCAAACGTAACCCAAATGTTTCATCCGCTTTAATCAAATGACGGATATAAGCTCTTGTATAATTTCGACAAGTGTAGCAATCACATTTATCATCCAATGGCCCAAAATCGCGTTCATATTGTGCATTTTTGATAACCACTCGACCTTTACTGGTCATACATGTCCCATTACGAGCAATACGAGTAGGCAACACGCAATCAAACATATCGACTCCTCTAATGACACCATCAATCAATGAATCGGCAGTACCTACGCCCATCAAATAACGCGGTTTATCATCTGGAATAAGAGGTGTAGTATATTCAAGTACTTTATTCATACTTTCTTTTGGTTCTCCAACAGATAACCCTCCTATTGAATACCCTGGAAAATCCATTGATACCAAGTCACGAGCGCTTTGTTGACGAAGTTCTTTGAACCCAGCACCTTGAATAATCCCAAATAATCCTTGGCTATCCGGTTTTGCATGTGCTTTCAACCCTCTTTCAGCCCAACGACTTGTTCGTTCAACTGATTTTTTTACATAATCAAAACTTTCGTCAAAAGGTGGACATTCATCAAAACTCATCATAATATCCGGTCCTAGTTTATTTTGAATATTAATAGCTTTCTCTGGTGATAAGAACATTTTAGAGCCATTTAAATGATTCCTAAAATGAACCCCTTCTTCTTCAATTCTGCGCAGATCACTTAATGAAAATACTTGAAATCCACCTGAATCGGTTAAAATACCTTTGTCCCAGTTCATAAACTTGTGTAGTCCACCTGCTTCTTCAACGATATCTTCACCAGGGCGCAACCATAAATGATACGTATTGCTTAATATAATACTTGCTCCCATTGACTCTAATTCTTCAGGGGCAATACTTTTAACAGTTCCCAATGTCCCAACTGGCATAAACATCGGTGTTTGGAAAGTTCCATGAGGAGTAATAATTTCTCCTAGTCTTGCTCCTGTATGTTTTTCTTTTTTTATCAATCGGTATTTAATTGCTGGTTCGGTCATGCTTCTATTCCTACTTTCGTTCATCTTAGATTACAGATTCATTAAATCTTTTTTATACTTAATTATTCATTAACGCACTGTTTTTAGTGTCAACTCAATGACATCTTTCAAATGAATCGTCAGTCCTGGTTCTTCATCTGAATATTCTTTTCTAGCTTTATCAACTAAAAGGCTCATAATAGCACTATTAAACATAAAAACAATTGTTTCATATTGTTGATCAGTTAATAAATGTTCTTTCGAAAATTCTTTTAATTTTGTACACAATAATTGTTGGATGTATTCCTGTTTATAGTTAAAAATCGATTTTGTTTGTTCATTTCCTACTTCTTTAATTGTACTGAGAACAATTTGGCGATGCTTATCAAAAATATCCGCAATAAAACGACCGGACTGTTGCATTAAATCCGTTGTGTCTTTAAAACTCTGAGAGAAAAATTCATCTACTTCGTTAGTAATTTGTTTTGTATGTTGTTTAAAAGCGGTATCCATTAAAGCTTGTTTAGATTGAAAATTTTTAAAAATAGTTGTTTCATTAACTTCAGCTTTTTGTGCAATCATTTTTGTTGTAGTACTTTTATACCCCACATGTGAAACTAAATCTAATGCTGCATCAATAATACGTTGTTGCGTCTTCGTTAATGCTTCCGCGTTTACATTTGCCACTTAATTATGACCTCCAAATTCAACATACTTTTAAACAAGTATGTACTCACTCAATATAATAGTTTATCACACTAGTTTTAGAAAACAAGCTATTTTTTAACTTTAAGACACTTTATTGGTAACCGCTTTCTAATCGTGGTATATTATAGGTGGATAGAGAGACGCTTATATGAGTGAATTGGTTGAATTTCTTTAGTGTTTAGAAGTCGAAGAAGCAAAAAATCAACATTCTGTTTTGAGTTACAAGATTCACTGTCCGATTCGTTTAAAAATAAAGCTGTACCTTTAGCAACACCATATGTACCCTTTTTAAAGGTTTAAAGACAGTTTAACCAAAGTAGTACAGAAACTGTATGTCGTTTTAAAAGAAGTTCAAATAAATGTTTGTTTTAACAATTCGCTGATTCACTCCTATCCTCTCTAAAAACCAATAGAAGTTGGCCTGAAAAGCCAACTTCTATTTTTTTGTATGCAGATTAATGAAAGCCTTTATTTAACAAACATTGCATCTCCAAAACTAAAGAAACGATATTTTTCATCAACTGCATGTTGATACGCAGCTAAAACATGCTCTCTTCCTGCAAAAGCACTGACCAACATTACTAATGTTGATTTTGGCAAATGAAAGTTAGTTGAAAAAGCATCCACAACTTTGAATGTGTAGCCCGGTGAAATAAAAATATCCGTCCATCCGCTGTCTGCTTTTATTTCTCCATTAAATTTGGTACCAATCGTTTCTAACGTACGAATAGAGGTTGTCCCCACAGCAACAATTCTACCGCCATTGTTTCGAACAGCTGTTAATTCTGTGGCAGATTCTTCTGTTAAACGGTAAAATTCTGAATGCATCTCATGGTCTTCAATCGAATCTACACTCACGGGTCTGAAAGTACCTAGCCCTACATGTAGCGTTAAGAAAATCAATTTTACACCTTTTGACTTGATTTTTTCTAGTAATTCTTCTGTAAAATGCAAGCCAGCTGTAGGGGCAGCAGCAGAACCGTTTTCTTTTGCATAGACAGTTTGATAACGTTCACTATCTTCTAATCGCTCTTTGATGTATGGAGGAAGGGGCATTTCTCCTAATGATTCCAAAACTTCTAAAAAGATGCCATCATAAGAAAAATCAATGATCCTTCCCCCATGATTTAATTCTTCCGTTACAGTCGCAGTCAATCTCCCATCTCCAAAAGAAATAACCGTGCCCACGGTAGCTTTTTTAGCTGGTTTAACAAGCGTTTCCCATTGATCTTTTTCTGTATTTTTTAATAACAATATTTCAAGATGTGCGCCAGTTTCTGGTTTTACTCCGTGTAACCGTGCTGGCAATACACGTGTATCATTCATGACCAACGCATCACCTTCATTAAGTTCCTCAAGGATATCCGTGAAGTGTTTATCGTCAACTTCGCCAGTTTCTTTGTTTAAAATCAATAATTTTGAACTTGAGCGATTTTCTAAAGGGGTTTGAGCAATTAGTTCTTCTGGTAAATCAAAATCAAAATCTTTTGTTGTTAACATAGTCATACTCCTAATCTGTATAAGTAGTTGGATAACCTAGATGAGTGTAGCCCATATGAGTTACAATTCTTCCACGTGGGGTCCGTTGAAGGAAGCCTGCTTGCAACAAATAAGGCTCAACCATATCTTCAATTGTTTCAATTTCTTCTCCGATATTAGCTGCAATCGTAGACAATCCAACTGGTCCACCATGATAATTTTCAATCATCGTTTTTAATAATTTTTGATCAACAAAATCTAAGCCTTCTTGATCGATTCGCAGCATCGCCAATGCTTCATCTGCTATTTGTTTTTTTATCACACCGTTGGATTCTACTTGAGCATAATCCCTTACACGTTTTAACAAGCGGTTTGCTACCCGAGGAGTCCCTCTCGATCGTCTGGCAATTTCGATTGCACCTGATTCGATTATTTCAGTATTAAAGATATCTGCTGAACGCAAAACAATATCACTCAGTTCTTCTACTGTGTAATATTCCATATGCGAGACAATTCCAAAACGGTCCCTTAAAGGAGCTGATAACAATCCTGCTCTGGTTGTTGCACCCACAAGAGTAAAAGGTGGCAACGGGAAGTGAACAGGGTGTGCAGTTGGCCCTTGTCCTACAATGATGTCTACAAAGTAATCCTCCATAGCAGAATACAACATTTCTTCAACTAGTCTTGGCATACGATGGATTTCATCTATAAATAGAACGTCACCAGCTTCCAACTCATTCAAAAGAGCAACTAAATCTCCTGCTTTCTCGATTGCAGGACCACTTGTTGTTCGTATGGCTACGCCCATTTCATTTGAGATCACCATTGCCATTGTTGTTTTCCCTAAACCAGGTGGGCCATAAAGTAAGACGTGGTCTAGCGCTTCTTCACGATTCTTTGCTGCTTCTATATAAATCGACAATTCTCTTTTTACTTTTTCTTGGCCGATGTATTCCGCTAAATAATGCGGGCGTAATGACTTTTCTAACGAAATTTCTTCAGTCGTGCTGCTATCACCGGAAATTATGCGTTCTTCTGGATTCATTGTTTTTCACCACTTTTCTTTTTTTGCACTTTGCTTACTTCTTCATCAATAATCGCAAAGCTTCTCGTAAATAAGCATCTGTTGATTCTTTATTTAATTTACGAATTTGCGGTTCAATTTTTTTAATTTCTTTCGCACTGTACCCTAACGCTTCTAGAGCTTCCATTGCTTCAGTAACATGATTGTAATTAGTGGACAATACTAATTCCTGTTGATAATCAGCTGCATTTTCTAATGGTGCAACTGTCAAGTCAGCTAATTTCCCTTTTAGATCCAAAACGATCTGTGATGCCGTTTTTTTACCCACTCCTGGAAATTTTGTTAAATAAGCTGCGTCTTCATTTTCAATTGCTTGTACTAGACCTTGATGATTATCATTAGCTAAAATAGCTAATCCACTTTTTGGACCAATACCTGAAACGCTAAGCAATTTTAAATACAATTGTTTTTCAGTATAATCTTTAAAACCATATAACGTAATCGCATCTTCTCGAACAGCTTGGTGTACATAAATTGTTATTTCCTCATTTAATTTACTTGAAAAGCGAAAAGGGTTAGCTATAAATAATTGGTACCCTATCCCATTTGTTTCAAGGACAATGTACGCAGGACTAACAAAGGTCACTATCCCTTTAATATATTCATACATATTATTTTCTCCATTCACTCATTCTATCGTTTTACTAGATGCAAAAAGGCACACCTGTTCGCTATTTATTTTACCACATTTGCATCCATAAAAGGAGCTGCTGCCTAAAAAATCCTAGACAAAATATAAAAGCACCCTCTAAACTGTGTAAACAGTTAGAGAGTGCTTTTCCTATTTAACTTACTACATTAAGCAAATAATTTTCGGTAACTGTCGTACCCTTCTTCTTCTAATTTATCCACTGGTACAAATCTTAAAGCTGCTGAATTGATACAGTAGCGTAAACCACCCTTATCTTGAGGACCATCCGGAAAGACATGTCCTAAATGAGAGTTCGCATCTGAACTTCTCACTTCAGTGCGTTGCATACCAAATTTCACATCCATTTTTTCAATAACTTCTTCTTCTTCAATTGGTTTTGTGAATGATGGCCAACCGCATCCTGCATCATATTTATCATTTGAAGAGAATAATGGTTTTCCACTGATAATGTCTACAAAAATACCATCTTTATAAAAGTCGTCGTACTCACCTGTAAATGGACGTTCAGTAGCTTCATTTTGAGTTACTTCATATTGAATATCAGTTAACTTATTTTTCAATTCGTTTTTATCATAGGTGCTCATGAAAATCCTCCTTTTTGATTCTACTTTCATTCTACACTTTTTAAAGAATTGCTTCAATTTATTGAATTTAATTTATTGAATTCAATGAGGGTCTTGGATACGTTTGAACATTTTTTCCATATCTTTATTAGTAAAATGAATCAATACTGGTCTTCCATGCGGGCAATTATATGGATTTTCTGTCTTCTTTAAGTCTTTTAATAATGCTCTAGCTTCTGCATCATTCAAATAATGATTTGCTTTGATCGAGCCTTTACAACTCATCATTATTGCTGTAGCTTCTCTAAACTTAGCAACACTTATGCTGCCTTGCTCCAATAACAAATCAATCATTTCTCTTACGATGCTCTCTTCTTCGCCTTGGTTAAACCATACAGGATGACTTCTTAGCAGAAAGCTATTTTGGCCAAATGGTTCTAAGAAAATACCCACAGTCTCCAATGCATCATTATTTTCTTTGATCTTGATTGCATCGCTATTCGGGTAATCCAGCATTATAGGTACCAATAAATCCTGTAGATCATTACTGACTTCGCCAATCTTTTTCCGGAAGTATTCGTATTTTATTCGTTCTTGAGCGGCATGCTGATCCAAGATATACAACCCTTTATCATTTTGCGCAAATAAGTACGTTCCATGCATTTGACCAACATATTCTAGCGTTGGAAATTGGTCAACGGATTCAGTAGGGATCTTTTTTTTCTCCATTAATTTACTTGCTGTTTTTAATGGCGATTCTTGGTGATAATCAACTAATTCACTGACTAGTTTATTTGGGACTTCTCCAATATGACTTTCTTGCGGAGCATATCCAAAGGGAGTCTCTTGAGTATTTTCTTTCAAGAAAAACGAATCTTTTTCTTCCTCATCTACACTATCCTTTTCAAAAGATCTAGATTGATGATGAGCATTATAAGAGGTTGAAGATGAATAATTATTTTCGGACTCTTTATTGTTTTCATTTTTTACTTCTGGGTTTCTTTCTTGATGAAACTGAAACGTTGTCTGTTCAGTTTCCACCATCGGCAAGTCTGTTTTCTTTTTAAAAGATAAATTTTCTAAAGCATCCGGGATAAGTTGTTCTTTACTTAGACTCTCATGAATAGCGGACTCTATCAATTGCATCAATTCTTTTTCTTTACTAATACGAACTTCTTGCTTTGTCGGATGTACATTTACATCTACTAACAAAGGATCCATATCAATTTCAATAGCAGCAACCGGATAGCGTCCAACCATAAGTTTAGACCGGTAACCCGAGATAATAGCTTTATTCAATAAATAATTCTTAATATAGCGTCCATTTATAATAATAGAGATGTAATTTCGACTTGCTCTTGTGAGTTCGGGTAATGAAATAAAACCCGACACTCTAAAATCCAAATCTTCTTTCTTTATTTCTCTCATTTTTTTGGCTGTAGCAACTCCATAAATACCTGCTAGAGTTTGTTTCAGATCGCCATTCCCAGCTGTTCGCAACAACTGATTGCCATCATGAACCAAGCGAAAAGCAATATTCGGGTGACTGATAGCCATTCGATTGACAATATCTGTCACATTCGACAGTTCTGTTTGCAAGCTCTTTACGTATTTTAATCGTGCAGGCGTATTGAAAAAAAGGTTTTCTATTGTGATCTTACTTCCTTTTCTTGCTTCATTCGCTCTTTCCTCAATAATTTTACCGCCTTTTAAAGAAAGATACGTTCCACGTTCTCCACCGATCGATGTTTCTAGCGTAACCTCTGACACGGAGGCAATACTGGGCAGAGCCTCTCCACGAAACCCAAGTGTACGAATTCGGAAAAGATCATCACGAGAATAAATTTTACTTGTTGCATGTCGCTTGAATGCATTTTGAACTTCTTCTGGTTCGATACCTAGTCCATTATCAATGATCTGTATTTTTTTCAATCCAGCTTCTTCGATAAGAATGTCAATCTGGCTGCTTTCTGCATCAATTGCATTTTCAATCAATTCTTTCACTACTGAAGCAGGTCGCTCAATTACTTCGCCAGCCGCAATTTGATTAGCTAATACATCTGAGAGTTCTTGAATTTTTGCCATCTCTTCCATTCCTTCCCACTAACTAAAATCAGTTCAATTTCTGTTGCCATTCACTAATGCAATTCAATGCTTCTAGAGGGGTCATTGTTAATAAATTCATCTTTCGAACAGCTTTAACGACTTCAGTTTCAGAATCTTCCAGCAGTCCGAATAAAGAAAGCTGTCCTTCATCCTTCTCTTCAACTTTTTCTTTCTGAGAAGATTTACTTGGAATTGACGTTTCTTTAGCTGAAGCTATTTGAGTAGAGCGGTTTAACACAATTTCTTCTTTTTGTTCCAGTTGTTCTAAAATAACAGCTGCACGTGAAAGCAAATCATCAGGAAGTCCAGCAAGTTTAGCTACTTGAATCCCATAACTCTTATCTGCAGGACCAGGAAGCATTTTGTGTAAAAAGACTAATTCTCCCTCTTCTTCTACTGCACCTACATGAACATTTGTTAAACGAGTCAGTCGCTCATCTAACACTGTTAACTCATGGTAATGTGTTGAAAATAACGTTTTTGCGTGAACATTTTCATGAATGTATTCAATGATAGCTTCCGCTAAAGCCATACCGTCATAAGTGGCTGTTCCACGTCCAATTTCGTCAAATAAAATCAAGCTGTTCTTTGAAGCGTACCGCAAAGCTTCATTCGCTTCCATCATTTCAACCATAAAGGTACTTTGACCTGCAATTAAATCATCTGCTGCTCCAATTCGGGTAAATATTTGATCAAATATCGGCATTATTGCTTTATCAGCAGGAACAAAACAGCCCATTTGAGCCATAATAACGGTTAACGCTAATTGCCTCATATACGTACTTTTACCAGACATATTCGGTCCAGTAATAAGTAAGATTTCATTATCTTGATCCATTTCAACACTATTTGGCACATACGTTTGTTGTCCCAGAACTTTTTCAACAACAGGATGTCTTCCTTCTATCAAACTGATTTCTTGACTATTAGCAGCCATTAAAGGACGAGTATAATGGTATTTTTCGCTTATCGTTGCAAAACTCTGCAACACATCAATGGCGGCTACTGTTTTGGCCAAGTTTTGCAATCGTTCAATATAGTCTTTAATCGTTTCTCTAACTTCAGCAAATAAGGTGTATTCTAGAAGCATGGATTTTTCTTCAGCTTCTAGAATTAAAACTTCTTTTTCCTTTAATTCTGGAGTAATAAACCGTTCAGCATTTGCTAAAGTTTGTTTCCGTTCATAACGCCCTTCAGGCAAATTAGCAAGGTTGGCTTTAGTTATCTCAATATAGTAACCAAAGATTCGGTTGTAGCCAATTTTCAAGTTTCTAATGCCTGTTGCTGCTTTTTCTTCAGCCTCTAACTGAGCGATCCATTTTTTACCGTTACGCATAGCATCACGGTAAATATCCAACTGTTCATTGAATCCATCTTTAATGACTCCACCATCTTTTATAGAAAGAGGAGCATTTTCATCTATTGCTTGATCAATCAGCTGAACGACTTCAGGAACTTGGTCTAATTCAGTAATCAATTGATCCCATTCACCTTTGTTCATCAACTGAATAATCTCAATTAACTGAGGGATTTGAAGCAACGACGTTTGGAGTTGAATTAAGTCGCGTCCATTAACATTACCAAATGCTACCCTACCAGCTAACCTTTCTAAATCATACACTCTCGTTAACGCTTCATTTAGATCTGTTCTTTCAAAGAAATGATTGATTAAACTTTCAACAATATTCTGTCTCATCATGATCTGTTGTTCTTGAATGAGAGGTCGATCAATCCATTGCTTTAAAAGCCTTCCACCCATGGCTGTTTTGGTTTCATCCAACAACCACAAAAGAGTCCCCTTTTTTTGTCCTGTACGAATCGAAGAAACTAATTCTAAATTATGCTTAGAATAATGATCCATTTTCAAATAATTAGTAGGAGAATAAACTTCTACTTTTTGTAGGTGACCTAAATTTCGTTTTTGGGTAACATATAAATAAGAAAATAATAACTTAACAACATCAATCAAGTCGCTGTTCTCAATCTCACTTGTCAGGTAAGAAAATTCTGCGCGTTCAATCATTTCTTTTTGAGTAGATACCATAATGCCTAACTTTGTTTCTAATTCCGCTTGTACATCTACTTCCATCGCTTCTTTAAAAACAACTTCTTTTGCTTTCAAACTCATTAATTCGCTCATTACCGCTTCTAATGAATTTAACTTTGTTGTTTTTAATTCTCCTGTACTTAAATCAGCATACGCTAAATGATAGTGATCTGTATTTGTACCCATTATAGCAGCCAAATAATTATTTGTTTTAGCGTCCATAGACTTCGTATCCATAGCTGTTCCGGGTGTAATTAACTGAACGACTTCTCTTTTCACCATACCTTTTGCTGTTTTTGGATCCTCTACTTGTTCACAAATGGCTACTTTGTATCCTCGTTCTATTAAGCTGTCAATGTACCCTTTTGCTGCATGATACGGAACACCACACATTGGAATCGGTTCATCTGCATTACGGTTTCGACTCGTTAACGTAACTTCTAAAAGTTGCGAAGCTTTAATAGCATCTTCATTAAATAGTTCATAAAAATCGCCTAAACGATAAAACAAAAAAGCATCTGGGTAATTTGCCTTTATCCCTAGATACTGTTCCATCATAGGCGTTTGTTTTGTTTTTTGTGGCACTTTTCCCGCCTCCTTGTGGTTAATTAGTGTTCAGCAATCTTGTATTCTGCTTATTCAAAACCGCCATTAAACGGACGATCTTCATTGATCACAATATTTTCAATTTTTTTAGCTTCGCCTGTACTATCGTCAATATCAATAAAACAACCCGATAGAATTTTTCTTCCTTCTTTTGGCACTTCAAAACGTGTTGGCATCTGTGTCAAGAATTTTCTTAAAACAGCATCACGATCCATACCTAATGATTCATCATACGGTCCAGTCATCCCAGCATCCGTTAAATAAGCTGTTCCATTTGGTAAAATACGTGCATCATTCGTTTGCACATGAGTATGTGTTCCAACTACTGCCGATACTCTACCATCTAAATACCATCCCATTGACTGCTTCTCACTAGTCGTTTCGGCATGGAAATCAACAAAGATCAATGGTGTGCGTTTTAACGCTTCTTCCACTAGTTCATCAGCTTTTCTAAAGGGATCATCAACATCCGTCATGAACACTCGGCCATGTAAATTAATAACAGCCAACTCAAGTTGATTGACCTTTATATAGGAAATCCCTTTTCCGGGTGTTCCTTCTGGGTAATTAGCCGGTCTAATCATTTTTTTAGCATCTTCAATAAACTCAAAAATATCTCGGTTATCCCAAGTATGATTTCCCATTGTTACAATATCCACACCATCTTGTAAAAAACCTTTATAAATTTTTTCTGTAATTCCACGACCTGCTGCTGCATTTTCTCCATTTAAAATAGTGACTTGTGGTTTATACATCTTTTTCAATTTAGGTAAGTAATCATGAACCATTTCGCGGCCCATCGAACCTACAACATCTCCAATAAATAATAATTTCATTCAAATATTCCTCTTCTCTTTATCATCCTCTATATTTTAACAATAAACGGACCGAAATAAAAGCTGGCCTTTCCATTTTTATTTACCAGTTCACTTGTTTAACATTAATTTTTGGCAACTTGCAACAAAAAAACCGATACAAGTCGGATTTGTCATCGACTCATATCGGTTTCTACACTACTATTTACTTAGCGTATTCTATTGTTCTTGTTTCGCGAATAACCGTGATTTTAATGTGTCCTGGATAATCAAGTTCACTTTCAATGCGGTTTCTAACATCACGCGCTAGCTTACTTGCAGCTAAATCATCAAGTTTTTCAGGTTTGACCATAATGCGGATTTCACGACCAGCTTGTATTGCAAAACTTTGTTCCACTCCTTCGAAATCATTAGAAATACTTTCTAATTTTTCAAGTCGGTGAATATAATTTTCAAGTGATTCGCTTCTTGCACCTGGACGCGCCGCAGATATTGCGTCGGCTGAAGCAACTAAAACAGAAATGACAGATGTCGCTTCTACATCACCATGATGTGAAGCAATTGCATTTACAACTGTTTCATTCTCTTTATACTTCATACCAATCTCTGCACCAATTTCAACATGTGACCCTTCAACTTCATGATCTAGTGCTTTACCAATATCGTGAAGTAGACCTGCTCGCTTAGCTAATGTAACATCTTCTCCTAGTTCAGCAGCCATCACACCAGCTAATTTAGCCACTTCAATAGAATG
This sequence comes from Carnobacterium sp. 17-4, assembly GCF_000195575.1. NCBI lineage: Bacteria > Bacillati > Bacillota > Bacilli > Lactobacillales > Carnobacteriaceae > Carnobacterium > Carnobacterium sp. 17-4. The sequence goes on along the minus strand of NC_015391.1, from coordinate 702,973 downwards.
ACTCAAAACATTTTGTCCATAACTTGTTCTAAATTTCAGACGTCCTAAAATTTTGATCAAATCTGGGTGTAATGAATGTACTCCTACATCAAAAGTAGCTTGTTCTCCAATTTCTCTGATTCTTTCATCCATTTCCTTACGTGATTTTTCTACCATCTCTTCAATTCGAGCTGGATGAATCCGTCCGTCTTGGATTAATTTTTCAAGAGTCATTCGAGCAATTTCACGACGTATTGGATCAAATCCACTAAGTACTACTGCTTCTGGTGTATCATCTATAATTAAATCCATACCAGTCAGTGTCTCTAGTGCTCTGATGTTACGCCCTTCACGGCCTATGATACGACCTTTCATTTCATCGTTAGGCAATGTTACCACGGATACTGTCGTTTCTGAAACTTGATCCGCTGCAGAACGTTGAATGGCTAACGCAATTAAATTTTTAGCTTTTCGATCTGCTTCTTCTTTTGCTTTTTGTTCAGAATCTTTTACCATTACGGCTACTTCATGAGACAATTCATTTTCTGTTTCTTTCAAAATTAATTGTCTTGCTTCTTCTCGTGACAAAGCCGCAACTCGTTCCAATTCATTTTCTTGTTGTTCGACTAACTCAATGGCTTTCTTCTCTAAATCGTTAACATGTAGTTGTCTAGAACTTAATTTTTCTTCATTCGCCTCGAGTGTGTGTTCACGCTTTTCTAAGCTGTCGTTTTTACGATCAATATTATCTTCGCGTTGCAGCAAACGATTTTCTTGTCTTAGAACTTCATTTCTTCTCTCTTTCAGCTCAGCTTCAATTTCAGTTCGATATTTGTGGCTTTCATCCTTCGCTTCTAACATCGCTTCCTTTTTCATGGTTTCTGCTTCTCTTTTTGCTTCTTCCAATATTCCAGTTGCGGTGTTTCTAGCACCAGCTAGTTCTTTTTCGTGGTTTGCTTTGCGGACGAGATATCCAACAATAAGACCGACAACTAAAGTAACGATAGCGAAGGCAACACTTTTAAAATCCATTCTTCCACCTCCGTATCATTTATTTAATTTGTCATTTAATATTTATCCATTATTTGGTAGAACAAGAATAGCTTTATACCAATAAAACCTACCCGATATCTAATTTTAAATTAATAGATATCTTAATTTTAATTGTAGTGAAGAGACATGTCAACTTAAATAATGGTTTTGTAGCCCTTTCATAAACTTTCATTGTGTTGCCTAATTCATTCAAGAATCCTTTTTCATACATTTTCAGTATAATTTTTTTAAAAAAAAGCCAATAAGCATCTAAGCTTATTGGCTTTTCTCAATTTTTTAGTTCTTTTAATCTTCTAGTAAGTCCGTTTCAGACGCTTCTACTACTTCTTCAGCACCTGCTTCTCCAATACCATAAGCTGCACGAACTTTTTGTTCTACTTCAGCTCTTAATTCAGGATTGTTTTTGAAGAATTTTTTTGCATTTTCTCGCCCTTGGCCAATTCGTTCGCCACCATAAGAATACCATGCACCTGCTTTATCAATGATATCTTTATCTGATCCCATATCTACAAGTTCTCCTACTTGAGAGATACCTTCACCATACATGATATCTACTTCAGCTACTCTAAAAGGTGGAGCAACTTTATTCTTAACCACTTTAATTTTTGTACGATTACCCATAATATCTGTACCTTGTTTAATTTGTTCAGCTCTTCTAACTTCTAAACGAATCGTAGCATAAAATTTCAAAGCACGTCCACCTGGTGTAATTTCTGGGTTACCAAACATAACACCAACTTTTTCACGAATCTGGTTGATAAATAGAGCAATAGTTTTTGTTTTGTTGATTGAACCAGATAATTTACGTAAAGCCTGAGACATCAAACGAGCTTGTAACCCTACATGAGAGTCTCCCATTTCTCCTTCAATTTCCGCACGTGGTACTAATGCAGCAACTGAGTCAATAACAACAATATCCACTGCTCCACTGGAAACCAATGCATCTGCAATTTCCAACCCTTGTTCACCTGTATCCGGTTGCGATAATAGCAATTCGTCAATATCTACTCCAAGTGCAGCTGCGTATTTTGGATCCAATGCATTTTCAGCATCAATAAATGCAGCAATTCCGCCTTGTTTTTGAACCTCAGCAACAGCATGCAAAGCTACCGTTGTTTTACCTGAGCTCTCAGGACCATATACTTCAATAATTCTTCCTCTAGGAAATCCACCGACTCCCAATGCAACATCTAATGCTAATGATCCACTAGGGACTGTAGAAATACGCGTATCAACTTTTTCTCCAAGTTTCATAACGGAACCTTTACCAAAGTTCTTTTCAATCTTTTTTAACGCTGCGTCTAATGCTTGTTTACGATCGTCTGCCATTAAATAAATCCTCCTCAAGTCTCTTTTATTATTTAATTAATCATTCATATTTTCATCTGCTACAAAGATTATCATACCTTTTTTTTATAAAAAAAGCAAGAAAAAAGCGAACAAACATTCGGTCTTTTTTTAATCAATTAATCTCTTTTCTCATTTCACAAAACTTTTTGTTCTATAGGCAAATTTAGTAACACTCTTCGAATCAATTCTAATCCAGACATAATCGATTTTTCTCGATTATTTTCACGCCCTTTACCAAAATGGTATTCTTTAGCAAATGTTGTTTCTTTAGTAGCAATACCAATCCATACGGTTCCTACTTCTTTATTATCCAACTTATCTGGACCTGCAACCCCTGTAAATGAGATAGCCAAATCTGTATCAAACATTCCTTGTGCTTTTTTTGCCATTTCTATTGCACACTCAGCACTGACTACACCAAACTCTTCAATTGATCTTTTTGCAACACCTAAAATAGTTGTTTTTGCTTCATTACTATAAGTTACGATTCCACCTTTGAAATAGTTACTTGCACCTGAAACACTTGTTATAAGGTTTTGAAAAGCACCACCAGTCAAGCTCTCAGCTGCTGTAAGTGTCAGATTTTGTTCATTTAATAAATCTGTAACTACATTTACTAATCGTCTATCCTCTCCATACCCATAAAAATAGCCACCTATGCGTTGCTGGATGATAGCTTCCATCTTATCCAATAATAATTGACATGCTTCCTCAGTGGTTCCGTTTGCTGTTAAACGCAAGGTTACTTCATGCTTTCCAGCATACGTTGCAAGAGTAGGATTTTTTTGCTCTTCAATCAAATCATCTAATTCAGCAGCTAATTGAGATTCTCCAATACCAAAGAAACGTAAAATTCTTGATACAAGGTGGTTTTCATTTGGACGCCCGTCCATTAATAATGGCCTTACTTCTTTTATAAACATGGGTTCTAACTCGCTAGGTGGGCCTGGTAATAATAAAAAAGCTTGTTTGTCTTGTTTTAAAAACATTCCTGCTGCAAGTCCTGTTTCATTTTTTAAAACAGTAGACCCTTCAATTACCATAGCTTGTAATCGATTGTTTTCTGTCATTACTCGTTTGCTATTTTTAAAATAGCTACTTATTTTTTCCATAGTACTCATATCTAAAATTAGTTTTTTATTTAAATGTTCAGCTAATACTTGTTTTGTAATGTCATCTTTCGTAGGTCCAAGACCACCTGAAAGGATAACTAGATCACTTCTTTGTTCTGCCACTTGTATTGCTTCTAATAATCGTTTCGGATTATCTCCAACCACTACTTGGTGATAAACATCTAACCCTAATAACGATAGTTCGCGAGAGAGAAAAGAAGCATTGGTGTTTACTACTTGTCCCATTAAAAGTTCTGTTCCAACTGCTATGATTTCAGCGTTCATCTTACTTCACTCCTACTTCTATAATACGCGAATTCTTTTCCGCAACTTTTATTTTCTTTACCTTAATAATCATAAAAGACTAGTTATTGTATTCCTAACTTTACCATACTTTTTAAGTGGTAAAAAAAAAGAAGACCTATTAAAACAGTCTTCTCTATCATTTATATGTTAACGTCTTGTTATTTTGGACCTCTAAATACTGCACTATTTTTAACAAAATAATCTACACCAGAATAAATGGTAAAGAATAAACAAATGTATAACATGATAGAAGCCACTGGCAGACCTATCCCTTCAAATGGTAAATTATCAACCAGTAATAAAATAATGGCAACCATTTGAGTAGCTGTTTTGATTTTTCCTGGCCAATCAGCTGCTAAAACAGTTCCGCCTTGCTCCACCAGTAGCAATCTTAATCCAGTAACAGCTAACTCTCTACAAACAATAATAGATACGACCCAAGAAGGAGCTAAGTCTTGCCCTACTAGAATAATTAAAGCTGTCATTACCAACATTTTGTCAGCTAAAGGATCGGCAAATTTACCAAAATTTGTTACTAATCCTCGATCACGCGCAATTTTACCGTCTAACCAATCCGTAAAACTTGCTAAAGCAAATAGAACTGCCCCTACCAATTGTGTAACTTCAATTGTTGATCCTAAAAATTGAAAAACGCCCCAATCAAATGGTGCCAATACTACAATAACAAATATTGGAATCATAAATATTCTCAATACTGTAAGCTTATTCGGTAAGTTCAATTTTTTGCTTCCTCTCTCCAATAATATCTACCCATTGTTGCTAAGAAGAATTTTACCAAAAATTCTTCTTAGCCTGTTCTCTTAAAGGGTTTACTCAAATTGAAATTCAATTTCTTGTCGAACAGAATTTTCTGCTTCCGGAGCATATGAAATATCTTCGCCATTAAGATTAACTTCCGTTGCAGGAGCATTTCCAATGATAACCAGTAATGATGAAGTACCTTCTGGAATTTCTGTTTCTAAATTAGAGCCCTCTGTTATTAATTGAGCATCAATTGTTGAACCATCTGCTTCAACACTGATCCAAGAATCTCCACCTGCCGCCGTTAAGGTTAAAATACTGCCTTCAGAACTTCCTGTAACAGAATAAGTTGTGGCAGATCCAGTAGAAGATACAATTTCTATTCCTTGATTTTCTTCACTTTCCTCAGATTCTGAGGATTCCATTGCAGATTCAGACTCTTCATTTGCTGTAGAATCTGCACTAGAAACAGTTATTTCTTCAGATTCTTTGGTGATCATTTCTTCATCACCCTGATTATTCGTTTTGATTACTGCAAAGTAAATGGCTGCTATTATAGCTACAGCTATAATACCAATTAGAATTGTAGGTAGATACTCTTGGACTTTTGTTAAGAATGCATTTTCTGTATTCTTTCCAACACGGGTTTGATCCGTAGAAATTTTTTCTACGGATTCTTCATCATGAGTATGAGGTACCGCATCTGTATATTCTTCTAATAGTTGGTCTCCGTTTAAGCCAACAGTATCCGCATATTGTTTAATAAATGCACGAGCATAAAATTTCCCCGGCATAACATCATAGTTGCCTTCTTCAATAGCAATTAGGTAACGTTTTTGAATTTTAGTCATTTGTTGCAAATCATCTAATGTATAGCCTTTTGATTTTCTTGCTTCTTTTAATTTTTCACCTATTTCATTCAATTGTCTCACCTACCTGTTCTCTTTTTTAGAGAGAAAATCTCATATCATTTGAATTATAACATACCTGATACTTTAGAAACATTAATTTTTCTTTATACTGCATAACTAATTTTTCTTATTTTAGCCAACCACCGCTGATGACAATAGATTGACCGGTCATATATGCACTTCTTTTATCCACTAGTTGCATAACCCAAAAACTGATTTCAGATACACTTCCTAAACGCCCCAAGGGAATTTCATTTTCTAGTTCTTTTACTTCAGTTGAAGTGAATTCTTGATTCATTTTTGTAGCAATAGCTCCTGGAGAAATAGCATTTACTGTTATCCCTAAACTAGCTATTTCTTTACTATATGCTTTCACAAAAGCCAATTGAGCGCCTTTTGTTGTACTGTAAAGAACTTCCATTGCACTACCTGTTTCACCATAAATTGAACTGATAAAAATGATTCTTCCATTTCTAGAATGAGCTAATTTAGACTGTAGATGTTGAAGCAATACAATTGGTGTCTTAACATGTACTGCCCACATATGATCCATATCCACAGTAGAGACTTCGGTTAACAATTGATACGTCGTAAACCCGCTTGCAAATATCACAGCATCCAACTGAAAAATGGATTTCAGGAATAGAGGAATCCCCTCTTCTTGAGTCATATCTAAAGACAATGCATAAAAATCTTGTTTAGGGTAGCGTTCTTGATACTCCTGCAACTGTTCTTCAGCACTTTTGATATTTGAATGATAATGCAGATACAGCGACCAACCTTTTTCAGCTAATTCTTGTGCAATTTTTTTCCCAATATCTCCACTTGCTCCCATTATCAAGGCAAATTTCACGCGTCTTTGTCTCCTTTTGGCAAAATATGAAACGTAGTCATATGATCTTCAATCATAAACTCTTCAGCCACTTTTTTTATCTCATCTAATGTAATACTTTCTATGATGGGAACAACATCAAATAAAGTTGCTTCGCCATATATAGGTTGACTATATTGATTGGCAATATACTCTAGTGAATTTAACGATTGTAGTTCTTGGCCAATGGTTCTCTTCTTAACTATTGCTAAGTTCTCATCAGTAAATTCTGAACTCATTTTTGCTTCAAGTAACAATTTTTTGATTTCGGCACTGAAAACTGCAGAGTCCTTCGTATCTCCACTAACATCAATAAAATGGAACGTACGATCTAAGTTAAATTCAAACGAAAAACTATCATCTATAACGCCTTTATCGTATAATTTTAAATAATTTGCTGATGTAGGACCAAATAATAGCGTTAGCAATAAATCCATCGTTGTTTTGTATTTTAAGGCTTCAATACCACTTGGAATTTCTTTTATTCCTTTTACTCCTACAATACTCTTTGGTCGATTCACAGTCATATTAATAAAATTATACGGTTTAATGTCTTTAATCGTTTCTTCTGGAAAAATTCGCTTAATGGCTTCGGCTGGAGCATATTCTTTCTGTGCTTGATTCTCTCGAATCAACTTCATCATTTCTTCAGGGTCTAACTTCCCTACAACAAACAAATTCATATTACTAGGATGATAAAAAGTTGCATGATTTTCATATAATAATTCAGGTGTGATGTCCATAATGCTATCTACAGTTCCCGCAATATCGATGTGTAAAGGGTGTTTAGGATACATATTTCCTAAAATTCCAAAAAATAAGCGCCAATCTGGCTCGTCCTCGTACATTTGAATCTCTTGAGCAATGATTCCTTTTTCTTTGTTCACTGTTTCCTCTGTAAAATAAGGTTCTTGAACAAAGTCTAATAAAGTTGTTAAGCTTTCCGAAACATGACTAGTGCTAGAAAAAAGATACGCTGTTCGAGTAAAACTGGTAAATGCATTGGCAGAAGCACCCAAACGGCCAAACTTGTTAAATACATCTCCATCTTCTTTTTCAAATAGTTTATGTTCTAAGAAATGAGCGATTCCATCTGGTGCAGTAACCATTTCTGTTTTGCCGTTCGGTACAAATTGATTATCAATTGAACCAAAGTTTGTGGAAAACAATCCATATGTTTTATGGAAATCATTTTTAGGTAACAATGTAACCTTTAATCCATTATCTAACGTTTCGGTATAAATTATTTCTTGCAATTGTTCGTAAACTTTTTTCTCCATTATTTCGCCTCCGCTGTCAAAAAGAATGTTGCCTTTAACTTCACTTGGTTGGCCACTTCAATTATTTCTTCTTTAGTAACTTTTTCAATTCTTTTTACCCATTCATCAATGGTAAGGATTTTCCCTTTGGTCAATTGTAACGCATAAATACGCTCAATAACGGATCCAGGATTATCTTCTGATTGGAAAAGTTGATTCTTCAGCATTTCTTTTGTTTGAGAAACTGCTTCCTCAGTAAAATTGCCCGCTTGCATCTCTTTTAATTGTAAGGCAATAATTTCTTTAACCTGATCTACTTTTTTATTATCAATTCCTGTTTGAACTGTCATCATTCCTCTAAACGTATCCAATGAACTAGAAGCATAATAAGCTAAACTTTCCTTTTCACGGACGTTCATAAATAATTTCGAATGCGGAAATCCACCAAACAAACCATTGAATACTTGTGCAGCGTAATAAGAAGGTTCGTGATAAAAAACTGAGGTTGTGTAGCCAAGATTAAATTTTGCTTGAATAATGTCTTGTTCTTCAGTCTTATTTTCCACTTCATTGGGTTCCATTTCAGCGTAAAAACTGCTTGTTGGCGCGATTTCACGAGACGAAAAATTAAATTGTTCAAAGGCTGATTGAATTTCACTCTCATCAACATCCCCCATTAGATAAATATCAATTTTGTCTTGATCTAACAGCTCTTGATAATAGTCATATAATGATGTAGGAGTTAGTTCTTCCAAATCTTCTTTTGAACCCACACTAGGTATTTGTTGATTAACATCTTCAAATAAGAGCTCTTGCAAAGCAAGACTAGCATAAGTCTGTTTATCATCAAAGAGTGAATCGTAATAATCTACTAAATTTTCTTTTTCTCTCTTAAAGGTTTGTTCATGGAAATGTCCATTCTCTGTATTTGGTTGAAATATAATTTCTTTTAAAAAGTCGATACTTTCTTGTAATACATTATCGCCTTTTGAAAGATACTTTTCATTTACTAAGTTCAAACTGATAGAAAAAATATGAGTGTTTCCTTTTTTACTGACACCTGTTCCAAAACTAGCTCCATACATATTTGATAGAGCACTTCTTAGTGCTGTTTGTGTAGGGTATTTTTTACTGTTTGTTTCTAATAAATTCGCTAACATAGCTCGTTTAGTAATCGTTTTCTTATTTAATGGAGCACGAAATTTCATCATGATTCGAATGGTTTTATATTTTTTAGTGGGGAGAACATGTAAATGAACTCCTTCGTTTAATTGAATGGACATACTTTTTCCTCCTCTAACTTAAAAAGTGTTCATTGTCTATCTTAAAATAAATAATGAAAAAAAGAAAGCAGCAACGGACATGAATGTCCGTTACTGCCAACAAAATGATTATTTTGATTTAATATACGTTTTACCACCAGCTGCTGGTCCTTCTGATTTACCGATTACTCCAACCAATACAATAATAGTGATAACATATGGTGCGACTTGCAACCATACACTTGGAATATCTTGGATAATTGGAATATAGTTTCCGATAACCCCTAAACTTTGAGCAAAACCAAAGAAAATAGCTGCTCCCATTGCACCAAGAGGATTCCACTTACCAAAGATCATTGCCGCCATAGCAATAAACCCTTGTCCAGCAATTGTTGAAGCTTGGAAACTCAACGAAATAGATTGAGCTTGGATTGCTCCACCCATACCACCTAGCAAACCAGATAGCATAACTCCAGCATACTTCATTAAGTAAACATTGATTCCTAATGTATCTGCTGCTTGAGGATGCTCTCCAACAGATCTCAAACGTAGACCAAAACGAGTTTTAAAGACGACTACCCAGCAAATAATCGCAATTAAAATACCTGCAAATGCGGGTGCAGAAGTTCCTTTAAAGAGGATATCGCCAATAATTGGAATACGATTTAGCAAAGGTATCGTTACTTTACCAAAACTTTCAGTAATACGATCCGTTTGTCCAGCACCATTATACAGTACACGTGTAAAGAATATAGCTAATGCTGGAGCCATTAAGTTAATAACAGTACCAGAAATTATGTGATCTGCTCTTAGATTAACAGTTGCTACTGCGTGGATCATTGAAAAAATCGTCCCCACAAGTCCACCAACTAAAGCAGCAATCCAAGGAGTCCAATCACCAAAAGTTCCAGCAAATGTTAAGTTAAAAACAATTGAACTAAATGCTCCCATAACCATTATTCCTTCAAGTCCTACGTTGACGATACCACTGCGCTCAGAAAAGGTTCCACCAAGGGCCGTCAACACAAGAGGAGCTGAATAAACAAGCGATGATGAAATAATAAGTTGTAGTAAATTTGTAATATCCATCCTATTTTACTCCTCCTTTATTCACTCTAGCTCGTTTGTCAATAAAGTAACGAATTAAGTAATTAGCTCCAACGAAGAAGATAATAGATGCTATTACAATATCTACAACTTCGGTTGGTACACCTGAAATCATCGGCATACTGTTCCCACCAATTTTCAATGCACCAAACAATATAGCTGAGAAGATGATTCCTACAGGATTACTTAGTCCTAACAAGGCAACCGCCATGCCGTCAAAACCAATCGTTGGCATTGCACCTTGCGTGAAAATATTTTGGAAATTTCCTAAACCTTCCATTACTCCTCCTAAACCAGCTAAACCACCACTGATCAACATTGAAATAATGATATTTCGTTTAGTACTCATACCAGCATATTCAGAAGCACTTGGGTTTAATCCAACTGTTCTAATTTCAAATCCAGTAGTGGTTTTTTTCATTAAGAACCATACAATGACAGCCATGGCTAACGAAATAAATATCCCAGTATGCAGTGTAGAATTACTTGTTAATTCAGTAATCCATCCAGCTCGCAGACTAGCACCTTCTGAAATACGTGGTGTTGCATCAGCTGACTCAGTCAAAACGTTACGAATTAAATAATTAGTTGTATAAAGAGCAGTATAATTTAACATGATGGTTACAATAACTTCACTTGTATTAAAATAGGCTCTTAAAAATCCAGCGATTCCAGCCCAGATCGCACCAGCTAAAACTCCACCCAATATGCTTAAAGGGAGTAAAATAATGCTAGGCAAATCTATCAAACTATTTGCAACCCATACCGAACATAACCACCCTAATAGTGCTTGTCCTGCAACTCCGATATTAAAGAATCCTGCATTATAGGCCACAGAAAAACCTAACGCTGTTAGAATAAGTGGTGTAGCTTGTCTTAAGGTTTCACCAATGTAAAATGAAGAACCAAAAGCCCCATTGATCATTGCAGTATAGCCCGAAATAGGATTATATCCAAAAATAACCATGATAATAGCACCAAGAACAAATCCCAAAACTACAGATAATATTGGCACTAATAAATTATTAAGCGTATCTTTTTTATTCGTCAATGTGAACACCTTCCTTCCCATTTCCTTGTTTGATCAAAGAACGGGCTTTTTCAAGAGAAGTACCAGCCATTAATAAGCCAAGTTCTTGTTCTGTTGTTTCTTTTGGATTTACAATAGCAACAATGTTTCCTTCATACATAACAGCGATTCGATCTGAAACATTTAAAATTTCATCCAACTCAAAACTCATTAATAAAACTGCTTTTCCATTATCACGTTGTTCGATCAAACGTGAGTGGATGTATTCAATTGCTCCAACATCAAGTCCACGTGTTGGTTGAGCAGCAATCAACAATGAAGGATTACGGTTAATTTCTCTAGCGATAATCGCTTTTTGTTGATTCCCTCCTGATAGTGAGCCAGCAGGAGTCGTTTCATTTTGTGTACGTACATCAAATTCTTCAATTAATTTTAACGCGAAATTCTTTATTTCTTTCTGATTTAGAATGCCATAATTGCTTAAAGGCTTTTTATAATAAGTTTGCAATGCCATATTTTCTTCTAAGGACATTGGTAAAACCAAACCATATTTATGGCGATCTTCTGGGATATGACCTAAGCCTATTTCTGTAATTTTACGTGGAGGTTTATTTTGGATCTCTTGCCCATTTAATGTAATTTTTCCACTTTCAGTCTTCGCTAAGCCTGTTATTGCATGAATCAGTTCACTTTGTCCATTCCCATCGATACCTGCTATACCAACAACTTCACCAGCTCGTACTTCCAAACTCAAGGATTTTACAGCGTCTAAACCACGATGTTCCTTTACAACAAGGTTCTCAATCGCCAATACAGTTTCTTTTGGCTGAGGAGCTTTCTTAACTGTTTTAAAGGAAACCGAACGTCCAACCATCATATCTGCCAATTCCTGTGGAGAAGTAGTTGAAACATCTACCGTGTCAATACTTTTTCCTCGACGAATAACTGTACAGCGATCTGCAACTGCTTTGATTTCGTCAAGTTTATGAGTGATTAAGATAATAGATTTCCCTTCTTTTGTTAGGGCTCTCATTATATTGATCAATTCATCAATTTCTTGAGGGGTCAATACTGCTGTTGGTTCGTCAAAAATCAGAATATCTGCTCCACGGTAAAGTGTCTTTAAAATCTCTACCCGTTGCTCCATTCCTACTGAAATAGATTCAACTTTTGCACTAGGATCAACTAATAGACCATATTTCTCAGACAATTCTTTGATGTCTTTTTTAGCAGAGTTCCTGTCCAGAAAACCATTCTTAGTTTTTTCCATTCCTAAAATGATATTTTCAGTTACGGTAAATTTCTTCACTAACATAAAATGTTGGTGAACCATTCCAATACCTAATTTGTTTGCTGCGCTAGGTGAACTTATGTTTACCACCTGTCCATTAACTAGAATTTCTCCAGAAGTTGGCTCTAGTAGCCCTGAAAGAATATTCATTAAAGTGGATTTTCCTGCACCATTTTCTCCTAAAAGAGCATGAATTTCTCCCTTTTTAAGCTGCAAATTGATATTGTCATTCGCTTTGAAAGTCCCAAATTGTTTTGTAATGCCCTTCATTTCAATGACGTTTACTGATTCTGACACGATGGTTTCACTCCTTTTCTATTGCTCAATCCATTATCCATTATAGTTCTTTTACAGACAAGTGATTATCTAGTTTTCTCTTGTAATTTTAATAGAAAGTCTATTTATCAAATCGCAGAAAAAGTGCTAGCTCATAAGAGAGTAAAAGACCGGTATAAGTTACCGGTCCTTTACCTTTATTTATTCATAAGAAGTAATTAGTATAAATTACAATTATGGTGCTTCTGGGACTGTAATATCGCCGTCAATAATTTGTTGTTTGTAACCTTCAACAACTTCAATTGTTTCTTCAGACAAAGCTCCATCAGTAATGCCTACACTATCTTCAGCTAAACCAAAGTTGCTGATTTCTCCACCTGGGAAATTGCCTTCCATTGATTCATTTGCGATATCTTGAACAGCTTGCCCCACTCCTTTAAGAGTTGAAGTAAGTGTTAAGTTCCCGCCATCATATGCACCTTCAGCAGTTTGATCACGGTCAACTCCGATTACCCATAATTGTTGATCTGGGTTAGAATTCATACGGTCAATAGCTTCTGAGAATACTCCGTTACCTGTATCACCTGACGCATGATAAATTACATCTGCTCCTGAACTGTACATAGCAGCTGCTAATTGTTTACCTAGTGCAGCGTCTCCGAATGAACCTGCATATTCAACGTCGATTGTAATATCTGGGTTAACAGCTTCTACACCTGCAACAAAACCAGCTTCAAAACGGTCGATAACAGCACTTTCTTGTCCACCGATGAATCCAACATGGTCTGTTTCAGTTGTTTCAGCAGCTGCAACACCTGCTAAAAATGCAGCTTCATGATCTTTAAACAATACAGAAGCAACATTGTCTGCTTCGATCTGTTCATCAATAATAACAAAATTTTGATCAGGGTTTTGAGCAGCAACGTCTGCCATTGCTGGTTGTAATTTAAATCCAATTCCATAAATTAAATCAAAATTACTATTTAGAGCAGTATTTAAGTTTGTAACAAATTGAGAATCTTCGTCAGATTGAATGTAGTTGTAGCCATCCGGTCCTTTTTCAAGTCCGTGCTCTTCTCCCCAAGCTTCCATGCCTTCCCAAGCAGATTGGTTAAATGATTTATCATCTACTCCACCTACATCGGTAACCATGACAATTGAAAAATCTTCACCCGAACCTGAAGTGGATGATGCACTTTCGCTTCCTTCATCAGCACCACATGCTGCCAATGTTAAACTTGACAATAAACCTAGAGTTAATAAACTCTTAAAATTTCTACTCTTCACTCAAAAAACCCCCAATAATTTTTTAGTATGAATTAAATTAGCATCAATTCATCCTCGCATTTATAGTACCACCTTTAATTTAAAAAATAAACAACAAAAATGATTATTGAAAACGTTTTAGCTTAAAATCGTTCAGTTTTTAATTGATTTCTAATGTATTAGCGCTCGTTTCGTTTGCATATGGACCAAATGACTAACAAAAAGTGCACATTCCAAAAAAACACTCGTTAAATAGATTGCTTTTCAACGAGTGTTATCTATTAATATTGCTCTGTATCTGCTTCTGCCAAATGATCCTCACCAGGAAGTTGAGTAATGTTTACCTTACGAGGTTTACTTCCTTCCGATGGTCCAACAATGCCTCGCATTTCCATTTCATCAATCAATCGAGCCGCGCGATTATATCCAATCCTAAAACGACGTTGCAATAATGAAATACTTGCTGTCTGCATTTCAACAATCAAAGCCACAGCATCATCATAGACATCATCTTGTACTTCACTTTCCATAGCCTTAGTTTCTTCAGTAGGCATCATTTCTTCTACATAATTTGCACCTTGTTGATCCGTCACAAAAGTCACTATATGTTCAACTTCTTCATCTGAAATAAACGCCCCTTGTACACGAACAGGCTTATTTTCGCCCATTGGTAAAAATAGCATATCTCCTCTACCCAACAATTTTTCTGCTCCACTGCCATCGATTATCGTTCTAGAATCAACACCACTTGAAACAGCAAAAGCAATACGTGAAGGTACATTCGCTTTGATAATGCCGGTAATGACATCTACACTAGGTCTTTGAGTTGCTAAGATCATATGAATGCCAGCTGCTCTGGCCATTTGAGCTAACCGAATGATGGCATCTTCAACTTCATTACTAGCTACCATCATCAAGTCGGCTAATTCATCCACTATTACTACGATAAAAGGTAGTATAGGATAATTTTCGGCATTTTCATCGTTATGACTTTGTAGATACTGGTTGTATCCAGTAATATTTCGCATTCCACTGGCCGCAAATAGCTCATATCTTCTTTCCATTTCAGTAACGACTTTTTGCAACGCTTGAGCTGCCTTTTTAGGATTCGTTACAACAGGAGTCAACAAATGTGGAATCCCATTGTATACATTTAACTCTACCATTTTAGGATCGATCATCATTAATTTCACTTCGTTTGGTTTAGCTTTCATCAATAAACTAGTGATGATACCATTAATACAAACTGACTTCCCACTACCCGTAGACCCTGCAACAAGCAAGTGAGGCATTTTAGATAAATCTGCCATAGTGATGTTTCCGGATATGTCTCTTCCAAGCGGAACTTCTAGCATTTTTTCTTTATTATGAACTTGACCTTCAATAACATCTCTAAACGAAACCAAGCTCACTTCGCTATTTGGAACTTCAATTCCAATAAATGATTTCCCAGGAATAGGCGCTTCAATTCGGATATCTTTTGCTGCTAATGCCAAAGCGATGTCATCACTGAGATTGACTATTTTACTCACTTTTACTCCAACAGCCGGTTGAACTTCATATTTTGTTACAGCTGGACCTAAGTTTGCTTTAGTAACTTTAGCATCCACTCCGAAACTTTGGAATGTTTCTTCTAATTTTTTCACATTTTTTTGGATAAGCGCATACTCATTTGTTTGATCATTTTGTGGTATTTCATTCAACAAATCTGAAGGTGGCAATTGATAATCTTTATTTTCTTTTTCAGACCCTATCTCAAAATCGATCGTTTCGCTCTCATTCTCTTCAAAAGTAGCATCTGCTGCTTCCTTAGTCACCGGTTTTTCAACACGATTTTGATAGCTGTCAATTTCTAGCTGCAATTGCTCATTTTTATCTTTTGTGACTGATTGATCGATTTCATTTGTAGTTGATGCTGCTTTAACTGTATTTTCTTTATTTTTCTTACTAACTTTTACTCCCTCAGCCTTGGAAGTCTCTTTTAACTTACTTGTTTTTTGATGGATAGACGTCTTAAAATGATTTAAAGCTGATTTTAATTTCTCCCAAATCATTAGAAATACCTGACCAGTTTTTTTCAAAAAAGTTTTAAACGATAGTTGAAATAATAAAAATAGTCCAAAAAAGCAACTAAGTACTGCTATAAAATAAGTACCCCATTGAGAAAATAAAAAATAGCTGATTGCATAAAAAACGGATCCAATCATACCACCACCAAGCGACTGGGTAATTTCGTTATTTGCCATGTCTGTCATGAAAAAACGAAAAGTAGCAGAAATGATGTTCATATCTGAATGGACAATAGGTGCAAATAAACGGGCATGTAATACTAGCAGTAAGCTGCTGTAAATAAGTAAAAATCCCGTAATCCGTTTATTTTTAAAAGGTGGTTCTTTACCTTTAAATACTAGATACACGCCATAGATCCCTACTAAAATGGATGCCACGATAAATGTGTTTCCTACAAAAAAACGAAATAGATTTGCACTAAAAACACCCGCAAAGCCAGTTTTTGAAGCTGAAAAAATACTTAGAATAATAAATATCAAACCAATAATTTCAAAAGAGAAACGATAATTTGCGTTCTTTTTAGTTGTGCTAGTCTTTTTTTTCACTGCCACGATTTTCTTCCCTCCTTATACTCTTCTTTGATTATACACAAAATTACTCTTAAACGGAATGTAGTAAAAGGATGAAACAGACAATCATTCTTGTCCTATTCCATCCCTTCCTAGATTTAATTTATTACTCTTTTTTTGCCATCGCAGCTTTCATGGCTAATGCCAACGGACTTTCTACTTCTTCTTGTTGATTGTTTATTTTTTGCATTAATTTCTTTGTTTCGTGTTTGCTAGGTTTCTTACTACTTTTTCCTTCTAATTTTTCAGTAATGTTACAATATTTGCACTTAAAATAATTTCCATTTTTACCTTCATGGATTTCCATTTTCCGATGGCACTGTGCACAACGGTGATTAGATACTTTCGGATCTTTTCTACGTTTGTACGAACAAGTCGAACTGCTACAAATGAGTAATTTCCAATCACGGCCGCTTCGTTCTTTCAACAATTCACCACATTCAGGACAGATTTTGCTGGTTAATGCATGATCTTTATACGTTTGCGTACTCGTTTTAATTTCTGTCACTAAGCGAGCAGTTTCCTGCTTTATGTTCTTTAAGAAATCCTCTTTTTTTAAACCACCATTTGAAATTTCTTCCAACGACTTCTCCCATTTACTTGTTAGCTCAGGAGTCACTAGTGCAGGGTTTACTAACGTTAGCAACTGCTGCCCTTTAGGTGTGGTGCTTAGTTTATTTTGGTTTCGTTCCATTAACTCGCTGCTAATCAGTTTTTCAATAATCTCAGCACGAGTTGCAGGTGTTCCTAACCCATTCTTTTCCATATTTTGTAGCAAGGTGCCTTCAGACAATCGTGTTGGAGCTTCAGTCAACTGTTTTTGAATGGTATAAGCTGTACGCATTAGTTGTTCGTTTAGTTTATACACATTTTCTGATTGTTTCGGAACGTCCTTTTTCCACCCTTTTTCAAGTACTGTTTCTTGTTGTAGACTAAATAAGACATCTGCTGCTGAAAAAACAATCGTTGTCTTAGAGACTTTATAAGCTGGTAAAAATAGTCCAATAAAACGTTCCACAACCATGCGATAAATTTTCAACTCGTCTGCTTCCATTTTTTCTGGACGCGGGCGTTCTTCCGTAGGAATAATACCATGGTGATCTGTCACTTTAGCAGTATTAAAAACACCTTTTTGAGTTACTTGAGCTCCTCTTTTCAAAATCCCTTTAGCTTCTTCAGGAGCAAATCCTTGAATTGCCATAACTCGTTCTTTCAAAGTTCCTACCATGTCTTGAGTCAAATATTTTGAATCTGTTCTTGGATAAGATAGCACTTTATGACGTTCATATAAGGTCTGCATCAAACTAAGTGTTTTCTTTGCTGAAAATTGGTAGCGTTGGTTAGCTTCGCGTTGAAGTTCTGTTAAATCATATGGCATTGGCGCTTGTTGAACTGACTGCTTTTCTTTTATATCCACAACTGTTATTGGTTTGTCTTTTAACGAAGACACTAAGGCCTCAGCTTTTTCTCGGTCATTGAACTTACGGGGAGCACCTTCTTGCAACACAGCTTTTTTTCCATCAACTGTCAATTGCACCGTATAAAAAGTTTCTGGAACGAAAGACTGTATTTTTGCTTCTTGCTTACGTACCATGGCTAATGTAGGTGTTTGTACTCGTCCAGCTGATAAATTATCTTGATACTTTACAGTCAATGCTCTAGTAACGTTTAAACCAATTAGCCAATCTGCTTCTGAACGTGCAACTGCAGAATCGTATAATGTATCGTATTTTTTGCTTGGTTGCAATTGATTAAAGCCATCTTTAATAGCCTTATCGGTTTGCGATGAGATCCACAGCCTTTTTACTGGTTTATTAAAATTTACATACTCTAGTATCCATCTTGCGACCAATTCTCCTTCACGTCCGGCATCCGTCGCAATCACTGCTGAACCAATGTCTTTTCGATTAGCCAGCTGTTTGATTGCTTTTAATTGGCCTCTAGTATTCGTTAACGGCTTAGTTGTCATTTTTTCTGGAATAAGCGGTAAGGCATTTAAGTCCCATGTTGCCCACTCTGCTTTATAATCTTCTGGCATTTTCAACCCCAATAAATGGCCTAATGCCCACGTTACAATAACATCTTTTCCTTCAATGTGTGTCTTACTTTTTTGAGTTGCTCCTAATACTCGTGCAATTTCTTTTCCTACACTTGGTTTTTCGGCAATAATTAATGTCTTCATGATTATTCCTTTCTATACTTAAAAATGCTGATGCTTTCACTTTTCTCTGTAACCATTGTGCATCCATTGTAAGGTATCTCTATACTCAATGCAATAAGACCAAAAGTTTGTTCTTTTTTACTATTTAGCATCAAGAATGATTGACCAAATTTAAGTCACTCGTTACAATAACTTAAATAAGCAACTATTTTATTAAGGAGGCATAAGATGAGTTCTTTTTTTTCAGTAATCAAAGAGTTTCTTTTTCCAGCAAATAAACCAATAGAATCTTCAATGGATAACAACAGTAATGGAGGGATTTCTATGAAAAAAGTTTCGATCCGTGTAGCAGGTCTTGTTCAAGGAGTTGGCTTTCGTTATTCAACTAAATTAGTAGCTGATCAAATCGGTGTCTACGGCATTGTTCGTAATGAATCAGATGGAAGCGTTTATATAGAAGCTAATGGCGATGAAGAAAAAATAGACAAATTTATAGAAAAAATAAGAAATTCCCCTTCGCCCAGTGGGCAAGTTGATTCTATAACTGTAGAAGAACTTTCATCTTTGCCTGTTAGAGATAAGTTCATAATAAGCAATTGAAAACCATTCCTGAATCCTGTATAGTAAGTAATGCTACTTACTTTAAAAATGAAGGATTGTGAACAATGAAAAATTTTAAGAAATTACTTTTATCAGGAACGCTATTAAGCGTTATGGTTTTTTTGTCTGGTTGTATGGGTCATGATTCAGATGGAAATCCTAGTGGTTTTATTTACGAATTTCTAGTGGTTCCAACGCAACAAGTGATCATTCAACTTGCTGAATTATTAGGAGGTAGTTATGGACTAGCTATTATTGTCATTACATTAGTTGTCCGCTTAATTATTTTACCTTTAAATTTAAGCCAGTCAAAAAAATCCATTATCCAACAAGAAAAAATGGCCTTAATCAAACCAGAAATGGAAGAAGTTCAGAAGAAACAAAAATCTGCTGTTACAGCTGAAGAAAAAGCTGCTGCTCAACAAGAACTCATGAGTCTCTATAAAGATAACAACATGAGTATGTTAGGTGGTATCGGATGTTTACCATTGTTGATTCAAATGCCGATATTTACAGCTATGTTCCAAGCAATCAATTTGTCTAAAGAAATAGGAAATAGTACATTCTTAGGCTTTAGTTTAGGAGATCAAAATATTGCTCTTGCTATCGCAGCCGGTGCTGTCTATTTTGTTCAATCTTATGTCTCAATGATCGGACTTCCTGATGAACAAAAGAAACAGATGCGTACAATGATGTATGTTAGTCCAATTATGATCTTAATGGTTTCATTTACATCACCTGCTGGATTAGGGTTGTATTGGTTTGTTGGAGGAATTTTTGCAGTCTTCCAAACACTTATTACTAATTTTATCTATAAACCTAGAATCAAGGCACAAGTTGAAGCAGAAGCTAAAAAACGTCCTGTTAAACCAAAACGGACGATTAAACAAGCTGAACCTGTTGCACAACAATCTAAAGTTCTAAATCAGCCTTCAAATAAAATGAATGGCCGCGGTAGAAATGCCGGCAAACAACAAAAAAATCGTTAAAAAAAATACCTACTCAAACGAGTAGGTATTTTTTTATACTTCATCTTTATAGATAGGCAATGTGATTCTAAATATTGAACCATAGTCTAAAACACTTTCTACAGTAATTGTGCCATTGTATCCACTTAATAATTCTCTTGCTATCGCTAGACCAAGACCGTTTCCGCCTTTATGTCTGCTACGTGCTTTGTCAATACGATAAAAACGATTAAAAATCTTTTCAGCGTCTTCTGGAGTCATCCCTTCACCAAAATCTTGAATGGCAATTTGGACTTCTCGATCATCATTTGAAACTGATATATGGACTTCTCTACGTTCAGTAGAATATTTCACTGCATTATCCAGTAAAATAATCAAGATTTGTTCGATATGATTTCGGTAAATGGAAACATATACCTCTTCTTTAATATCATCGTCCAAATTAAAAACAAATTCTGGATGAATCATTTTAAAATTATTATAAGTTTGTTGAATAATCGGTTTTATAGCCGTTTTTTCATTTTTATAATGGATTTCTACTTGCTCAGCTCTAGATAAATCTAACATTTCTTGAACCAAACTTTTCATCCTTGTAATTTCTTGCAATGAAGCAGAAAGCGATTCATCTAGGATCTCAGGATCATTTTTACCCCAGCGATCTAACAGCTTCAAATGACCTTCCATCACAGCAACTGGTGTTCTTAATTCATGAGAAACATCTTCAACGAATTGTTTCTGTTGCTCAATATACTTTTGCATCTTGTCCAGCATGTCATTAAATACAATGGATAGATGATCCAATTCATCGTTTCCTTCAACTACTTCAATTCTAGAAGTCGATTGCGTATCTTGTCGAAGATCATTCATTGTTTTTGTAATGTTTTTTATCGGCTTCAAAAAATTAGATGCCAAGAAGTAACCTAGAATACCACTAAAAATAAGCGCAGCAGAACTCATAGCTACTAAACTAATAAACGTGACCTCTATCATATTATGGTAATCTGACATCCCATCTATAACTTGTACATATCCAATGATTTGTTGTGTCTCGTCAGAAATAACAGGCGCAACTCCATAATAGCCCTCTTCACCATTTACTTCGATCATCTTAATAACGGGTTCCGAGCTTTCTTCAAAAGAAAAATCGCCTAATTTTGATTCAAAAAGCAAACGCGATGTTGGAGTATACACTCTTACGATGACATCTTCTTCATTCATTTTGGCATATAAGGTATCTTCGTAATTTCCAGAATCTTCAAAGGTTGTATTTCTCTGATCATATTCCCCATTTAGCTCCATAATATCTGGAAAGTAAGAGGGATTAAATGCAGAGTAAACCGTTGCCTTTGATAAAGCTGAGGAATCGCTATCTGTTATTTTATTTTCATCAACTAGTCGACTAGTTGATGAAAATAAGACTTCTCTAAAATTTTCTTCCTCTTGTGTGAACATAATTTGTCTAAAACCTACAAAAATAGCAATAGAAAAAATCGAAAACGTTAAGAATATTGCAAGTGTAGCTCCAATAGTCCATTTCCATTTTAAGGATAATCGTTTTCTTTTCTTTCCTTCCTTATTTTTGTCATAGAACGAGAATCTCACGAACGCATCACATAACCTGTCCCGCGAACGGTTTGAATGTAGCTGTCAACATTCGGAACGTCAATTTTATTTCTTAGGTAACGAATATATACATCTACAACATTTGTTTCAACTTCAGTTTCGTATCCCCAAACTTTATTCAATAATACATCACGAGCTAAAACAACGTTCACATTTTCCATTAACTCTAGCAATAATTCATATTCACGCTTCGTTAATTCAATAACTTCATCACCACGACGTACGACACGGTTTTCTTTTTCAACCGTTAAATCTCTATACGTAACTGTTGTTTGTTTTGTGATATTTTGTTCGCTTTCAATTTCAATACGGCGGAATAACGCGCGTAAACGTGCGAGTAATTCTTCAATAGCGAATGGTTTAACAATATAGTCATCTGCACCATGATCTAATCCAGATACGCGGTCAATAACTGAGTCTCTAGCAGTCATCATAATAATAGGCACATTACTTACTTGTCTAATACGACGACAAACATCTATTCCATTTAATTCTGGTAGCATTAAGTCTAATAAAATAACATCCCAATGTGCGTCTTCTGCAACTGCAGCTTCTAATCCTGTACGTCCGTTGTAACGAACCTCTGTTGCGTAGCCTTCATGTTTTAATTCTAGTTCTACAAAACGAGCCAGATTTTTTTCATCTTCAATAATTAAAATTTTGTTCATGTTAGTGTACACCTGCTCCTCTAAAATCCCTATTTTTATCTCTTTTGCTCTTGTTACGATACCATGATAAGTATTTTTTCACAATCAATTTTTAATGTGTCCGTTATCATTTTACCATAAATTAAAAAAAAATGAGAACCTTAAAATTCATCTTTAAGAGTTTCTTAAGCAATTCGACAGTTGTCTATTATTTATTAGATAATTTCATTAATTTTTGGTCATACAAAAAGAGACTGAAAATATAATCTCAGTCTCTTTTTTACGATCTATTTTAGAAAAACAATGTCTTACAGTTGTTCTTCTCCTTCATTTCCATACCAGTCAAAGTGGAAGGTTCCAGCTTTATCTGTTCTTTCGTAAGTGTGTGCTCCGAAATAATCACGTTGTGCTTGAATGATATTTGCAGGCAGATCAGCAGTACGATATGAATCATAATAAGCAATTGCTGAAGAGAATGTTGGGATAGGTACACCTGATTTAACAGCAATACCAATCACATCACGAACAGAGTCTTGGTAATTTTTTGTGATATCCATAAAGTAATCGTCCAACATCAAGTTTTTAAGATCTGCTTTGCGATCATAAGCATCTGTGATTTTTTGCAAGAATCGAGCACGAATAATACAACCGGCACGGAAAATTTTAGCTATTTCACCGTATTGTAAATTCCAATCATACTCCTCACTAGCTGTACGCATTTGTGCAAATCCTTGAGCATAACTCATAATTTTACTGAAGTATAAAGCTTGTCTAATTTTTTCGACTAATTCAGCTTTTTCGCCTTCAAATGAATAACTAGCAGGTTTGGGTAAAACTTTGCTTGCTTCAACACGTTCTTCTTTTAAAGCTGAAATATAACGTGCGAAAACAGATTCTGTGATTAATGGAAGTGGCACACCTAGATCTAATGCACTTTGCGATGTCCATTTACCAGTACCCTTATTACCAGCACGGTCTAAAATGATATCAACCATTGGTTTGCCTGTTTCAGGATCTTTTTTAGTTAAAGCTGTTGCTGTGATTTCAATTAAGAAACTATCTAATTCGCCTTTGTTCCATTCAGCAAATACTTCAGCAATTTCTTCAACTGATAAACCTGCAACGTTACGCAACAAGTGATAAGATTCAGCAATCAATTGCATATCGCCATACTCAATACCATTATGAACCATTTTAACGTAATGTCCTGCTCCATTTGGTCCAATGTAAGTAACACAAGCTTCACCATCTTCAGCTACAGCAGCAATTTGTTCAAGGATAGGTGCAACAAGATCGTAAGCTTCTTTTTGCCCACCAGGCATAATAGCCGGTCCTTTAAGTGCACCCTCTTCTCCACCAGAAACACCTGTTCCAATAAAGTTCACACCTGATTCTGCTAACTCTTCACTACGGCGAATTGTATCTTTAAAGAAGGTATTTCCTCCATCAATCAATACATCTCCTTCATCAAGATGCGGCAATAAAGATTGGATGGTTGCATCCGTTCCTTTACCTGCTTGTACCATTAACAAAATACGTCTTGGTTTTTCAAGAGAATCCACAAATTCTTCAACTGTGCGAGTCAATACTAATTTTTTACCTGGATTTTCTGCAATAACTGCTTCTGTTTTAGATGTCGTACGGTTATAAACTGACACGGAATATCCTCTGCTTTCAATGTTTAAAGCCAAATTTTTCCCCATGACAGCCATTCCAACTACACCAATTTGTTGCTTACTCATATTTATTTGAACTCCCTTCTCTTCAACCTCTATTTAACTAATATTATTTCTTTGTCCTTTACTATCCTAGCAAAAAAAACAAGAAATGAAAAGTTGTTTCATATATTCTGTTAAGTTATTTATCTTCTCACTCAAGTTACAACCACTTTTAAGTTAAAAATATGATTTATACACTTTTATTTAAAAAATGTTGTACCAATTAAATAAAAGTGCAGTTTTCCTTTTAACAAAAAACATTTTCTAACTTTTTTCACCCTGCTTAGTGTAAACTAAGGAATAGAGTAGAGTTTATTTCTTAATCGTATCTTCTATTAATCTTATTTCAAGGAGCGTTTGCCATGATTCATTCTTATTATACAACAACCAAAGGTGAAGTTATCCATGACACTGAATTTACTCATGTGGAATGGCTGCACCTATCTAATCCAACACCTGATGAAATCAATCGAGTAGTTAAACATTTTGGATTTCCAAAAGACTACCTTTCTAGTGTTTTGGATCCAGATGAGGTTTCAAGACATGAAAATTTAGAATTAGATGAAAGCGAGAGTTCTTCATTGGCTATGTTTCTTTATCCATTAAAAATATCGAGTAACCCAAATGATAGTGAATATGTTACCAGACCTTTAGCTGTTATTATGACATCGAAAACCGTTATTACAGCTGCGGTTCATACACCTGATTTTATTTCAAAAATGATTGAGAATAAACCGAATTTCCCAATATCTAGTACAAATCAAGAAAATTTTTTGTTAGATATCGCTTGGCACATTTCTTCTGATTACATTACTTACTTAAAAGATATCAATGCTAAAATAGAAAAATTAGAAGACACCATTACAAAGACTTCTAAAAACCGCCAGTTATTTGTCTTAATGTCTCTACAAAAAAGTTTAGTTTATTTTAGTACTGCCATTGAAAGTAATCACCCGATTTTCAAACGTTTAAAAGCTATTGAGCGTTTTAATACAAATAAAAATATTCTTTCCTTTTTACATGACGTTGTTATTGAAAATCAACAAGCCGAAGCAATGATTCGCCAGTCTAATAAAATGTTGGAACAAATCAGTGCTATCTTTTCTTCAGTTATTTCAAACAATTTAAATAATATTATGAAAGTATTAACATCCATCACCATTGTTTTGACTATCCCAAATATTATCGGAGCGCTTTGGGGTATGAATGTGACACTCCCATTTGAAGACACTCCAGGTGCTTTTTGGATACTTTGCTTCATCAGTCTTGCAATATGCGTATTAACCGTTTGGATATTGAGAAAAAAAGATTATTTTTAATAGCCTATTGATTCTTTCTGCTTATTTGATGTAAACTGTAAGAAATATCCATATGAAAGTGGGGGATTACCTCGTGGCTACAAAAAACAAAAAATCAGTCTCTAAAACACAACGCTTCACTAAAGTGTTTGTCTGGATTATGCTAATCGCAATGTTAAGCACAGCATTTCTAACGCTTATTTCCACACTAATTACTATTAATTAAAGCCCACCACATCAATTGATTGAGTAAATCGATTGATGTGGTTTTTATTTTAACTTTGGAGGTCACAACATGACAAATTTTGATAGACAATCGAATAGCATTCAAACCGCTACTTTTAGTATGGGATGCTTTTGGGGACCTGATAGTCGTTTTGGTCATCTTCCTGGTGTCATTCGAACACGCGTAGGTTATGCTGGCGGTGCTTTACCTAATCCTACCTATAGATCCATTGGAGACCATTCTGAGACGCTAGAGATTGATTTTGATCCTGAGGTTATTAGTTATTCAGATATTTTAAATTTATTTTGGGACAGTCATGATGCTGTTAAAGACCGCAACTATAAGGGGCGCCAGTATCTTTCAATTGTGTTTTATCATAATGCTGAACAACAAAAGACTGCTAATCAGGTCAAAAATAACTGGGAAAAGAAATACAATAAACAAATACAGACTGAATTTCTCCCATACACTCACTTTTATCGAGCAGAAGATCACCATCAAAAATATTTTATGAAACGTTACCCTAAAGCTCTTGAGGCAGTAAGCAATCTTTTTCCAACCTATACTGACTATGTTGATTCAACTATTGCTGCACGTCTGAATGGTTTTGTTCGAGAATACGGTCTTTTAACTAATATCAAAAAAGAACTCGAATTTTGGGGATTGAGTGACAATGAAAAAAACATTTTAGAGAAGCTGCTTGCAACTATTCGGTGGTAAACTACTGCTTTATATTTTTAAATTAGTTTTTATAAAAAGAATCCCGTAACCAACAGACTTTTCAGTCCATTGATTACAGGATTCTTTACTTTTAACTCAATTGCTTTTGCTTTTGTTTTTCTGTTTCAGCTAAAATAGTTAATTCTTTAGCATGTTCTAAAGTCAATTTTGTGATTTCAGTACCTGCTAACATACGGGCAATTTCTTCAATTTTTTCTAAAGACACTAAAGAATTGACATGCGTTTTTGTACGATCATTTTCCACACTTTTTGAAATATATAAATGGTTATCTGCCATCGCAGCTACTTGAGGCAAATGCGTAATGCAGAGGACTTGCGAATGAACAGCTACCATATAAATCTTATTTGCAATCGCTTGAGCGACTCGTCCGCTGACACCGGTATCTACCTCATCAAATATAATACTAGTAATACCCTGAGATTTAGAAAAAATGGTTTTCATCGCTAACATCATACGAGATAATTCTCCTCCAGAGGCTACCCTAGCCAAAGGTTTTAACGGTTCACCCATATTTGTAGCAATATAGAATTCTACCTCATCAAAGCCAGACTCGTGTGCAGTTTCACTCGTAAAATCTTGAACCGGTTTAAAAAATTGAACTTCAAATACCACTTTTTCCATATACAATTCTTTTAACTGTTCATGAATGGCTTGTTCAATATTTTTGGCTACCACTCTACGTTTTTCAGAAAGTTCGTTACCTCGCTTAATCAATTCTTTCGATAAACTGGATAACTCTTTTGTCATATTCGTCAGGTGATTTTCACGATTTAAAATTTGATTTAATTCTGCTGCAATTTTTTCATAATACATCTTGATTTCTACAATAGACTCGCCATATTTACGTTTTAATTGTTTGATGGTTTCAAGTCTTTTTTCAATTTCATTAAGGCGATCCTCATCATATGCTGTTTGATCCATTTCTCTTAAAATGTCACTAGCAGCTTCTTGAAGCTGAAAGTAACTACTTGAAATTGCTTCTGACAAGATTTTGTATTTTTCATCTATTTCTTCAATAGAATTCATTTCAGTCATGGCATTTCCAATCAAGTCAATTCCATTGACTTCATCTCCTTGCAAAGCATCATAGCTCATTGATAATGCAGACATAATTTTTTGATAATTAGCTAACAAATTTTTTTCTTCTAACAGCTCTTCTTCCTCACCATCAAGAAGTTCAGCCATTTCAATTTCATTTGTTTGGTACTGAAGCATATCTAATCGTTGTGCTAGTTCTTGTTCTCCATTTTGCCATTTATCAAAAGCTTTTTTTACTTTTTTATAGTCTGCATAAGTTTCTTGATAATTCTTTTTTAATCTCACTAATTCCTGATCACCAAAATGATCTAACATACTTAAATGACGTTCTGGATTCATTAATTCTTGATGTTCATTTTGTCCGTGAATATCAATAATCGATTCTCCAATTAGACGCAAGGTAGCGATCGTTACTAAACGACCGTTGATTCGACAAACATTTTTACCACTACGATGAATGTCTCGCTGAATAATCACACTATCTTCTTCACTGTCTATATCATAGTCTTTTAGTAACTTATAAGTAGTGGAATTTCCTTCTAATGAAAACAACGCTTCTAGGACACACTTAGTTGCACCATGACGAATAAATTCACTGGATCCTCTTCCACCTGCAAGCAGCCCAACCGCATCAATAATAATCGATTTCCCTGCCCCTGTTTCTCCGGTTAAAACAGTCATACCACGATTAAAACTAAGATTCAAATCTTGTATGATTGCAAAATCCTTAATTGTTAATTCCTGAAGCACTGTTTAACACCTCCAATACTTCCATCTTGATTGCTTAAATTAATTGTATAAAATGATTTTTCAACTGGAGTGCTTCTTCATTTGAACGACAAATAATAAGTACTGTATCATCTCCTGAGATAGCTCCAAAGACACTGTCAAAATTTGAAGTATCAATTAAACTCCCTAGAGCAAAAGCATTTCCAGGAATGGTTCGAATGAGCAGAAAACAATCTTGCGTATCCATAGAAACAAAAGCATCTTTAAATAAACGTTCCAACTTTTTCGATGTATCGTATTGAATATCAGGCGGTAAACTATATTGATATCCTCCTGTTTGAGAGGGAACTTTAACTAATTGAAGTTCTTTAATATCACGCGAAATAGTTGCTTGCGTTACTTCTATACCCTTTTCTTCTAATATACGTACAAAGTCTTCTTGTTTTTCAATAACATGTTCTTTAATCAACTCTTGTAACAAATGATGACGTTCTCTCTTTTTCATGTTTCCACCTCATTTTCATAACCACTATTATTCATTTAATACTCCTATCATAGCGCACTTAATTCAGATAGAAAAGAAAAAATAAAAGAAATTAAAACAAAAAGCCCTAAAAATTAAAAATAAAATACGAATGTACCAATTTTAGTTGGTACATTCGTTATCTTATTTTTTTTCATTTTTTAGTGTAGCGTATGCCTCACTTAAAACAGATTCTATCTCGACAGATTCAGCAAGATTACCCTTTATTTTATCATTCCATTTTAAATGAGCTAAAAATTCAATGTTTCCTTCTCCACCAGTAATAGGGGAAAATGTCAAATTCAATACATCGTATCCAATGTTTGTTGCAAATGAAAGCATGTCTGTCAAAACTTGTTCATGAACTTGTTTATCACTGACAATTCCTTTTTCACCAACATCTTCACGATGTGCCTCAAATTGAGGTTTGATTAAGGCCAGTACATCTCCACCAGAAGCAATAATATTCTTTAAAACGGGGAGAATCATGCGTAGCGAAATAAAAGAAACATCAATAGATGACAGATTGGGTCTGCCATTTGAGAAATCTTCTGGTTTACAATACCTAAAATTCGTTTGCTCCATTACTACGACCCTTGGATCTTGACGTAATTTCCAGGCTAACTGATTCGTACCTACATCTAAAGCATAACTCAATTTAGCTCCGTGTTGCAAAGCAGCATCTGTAAATCCGCCAGTAGAAGAACCAATATCTAACATGATTTTGTCTTTAATTGTCACATCAAAAACTTTCATAGCTTTTTCTAATTTGAATCCACCACGACTGACATACCGAGATTTTTTCCCTTTTAAGTGGAGCTTCGTCTCAGAAGGAATTTTTTCTCCAGCAGTATCAATCCGCTCTTCTTTTTCTGTGTATACCTGACCAGCCATAATAACGCTTTTAGCTTTTTCAATAGACTCTACAAGGCCTTGTTCGACTAAGAGGATATCTACTCGTTCTTTTTTCATGTGACGGTTCCCACCTTTTTAATCGATTACTAAAAGATCAATAATTTCTACCAGTAAATTAATTTGGACCGGTCTAGCTGAGTCTCGACTAATTTGTTCTACAGTCATTAAGTTTAATTTTGCAGCTGTTAACTCTTGATTCAAAGCTTTTTTAGCTCCTTCAAGTGTTAGCAAACCAGGATAAGTACTTTTATTGTGTGCTGCATCCATCCCAATATTTTTACCGATTTCTTCTACATTTCCGATCACATCCAAAATGTCATCGCGAATTTGATAAGCTAATCCGATATGTTCAGCGTACCCCATCAATTGTTCTTCTACTTCTGTTGCTGCGTCAGCAATCACACATGCGGCATAAATAGGAAATTTTAACAATTCACCTGTTTTGTTTCGATGAATAAATTGCAATTCTTCCAAGCTTAAGTCTTTTGTTTCACCTTGGATATCCGCCATTTGCCCCAAAATCATACCTTCTGGACCAGCTGATTTTGCTAATGCTAGAATTAATTTCACTTTTTTTTCTGGAGAAGCATCTGATACAGCAATAATTTCAAAAGCTTGTGTTAGCAAAGCATCACCAGCTAAAATTGCTGTATCTTCACCATAAACAATATGACTTGTCGGTTTTCCTCTACGCAAATCATCATTATCCATAGCTGGTAAATCATCATGAATCAAGGAATACGTGTGAATAAACTCTAAAGCAGCACTCACGGCATATCCTTTTCTAATATCGCCGCCCAACGATTGAATCGTTGCTAAAAGAAGCAAAGGTCGAATTCTTTTTCCACCAGCTTCCAAGGAATAAAACATGGCTTCATGCAATGGGGCTTTTTTAATGCCATTTTCCCCAATATATCCGAGCATTTCCTCTTCAAATGATGGAATCACTTTATCTTTAAATGACTTTAAATTCATATTGACCCTCTTTTCTTAATTACTTTCACTTTCATTTTCATCTTCAAATAATTTTTCTTTGCCGTTTTCATCTACTATTTTCGTTAGGGTTTGTTCTGCATTTTGTAGAGTTTCCTTACAAAATTTACTTAAACTAACTCCTTTTTGAAATTGATCCAACGCTTCTTCCAACGGAACATCTCCACGCTCCAAGTTTGTTACGATTTCTTCTAATTGCTGCATTGCTTCTTCGAATTTTAATTTCTTTGCTGTACTCATTTAGATTCCTCTTCTTTCTTTATCACTTTTGCCTCAAAAGTTCCCTTGTGCAAATGAATGTGTATCTTATCTTCTACTTCCACTTGTTTACTGTCTTTAATAACTTTTCCATCTTTTGTTGCATAACTGTATCCACGATTCATAATTTTTAAAGGACTTAAATAATCCAGCGATTGAACAGCATATTGAAATCGTTTAGTCTGATTTTCCATATACCATTCCATTTGAGTCGTCAATTGCTTGTTCATCACATTTAAGTCACTATGCTTTTGTTTAACTAACTGTGTCGGATTTTGTGCGTTTAATTGAAGCATATGAACATTAAGGTCGTTTTTTAATTGCTGGTTTTTTTCTTCCATTGCTCGAACGAGCCTCTCAGTTAACAAATCTAGCTTTTGAGCATACCCCTCATATAACCGCTGCGGTTGATTAAAAATATAAGAATTTAATTGGCTCGTTAACCGTTGATTTAATATTTCCACTTTTCGCGCATAGCTTTGAACAAGACGCAATTTTAATTGTTCAATTTTGATCAATTCTTCAGACAACAAAGGAACAGAAATTTCTGCTGCTGCAGTTGGAGTTGCTGCACGCACATCTGCCACTAAATCAGCAATGGTCGTATCTGTTTCATGCCCTACAGAAGAAATGATCGGTGTTTGAGCTTCAAATATCGCACGTGCAACTTTCTCCTCATTGAAAGGCCATAGATCTTCAATCGAACCTCCACCACGTGCAAGGATCATTGTGTCAAAATCACCTTTTTCTTCTACCATACGGATGCTCGCTACAATTGCATCTGCCGCTTTATTTCCTTGTACAAGAGTAGGGTAAATAACCAATTGAACAATAGGAAATCGTCTTTTTATTGTAGTCATAATATCCCTTATAACTGCGCCGCTTGGGCTCGTTACTACTGCAATTCGTTTAGGAAAAGTAGGGATCAATTGTTTTGGTGCATCAAAAAGTCCTTCATTTTTTAATTTTTTCTTCATCTCTTCTAAAGCTTGGTAGAGAGCACCAACTCCATCTGGCTCCATATGTTCAATCGTTATTTGATAATTTCCGCTTGCCTCATATAACGAAATTCGTCCAATGACCAATACTTTCATTCCTTCTTCAGGAGTGAATTTAAGTTTTTGGAACGCTGCTTTAAACATAATTGCAGAAATTTTGGCATGATCATCTTTTAAACTGAAGTATTGATGGGCATTTGCCCTATTTCGAAAGTTAGAAATTTCTCCTGTCAAATAGATTCGTTCTAAATAAGGGTCACGTTCAAATTTTCGTTTAATGTATTTAGTCAATGCGGTGACCGTCAAGTAATCATTTGACAATTTATTCACTCCTCTTAGCAGCATTGCATAAATTGAAAACAGCTCTTTATTTGTTGTTTTTAATTATCGTTAAATTTGGCTTATTCTCAGCCATTTAAAGAACGATTCTTATGCCTTACATTTTTTTTGGTAATGCGTTAATCTTTTTTGCACTTTCAATCGTTTGATATAGCAGCATAGTGATAGTCATGGGTCCTACTCCTTTAGGAACAGGAGTTAAGTAACCTGCAACTTCAGCTACTTCGTCACTTTTGACATCACCAATTAATTTCCCGTTTTTATCACGGTTCATTCCTACATCAATTACTGCAGCACCAGGTTTGATAAACTCTTTTGTTACAAAATGACCTCTACCGATTGCTACAACTAAAATATCAGCTGTACGGGCTAGTGCAGCTAAATCTTTTGTTCTAGAATGAGCAATAGTTACTGTTGCATTCTTCATCATTAAAAGTTGAGCCATTGGTTTTCCAACGATATTGCTACGTCCTATCATTACTGCTGTTTTACCATCAATTTCTACCTGATAACGTTCCAACAATTTCATAATACCGTAAGGTGTACACGGTATCTTATCTGGTTTCCCTATTAGTAATTTCCCCATATTTATAGGATGGAAACCATCCACATCTTTTATAGAATCAATTGCATTTACTACTTTATCTGAATCAATTTGTTTCGGTAATGGCAACTGCACTAATATGCCATGAAAGGCTGGATCTTCATTATAGTGATTAACTTCATTTAATAATTCTTCTTCTGTTATATCTGCTGGATAGCGTTTAACGAGTGAATGAAATCCTAATGCTTTTGCACGTTTTTCTTTGTTTCTTACATACGTTTGACTTGCAGGATCTTCACCAACTAATAATACAACTAAACCAGGGGTAATTCCTTTTTCCTTGAGTTGATTGACATCATTTTGCATCTCAATCGTCATTTCATCGGCCAATGTTTTACCACTCATGATTGTTGCGCTCATAAAGAATCCCATCCTTTTCATCTCACTTGAAGTAACTAGACTTTACCCTATCTATCTTATCATAAGAATTAGATCAGATACACCATCAAATCTGTCTCGTGAAACTTTTTATATAGTGTAACTTAAGCAAAAAAACAGTGAAAACAAAGCTTATTCAGCTTCATCTTCACTGTTCTCATTTACTATGTTTGCTAAAACACCATTAACAAATTTTCTGGATTTTTCATCACTGTACTTTTTGGTAATTTCTAGTGCTTCATTCAACGCAACTCTGTCTGGTACATCTGAAACATACATCATCTCAAAGATTGCAATTCGAATAATCATTAAATCTGTTTTAGCAAGACGATTTAGGGACCAATTCTCTAAGTGAGCTTTGATTTTTTCATCGATTTCATCTTGTTTTTCCAATACACCTGATACAAGTAAGTCTAAATAACTTGGTACCAGAACTGTTTCAACTTCATCAGCTAACTCAGCTTCACTAGTCAACGCTTGTTGCATAGCTTCTTCTTTTGATAACTCTTCATTAGCAGAAAGTTGAAAAAGTGATTGTAAGGCTTTTTCTCTAATATCACGTCGTGTTAAACTCACTATTCGTCACCATCTTCTTCTTGATCAAGATCTAATAATTCTTGCAATTCTGTTTTTTCTGGGACAATTCCTACAATATGAACATTTACTTCAGCTAATGTTATATCTGTCATTTGTAGTAATTGTTCTCTTACTTTTTCTTGAATTTCTAAAGCAACTTTTGGTACCGATACGCCATAAATAAAGTAGCAATAAATATCTACTTTCAAGCCATCTTCATCAGATGTTAAATGAACACCTTTTTTGTGGTCTACTCGACCAAATAATTCAGAAACACCAGAAGCAAGTTTTCCTTGCATTGCATAGACTCCATCTACTTTGTTTGCAGCAATACCAGAAATCACTTCAATTACCTCAGGAGCTACTTCAATTTCTCCAAGTGTACCTTTAGTATCATTTATTGCAACTGTCGATTCTTCAGCCATTTGGCAAACCTCCTATATTTACTAATTTCATTTTAAAATTGAATGATTATGCACGAGAAACGTAAGAACCATCTTGAGTATTGACAATCAACACATCATCCACATTAATAAAGAAAGGGACATTTACGGATGTTCCAGTTTCTAAAATTGCTGGTTTTGTTCCACCTGAAGAAGTGTCCCCACGAATACCAGGTTCAGTTTCAGCTACACGTAATTGTACTGTATTTGGCAATTCAACACCTAATACTTCTGTATCATACATTAAAATGTGAACTTCCATATTTTCTTTCAAATATTTTAATTCCTCAACAATAGAATCACCAGGTATTTCGATTTGTTCATATGACTCATTATCCATAAATACATATGCGCCAGCACTTTCATATAAATATTGCATTTTTTTATTATCGATTTGAGCTTTTTTAACTTTTTCTCCTGCACGGAAAGTTTTTTCTTGTACTGCACCAGATCGTAAATTTTTAAGTTTAGAACGTACAAAAGCAGCACCTTTACCTGGTTTTACATGTTGAAAATCGACAACACGCCAAATTGAACCGTCTACTTCGATTGTTAAACCTGTTTTAAAATCATTTACTGAAATCATTTAATTTCCTCCTATGAGTCCGTTCCTATTTTCTATATAAGTGTATCATTTTTTCAGTGTTCTGCCTAATAAATTGTCGATTTAAATCACGTTATAATATGATAAGTTCTTTTGGAGAGTGAGTGATGACTTCATTTCCATTTTCAGTAATCACTAAATCGTCTTCAATTCTTACTCCGCCAATGCCTGGCAGATAAATCCCGGGTTCATTGGTAATGACATTACCAAGTACAAAACGTTTTTCTGCTAACTTAGAAACGTTTGGTCCTTCATGAATTTCTAATCCAATACCATGTCCTGTTGAATGGCCAAAGGCTTCACCATAACCATATTTAGCAATATGGTCGCGAGCAATAGCATCTAATTGAACCCCAGTCATGCCTGGTTTAGCTGCATCAATAACTTTCAATTGTGCTTCTAATGTAATAGCATAAATTTCTTTTAACTTTTCGCTTGGTTCACCTACTGCAATTGTTCTCGTCATATCCGAAACATACCCTTCATAGTAACAACCAAAATCCATTGTTACAAAATCACCTGTTTCAATTTTCTTATGACTTGCTACCCCGTGAGGCATGGCTGAACGAATACCACTAGCAACAATCGTTTCAAATGAAACTCCAGTTGCATCTAAACCGCGCATATGAAAATCTAATAGATTAGCTACTTCGATTTCTGTCATTCCAGGTTTGATCTCTCCTAGAATATACTTGAAAGCTGCATCAGAAATAGAACATGCTTTTTTAATAGTTTCAATTTCCATTTTACTTTTAACTTCTCTAAGTTCTTCAATCAATCCAGTTATAGGGATCAATTCACCTGAAATAATTTGTTCTAGTAATTCAAATGTACTAAACGTAACAAAATCCTGTTCAAAACCTAACTTTTCAATTCTATTTTCGTCTACTAATCTTGCTACCTCATTAAAAATTGGCCCCACATTAGTAACGATTTCAAATCCTACCGCTTGAGTTGCTACTTGTTCAGTATATCTAAAATCCGTCACAAAATAAGCTTTATCCAGTGTAATCAAGCTTAAACCTGTTGTACCTGTAAAGTTTGAAATATAACGCAAATTATAAGGACTAGTTACTAATAATGCATCAATCCCTCTTTTTTTCATGCCTTCACGTAATTTAATTAATTTAGTCACTATTCCTCACTCCTTCTCTTATATGTATCTAATTTATTGGTTGAATTAGCCGCTTCTATTCAAATAGTATATCAAATACGACCACAAAAAGAAATAACCTCATCCAAGCTTGCCATGAGGTTACTTCACTTTCTTCTATGCTACTTTTCAATGGGTAAGTCGTGACTTATTTCTTTTTCTTCTTTGACCTTTAGTTCTTCAACTATCTGCGGAGTTAGTTGGACTTCTAGCTGTTTTGAAAAAACATTTTTAAGCGTCCCATTTAAGATGAATACATCAGCTTCTTTTCGTTGAATAGTCACTGTTCCATTAGGAAATGTAACAATGCCTTTTTGAATTTCTTTATCTACATCATATTGACGATTGAGTTCTATCTTAGATAAAATCAGCATACTTTCTACTTCATAATAGTGCTTCGTCATTCTTAACTGATTCATTTGATTCTCAAAAACTCTATTCGTGCCTAAAATCATAATGCTCATAAGTAAAAGAAATACCATTACAGAGGGCAACACAGCACCTTTTTCATTCATCTTGAATACCCACTAGGTTACGATTGATACTTAGTTGCGCATGATAGGTTTCTTGATTTGAAAAAGTTACTGTCATCTCTAAAAATAATTTTTTTTGAACAAAATTAATCGATTTTACTTTCATCAACATAGGATGATGACCTCCCGATCCCGTTCGACGCCTAACTAAATTATCATGTTTTTCATAATAGATCATCTCTTTAAATTGCCCTTTCTCATCTAACATTTTAAATTGCAGTTCATTAGGTTTTGTATTGACCAAAACGAGACCTTCCAAACTGTACTCGAATTGATTCAAGAACATATGCCATTCAAGCTGTCGATCTTCGAAAGTTTGCTTACGAATCGTTTTGTATTGCGTTGTGACAACATTTAAGAGAGCAATACAGAGTACCAAAATAAATAAAGCTGCTAAAGCTTCTATTAATGTAAATCCTTTTTGATCATGGGCTAAACGTTTGAAAAGAACGGACTTCAATAAAAACTTCTTCTTTTTCATAGTTTATCCGTACCCCTTTTTGACTAGTATTTCTTAGTTGTTTAATAGTAAAAGTCTTTCCTCCTGTTTTCCAAATAGGATCTATTGCTTGCTGTTGTTCGATTTTTTGTATTTGCTCATATTGGATGCGATGCATTTCAACAGCTGTTTTTTCTGCGTCTACTTTTTTTAGCATACCTACAATGAATGGAATATAAATAGCGATGCACAAACTCACTACAGAAAAAGCTACTAAACTTTCAATCAATAGATACCCCTTTTGATTTAATTTCTTATTGCCATTTATATCTGCCACTTCCTAACTGAAAAGTCATCGTGTGTCTTTCTTGGTTGATATAAAAAACCAATGTATCAAAAATCCTTAAATTTCCGGTGTATCCATTAAAATGATAATTTTTATGCGTAGGAGTTGTGATTGTTTCTGGTAAATAAATCAGTTGATTTAATTCATTCTGCTCATCTCCAATAACTTTAAATTGAACAGTTTTATATTGAGAAGACACGGTCATCATAGTCACTTGTCCAGATAAAACAGCATAATTTTGAATAGCCGTCATATGACTTTGAAATTCTTCAATAAACAACTGATTTTCTAACTGTTTTTTGGTTTGTTTGGTATAAATAGTTGGAATCAGTACTAAAACTGCTGCAACAAATAGGACAAGAAGCATCTCAAAAAGCAGCATGCCTTTTTCGTTTAAAGATTTCATTCATTTTTACTCGAACTTACGATACCATTCGTAATAGTAATAGATTTTGCGGTGGCTTGCTTAACTTGTTTAGCAGTTAAATAGCCTTGTTGCTGTAAGGAATCTAAGGAAACAGCAACTTCTTGACCATCTAATTCATAGAGCTCTACCTGTGTTTGGATAACGGTCACTAAGGCTTCTGTTCCTTGAATATCAATGGAATCTTTTTGTTTCACTACATTTGGAACAATAAGCAGCATCAATACTGAAATAATAAATAAAACCATTACCATTTCAATAAGTGTAAATCCTTTTTGATTCAGCCTTTTTTTCTTCTTCATAGAATCCCCTCCATCATAGAAAATGTTGGCAATAATAAAGCTAAATAAACACACATAATAAAAAAAGCAATAACTAAAAAAATGATTGGTTGGATGTAACCAAGTAACTTTTGGATCTGCATTGTTAATCTTAATTGACAATCCTGGGCATACACAGCTAATTCGATTCCTAATCGCCTGGTCGCTTCGCCATGCATGATAATAAATCCTAGTTCACGATTAAAAAAAGTAAAACTACTCATCGATTCTTTAAAATCTCGACCCGTCCTCAGCTCTTTTTCCATCTTGCAAGCTACTTCTTGCATCAGTTGAGTTGTTTCCTTCGTCTGCATTAATTCAATAATCTTATTCATTTGATGACCGCTTTTTAATAATTGGCTCCATTCATAACTAAATAAATTTGTGTAGTAGAGTCTTAATAGTGTTGAGAGAATCGGAATTTTCATAAATAAAACGGTGCGTTGAAGTGCAGTTTGTTTCCCCAACTGGTGACGAATCACTAAAATCATTAGACAAACAATCACTGTAAGAATGCCTAAAAAGGTCGGGAAATAATAAATAAATCCTATTGAAAATGTATTAATAATAGAACCCTGATTCGCATTCATTTGTTCATAATTGGGTAATATCATAAATCGAATAGCCATTAAAATACCAATCATAAACAGCAATAAAAAAATAGGATACTGCAACAATTTAGTTAATTGGCTTCGCTGCTTTTCTTTTTCTTCTAAGTAGTTCCCACTGGCTGCCAATGCTTCTGTCAGATTCCCATGGATAAAAGATAAATAAATTTGAGAAGAGATTCGTTCAGAGAAACCGTGTTGTTTTAAACTATTGTCAAACCGTTCGCCATTTTCTAGTTCTTCAAGAATCGATTGAATCCATTGGACTTCTTTTGGTAAAATCATTTTTAAAAATAACAAAGCCTCTTTTAAAGAGAATCCTTCTGTCATCAGTGCAGAAAGTTTAATTAAAAAGGATGCCTGGACAGCCAATGATTTCTTTTTAAGGAATCTGGAATTGGATATAATTTTTTTCACTGACATAGCCATATGCATACGCCTTTCTTAGTAATAAGTTAAAAGATCTCGTTTGTTTTTCTTGGATTTCTTCTTCTGAGTGCGTCTGAGCGAGAAATTGTTTGAGCTCTTTTCTCGATAAAACATCGTATAAAATCGCTCTTTTTTCATATAGGTTGATGTGCGCGCATGCTGGGTCACAGTCTCCATTGCAAAATGGGCAATATTTTGGAATCAACTTTTGAAATACCACACCCAACAAAGTTTGTTTTAGTTGTTCTTGTGTTACACCTAGTTCTAACAGCCGAGAAACGACCCCTACAGTATTTTTAGCATGAACGCTTGCAATTATCAGATGTCCTGTTAGAGCTCCTCTAATAACCATTTTCGCTGTTTCTTCATCTCTTATTTCACCAATAATAATAGTATCTGGATGGTGCCGTAAACTAGACTTTAAAAGGGTCTCATAAGTAATTCCGGCTTTTTCATTCACCTGTGTTTGTAAAAATAACGGTTCTTCAATCTCTACCGGATCCTCCACGGTAATGACTTGTTGTTTACTTATCAAATAGCTTTCACGAACAAGTTGATACATCGTTGTTGTTTTTCCTGACCCAACTGGTCCTGAAAAAATCAGCAATCCACTATTAAACTGAGCCAATTTCTCAATCAATTGTACTTCCTTTTTAAAATAGGTTGTTTTCAATAACGATAAATGAGCAGATTGATTTAAAATTCTGATTACCATCGATTCTTGAGCACGAAAATTTGTAATTGTAGAAAACCGTAAAGATGTAGCCTTTCCATCCATTAGCAGTTGTGAAGCTCCACTTTGAGGTTTTCTTCGCTCTCCTACATCCATATTTGATAAATATTTAAAATAGGAGATAACCCGTTTCCCATTTTCCTCGGGTACACTATTCCAAAAACTCATTTTTCCACCAATTCGAAAGTACAAACTGTAGTGATGTTCCTCAGGTAAAATATGAATGTCGCTTGTTCCTATTTCTTGAGCTTTTACAATGATATATTGAGCAAACTCTTCAATTTCCATTCTTGATCCTCCTTTCACACTATTCTTTTAATGTTCTTAGTTTAAGTGTATGTAATTAATAATGGATTTCGTTATTTTTCAGCTATTTTAAAAATGTTTTGTATCATTAGTAAGAGATTGGAAAAATAAATAAAAAAAATTAACAATGTAAGTCCACAAAAGGAATTTACACTGCTAATTTTTTTATTTTAACCAGAAATATTTTTAGTTTGTTATTTACAATTCAGCGTTGTGAAAAACTTCAGAAACGTCATCATCTTCTTCAAGTTTATCAATCATTTGATTAAATAAGGCTTTTTTATCTTCTGGCAACTGAACTGTTGTTTGTGGAATCATCGTTACTTCAGCTTGCGCTAATGTGTAGCCTTCTTTTTCTAAAGCATCACGCACATCTGGCAAATCAGAAGGATCAGTGTAAATTTCAAATACTTCATCCGACGTTTCCATTTCATCTCCGCCAGCCTCTAAAACGCTCATTAACATCGTATCTTCGTCTACATCTAATCCTTCACGTTCAATTGCGATATACCCTTTGCGATCAAACATGTAGCTAACAGATCCTTTTTCACCTAGTGACCCACCATTTTTATTAAATGCCACACGGATGTTTGTTCCAGTACGGTTTAAATTGTCAGTTAACGTATGTACCAAGACAGCTGTCCCTTTTGGTCCATACCCTTCATAAATGACTTCATCATAGTTCTCATTTTCACCTGTTGTGCTGCCTTTTTTTATAGCACGTTCAACATTATCATTTGGCATATTATTAGACTTAGCCTTGTCCATCACCATACGTAATGAAGGGTTCAAGTTTGGATCAGGCCCACCACTTTTTACAGCCATGTATATTTCTCTTGATATTTTTTGAAATATTTTTCCGCGTTTTGCATCTTGAGCATTTTTACGCCCTTGGATATTACTCCATTTTGAATGTCCTGACACTCCAAACTCCCCATTTCATAGTATAAGTGTAATAAGCTAGAATAAATAGCCCTACTTATTTTATCAAAAATCCTGTTGTAGAGCAACTATTCGTATGTATTCGCTACCGCTTAGATTTTTTAAATGATTGTTTAGTCTGTTTCTTTTTAGAAATAAACAAAAAAAATACCAATGCTAAAAGAATACTTGTAAGAGCACCTGTTGCATCTAAGATGACATCTTCCATCAATGGTGTTCGGTCTGGCGTAATACTTTGATGAAATTCATCAAATGCGGCATACCCCGCTGCTAATAACCACGCTACAAATGCTGCTAATCCAATACTAGTCATTTTATTTTTTAATCCTAAAAACCAGCACAATCCTAATAAAAAATAAATTCCATAATGGGCTAATTTTCGAATGAAAAATTCCACAAATGAACTATATCCTTGGGCGGCAATGCTCACTTCACTACCTGCATAATTAAATTGGATATGGCTTAATACGCCTTTCAGTGGTTCTTTAGCTAAGAAGGTATCCAACACACCTGTTAACGATTGTTCTCCATATGGCTGAGAAGAACTATAGAATAATCCAGCCATAATTATCAGTGCAAGTATAATAAAAATATTGTCTTTTACAGTAGATCGCATTCTTATTTTCCTTCTTCCTAATTTTTTTAATTTATTTCATCCATCATCACGTTATCTGTTTCTATTTTACATGAACTAAAATTGATTTTGGTAGTTATTTTCAAGTCGCTTTATAAAATTAGCTACTTTGACTTATTGTTGGTTTTAAAACTACCGCAAACTAGAGTATAATAAATGTATTCAGAACTCGAAAGGATGTTACGATATGAAATACAGTATGACATGGGATCTTGAATCTATTTTCCCAGGCGGCAGCAGTTCCCCTCAATTAAAAGAAAAGTTAGATACCATTCGAGGTCAGTTAGATGAATTAACTCGTCTAGTTACTCAATGGGATACAGAAGAAGACAGCCCATTCTTTAAAAGTTTGTCTGATATCTTATTGGTTCAAGAAGAACTATCAAAAGGACTTTCGCAAGTTTTCACCTTTATAGAAGCGGTTCAATCTGCAGATGTATCTGATAAACAAGCAGGAGCTATTTTGGGACAAGTCTTTGAACTAAATAGTGCCTTCAGTACTCTTCAAACCATTTTAACCAAAAAAATGGTTGCTATGCCGGATGATAAATGGAATGAATTAATTGAACTACCTGCTTTTAAAGAGATAGACTTTAGTCTAAATGAAACGCGTACACAAGGCAAAGAACTGTTAAGCGAAGCAGAAGAATCCTTGATTAATGCTCTTTCTATCGATGGATTTCAAGGCTGGAGCGACCATTATGATTCATTAGTAGCAACAATTGAAATTCCTTTTGAAGACAGCGAAGGACAAGTTCGCCTTTTATCTGCCGGACAAGCTTACAATAAAATGAATACCGATCCTGATACAGCTGTTCGTGAGCAATTATTCAAAAAGTGGGAAGAAACATGGGGAAGTATGGCTCCTTTATTTAGCGACACGTTAAACCATTTAGCTGGTTTTCGCTTAGCTGATTATAAAGCTCATGGTGTGAAAGATTTCTTGAAACGTCCATTAGAATACAATCGAATGAAGCAAGAAACCTTAGATACGATGTGGAAAGCAGTTAGTGAGCAGAAACAACCTTTTATTGATTATTTAAATCGAAAAGCTCAATTACTCGGAAAAGATAAGTTGTCTTGGCAAGATACAGAAGCACCCGTAATCATTGGCGACGCAACAGCTAAAGTCTATCCATATGATGATGGGGCTGATTTTATCGTTGAAAATTTCCGGAAATTCAGTGGAAAAATGGCTGACTTTGCTCAATATGCTTTTGATCATAACTGGATTGAGGCCGAAGATCGTAGCGGAAAAAGACCTGGTGGTTACTGTTCAGAGTTGCCAGAAAGCAAAGAATCTCGTATTTTTATGACTTATGCTGAATCACCTAGCGAAGTATCGACTTTAGCCCACGAATTGGGTCACGCTTTTCATAGTCATGTTATGACTGATTTGCCGACTCTTAATCAGCAATATGCCATGAACGTTGCTGAAACTGCTAGTACCTTCGCAGAACTTATTGTATCTGATGCTACCGTTAAAGAAGCTGCTTCAAAAGAAGAGAAAATCACTTTATTGGATACTAAAATACAAAATGCCTTAGCTATGTTTTTAAATATCCATGCTCGTTTCTTATTTGAAACCAGTTTTTATAGTGAACGTCAAAATGGAATCGTTACAGATGAACGACTTAGTGAATTGATGGAAGAAGCGCAAAAAGAAGCTTATCAAGATTCATTAAGTGAATATCATCCTCACTTTTGGGCTAGTAAACTTCACTTCTTCATTGCTGACGTTCCTTTTTATAATTTCCCGTATACGTTTGGTTATTTATTTAGTTTAGGAATCTATGCTCGTTCATTAGAAGAAGGAGCTGGTTTTGAAGATAAATACATCGCATTATTAAGAGATACAGCTTCTATGTCTACTGAGGACCTAGCTAAGAAGCATTTAGCTGTAGACCTAACAAAACCTGATTTCTGGGAAGCTGGTATC
The DNA here is from genome assembly GCF_000195575.1 of Carnobacterium sp. 17-4. Taxonomy (NCBI): domain Bacteria; kingdom Bacillati; phylum Bacillota; class Bacilli; order Lactobacillales; family Carnobacteriaceae; genus Carnobacterium; species Carnobacterium sp. 17-4. Next base: position 659,312 of record NC_015391.1, on the reverse strand, counting down.
GCCATCATGAAAACCGATGTCTCTACTTTTATGGAATTAACAGAAGAGTACATTAAATAATAGTAAAGAACTACGACAATCGTTTAAACGATTATCGTAGTTCTTTTTTTATTCTTCTTTTGTATCCTTTGGAACAAAAATAGTAATATGGCTGGGTAAAACTTGAACATTAAGAGGAAGCTTATCCCCTTCATCTCCGTCAATATTGCTCATCACTTGATTATCTTCTTCAGAAACAGAGACTTTTCCTGATTTAAATTTTTTATACAGTGTTTCATTTGCATCACTCGCATTTCCTGAGACTATTTTGGGAACTAATTTAAGCTTGTCCATCAACGTTTTGCCTTTTAATACGATTAAATGCAAGTAGCCATCGTCAATTTTTGCATGAGGTAACATGTTTTCAAATCCTCCTACAGAATTCGTCAATGCGATAAGCACTAAACTAGATTCTTGTTCATAGACCTCATCGTCTAATTCTAATTTAAATGTATAACTTTGACCATCGCTTAATGCCTTTGCTCCTTCAATAAAATAGGCTAATGAACCTAATCTTGTTTTTTGGTCCGCACCTACGTTTTTAACAGCTTCAGGAATTTTCCCAATGGCAATGACATCTACAAAATAAGTATCATTTACTTTTCCAATATCTAATTTTTTTGTGATTGCATCTGGCAGCATCCGAATGGCTGTTGCTGGGTCAAGTGGAATACCTAATGCACGTCCTAAATCATTAACTGTACCTAAAGGGATAATACCCAATTTTGGACGGTACTCTTCTTCAGCTAGGCCACTTATACTTTCATTGACAGTTCCATCACCGCCCATCACAAAAATTGCTTCCACTCTTTCTTTAGCAGCAGATTTAGCAAATGCTTCAGCATCGCCACCCTTTGTTGTTTCCTTAAGTACAACTTCATCATATAGTCGTTCTAATGTTTCTAAAGCAAGCTTAGAATACTCACTCCCTTTTTCTCCACCAGAAGAAGGATTTACGATCAATACAGCTTTTTTCATTTTCCATCAACCTTTCCCACTTCTAATAAACCTTGTTTTTTTATATAGTTAGTTTAACTTAAGCTCACTTTTATTGCTACAAAAAGACATTCCCTAGTGGAAAACTAGTTTAGTTCTACAACTAAACAAAGCTTACTTATTAGTTAAAACAATAAAAAAATTCGTTACCCAGTGGGTAACGAATTTTTGTGTCTTTTAGTAACGTCCATATCCTACAAGTTTAGGTCCCCAATAAGAAGAACTAACTGAAGTGTAAGCAACGCCTGTACTACTTTGTGATCCAATAAATTGACCATTTCCAACATAGATTCCTACATGAGTAATTGATCCGCCACTGCTAAAGAAAACTAAATCTCCAGGTTGTGGATTTGACACCTTAGTAGAAGATGCATATTGTGCAGCTGCTGTACGTGGCAAAGAGATTCCAATTTTTGCAAATACATATGAAGTAAAACCAGAACAGTCAAATCCACTGGTTGTTGTTCCACCCCATAAATATGGTGTACCCATCACACTAGTTGCATGTGGTTGCAATTTTGACCAAGATGTACCGCCACTTGTAGACGGTGCTGGCGTTGTAGGTTTAGGAGCCTCAGGTGTTTTCGCTGGTGCCTTAGTCTCTGTTTTTACTGGTGCTTTTGTTTTTTCTGGTGCTTTTATTTCTGTTTTTGCTGGTGTTTTTACTGGCGCTTTTGCTGTAGTTGGTGCATTCTCAGTTTTCTTAGTAGTCTCTGTTGGAGTAGAAGCTACGACTTCACTTTCTTCTACTACTTGAGGTTCTTCAACAGACTCACTTGATTCTGCAACTACCACTTCTTCAGTTTCAGAAGTTTCTTCTACAATTGGTTCTTCAGTTTCTGCTGCTTCATAACTTGCCAATACAGCTAACTCTGCTGCTTCTTGGGCAGCAGTATATTCAGCTACTTGACTTTCAGCTTCAGCTTTTTGAGCAGTGTATTTATCTTTATCTGATTGTGCACTCGCTGTTTCAATTGCTAGTTGAGAAACCACAACTTCTTTTTCTAATAATTGTTGTTCCATTTCAGCTTTTGCATTTTCAAGTTGCGCTGCAAGGGCATTTTGTTGAACAATTGATTGTTCCGTTTTTTCTTTCTTTTCTACTACTGATTCTTTATCATCTGCTTGTGCTTGAACAAGATCTTTATTTGCTTTTACTAAATCAGTGACTACATCTACTCGTCCAATTACGTCAGACATTGAATCAGCTTCAATAACAAATTCTATGTAGTTTTTTGTATCTCCATTGACTTGTACTGTACGGGCTTGATCTTCAAGTTGTTTACTACGTTGTTCAATTTTTTCTTCAAGAGATTTAATTTCATTTTCTAAAGTTTGTTTTTCTTTTTGAGATGATTCAATTTCTGCTAATAATGAATCAGTTTTACCTTTGTTTGAATCGATTGAATTAGTAATAGCTGCTAATTCTGCTTCTGTTTCGCTTGATTGAGTTTGTAGAGCATCAACTTCTTGTTGAGCCGCTTCAATTGCTTCTTGTGTTTGGGTTACTTGTTGTTCAGATTCAGTAAGTTTATTTGTAGTAGTTTCAGCGCTAACGGCAGTTGGTAATATAAGAGAACTAAAGGTCATGGTTCCTAGGATTGCAATAGTTACTAGTTTTTTATTCACGTTTTTTACCCCTCCAGATTACGATTTGATTAAAAGTCTATTTTAACCGATTTCTTAACGGACTTTAGTATAGCATAATCTATGTGATAGAATCGTATCGTTTATATTACAACTGTGTGTCAAATAAACCGCCTTTCATTTAAATGAACAATTATCGCTATGATCATTTACTAAACCAGCCGCTTCCATAAATGCGTAACACGTTATTGGTCCAACAAATGAAAATCCTCTTTTTTTCATATCTTTAGATAAATTAGTGGATAGTTCTGTCTTAGCTGGCAGTTGTTCGACGTTCTTAAAATGATTTACGATTGGCTCTCCTTCTACAAATGACCAAATGTATTGATCAAATGAGCTGTATTCCTGTTTTACTTTTAGAAAGGCTATTGCATTTTTAATAATAGAAGCTACTTTCAACTTATTTCTTATGATACCAGGGTTTGAAAGCAATTCTTCTATTTTCTTTTGATTATAGTGACTAATTTTTTCGGGATTGAATCCATCTAATGCTTTCCGGTAATTTTCTCTTTTAGCTAAAATGGTAGACCAACTTAAGCCTGCTTGCATTGTTTCTAGAATCAGCAGTTCAAATAAAGCTTGATCATCGTGCAGTGGTTTTCCCCACTCTTCGTCATGGTATTTCTTCATTAATTCCGTTGTTGTTGCCCAATTGCATCTTTCCATTAAAACACATCCTTTTTTTTGAGGTATTGATTTCTATTATTTTATTAGTGTATAATGTATTGTTAGTATAGATTAACTTTCAGGTAGTCCGTCTACCTAGTGTTATGAATCAAATTAGGAGGATTTACTATGTCTAAAGATTACCGTGTTTTACTTTACTATAAATATGTTCATATCAAAAATCCAGAAGAATATACTGCAAAACATTTGGAGTTTTGTAAAGAAGTTGGTTTAAAAGGAAGAATTTTAATTGCTGAAGAAGGTATAAACGGTACTATTGCAGGTACTTATGACCAAACACAACAATACATTGATGAAATGCATGCTGATTCTCGTTTTTCAGACCTAGTTTTTAAAGTAGATGAAGAAGAACGTGCGCCTTTCAAAAAAATGTTTGTACGTCTACGCCCTGAACTTGTATCTCTAAACTTAGAAGATGACATCGACCCTAATGAAGTAACAGGTGAATACCTAAACCCTGAAGAATTCCGTGAAGCTATTCTTGATGAAAATACCATCGTCATCGATGCCCGCAATGATTATGAATACGATTTAGGTCACTTTAGAGGAGCCGTTCGTCCAGAAATCAGAACATTTAGAGAACTTCCTCAATGGATCCGTGATAATAAGGAACAATTCATGGATAAAAGAGTTGTAACATACTGTACTGGTGGAATTCGTTGTGAAAAATTCTCCGGTTGGCTAGTTAAAGAAGGATTTAAAGATGTTGGACAATTACATGGAGGAATCGCTACTTATGGAAAAGATTCAGAAGTTCAAGGTGATTTGTGGGATGGTCAAATGTATGTATTTGATGAACGCATCAGTGTCCCAGTTAATCAAAAAGAACATGTAATTGTTGGTCGTGACTGGTTTGATGGCACTCCTTGTGAACGTTACGTGAACTGTGCAAATCCAGCTTGTAATCGTCAAATTTTATCTTCAGAAGAAAATGAACATAAATATATGCGTGGTTGCTGTCATGAATGCCGTGTAGCGCCTGCCAACTTGTATGTAAAACGTAACAGCTTAAGCCAAGAAGAAGTTGCTGAGCGCTTAGCTGTAATTGGAGAAAAACTTCCAGCATCAGTATAATAAATTGAAAAAGAACGGAAACTAATTAGTTTCCGTTCTTTTTTGTTACCCTAATATCAATGCATCTTCTGTAACTGTGTCACCACTATTCTTTTGAAACAGAGCTAATAAATCTGGTACAGTTAAACGATTCTTTTCTTCCCCAGAAACATCTACTACTATCTTCCCATTATGAAGCATGATCAATCTTGTTCCATGAGCAATCGCATCTTCCATATTATGAGTAATCATCATCGCAGTCAATTTTTTTTCGTGGACAATTTTATCCGTCAACTTCAACACCATTTTACTAGTCTTAGGGTCAAGTGCCGCTGTATGTTCATCCAATAAAAGCAATTTAGGAGGAACAATCGTCGCCATCAGTAATGTCAAAGCTTGTCTTTGTCCACCAGATAATAATCCGACTTCCATTTTCAATCTGTCTTCTAATCCTAGTTCCAGTAATTTTAGTTGCTCTTTGAAAATTTCACGTTGCTTATCTTTCACACCAAGTGTTAACCCTCTTTTTTTTCCTCTTTTAAAAGCTACCGCTAAATTTTCTTCAATCGTCAGTCGTGTTGCCGTTCCCATCTTTGTGTCTTGGAAAACTCGCCCAATATCTTTTGCTCTTTCGTTTGTTCTTTTATTAGTAGCATCTTTTCCGTCCAATAAGACAGAACCTTCATCTACTACATAGGTTCCAGCCACACTATTTAATAATGTTGACTTTCCAGCACCATTTCCTCCGATAATCGTAATAAATTCTTCCTTCTTGATTGTCAAATCTATTCCTTTTAATACGTGGTTCTCATTAACAGTACCCACTTCAAAACTTTTATGAATACCTCTTAATTCCAAAATTGCAGTCATACTAATTCTGCTCCTTTCTTACCAACTCTTTTAGTCCTTTTTGGTTTCTTTTTCAATAAAGGAGTTGAAAGGGCAATTGTTAGGACAATGGCTGAGAATAACTTGATATCTTGTGGTTCTACTCCTAATTGCAATACGAAGTCAATAATTAGGCGATAAACAACTGCTCCAATCACAATGGTGATCAATCGTTTGGCAAAAGACAACTGATGGAATATGACTTCACCAATAATGATTGAAGCTAATCCAATGACGATCGTTCCAATTCCCATACTGATGTCTGCATAGCCGTTGTTTTGGGCAATCAATGCACCAGATAAAGCAATCAATCCATTACACAACATGTACCCTACGATTTTCATCGTATCTGTATGAATTCCATTTGCTTCACTCATAGCTTCGTTATCTCCAGTAGAACGTAGCGCTAGCCCTATTTCAGTACTGAAAAATAAATATAGGACTAAAATAACTAAAACAACTGCTACTCCCCCAACGACTAAAACTGCCATACGATTTTCTAATCCAAACGATTGTAACGTACGCATCAATGTATCTTGACCCAACAAAGTGACATTTGCTTTTCCTAATATCCTTAAATTAATAGAATACAAAGCAGTCATCGTTAAAATCCCGGTTAGTAGTGCCGGGATTTTAAGTTTCGTATGCAATAAACCGGATACGATTCCTGCAAGCATTCCCCCAACCAAAGCCAGAAAACTAGCTAACAATGGTGAGATTCCTGAAACAATGGATACCGAACAAATGGCAGCACCTAATGGAAAACTTCCCTCAGCAGTTAAATCTGCAATATCTAAAATTCTAAATGTAAGATAAACCCCAATCGCCATAATCGACCATAAAAGTCCTTGCGAAATACTTGATAATATAATATCCATGCTCATGCTCCTTTATGTTTTACCCTTTAGTCGGGTAGTACGATACTTTCAGGGTCAATACCTAAAGATTTTGCAACTTCTTCGTTAATAACCAATTCTAAATTAGTAGACGTTTCTACTGCCATCTCTGCTGGATCTGCATCATCTTCAATAATTTCAAGAGCCATTTTTGCTGTTTGACGTCCAAGTTCTTCATAATTGATTCCATAAGTTGCTAATCCTCCAGCTTCTACCATTTCCGCAGAACCTGGAACAACAGGCAATTTGTACTCTGCAGCAATTTCGCCAACTGTTGGCATTGTGCTGGCCAGTGTATTATCCGTTGGAATATATACAGCATCAACTTCTTTTGCCAACGTTGTCATGACTTGTTGTACATCATTTGTAGTTGTGACTGTCAATACTTTCACTTCTACTCCTTCTGCCTCAATCGCCTCTTGTGCTAAATCAGCCTGGATTTTTGAATTTGCCTCGCTGGAATTGTAGATGATTCCGATAGTTTCAGCATCTTGTGCTAAAGACAATAGCAACGAAATTTGTTCTTCAATTGGAACCATATCGCTTGTTCCAGTTACATTCCCACCTGGTGCTTCATTATCAGCAACTAATCCAGCATCTACCGGATCTGTAACTGCAGTGAATAAAATGGGCTCTTCTTGGGTACTCGTTGCAAGCGACTGAGCAGCTGGTGTTGCGATAGATAAGATAACTTCATTGTCTCCAATTAAGCTTTCACTCATACTTTGTAAATTCGCTTGGTCTCCTTGAGCATTTTGATAATTTAACGTCAAATTTTCTCCCTCGACATAGCCTGCTTCTTCTAACTCACTAACAAATCCTTTTCTTGCTTGCGTTAAAGAATCATGTTCCATATACTGCAAAATCCCAACATTTATCATTTCTGAATCTGCACTTTCACTTGTGTTTCCACATGCTCCTAATACTAAACCTGCAGTAACTGTTGCTAAACCTAAAATAACTTTTTTCTTCATTCCAATTGTTCTCATCTTTATATCCCCCTTATTTTTTAAAATTCTAATACTACAAAAAACACCCACTTAGAGATAGCCTTATCTAAGTGGGTGCTTATTTTATGTAAAAATAAACAGTAATTTATTTAATCCACCACTTAGATAAACTCTACGTGGCAAATATTCAGCAAATCAAATTGCTTTAGCCATCATAGATACAAACATTTCTGTTTCCTGTTTGCACCCATAACGAATTATGTCTACAAACAGCTTCTAAAATAGCTAAAGTAAAATGTATTCAATTGTGTTTGGTTGATTAAATGATTGTTCATAGTAATCCCTCACAATAGTTAGATTTGTTTTTATAAGTATAAAAAATACAATGAGAAAAGTCAACAACTAAATTAGAATTCGTTCATCAAAAAATCACTACTCTCTTACATAACTCTTATATTCACCCTTTTTTCACTTTTAAAACATACTTTCTTTAGAATTGATTAAATTTCTACAATATTTTTTCAAAAATTGCTCTTTCTCCTTTCTTTTTGTTATAATAAGCCAAGTAATTAGAGAACGAAAATATAATCTTACGAGGTGAACTAAATTTGAATAGTCCACAAAATACTAATGAATCGTCATTTTTAGAGAAAATTAAAGTAGTTATTCTAAGCTTGATACAATTCATAAAGAAACAATGGATTTCTTTCAAAAAGACATATTTTAATCGACAAACTCACTCAGCTTCCTTATCAAAATCAACTGCAAAAGAAACAAAGTCAACGACTTCTCAAAAAAGAGAACAAGCTAAAAAAGACGACAAAAAACCTACCTTAGCTAAATTTCTATTTGGGTTCAATGTTGGCTACAGTGTAATTAAAAATTTAATTATTACATTGGTCGTTGTCCTATTGATTGGCGGTGCACTTATTGGTGGAGCAGGAGCAGGATATTTTGCTTACCTTGTTTCCGGTGAACAAATCCCCACATATGAAGAAATGAAAGCTGACATAGAAAATGTATCAGCAACCTCTTCAATGTATTACGCTACTGGAGAAAAAATTAGTGATTTAAAAACAGATTTAAAACGATCTGAAATTCCATTAAGCGAAATGTCACCGTTAGTTCAAGAAGCCATTATTGCTACCGAAGACGAATATTTTTATAAACACTCTGGTGTGGTTCCAAAAGCAGTCGTTCGAGCATTGGCACAAGAAGTAACAGGCGCCAGTACAACTTCTGGGGGATCAACACTCACACAACAGCTGGTAAAACAGCAGATTTTGACAAACGAAGTCTCTTTTAAACGAAAAGCAAATGAAATTTTATTAGCTTTCCGTATTGAAAATTTCTTTTCAAAGGAAGAGATTTTAGAGAACTATTTAAATGTCTCCCCTTTTGGTAGAAATAATAAAGGGCAAAACATCGCTGGTTTGAATGAAGCTTCAGTGGGAATATTTGGAGTAAATCCTATCGATTTGACTTTGCCACAAGCGGCCTTTCTTGCTGGTCTGCCTCAAAATCCAATTGTTTATAGTCCTTATTCTCAAGTAGGTGCTCTTAAAGAAGATTTATCTGCAGGTATGAGTCGTAAAGATGAAGTGTTATTCAGAATGTACCGTGAAAATTACATTACGAAAGAAGAATATGATACTGCTTTAGCTTATGATTTAACACAAGACTTCCTACCTCAGGAAGCAGATGTTAATGACAGTACTGATTATGTTTACAACTTTGTAGAACAGCAAGCACGACAAATTTTAATGAAACAATTATACACAGCTGATGGCTATTCAGCTGAAGATATTTCTAATGACCAAGAATTAAAAGACTCTTATTACAATCAAGCAGACCTTGATTTGCGCTCAAAAGGTTACAAAATTTCTTCAACCATTGACAAGGGCGTTTACGAAGCTATGAATGAAGTCGTTGCGCAATATGCGACTCCTGAGATCTCATATGATGAAAATGATAACCCAATCATAAACAATACTAGTGATTTGGGAAATGTAAAAGTTGTTGATTACGTTGATAAAGAAACTAATGAAACTAAAACACTCGTTGAGCCTGTACAAAATGGAGCAGTTTTAAGAGATAATGCTACCGGACGAATTATTTCCTTTATCGGTGGCGTCGATTATGAGTTTACTCAAGTCAATCATGCTTATCAATCTCCTCGTTCTCCAGGTTCAACTATTAAGCCTTTATTAGCTTTTGCTCCAGCATTGGAAGAAGGCATTATTACACCGGCTTCGATGCTTTTTGAAAGCTCTGCTAAAGTACCAAGTTGGGAAAATGGAGCTTTAGGTGTTCATGAAATTACCAACGTTGGAAATGTTACTCCAAATAAATGGACTGACGTACGTTCAGGTCTTTCACAATCAAGCAACATTGTAACAACTAAAATCTATCAACAAATGAAAGACACCTATAACATGGAAGAAAAACTTGAATCTTATATGCACAAGATGGGATTTGGATCTGATGTCATCACGACGGATGAATATCAAGGAGTTTATTATGCTCTTCCTATTGGTGGAATATCTAGAGGAACAACCGTCTTAGATCAAACAGATGGCTTCTCTACTTTAGCAAATAAAGGGAACTACACAGAAGGGTATGTCATTGATAAAATTGAGGATGCTGCTGGAGAAGTTGTTTATCAACATGAAGTAAAACCTGTTGAAGTATTTAGTCCTGAAACAGCCTATCTAACAACCGATATTTTACGTGACGTATTAGAAACCGGTACGGCTAAAGACGTAGAAGGTCAATTGAATTTCCAAGCTGATATTGCAGGTAAAACTGGAACGTCAGATGGCCAAAAAGACATTTGGTTTATTGGCTACACTCCTCAAGTTACTCTGAGTTCTTGGATTGGATACGACAATGCTGTAGATACGCCTATTAATGATTTATCTAACTCAGGTTCAGAAAGTCCAAGTTTAAGAAACCGAAGACACTGGGCTCGATTGATGAATGCAATCTACAATGCCAATCCTACTGTTTTGGGTACGGATCAAGCTTTCCAAAAACCAGATGGTGTTGTTGAGGCCAAAGTTTTAACTTCAACAGGAATGTTGCCAGGAAAAGTAAAATTATCGAATGGAAAGGAAGTTACCGTTTCCGGTGCTACAAAAACAGAACTCTTTAATAAAAAGTTCCTTCCGAAAACAACCACTTACAATTTTGCACTTGCTGCTTCTGAAAAAGAATTAGGAGATTATTGGAATAAGGCTTCCAAATCTGCAAGCGAAGAAGCTGCTAAGAAAGCTAAAGCGGAAGCAGATAAAAAGAACGCAGAAGCTAAAAAAGTTAAAACTGAAGAAGATAAGAAAAAGGCTGATGCTGCAAAATCTGAAGAAGTGAAAGCTAAAGCTAAAATAGAAAATGATAAAAAATTACAAGAAGCTGCTAAGAAAAAAGCAGAAGAAAAAAAGAATGAATAAAAAAAGGCATCGGTACTAAACCGATGCCTTTTTTTTATTCCTCTTTAGTTGTCCCTCTATTTGCAATATGATGTGGTAAAATAATTGTTTTTTCATCTACATCTTCTTTGTTCATCAACTTAGTTAATAAACGCATAGCTACAGCACCAATATCATATAATGGTTGAGTAATCGTGCTCAATTTCGGTCTTACCATTTCAGATAATTTAGAATTGTTTGCAGTAACTACTTCGAATTCTTCTGGTATCTTAACAGAGTGATCTAGAGCTCCATTCATAATCCCTACAGCAATTTCGTCATCACCAGCAAATACTGCGGTAGCTCCTGCTTCAGCTAACTTACTGTATACTTCTTCTCCAGCCGTAAATGTGTAGGCTGTTTCAAAAATCAGACTTTCATCATAAGCAATACCAGCATTTTCTAACGCTGTTTTATACCCTTTTAAGCGATAAACCCCATTTATTGGTTCTTGTGTTATTGATCCCGATACAAAAGCAATACGCTCGTGTCCGCTAGCAATCAATTGGTCAATTGTTTGTTCTGTTGCAGCTTCATAATCAATATTTACGCTACCCATTTGCTCATCAGGATCTACTGTTCCTGCCAAAACTACAGGTGTTTTCGAACGTGAAAATTCTGCTCTTAATTCATCAGAAATTTTATGTCCCATATAAATAATTCCATCCACTTGTTTAGCTAAAAGTGTGTTTAATACTTGAACTTCTTTTATATCATTTTGATCAGAATTTGCTAAGATAATATTGTATTTATACATCGTTGCTATGTCGTCAATTCCTCTAGCTAAAGAAGAAAAGTATAAATTCGTAACATCGGGAATAATTACCCCTACAGTCGTTGTCTTTTTACTTGCCAATCCACGTGCAACAGCATTTGGACGGTAGTCTAGACGATCAATAACTTCTAATACTTTTTTTCGAGTAGTTGGCTTTACATTTGGGTTGCCGTTTACAACACGTGAAACAGTTGCCATAGAGACATTTGCTTCTCTTGCAACATCATAAATAGTGATGGTTTGTTTTTCCATAATCAATCTCCTTCGAATAGTTAGATTCGCTTACTTTTTACATACTACCAATTTAGCAAACATACAGAACTAATGCAAGCGTTTCAATTCCATTTTCATGAAAATTTCATTTTTTCTTTCATTAATTAAATTTAACTGATTTTCTATTTTTTAAGAAAATTAAGATCAATAGTGCTACAATTATAACCATTCAGATAGTTGAAAGTGAGGATAAAAATATGAACAAACAACTTAATGCGTTACAACTATGGTTAGCCGAACAAAACATAGATGGTGCTTTTATTAATGATCCTAATACAATAACTTATTTAAGCGGATACGAAAGTGAACCACATGAGCGCATCTTAGCTTTGGCAGTTTTTGCTAAGGGTGAACCTTTCCTTTTCACACCCGAACTTGAAAAAGAGGATGCTATAAATAGTGACTGGACACATGATGTTTATGGTTATTTAGACAATGAGGATCCATGGACACTTATCGCTGAACACTTGCGTTCTCACAGCAGCAACCTTAGCAAAATAGCTATTGAAAAAGACTTTTTAACAGTCGGACGCTTTGAAAAGCTACAATCATTTTTTCAAACTGCTTCTTTTTTAGATATTACACCAAAAATACAAACAATGAAGTTAATCAAAACTCCTGATGAAATTGAAAAAATGATGGAAGCCGGTAAATGGGCTGACCGAGCTTTAGAAATTGGTTTCAATGCAATAAAAGAAGGTATATCTGAAGAAGAAATTGTTGCAGAAATTGAATACCGTTTAAAAAAAGAAGGCATTAAAGAAATGAGTTTTGAGACAATGGTCTTGACTGGAGATAACGCAGCTAGTCCGCATGGTGTTCCTGGTAAAAGACAAGTCCAATTAAATGAGTTTGTTTTATTTGATTTAGGCGTTGTATACAACGGATACACGAGCGATGTTACGCGAACTATCGCTTTTGGAGAACCCTCAAAACAAGCAAAAGAAATTTACGCTATTGTTTTACAGGCTTGTAACGCTGCTTTAAATGCAATAAAACCTGGCATAACGGCTGGAGAATTGGATAAAGTTGCCCGGAATATCATTACAGATGCCGGTTATGGACCATATTTCACTCATCGCTTAGGCCATGGGTTAGGAAGTTCTGTTCATGAGTTTCCTTCTATCATGCAAGATAGTGATTTTGTGATTCAAGAAGGTATGTGTTTCTCAATAGAACCCGGTATTTATGTACCTGGTATAGCTGGAGTCCGCATTGAAGATTGTGTAGTGGTTACAAAAAAAGGTTGCGAAGTGTTTACTCATACTCCAAAAAATTACACTTCTATTTAGCACCTTCCCTAACCTATCAACACTAAAAAAGTAAACAAAAAAGCAGTGAAGCTTATCGCTTCACTGCTTTTACTGAATAGAATTAGATGCCCACATTTGTATTTGTTGTTTTGTGCTCATCTTTTTTTCCATTTTCTTTAGTCTGTTCTGTACTAATGTTTGATGTTGAATAGTCAGGACCTTCTTCAGCTTTTTCTTGATCATAAGCATAGTCCATCGTGTTTCTTTCAACTTCTTCTTTCAAAGAATCGCTATCATATTTTAGATTAGTTGAAACATCTGTTGCTTCTTCTTTACCATCTTTTGCAGATGATTTAACTTCTTCTGTTGTATCTTTTGCTTTTGATTTTACTTCTTCTGCTGTTTCAGTAGCAGTAGCTTTAGCCTCTTGTGCTACATCTGTTGCAGAATCTTTAAGATCACTTAGGCCATCACCTACATCTTTTGAAGCACGAGTTAATTGGTCTTTCATTTGAGAAGCTGACTCTTTCAAGCTGATTTTAATGTCTTCAGAAGCATCTTTCGCAACAGTTTTCATTTCTTTGCCTTTTTCTTTTGCGATATCAACATATTCTTTTGCTGATCCTTTAGCATTAGTCTTTTGTTGATTTAAATCTTCACGTAACTCTTTACCTGATTTTGGGGCATACAATAGAGCTGTAATTCCTGCAGTTGCAGCTCCTACAATTGCCCCTAAAAGAAATCCACCTTTTTTAGTCATATATACTTCTCTCCTTTTCTCTATTCACTATAATTTTTCACTTTATTTAGTGCTTATTCATTTACCTTTTTATCTTTACGTTTTTTATTCATATTTACTGCCGTTTTACCGACTTTAGTTACCATGCCCGTTTGAGCTGTTTTCTTTGTAGCTCCTGCAACATGGGTAGTTAAGTTACGAGTAGAATCATTTAAACTTGAAACAGTCGTTCCTAAATCACCAATAGCTCTGAACAATGGATCTGTTTTACTTAACTTTCCATTGACATCATCTAACGTAGTATTGGATTTGTTTAGTAATCCCTCAACTTCAATCAGAAGACTATCCGCATCTTTTGTAAGAACTCCTATGGTTTTATTCGCTTCATTAACCGTTTTTTGGACTTCTCCAATTACCTTAGAAATTTTTAACAATACGATAATTAGAAACACGACTAATGCTGCAAAAGCTACAGCAGCTATCAGAGCTGCAATTTCTCCACCTGTCATATGAACTCCTCACTTCCTTTTATTTTCTTATTTTTTAGATAAAATAGACTCATTTTACAAACTAATTCAATTGAAAGGAGCTAGTTTATCAACAAATTTTTCATCTTTAAACAAAATATCTTACACAAGTATAGAATACCACTATTTATTTTTTACATCAAATAATATGAAACCGAATACTTTTATTTTTTTGTCTTCTGATTAATTTTTAGTTTTAAAAGTCATTAAAAAAATTTAGAATTTTCTTAATAGATATGTAACTATAATTTTATCTTTTTATTTGTTACTATAGGTAAGAAGCATTTAACAGAAATTTGTTTACTTAAAGGAGTATTTAGTTTATGGACAGCAGTATTATGGATAGTAGTAATCAGCTAGACAGCTCAATTGCAGTTGACGTAGTTGATTCTATTACAGAACAAACCAATATTTTCTCGGATTTTTGGAGCTCAATCGATTGGGCCAAAATCATTTCTATGGTGACAGCGAGTGTCATTCAAATTGTCTTTTTCACAATTTTCTTTTACCTTGTAAAAATAATTGGAAATTTTTTCATTGAACGAACTTTTGAAAACTACCGTAAGAAAAAAGATATTTCAACAAATCGTTTAAACACACTCTATAATTTGACAAAAAATTTATTTCAATCTTTTGTAGGCTTTTTTTTATTCTACGCCATTCTTTCAGCTATTGGTATTCCTGTTGGTACGCTATTAGCAGGAGCTGGGGTCATTGGGTTAGCGTTGTCTCTTGGAGCACAAGGTTTCGTCAGCGATATTGTAAACGGCTTTTTCCTTCTATTGGAGAAGCAAATTGATGTTGGCGATGTTGTAGACTTAGAAACCGTTTCTGGTACAGTGGTTGATGTAAACTTAAAAACAACTAAGGTCAAAAGCTTTGATGGTACTATGAATTTCGTACCTAATCGTTACATCACGATTGTAAGCAATAAATCGCGCGAAGATATGCGTGCTCAAATTGATGTGCGGCTTACACCGGATACCGATATAGATAAAGTTAATACGATAATAGCAGAGGTAAATGATATTCTTGTGCCACAGTATCCGGATATTACTGAACCTCCAAATAATTTAGGTTTAATTAACTTAGGAAATGGTCACTACGGGATACGAATTGTGATATTCGCTTTACATGGACATGAGTTTGAAATCCAAAATGCTTTTTCTCAAGCGTATGTTACCGCCTTGACGAAAAATGGAATCGAAATCCCTGTTAACCCGCTTAATGTTATACAATAGCTATTTCAAAATAACTAAAGGAGGCTCACTATGGTAACAGCACCGCCGAAGATATTGATTTTAACTGGCAGTTATGGAAACGGTCATCTAGAAGTGACCCGCTCACTAATAACGGAATTAAACAAACGTGGTATCACAAATATCGTCACATCTGATTTGTTTTATGAAGCCCATCCGATTTTGACTAACGTTACTAGAAAGTTGTATATTAAAAGTTTTTCTAAAGGACAAAATATTTATGGTTTCCTTTATTATAAATCTGATTACAGACTAACTGATTTTAGAATCGATAGGATGATCGATCGATATGGATACATGCGAATTAGCCAATTAATGAAAGAAAATGATTTTGATGTAGTCATTAACACTTTTCCGATGCAAGCTTTGCCTATTTATAAACAACGTATAAAACCTGGGATTCCTTTTATTAATGTCTTAACTGACTTTTGTCTGCATACCCGCTGGATTTCAGACGGAATAGATTATTTTTTTGTTGCATGCGACAGTCTAAAAAAAGAATTAATGGATACAGGGATCAATGGAAATAAAATCACTATTTCAGGAATTCCTATTAAAGAAGAATTTTATCAAAATACCCCTGATTCTTCTCAGAGAGATTTTTCTTCTAATGAAACAAAAAAATTATTAATTTCTGCTGGTGCCTATGGTGTGCTAAAAGATTTAGCACACATCCTTGATGAATTAAAAATCAAAGAAAATTTGCATATTACAGTTGTTTGCGGTGCTAATCAATTGCTTTTTAAAGAACTTATGTATGAATACCAAAATGATACGAATATAACCATTCTTGGTTATGTTTCGAATATGGCTAATTTAATGACTCAATCTGATATTATGGTAACGAAAGCAGGAGGAATTTCTCTTTCAGAAGCGTTAGCAATCCAAATCCCTTTAATTTTAACACCTGCTGTTCCTGGACAAGAGAAAGATAATGCCAATTTTTTTGAAAAAGAAGGAATGGCTATTGTAACAAAATCTGAAGAGGAAATCGCTCCAGCAGTTTTATCATTATTAAAACAACCTCTTTTAGCAAGAAGCTTATCCAAACAAATGGAAAAACATTTCCATCCAAATTCATCTGCACTTATAGTTGATAAAGTCTTAACATTGATAGAAAAGCCTTATATCCAAAAGGAGCCAAGACATGACTCAAAAGAGATTAAAAATTGATAGAAAATTCTTTTTTTTACTTATTTCATTAATGCTCGTTGAATATGTTCGTGCTGCTTTTATTATTAGTTATTTGCCCGTTCAGGCTGCAGTAGGTACTCAGTTTAATCTTGCTTTAGTGGGATTGGCTATCAGTCTACATTATATTAGCGATGCTTTTTCAAATTTCCAAGCAGGATTTTTGATGAATCGTTTTGGTATTAAAAAAATTATCTCGGTTTCTTTTATTTTAATATTTCTTTCTTTAATTGTTGTTCCATTATTTCAATTCAACGGTTTCGTTATTATTCTTGCTTCAATTTTATTAGGTTTTGGGGCATGCCCCATTTGGATCGTACTTTTGGCTAAGGCTAGTTCAGGTTCACGAGGAACAAATATGGGATTGATTTATTTTTATTGGTTGTTAGGCATGGCCAGCGGTGTCATCGTGATGAATTACTTAATGAATATTAATTTGTCTGTCTCCTATTGGATTTTACCAGTCTTCGTAGTACTTGCTTTTTTTAGTTTTCGTTTGTCAGGCGACCATCAAGCACTAGAAAATACTAAGCAACCCTTTAAAGAGATGTTCAAAAAAACTCTTTCAATTTTGAAAAAAAGTCGCATCATATTACCTGGTACTTTAATGCAAAGCATTTCCCTTGGTATGTTAATTCCTATTTTGCCAACCTTTGTATTACAGCATTTAAAACTTACTTACAACCAGTATACTCTTCTACTGATCATTGCTGGTTTAACAGCAGGTCTCCTTATGATGCCTATTGGCAGATTGATTGACTATTTTAGTCCTCGGCTTCTATTTATTGCTGGCTTTATGTGGTTTGGATTTACACTGATTTCAACAGCCTTTAATACTTCTATTGTGGTCATTTTCATTCTAGTAGTGTCCATGGCGATTGCATATACGTTTTTTTTACCGGCTTGGAATTCTTTTGTGGCTACAAAAATTACTAAAGAAGATCAAAATGTTAGTTGGGGGATCATCTCCTCTTTCCAAGGTGTAGGAACCATGTTAGGACCCATTATTGGGAGTTTGCTTGCGTCTTTTAATTCAAGTGTTACGGTTATATTTAGTGCTTCACTGTTCATTTTAATGGGTATCCTTTATCTGATTGTTAAATAAAAAACTTCTCTTTTAACCACTACTGGTTTTAAAGAGAAGTTTTTTTGTTTATAATTGTCGATTGGCTTTCTTTTCTAAAAAGTCTCCTACGTGTTCGATTGCAAACGGAATGGCTTCTTCTTTTGGCATCATTTTTGGATGATGCAAACCGTAAGGGCTATCTACACCTAGCCAAAACATTGTTCCTGGAATTTTATCTAAATAATAACCAAAGTCTTCACCAGTCATCGCTGTTTCAATTTTCGTGTAATTTACATCTTGATTTTTTGTCATATAATCAATAAATGTGAGTGTTTCTGTTTCACTATTAATAACGGGATAATATCCGGCTTGGTCTAGATCTAAATAAATTTTACAATTATACGACAGCTCAATCCCCTTAACGATTTCTTTTACTCTTTTTTGAGTTAAGTCGCTCATTTCGGGAGTTAATGTCCGTATGGTTCCAGTAAGACTTGCATACCCGCTAATGATATTTCCAGCTGTTCCAGCATGCATCGTTCCTAAAGTAATCACTGCACCCTCCATCGGATTAACGCTACGACTGACGATTGTTTGGATTTGATTAATAAATTGACTAGCCGCTACTATCATGTCATTGGATTCGTGTGGATATGCAGCATGCCCATCTACGCCACGAAATTCGACATCGATCGCGCACGTTCCAGCAAATAACGTTCCTACTTTTGTTCCTAAAGTTCCTACTGGTAAATCAGGTTTTACATGCAGTGCGTAAATTTCATCTGGCATATAATCATTTAAGAACCCACTATCGTAAATGATTTTTGCTCCACTCACATTCTCTTCAGCTGGTTGAAAAATAAAAACTAGATCATCTATAGTTTGGTGTGTGCTAAAATGAGTCAATAATCCTAAGGCAATTGACATGTGCACATCATGTCCACATGCATGCATTCTTCCCTGATGGATCGATTGAAAAGGTAACTCAGTTTCTTCTACTATTGGCAAACCATCTATATCTGTTCTCCAGCCAATCGTTTTTTGACCAATGCTTCCTTTGACTCGAACAACAATGGCTGTTTCCCATGTTTTTATGTCTAGGTTCTCTTGTGGCAATTCTTTGATTTTGGACATTAAATAGCGATGAGTTTCATATTCTTCTAAACCAATTTCAGGAATTAAATGTAATTCTCTGCGCATTTGGATGAACGGATTTTCTTTTGGCATTTTCACTACCCTCTTCTAAAAAAAAGAGATGAAGCAGAAAGTAATTTCGCCTTCTGATCCAAACTCTTTTGATTTTATCGTTTTTTATTTCTATAATTCGCGTAAAGCATCAATTAGACCTGTTTTACTTTTTGTTTTTTCATCAATATCTTTGATTTTTTTAGCCGGCGTTCCTGCTACAACAGTATAAGGTGCAACATCTTGGATCACAATAGCGCCTGCTGCAACAACTGAACCTTTTCCAATTCGAATACCCTCTAATACAACAGCATTCGCTCCAATCAAAACATTATCTTCTACAATAACAGGTTGAGCACTTGCTGGTTCAACGACACCTGCTAAAACAGTACCTGCACCAATATGACAGTTTTTCCCAACGGTTGCTCGTCCGCCTAATACAGCGCCCATATCGATCATTGTACCTTCACCGATAACCGCACCAATATTAATAACTGCTCCCATCATAATGACTGCTGAGTCCCCAATTTCGACTTGGTCTCGTATAAATGCTCCTGGTTCAATTCGAGCTTTAATTTTCTTCAAATCTACTAATGGAATCGCAGAATTGCGACGGTCATTTTCAATCACTTGATCTTCAATCCACTCTTTATTTGCTTCTAAAAAAGGTTCAACTACGCTCCACTCACCAAAAATAGTGCCTACTTCATTAGTGGTAAAATTTTTAATTGTTTCAGGAAAATTCAAATGATCTAATTTGCCTTTCAAGTAAACTTTTACAGGGGTTTTCTTTTCACTTTTTGCAATAAACTCAATAATTTCATTAGCATTCATCTGATCATTCCTTACTGTTCATTAAATTTTAATGCAAGCGTTCCGTTTTACGAGTAACATCATATTTATTTTCAAATTCATGAGCAATTCGGTTAGTACCTTTTAAAATCTCACTTCTGGTAATAATACCGGTAAAACTACCATCCTCGCTTGCTACACAGATAAAGGCATTGTTAACTAAAAGATGAAGTACCTCTTCCAGATCATAAGGATCATGAATCAATGCAAAATCAGTCGTCATAACATCTGAAACCAATATGTCTCCCAATTTATCAAAGTCAATATCTTCCAATCCTGTAATTGCTTCAATAATCAGTGGCATCGAAATCAATCCTCTGATTTTATAATCATAATCTAAAACAGGAATAACTGAATACCCTATTTTTGTAAGAACCAATAAAGCGTGGTTTAAACGATTATTTAACTGAACATGAGCAACTCGATCCGCTGGAATCAAAAAATGTTCCTTATTTTCTAGTAACATTTTGCCAATTTCTTTTCCTATCATTATCTTCATTTCCTTCCTTGAGATAACTAAATCCAACTACTATTTTACGTGAAAATGTTCTGAAAGAGTAGTAAAACAATAGAATTAAGTAAAAAATAATAATCAACCTAAAAGAAATGCTTTGAGTCTCTTGCTATTCCTTCATTTTAGAAAAATGACTAGATAACTGTTCAATGGCTTCATGAGCGCGGTTGTAATACGTTACATCGACTTGAGAGTCATCATTTTCAATAATTGCATAGGTAGGAAATGGATAGCTGCCTCTGGGCTCTGAAATACTACCAGGATTTAATACCACTATATTATTTATTTGTTCCACTCCAGCTTGGTGAGTATGGCCAAAAAATGCGTAGTTTGCATGTTCTTCTTTTGCTGCAAAGACTAACTCTTGCATAGTGTAGTTAACATCCAAGCGATGCCCATGAGCCATAAATATCCGTTGATTTTGTACTTCAATCGTTTGTGTCATCGCAAACTCATCCTCAAAATCCATATTTCCTCTGACAGTCAACATAGAATCCCAAACGGAATCGGTTGCTTCCAACTCGGAATCCCCACAATGAAAGAGCTGATCAACTTTATCCTTATACCGTTCAATTAGTTCTACTAAAATTTCCCGATCTCCATGACTATCGCTTACAACTAGTACTTTCATGCTTTTCCCTCCGTTTTAACAGCAATATGTTAACTATTTATCCAATCATCCCAAACTTGTTCTAAATTCTCTAGTGCTACTGCACGATGACTTACTTCATTTTTTTCATCTTGAGTCAACTCTGCCATTGTTTTCCCTTTACTTTCAACGAAGAATAATGGATCATAACCAAAACCATTCTCACCTTTAGGTATGGTTAAAATCAGTCCTTCTACTTCGCCTTCAACAACTAAGCTTGTTTTCCCAGGTAAAGCCAGTGCAAGAGTACAGTGAAATTGTGCTGTGCGGTCTCCTTTAGCTACACCTGTTAATTCATGCAATAGTTTGGCGTTGTTCGCAGCATCGCTTTTAAATTCTCCTGCATAACGAGCAGAGAAAACGCCTGGTGCACCATCTAGTGCATCCACTTTTAATCCTGAATCATCTGCTAATACTAACATATTTAGTGTGCGAGCTATCGTTTCTGCTTTTAGTAACGCATTTTCTTCAAATGTTGTTCCCGTTTCTTCAACTTCAGGAATTTCAGGGAAATCACGTAACGTTTTTACTTTAAACCCTTTTTTTGCGAATAACGCTTCGAATTCTCTAGCTTTTCCAGCATTTGCAGTAGCTATTAAAATTTCATCCTTTGGAATTAGTGGGTACGGTTTTATCCCGTTATTTTTTAAAGAAAGAGCTTGTTGAAAAGCATCATCTTGTACTTGAATTAATTCGTTGATTCCTTTTTTACCAAATTCTAACATTACTGAAAGTTGTTCTGAAGAGAAAGTAGATTCTTCACCAGTTCCTTGGATCTCAACAAATTGTCCAAGAGAAGTCATAACTAAATTCATATCCACTTCTGCAGAACTATCTTCCAAGTAATTTAAATCTAATACTGCTTCTCCATCTTTTAAGATTCCTACACTGATTGCTGCTACATTTTCTTTAATTGGGCTTTCTGTTAATTCGCCACTATCCAATAAGGTTTGGATTGCCAATTTCAAAGCCACGAACGCGCCTGTAATACTTGCTGTACGTGTTCCACCATCTGCTTGAATCACATCACAGTCTACCGTAATTGAACGTTCTCCTAAGGCTTCTAAATCAATACTTGAGCGTAGTGAGCGTGCAATCAATCGTTGAATTTCCATTGTACGTCCGCTTAATTTCCCTTTAGCTGCCTCACGAATATTTCGTGTATTTGTAGCTCTCGGCAACATGCTATATTCAGCATGAACCCATCCGCTTCCCATTCCTTTTAAGAAACGCGGAACTCTTGTTTCAATTGTTGCATTGCATATTACTTTCGTGTCTCCAAAAGAGACCAAAACTGATCCTTCAGGGTGTTTCAAATAATTGGTTTCTATTGTCACCAATCTATTTTCATCATTTTTTCTACCATCTGCGCGCATAATTGAACCTCACTTTTTTAGTTGAGCTTTTAGCTCTTGTTTAAAATTTCTCTGTTCCTAACTTAATATGTTCAACATCTAATGTTTCATTTCCCAACCATTGAGAGGCAATATCATTAAACATATGTGTAGATCCTGTTGTGTAAAATTTCCGTTCAGAAACTTCTTTATTTTTGCTTAACTCTGCAAGATTAAAGTAATCCAGAATAGTACTTACTTCACTAATGGTTTCTGCACCTGAATCGATCAATGTTACTGAATCACCCATAAAGTTCTGGATGATTGGACGCAATAACGGATAGTGAGTACAACCTAAAACTAACGTGTCAATATTTTTATTTTTTATGGGCTTCAAAGTTTCTGTAACAATTTTTTTAGCAATAGCACTATCATATTCATTACTTTCAACCAAAGGAACGAATTTGGGACAAGCCAGACTTTCTACTGATGCTAAAGTGTCTTTTGATCGGATCATTTTCCTATATTTATCGCTTTTTATCGTACCTTCAGTTCCAATAATTCCAATACGATTATTTTTTGTTGCTTTGATTGCTGCACGGCTTCCAGGTAAAATAACACCAATGATGGGTATGGCTAACTTCTTTTTTAGATCTTCTAATGCTACTGCAGTTGCTGTATTACACGCAATTACAAGCATCTTAATATCCTTATTTAATAAAAAGTGGGTCATCTCCCAAGTAAATTGTAAGATTTGTTCTTCCGGTCTTGGGCCGTATGGACAGCGTGCGGTATCTCCTACATAATAAATCGATTCATTTGGTAATTGTCGCATAGCTTCTTTCACTACAGTCAAACCAC
The DNA here is from genome assembly GCF_000195575.1 of Carnobacterium sp. 17-4. Taxonomy (NCBI): domain Bacteria; kingdom Bacillati; phylum Bacillota; class Bacilli; order Lactobacillales; family Carnobacteriaceae; genus Carnobacterium; species Carnobacterium sp. 17-4. The sequence goes on along the minus strand of NC_015391.1, from coordinate 636,211 downwards.
CGACTCCAGAATCTATAAAACCTATCGCTTGTTTTTTCATCTTTAACAACCTCTGTTTAATTTCATTTGTATACTCTGTCTATTTTCCCTTTTTTTAGAGTGAAATTCAAGGGATTAGGTAAATTAACTTAGTTAATCGTTTAATTAACTTCTTTTTCACCTTTTTTAAGTAACTGAATAGCATTTTTTTTAAAAAGATAGGTTTCTGTTTCAAATCACGTTATAATAAATTGTGAATGACAAAAGAGGTGAATGAGCTAGTGAGTAGAAAAAAGAACGAACAAAAAGTGGATCTAGAGAAATTTAACGAAACAACTTCCTTATTTGGATATGAACTGATTAGAGATGTTCTAATACCCAATCTATTAGGAACAGAAACACATGAAATTTTATATTGGGCTGGCAAAGAATTAGCCAGACAATACCCACTTGCAAACAGGCAAGACATCATTCGCTTTTTTGATAAAGCGGGTTTTGGCTTAATAGAATTGAGTAAGGAACAACGCAATAAACAGGTTTATACTTTATCTGGCAAAGTTGTACAAGCTCGTTTAGAACATGCACAGCCTAGTTTTAATTTAGAAGCTGGATTTTTAGCTGAACAGATACAAACACTAGATAGTTTATATACTGAAGCGCTAACTGAAGTAAACATGAAAACAAAGGTTGTTACATTCATTGTACAATCGGACACAAAAGACCGCTTATCAATTGAAGAACCCCTTACTCATTTTATTATGAGTGACGACGAAAATGAAGAAAAAAGCTTAATAAACATTGACGTTCTTGAGCAAGATGAATCAGCTTTGCCTTCAAGATCGTCAAGGCATGAACTGTAAAAAAATATATAAAGAAGAGGCTAGGGGAAACCCCAGCCTCTTCTTTATATATTTTTTACTCTGGTTTCTTTCGTTCATTTTTTAGAATACTAAAAGATGTCTTCATTGTTTTCATCATTCCGGCATCGGAATAGACTAAAACATTTGAACGATACATAACTAATGATAATAATGTACATATAATAGTAAATAGGACCATAACAATAATTGAAATGACTATCCCAGTAGTTGACACTGTTTCACTCGCTACTCTAAAGGGCATAATAAACGGAGTGAATAATGGTATTTGAGAACCAATTTTAACAATGAGTTGATTTGGACTGGCAAATGCAAACAAGCCACCATAAAACCCAATTAGTGCCAAGAAAACCAAAGGTGTAACGGCTTTGCTGACATCTTCAATTTTCGTTACTAACGAACCAAAGAACGCTGCTAAACCAGCATATAAAATAATCCCTAATACAAAGTAAATAAGCGTTGTCCCTAATAAATTACTCAATAAGGATCCCATATCAATTCCTTCAAAAAATTCTTGAATAAAAGTAATATTTTTTATAAAAGGGTATGCTACCAAGGCTAATACAACATAGATAATGATTTGTGTCAGACAAACCAGTAATATTCCAACTAATTTCCCAAAGAAATGGGTCGTAGAAGAAACACTTGATAAAATAATTTCCATAATTCTTGTTCCTTTTTCAGATGCGATTTCAGTCCCAATAATACTGGCATAATTCATAATAAAAATGAAAATAGCAATACCAACAACATAAGAACTCCACATTTTAATAGTTTCTGCTGTACTGTCTTGGCTAGTGATTCCACCATCTTCAAAACGAATCGTTTCTGTAGTTAGGTTTGCAGGACTCATCAATTCCATTGCTTCTTGTTGCGTTAATCCATATTCAGTTGCTTTTCGATTTAACTGGATACTGGTCAGTAAGCCTGTTAAAACAGCCGTATCTAAAGTATCGCTCCCTGAAGTATCCACGTAGTTTGCCGAAACAAGTTGGTTATCAGAGTTAATTTCAAGGTAACCGTCTAGCTCTTCTTGCTCCATAGCCTTCTCCGCTGCCTCTTTCGTCGTGATTTCAGAATTAATAGTAAATTGATTTTCCTGAGTTGCTAAAAGTGTTTGAATCTCTTGATCAGATGTTAAAACAGCAATTTCAGGAATATCATTTTCCGATTGACTAATAAAATAAATAATTCCACCAATAATTAACAGCATCACGATAGGTGATAGCACCATTGTTAAAAAGCCAAATGATTTAATATTTTTTTTGTAAACATCATTCACAATTACCCAAAATTTATTCATGGAACTCACCTGCTTTCATTTTAAATATTTCCTCTATCGTAGGCGGCTGCTGGCTAAAAGTAGTAATATATCCGTCTTGTGTTACTTTTTCAAAAATAGCTTTTCCATCTTCCGGATGTTCTAAATCTAGAACTTTCACTCCATCATTAGTTTCTACTGCTTTTACAACTCCAGGCATCAATTTCAATTCCTCAATAGAGATGGCTGTTTCTAAAAATAATTTTTTCCGGCCAAATTGTTCTCTGATTTCATGCACTGTTCCATCTAATACCATTTGACCATTTCTTAACATGATCAACTTGTCACAGATGTCCTCAACATTATTCATATTATGACTTGAAAAGATGACTGAAGCCCCCTGTTTTTTCAGTTCTTTGATTCCAATTTCTAACAATCCAGCATTGACTGGATCCAGCCCACTAAATGGTTCATCTAAAATAACCAATTTTGGTTGATGAATCAACGTAGCAATTAATTGCACTTTTTGTTGATTTCCTTTAGATAAGGATTTAATTTTATCTGTCTTTTTCCCTTTAACTTGGAATTTCTCCATCCATTTATCAATTTGAGGTTTGATCTCCTTTTTTGATTTTCCTCGTAACTGTGCAAAATAAATAATTTGATCTTCTATTGAAACCTTAGGGTATAATCCACGCTCTTCTGGTAAATAACCAATGATATCATAATCCGTTTTTTTCAACGGTTTACCATTCCATAATACTTCTCCAGAATCAGCTGTTAAGAAATTTAATATCAAGCGAAAAGTTGTTGTTTTCCCTGCACCATTCTGACCGATCATCCCTAGAATTTGACCATCGGGAATCGTAAAACTAACGTTATCTACTGCAGTTAACGTTCCGAATGTCTTTTTTAGTTGCTTTACTTCTAACATATTTTTTCCTCCACTCTTGTAATCTTAACTATGTACTTAGAAATTAAGTCTAACAGAATTTTCATTGTTAGACCATCATTACCTTCAAAATCACTGCTTATTCATGGTCCATTTTCAAGACAGACTAAAAAAAGCAAATTGAGAATGTTGCCTCAATTTGCTTTGAGTTTATTAATTATCGGTCTACTCGAATATCTCTTTGTTGATCTGTTCCAGGCGTAGACGGCATACTTGGATTATCAGTTGGATGATTCCCACCGAATGTCCCATCTGTCTCTTTTAAAGGAATCCCGTCTATTGAAGGAGCTTTGTTGTTTCCTTCTGAAATTTTGCCTTTTACTGATGCGGAAACTTCACCAATTGTTGATAAAGTAGGATCCTTTTTATCCTTAACTGGATTACTTCTCAGGTTTTGATTGGTTTTGTTGGTCTCTGATTCTTCAGTGATAATAACATAACCACCATTTCTTATTGCTGTATTGTACCTTTGAGTAATAGCAGGGTCTAACTTATATTTTTTAAGCGGATTGGTATCATCTGCTTCATTAAAAGTATCTCTAACTCGATCCCATACTGATTTATTCTGCTTATTAAGAATAGGGTCCACTTCAGCAATAGTTAAACTTTCAATCGTACCTTTATTTTCTTTATGAGTGACCACAGTAACATCCTCAGGTTGATAACCTTCTGTAATTAAATGTTCAACTTGAGCAGCTGCTTCCTCAACTGATTGGTAAGCACCTTTGAAATTTTTCACCATACTTATTCGTCCTCCTATCATAGTTAAATTAACACACTATAATAGTACCAAATAAAGAAGGCGCACCCAAACAATTCGTTTAGTAATTTAGCAAACCCTTTCTTAAACCACTATTGGTTGAATGAACTGCTTTTTAAAACAAAAAAAAACTACCTTTAAGCAAAGGTAGTTGAAAATGTAGAAGATAGGATTCGAACCTATACCTTATTTAAACACAAGAAAAAACAATCGTTTGACCTCTAAAAAGTGAAACACCACGTACATCTACATCTATTAGTATAGCATACTTAGTTCTAAAAAGCACGAAATACTTTATATTTCTTCTTTTTACTATAAAAAACCAATAGAAGTAGAAGGCTTAGAACTATTTTTTCTTATTTTTTAATTTCATATAATCTAAAATTGTGATCACAATTAAAGCAATTCCAGTAATTAATGAAATTTGATTGCTTTCTATAAAGCCATAAAAAAGTAAAATAATTCCAGAAAGTAAAATAACTAGAGCAATAATTTTTTGTATATTCATATTTTTTCCTCTTTCTTATGTGAACTATTCAAGCTATTGCTTGATACAATAAAATAGTATACTTCATTTCATTTCCAGCATCAAGCATTCACACCAGTTTATTCATTTTTAAAACACAAAATAGTAGGACTGAAGTAAGTAAGGCTGTTTGTAAGCTACTGCTAAATTCCACAATATTTTTTTAAGTGCTTTTATAGAGCCATTCGTTTGTTCAACTTTTTCAAGTTGCTTTAAAAAAGCCGCTTTTTCTTTTTCTGTTGCTCCTTTTTTAAAATACCCATAAACATGGCTAGCAGCATTTACCGCTGTTCCTATCGTAACTTCCATGGCTATTGCTTGATCCAGTAAACGATAAAAATCAAGTACTGGAAAACTACTTTTGTCTTTTAACATCTGCCTGATTTCATCATACAGCTTCGGTGATCTTTCTAAAACACTGTATTTATACAAGCTCCATTCTTTTTCAAGCAAGTTAATATTTGGTTGTTCTGTCGTCGCAGTAATACATTTTACAGCAGAAAGATTTTTATCTTTTACTTCGAGCATAATATCCAAATCTTCTCTTGATACTTGGTGGTAAAAATCTAAAAATGGCTCTATCGCAATCGTCTGCGTATGCGCTCCTATTCGGTTCATTGGGCTTTGCTGAGAATAATGGATTTTTTGACGGCCGTCTTCAGGTTTCCATGTTTTTCGAGTTAATTCAATCCAATAGGCATCATCTTTTGTAACGTCACTTGTATTGATAGCATTATGAAGATTATCATAAATAACAGGAGCACCTGTAGCTTGACTGATCATCAAGACTTCAGAAACTGTATAGGATCGATCATCGTTTTCAATGACTAAGCGTTTCTTTATTGCCTCTGACAATAATGTTTGGTAACTTTTAACAAATCGTTCCATAGCCTTTTCTTTTTCTTGATAAACTCCACCAATATGCAAGATGATTTTATGCGCAGGTCCTACTCCAAGACTGTCTAAAAATCTTGTATGGTAGTTTAGATCTTCAACCGCTCGTGAAACAACGTCTTCATCCGGTGAATTTAATACTGTATACTGGCCGGGATGCATAGAAACTCGCATACCACTAGATTTGATTTTACTCCCAATTTGTTCAACTTGAGGCTTAAATAGTTCCCACCAAGTTAGTGTATTTACCGGACTAGACCCAAAAGGAATGATGTCTGAACTAATACGAAATAATTTGATATTATTTTTTATATTGTAATCAATCAAATTTTCTAGTGAATTTAAATTAAAGTGGATTAATTCTTTTAGTTTTTCTTCTGTGGCATTTGCTTTGCGACAAGTTCTAAAACCTGTATTTGGAACGCCTACAGTTAAACAAGCATACCCAATACTCATTTCATTCCTCCTTGTATATTTTTATTCAGCTGTCTTATTATACAACTCTTTTGCAAATAAACATAAAGAAAGACTTCTTAATTTTAAGTAAAGTAAAAAAGAAGCTTAAAGAAAGTAACGTACTTTCTTTAAGCTTCTTTTTTATGCATAGAGTAAGATGGAAAAGTAGATGAACGCAGTACCTGCCAATACGAACAAGTGCCACAAGACATGCATGTACTTAACATTTCTCATACTGTAAAAAATAGTTCCTATGGTAAATGAAAGTCCACCAGCTAATAGTAAAGCGAAACCATCAAAGCCTAGTCCAATATACATAGGTTTGATTGCAAACATGCTCAGCCATCCCATGCCAATATATAGCAGTGTAGACATTTTCTTGAATTTCTCAATCCAAAGACATTTGTAAATAATTCCAAATATAGCAATTGCCCATACGACTCCAAACAATGCCCATCCCGTTTTCCCACCAATTGTGATAAGTGAAATAGGAGTATAAGAACCAGCAATTAGTAAGAAAATACTACAATGATCAAAGATCTTAAACAGTTTTCTTGCTCGAGTAAAAATCAAACTATGATAAAGTGTTGAACATAAGTAAAGGAGAAATTGTGAAATTCCGTAAATACAATAAGAAACTAATTCTAAAGTAGTGCCTGTGTTTACTGCCTTCATAATCAATAAAACCATTCCAGCAATACTCAAGAGAGCCCCAACGCCATGAGTTACAGCATTAAGCACTTCATTGGTAACTAAATATTTTTTTGTATACGTTACTTCTTCGTTCATTTTATTTCCTCCTTGAAAAAAAATGGCAATTAGTAGGGTCTCAAAAGAAGTTTGTCATTTATTTTTTCTCTTTGATAGTAAGTTAATCTATATTTAATAACAGGATAACACAGTTTCGATTACTATTCAACCTAGTTACTTAAACTAGATGAAATAATAAAAATAAATCACTTTCACTTTTCAATCTAACTTTTCTCCAATAGTATAATTTAAAAAGTTGAAATTTTCCAAGAAATCAGCTCGGAAATAGATTACCTATTTTTCTATCTTTAATTCTATTGGGAAAGGCTGTCCTTCAGCAAAAATGCCGTTGCAAATTGATTAAACTCTTCATACTTTTCAACCATTAGAAAATGACTTGCTTTTGGCACAATCACTAATTCACTATTGGTGATCAATTCATGGATTCTCCCAGTATGACTTTCTTCAATAACATCATCCTCACCTGCTACTATTAATGTAGGAGCTTCTATAGCCGTTAAATCAGCAGAACTTAAATCTAATTGATGCCACATGAGATCAATGATTTGTCTCTTTCTTGCAGCTTTTAAATGAAAGCTGCCTAAAATTGTCAACAACACATAATCTTTTTTTACTTCAGCTAAAGAGTCTTTTTTCAACCCATTTACTTTATAGTTAGCACCGACCACAATAAGTTTAGCTACTTTTTCTGGATAGTGGCTACCAAAATACAATGCTAAATTTCCACCATCACTAAAACCCATGATATTTACTGTCGATAGATTAAAGTATTGCAATACAGCTAAAATATCTTGAGCAATCTTTTGAAACGTCAATACACCTTTTCCATGATCTGAACGTCCATGACCTCTTGTATCTAGTGCAATAACTTGAAAATCTTTACTGAAATGAGACAATTGGTGTTTAAATATTTGATGATCCTCTCCATTGCCGTGCAATAGAAGTAAAGGGTCACCCACCCCAGTTACCCTACAATAAAGATTACCATCTTCTGTTTTAATAGATAGGCCTTTCATTTGATCATCATCCTTACTACTCTTTTTCTTATTAAACTCAATAATTAACTAGTTTACATCAGTTTACCAAAAATAGTTTTTTTAAACAGCAAAAAAAGCGTTAATTTCTTAACAACGCTTTAAAATCCAACTATTCAATTTTACTTCTTTTAAATATTTATATTAAGGCTGATAGTATTTAATATTATCGTTTTGTTATTGTCTAATTTTACAAATAATAACTTTGTAGTTTTCATGTCATTTAGATAACTTAAAGATAGTTTATTCTTTCTCAGCACACTATCAAGAGGACAATCAAGAATCCCATCAGCATTTTCAATCAAGTCTTCTTCATCTACCGGTAAAGTATCGCAACTATTCTTTCCTTCAAGAATATAAGCATAGCTATTTCTTACTTTTACAATATTAGTTTCCATATCGTCCCTCCTATACTTAATACTGAAAAACCAATTATTACCCAATAAATTAGTAAGAGGAAGTTAAAACTAACTCTTACTAATCAGACAAACTAATTAAGAATTAAGGAAATGCCAAAGTTACTAGGCTACAATTGTACTAGCCCCCACCGCCCATGAACCAGATTACCGGCAAAAGTGCTAGCAATTTTTTAAACATCTTTTTCATGCAATCCCTCCTATCTTTGACTTAATTATAGCAAATGATTTATACTATCTTATATAATGTTCATATAATCACATTTTTTTATTAGGAGATGATTTAACTTATGACACATATCCGTCAAACTTTTGGCAAAGACTTTAAAAAAATAAGAGAAAATAAAGGTTACACTCAACAATATGTGGCAAAAGAAGCTATGGCACGTTCAACTTATACAAAATTTGAATTGGATAGCATTGTTCCAACCATTACTAAATATTTTCAAATTTTAAACAATTTAGATATGACTCATAAAGAATTCAATTACATCCATAATCACTATCAATTAAAAGGAAAAGATGCTATTTTATATCAATTTAAAAAGATGGCTGTAAATAGCGATTTAAATACCTTGATGAATGTTAGAGAAACGACGAAAAGCTATCTAATTGAGCATGAAGATAACGTTGTACAAGATATTTTTCATATCTGTAATGCACTTATCACCCTCTCAAAAACTAATGATTTAACACAAGCAGCAACCTATGCTGAAAAAGTCTGGCATCGTATTGCTCAGCTTGATAAATGGTATTTAATTGAACTGCGTTTATTGAACAATATTCTTTTTTTCTTTGATTTTGATACTTCTCATTTTATTTCAAAACGCGCTTTAATCGAATTAGAGCATTACAAACACTTTCATGAGGCTATAGAATTAAAACTAGCTTATTCTATGAATCTAATTTACTTACTAATGGAAAATCATAATTACCAACAGGCTCTTGAAAAAGCAGACTCTTTGATCACATTAAGCAAGGAAAAAGGAAGGTACCGGATACTTGGTGTTTTATATGTACGAAAAGGTATTATTTTGACTAAATTAAAAAAGCCCTCTTCTGAAACTAAAATATGGATTCAAAAAGGTTTTACCTTATTAGAAGCTATTGAAGATTTTTCGTTAATTGAAGAGCTAAAGAAGGAAGTTCTTTATTATAGGAATGCTCATTCAAAAAAATTAGTCATTAAAAGTACCTAACTTTTAGCATAAAACAAAAAAGGATTGAGACATTTTTGTCTCAATCCTTTTTTCATGTTGCTTATTTGTATTTAGCGATAACATCTTCGATTTGTTCTTTATTGTGGTAACCAATTAATTTTTCAACAACTTCTCCATCTTTTTTTACTAATAGAGTAGGAATGCTCATAATTCCAAATGAACTTGGAACTTCTGGATTAGCATCAACATCCATTTTGACGATTTTTACTTGATCCCCAATTTCTTCATCAAGTTCTTCTAATACTGGCGACTGCATGCGACAAGGACCGCACCATGTTGCCCAAAAATCTGTAATCGTTAAACCATCTTTAGTTTCTGTTTCAAAATTTGCGTCAGTTACTGCTTGTACCATTGCTATTCCTCCCAAATACATTTTTATAACTTATTAATAGTAAGTTATATTATTTGTTCATTATATCAAAAATTACTTTTAATATCTACCCAAAAGCTTAAGATTTGAATTCTACGATTGTAGCACCATTTCCTCCTTGATTAGGTGGAGCATAATGGAATTCTTTTATCGAAGGATGTCTTTTCAACGCCTCAGTTACACCTTGTCGGATAGCTCCAGTTCCCTTTCCATGTACAATAGTAACTTGAGGGTAGTTGGCTAAAAGAGCGGCGTCAAGGTAACGATCCAATTCAGCTAAAGCATTTTCATACCTCTCACCTCTTAAATCTAGTTGAGGCGAAACATGACTGTTTGATTCTGAACGTACCGATGCAATCATTTTACGATTCGGTTCTTTTTCTGGTTCAGTTAATGTTAAATCACTTTCTTTGAGTTTCATTTTCAACATTCCCATTTGAACGACCCAGTGGTTTTTATCTGCTCGTTCCATTAATACACCTTTTTGGCCAAATGATTGAACCATCACATCATCACCAGGTTTCATTACTTGTTTCGCTTTGGCTTTTTTCAACACCTTATTTTTTGCTAAAGCTTCTTCTTGCCTTAATCCAGATAGCTGTGTTTTTGCATCAATCAGTTCATGCTCTTTCACATTTTCATAATGCCCTTGAATTTGTTTTTTACGTAAATCTTTAATGATCTGATCAGCAGTCTCTTCTGTTTCTTCAACAAGACTATTGGCTTTTTCGCGTGCTTTTTTCATCAATTCTTCACGTTCAGCATAAAATTGCTGTACAGCTGTTTGCAGATCCGTGTGCAATTGCTCTGCTTCATCAACATAATGACGCACTTCAAGGTACTCTGTTTCTGCCATTTTGCGTCTATTTTCTAAATCAGAAATCATTTCATTTAAGTTTTGACTTTCTCCATCAATCAGTTGACGAGCAGAATCAATAACCTCTTCACTCAAACCTAATCGCTTAGAGATCTCAAAAGCATTACTTCGACCTGGAACACCTATCAATAATCGATAAGTTGGGCTTAATGTGTCAACATCAAATTCCATACTCGCATTAATTGTTTGTGGACGGTTATAGCCATATGCTTTTAATTCAGGATAATGTGACGTCACCATAACATAACTGCCTACAGCACCTACTTTATCCAGAATAGCTATAGCAAGTGCAGCACCTTCTTGAGGGTCTGTTCCTGCTCCCAATTCATCAAAGATAATCAAACTTTTGTTATCCATACGGTCTAGTATAGAAACAATATTTGTCATGTGAGAAGAAAAGGTACTTAAACTCTGTTCAATGGATTGTTCATCTCCAATATCAGCAAATATTTCAGTAAACAATCCAATTTGGCTCTCTGGAGCAACGGGTATTTGTAATCCAGCTTGTCCCATTAATTGAAGTAACCCTAATGTTTTTAGGATAATTGTTTTACCACCAGTATTTGGTCCTGTAATAATAACTGCTTGATTTTCTCCGCCAATTAAAATATCGTTTGCGACTACAGTCTCTGGATCCAATAAAGGGTGTCGTGCACTTAATAGCTTCACTTCATTTTCCTCATGGATTAGAGGTCTATTCGCAGCCACATTTTTTGCATAACTTGCTTTTGCACCAATAAAATCAAGCTTACCTAATAAAAACATGTTATTTAAAATGTCTTTGCTATACGGAGCGATTTCATTCGAAATTTCAGCTAAGATACGATCCACTTCACGTCGTTCCTCAATTTGAAGTTGGCGCAGGCGATTATTCAATTCAACTACGCTTTGCGGTTCAACAAATAATGTTTGGCCTGTTGAACTTTGATCATGGACTACACCACCAAAATGACTACGGTATTCTTGTTTAACTGGAATAACATAACGATCATTACGAATAGTAATAATTGCATCGCTCAAATATTGTGCACTTTTTCCGCGAACAATACCATCTAACTTTTCACGAACATTATTTTCTCCTCGTTTGATGCCAGTACGAACCCCTTTTAAAGCAGGACTTGCATCATCTAAAATATGGCCATCTTCATCTACCGTTTCACGAATCAACTGATTCAAAGTCGGCGTTGTAACAAAGTTATCAGCCAAATCATATAAGCGATTCATTTCAATACCCGATTCTTTTAAATTCTCAAAGAACCGGTTTAATTCAGTAGTCGTACGCAAAATTTTTCCGATTTGAGCAATTTCTAATCCATTTAAACTAGCACCGATATCCAACCGTTTTAAATGTGGACGAACATTTTGTAACTTTGGAATAGGCATACGGCCTCTTAATTTTATAATTTTTGTACCATCTTCGGTTTCATCTTGCCATAATTCAACTTCTTCTTTATCAATTGAGGGAGCTAATGTTAAAGCTTGTTCTTTCCCTAGATCGGAAGCAGCAAGATTGGCAACCGCTTGAATAATTTTACTAAATTCTAATGTTTGAAGAATTTTTTTATTCATCCATTTCACCTCTCACTTCATTATATTCAATAGTTTTCTTTAGTTGCAAAATAAGCACTTACATCGTTCACATTAAGAAATCGTCCCCCTAGTTTAAGAGAAACGATTCTTTTTTACTATTTAACTATATTTATTACTACAATGATGATTCTATCCACCAATTATACAGTTGTGCTGAGATGACCGGTGTATCTTCTACTATTGTACGTGCTAACCAACTGCTGCTAAATGCTTCTTGAATAGCATCTACCGGAACCATTGTTAATAAAAACAAAACGATAAAGATAGCGATGTAAGAAACAATAACATTTAATAGTGCTCCACCTAAAGTATTTAGTTGCTTGATAACAGGAATAAGAGTTACAGCATTCAATAGGCCACCTACAAATCGAGTGATCAACCAACCTACAAATAAGATGATTATAAATGCGACACCGTTATAAAAAGCACCGTCTAGGTTGAATCCTAGGGCTTGGTCATAAAAAACAAATTGACTACTTTCGGTAGCTGATGGATAAGGAACGATTAATTCTAAATGCGATCCTAACATTTGATAATAATTTCTTGCCAATAAGTATGAAACAAAGTAACCTATTGTAAAAACGAATTGAAGGACTAACCCTCTTCTAGCACCACTATAAGCTCCCATGGCCAAAATTAAAACTATAATGACTGTCATTAACATGCTTATCACCTTTATTCAGGAATTTGCTCTTCGTTTATTTTAGATTCCTGATCTTTCTGTAATTTCTTTTCTAATTCTGCTACTTTTTTTTGCATAGCATCTAGTTGTATTTGCATTTCAATTTGATCCGATACAGCATTAACCGCTACTAAAACTGCTCTACGTTCGGGGTCTAAACCTTTTGATAATGATTCAATTTGTTGCATTTGCTCATTTACCATTTTAGACACTGACCGCATGTGTTCTTCGGGTCTAGCTCCGATAATCGTATAGGGTCTTCCTGCTATTGTAGTTTTATATCGAATTTTCCCTTTTGACATGGCAGTCCCTCCTAAAAATTACATTTCCCTTATTTTACCATGAATCATCTAATAGTTGCACATTTTTTCATTTCATTTTAATATCTTGCCCATATCAAATGAAATTATATGGTAAACTACAAGTTAGATTATTAATTAATGAAGAAATGAGTGACAGAATGTCTAATGAAGTACTCTTGGTTTCCAAAGAAACCTTAACAGATATGAAACAATATTACACTACTTGCTTGAAATCCTCTACTCCTCCTGGTGCTTTTTTTGCTGCTAAAAAAGGTGCTGTAAACATAACGGGATACAACTCTGGTAAAGTATTGTTTCAAGGTGCAGATTCTGAAAAAGAAGCTGCTATTTGGAAATCCAAAGCATCAATTGTCCCACCAAAAAAAAAAGAATCGTCCGCTTCATCTTTGAATACACCTTTACCAAAAGATTTTAGTAGTTGGTCAGTTATTGGTAGTGATGAAGTCGGAACCGGAAGTTATTTCGGACCATTAACGGTTGTTGCAGCTTATGCCGACCATTCTCAACTTGCTTTGTTAAAGGAATTGGGTGTACGCGATTCGAAGGATATGAAAGATCCTGAAATTATTCGTGTAGCAAAAGACTTGATTACTTTCTTACCACACAGCTTATTAAATGTTATGCCTGAAAAATACAATACAATTCAACCAACGATGACACAAGGTAAAATGAAAGCTATTTTACATAATCAAGCTTTAGGTCATGTGCTTGAAAAAATCAGCCCTCAAAAACCAGATGGTATTTTAATCGATCAATTTGAACTTCCTGCAACTTATTTTAAGCACATCAATGATCAACCAAAACAAATAAAAGAGTCTGTTTACTTTCAGACTAAAGGTGAAGGCCACCACTTATCTGTAGCGGCGGCTTCTATTATTGCTCGTTATGCATTTTTAAAAGGTCTTGATGAATTGAGCGCAAAAGCAGGTTTCAAAATTCCATCTGGTGCTGGTAGTAATATTGATTTGGTTGCTGCAAAACTTTTAAAACAAGGTGGAATTCCGTTGCTTAGAAACTATGCTAAGTTACATTTTGCTAATACAGAAAAAGCAAAAAAAATCAGTGGTTTGCGCTGATTACACATCAAAAAAAACCTCCACTCGCTGGTCTTCAGCTAGTGGAGGTTTTTTTAGAACCATTATTCTTTTTCAGGTATTCCGTATTTCTTTTTGCAATAAAGATAAACAGGTATCCCAATAAGTGTTAGAAAAATCCCAATAAAGGCATTTCCTGGCTGAACGATTAAAGTATTAATGATGATGTATAATCCTCCAATTATAGCAATCAATGGAATAATCGGATATAAAGGAACCTTGTATGGTCGTTCAATGTCTGGCTGAGTTTTTCTTAAAATGATAACCGCAATAAACGTTAAAGTTATAAAAAACCAAATGACAAAAATAATTAAATCTGTTAGTTGATTGAACTGCCCTGTCAAAATCATTAAGATGGCAATTCCTAAGATAACTATACCTCCATTAATTGGTAAATTGGTTTTTGGATTGATTTTGGCAAACCAGTTACTAAATGGCAACATTTTTTGAGTTGCTAAAGCATAAGGAACTCGTAGTCCAGAAATGATATACCCATTTATTCCTCCGAATACAGAGATCAATATTCCTATCGTCACTAATTTGCTACCAATTCCATCAAAAAGATGCGAAGCAACTAAAGCTGCAGGTGTATCCGTTCCGGCTAGCTGAGTACTGTCTAAGACAAACAAATAGGCGATATTTGTTAATAAATATACAGCCATAACAATTGATAATCCACCAATAATCACTTTTGGTAACATTTTACCAGGACTCTTCATTTCTCCAGCAAGGGTCCCTACATTGATCCACCCATCATAGGCGAATAAAGTTGCGATGAGAGCAGAACCAAAACTAGTCAAAACTGGATGACTTTCTACTGAAAGTGGTATCAGTCTTACTACACCTCCACCAGGATAAAGCAATCCTGCTACGATAATAACTAAAAGAGGAATCAACTTCAAAATAGTGGCAGCTGTTTGAATCCGCCCACTATATTTTGTTCCTAAAAAATTTACGCCCATTAAAAAAATAGCTGTTATAATAGCTGTCGGTACAATCACATTATCAGATAATGTAAATAAATTAACAAATTGAGTAGCAAAAATAATAGCTAATGCGGCTATGTTTGCTGGGTAATAGATGATCATCTGAGCCCATCCGACTAAAAAACCTAACCATCTTCCATATACTTTTTCTAAATAAATCATCATTCCGCCTGTTTGAGGATAAATTGTTCCAATTTCAGCAACCGTCAGTCCACCAGCCATTGTGATGATTCCAGCTACAAACCATGCCAATAATCCTAATCCTGGAGCACCAGCTGCGCCATAAACAGCTGTTGGTTTAAAAAATATACCTGCCCCTATGACTGTTCCTACTAAAACGGTCAACGCTGTAATTCCACTTACTTCTTTTTTCAACTCGTTCTTTCTCATACAGTTCCCCCTGAATTGCCTTTTTTCTAGATAACACAAAAGATAAAATAATCCTTTGTGTTTAGTGCTTGTTAGCATAACAAAAAAGCCTTGCTATTAGCAAGACTCTTTTTGTTATTTTTCCAAAAATTTGTTCAACACTGAGACACTCAGTTAATTGGCTTGATTTTATAAGTCTAATTAGATTTAGCGTACAACGACTTGATATTCTTCTATTAACGCACTTGTTACTTTATCATAAGCTTTTGACACTTCTTCTTCCACCATTGTTGCAGTAGGATTTAAGTAGGACAGTGTATAAGCCATTGATTTCTTGCCGTCTTCAATATTCTCGCCTTGATAAATATCAAACAACCGTACGTTAACTAAATATTTGCCGCCTTTTTTGTAAATTAAATCTACTAATTGTTGATTTGTAATAGCTTCATCTACTAATAAAGCAATATCTCTAGTCATTCCTGGGAATTTCGGAATAGCTTCATAAACAGTTGATTCTTTTTCAGCTTCTACAATAGCCTGTAGATTCAATTCAAAACCGTACGTTTCATCTAATTCATACGCTTTTGCTGCCAAAGGATGAATTTGACCAGCAAATCCGATTTCCTTTTCTCCTAAGAAAACAGCTGCTGTCCGTCCTGGGTGCATTCCATCACGCTGTTTGTCTGCAACAAAAGTAATATCCTCAGTTAAGCCATATGAAGCTATTAACCCTTCTAATATACCTTTAAGAACAAAGAAATCAACTTTTTTAGGTTGACCTTTCCAATCTTTTTCTAGTAAAGATCCAGTCAACACACCTGCTAAATGTTCTTCTTCTATTGGCAATACTTGGCTTTCTTCTTTATAGAACACGCGGCCAATTTCATAAAGAGCAACGTTTTTATTTTTACGGGCTTTATTGTAGCTAACATCGTCTAATAAACCACTTAATAAATTCATTCGTAACGTACTGCGATCTTCACTCATAGGCATTTCTAATTGTGTTGCTTTACTCTCACGCATCATATATTGTGTTGCCTTTTCTGGAGTTGTTAACACGTAACTAATGGCTTGTGATAGTCCTGCTCCTTCTAAGAAACGGCGCGTATGACGTACAAGACGCTGTTTATTATCTAAAGCTGCAGGCTGAGCTGGGCTTATTGGTAAAGTCGAAGGTAAATTATCGTAACCAAAAATACGAGCTACTTCTTCCACTAAATCTGCTTCAATTTCAATATCCCAACGACGTGGTGGAATAGCTACTTCAAATAAACCCTCTTTTTCTAGAACGCTAAATCCTAAGCGATCAAAAATAGCTTTCACTTCTTCAATGGTAATAGAAGTTCCTAATGAACGGTTAATTCTATTTAATGTAATAGGAACAACTTTATCCTTAATTTCCAAAACAGATTGAGAAGCCGTTCCAGCTACTACTGTTCCACCAGCTAATTCAGCTATTAACGCTGCTGCATGATCACCAGCAGTTGTAATCGTAGAAAGATTAATACCTTTTTCAAAACGCGAACTTGATTCACTTCTTAAGTTGTATCTTTTAGCCGTTTTACGCACTGAAATTGGGTTAAAGACAGCTGCTTCAATAGCAACAGTTACCGTGGTATCTTCAATTTCTGAATCTAGTCCACCCATTGTTCCTGCCAACGCTACCGGGATAGAGCCATTTGTGATTACAATATCTTCAGAAGTTAATGAACGTTCTTCTCCATCTAGAGTTGTTAAAGCTTCTCCATCATTAGCCTGGCGAACGACGATTTCTTTTGATTGCAATTGATTGTAATCAAAAGCATGTAAAGGTTGTCCATATTCTAATAGAATATAATTTGTAATGTCTACTACATTATTTAATGGACGAATGCCTGCATTCATTAATTTAGTTTGCAGCCACATTGGACTTTCAGCAACTTTAACATCTTTGACGATACGAATATTATAGCTTGGCGCATCTTCGTTATTTTGTACAGCCACTTTAAGATAGTTTTCAACTGAATCTGATTCATCTTCTGTTAATTCAAAAGATGGAAATTTAGGTTTTTGATCGTAAATTGCTCCAACTTCATGAGCAACCCCACGCATGCTTAGTGCATCTGCACGGTTAGGTGTGATCGATAATTCTAAAATCGCATCATCCATTGCAAGATAAGGAAATACAGGTTCTCCTGCTACTGCATCTTCTGGCAAGATATAAATGCCATCTGCATATTTTTTAGGGATAACTTTTTCAGAGAAACCCAACTCAGCTAATGAGCAGACCATTCCATTTGATACTTGACCACGCATCTTACCTTTTTTGATTTTTGCATTTCCTGTAATCCGAGATCCAGGTAATGCTACAATAATTTTTTGACCAGCTGCAATATTAGGTGCGCCGCAAACGATTTGAGACAGTTCTTCTTCTCCAATATCTACTTGGCAAACGTGTAAGTGATCAGAATCTGGATGGTCCACTACTTTTACCGCATGACCAACAACAATTTTTTTCAATCCGGTTTCAGGTATGTTGACATCTTCAATTTCAATACCTGTACGAGACATTTTATCTGCTAGTTCTTCAGGTGTTACTTTTGATAAATCTAAATATTCTTTTAACCATTGATAAGATGCATTCATATTCTTACTCCTTTACCTTGAATTGATTTAAGAAACGAACATCATTTTGATAAAAATGACGAATATCATCAATTCCGTATTTTAACATTGCTACACGATCTGGACCTAATCCAAATGCATAACCACTATAAACTGTTGCATCAATTCCAGACATTTCAAGCACGTTTGGATGAACCATACCCGCACCTAAAATTTCGATCCAGCCAGTATGTTTACATACATTACAACCTTTTCCACTACATTTGAAACAACTAACATCCACTTCTACAGAAGGTTCAGTGAACGGGAAGTAGCTAGGACGTAACCGTATTTCACGCTCTGCACCAAAGAGTTTTTTAGCAAATACTTCTAATGTTCCTTTTAAATCTCCCATTGTAATATCTTTAGCAATCACTAAACCTTCCATTTGATGGAATTGATGAGAGTGAGTTGCATCATCGCTATCTCGGCGATAAACTTTCCCAGGACTGATCATTTTTAATGGACCTTTTGAAAAATCGTGTTTATCCATAGTACGAGCTTGAACAGGTGAAGTGTGCGTACGCAATAAAATCTCATTTGTAATATAAAACGTGTCTTGCATATCTCGGGCTGGATGATCTTTAGGCAAATTCATTCGTTCGAAGTTGTAACTATCTTCTTCGACTTCTGGTCCTTCTATAATTTGATAGCCCATTCCAATAAATAAGTCTTCGATCTCTTCCATTATTTGAGTCAATACATGTGATTGTCCTACAGCTACTGAGCTGCCAGGCAACGTTACGTCAATGGATTCACTTTCTAAATCACGGTTAATTTTTTCCATTTCTAATCGTGCTTTTTTTGTTTCTAGGTGTGAAGTAATTTCATTTCTCACTTCATTTACAAGTGCACCTAAGATAGGACGTTCTTCAGGAGAAACAGTCTTCATTCCTTTAGATATCTCAGTAATAGGGCCTTTTTTCCCTAAATAGGCTACACGTACTTGATCAAGTTCTTTTAAATCTGAAGCTGCTTCAATTTTTTCTACAGCTTCCTTACTTAACAATTGTAAATTGTCTTTTAAGTCCATTCTAATTCCCCTTTATATAAATTTATCGTCGCAACACTCACTAAAACCTATTTTAAAGCACACAAAAAGCCTCATCCCTAAAAAGGGACGAGGCTACATTCGCGGTACCACCCTTGTTTGAATTAAGCATACGCAAAATCCACACTTCATTTACATAACGGCGTATACCGGAACTTTATTCATTACTTTTAACTAGCTTAGTGTAATTCCCAAAGTCAACTCAGGAAGTGAACGTTCATTTGGTTTTCTAATTCAAGTGTTTTCAGCCAATGACACTTGCTCTCTGATTTAGACTATCCAAATTACTCTTTTCCATCACAGTTTTTAATTATTCTTTTTTACATACTTGTTTAGTTTAACGTAATCTTGACTTAAAGGTCAAGTACTTTCCAATAAGATTGTGTTTATTCCTCACAAATCCATTCATCAGCCCAGGTTTGAACGTCAGCCATCACTACTTTTAAAGCCTGACCTTTTTCAGTTAAGCTATACGCCACTCTCATCGTCGCATCTGGATCAACCGTACGAGCTACAAGACCTTCTTGTTCAAGTTCTTTTAGACGTTCAACCAACACACGATCGCTTACGTTTGGAATAGTAGCTGCTATATCTTTAAAGCGTTGAGGACCTTCTAATAACACTTCAATGATAAGTCCCATCCATTTTTTACCTAAAATGGCAAATGTATGTTCAAATTTAGGGCAAATCTTTTTTTGCCTAGATTCACAATAGACACTTTTTTCTTCATCTTTAATGGTTATCATATCTTCTTCACCTCTTTCATAACATTATAGCATTATTGGTTATAAATAGTAAGTAATCAATCACCATTTGTCAACCTTTTTTTTAATCAATCGTCATAATTAGACAAATCTTTGTCAAAATTAGATAATAATGCTTCTTCGAAAGCAATAGATCTTTTACAACACTTTTAATCATTTCAATTTTAGCTGTTGCAAAACAACATTTCAATACAATAAGCAAATTCTCATTAAATTAATCGCATTTTCTCTTAAAAATTGAATTTTTCTTCCAGAGTGGTAAACTTAATCCTATCATAAACTATAACTTTTTGGAGGGAATACCATGACAGAGATTGAAAAAGACGTACAAATAAATCATTCCTTAGATAATATAGAAGAAGAATCAGCATCCGCCAACAAAGTTCCTTATAAGGCGAGTGACGCGGAAAAACTATTAGATATCATAAATGTTTTTGATCTCGAGTTAGAAGCAGAAAAAGTCATTCCAAAAGGTGGTTATGGGTACATTTCCAGTGGTGCTGGAGACTTGTGGACAATTAAACAAAATATAGAATCTTTTAATCATAAACTAATTGTCCCTCGCGTATTAAAAAATATTGAACACCCTGATCAACGTACATCTGTTTTTGGGAGCGAATTAGCTACACCTATCATTATGGCTCCAGTCGCTGCTCATGGTCTTGCTAACGTAGCAGCTGAACCAGCTACTGCAAAAGCTGTGGCTGAATCTGGTTCTATCATGACTATCAGCTCATACGCCAATAAACCATTTAAAGAAATTTCAGAAGCTGGAGCTGGTGCTCCACAATGGTTCCAATTCTATATGAGTAAAGATGATGGCATTAACCGAGATATTTTGGATGAAGCCAAAGCCAATGGAGTAAAAGCTATTGTGTTAACAGCAGATGCAACCGTTGGAGGAAATCGTGAAGCTGACAAACGAAATGGTTTTGTATTTCCTTTAGGTATGCCAATCGTTCAAGCTTATCAATCAGGTGTTGGACAATCAATGGACTCCGTTTATGGTTCTTCTAAACAAGTACTTAGTCCTAAAGATGTCGAATTTATTGCATCGTACTCTGGTTTGCCTGTATTTGTTAAGGGCGTTCAATCAGCAGAAGATGCTTTAATCTCTCTTGCATCTGGTGCCGGTGGTATCTGGGTAACTAACCATGGCGGACGTCAATTAGATGGCGGTCCTGCTGCTTTTGATTCATTGCAAAATGTTGCTGAAGCTGTTGATAGAAAAGTTCCTGTTGTTTTTGATAGTGGAGTACGTAGAGGTCAGCATGTTTTTAAAGCTCTAGCTAGTGGTGCTGATTTAGTTGCAATTGGTCGTCCAGCTATTTATGGCTTAGCTTTAGGCGGTTCACAAGGTGTTAAATCTGTTTTTGATCATTTTAAACATGAACTTGAGATTGTTATGCAGCTTGCTGGGACCAAGACAGTTGAAGATATTAAGAATACTGTTTTGTTAGATAACCCTCACGCATAAAATTTAAACACAAACTTAAAAAGAACATCCTTGGATAAGAATACTTCATCATCCAAAGGTGTTCTTTTTGTTGAATAGAAATGTCTGTGTTTAAAATTTCAAGTTTCTGAAGGAAATGCTATTGATTGTAGCCATGTAAAACAGAGTCTATAATTTTTAGTGTTGATAGATGAATCAATCTATTCACCAACAATTTCTAGAGGAATAAGGTTGCTTGTAGCCTGAATAGGATTCAATGAGAATTAGAAACCGTTAGCACTTCAGCGATTACGGTTTCTTTGAATCTTGAAAGCCGGTAAGACTGCAGGCTTACCGCGGTCCCATGCTCCACAAGCAAACCCGTCATTCCAGAAGAAATTTCATTTTGAAGCATCCACACGACTTGTTAAACAACCATTTGTTAATCAAACTTAACAACAAATACAAAAAAAGACACCATCCGAGGATGATGTCTTTTTGATTTGCGTGGCAACGTCCTACTCTCACAAAGGGAAACCCTTCACTACCATCGGCGCTAAGAAGCTTAACTTCTGTGTTCGGCATGGGAACAGGTGTGACCTTCTTGCCATCATCACCACACAATTTCAATCGAAAGTCCGTTGGACTCTCAAAACTGGATAAAGTTTAAAGTGTATTTCGTTTGCTTACCTTCGTACACCGGGTATTGCTTTGGTTAAGTCCTCGACCGATTAGTATTGGTCCGCTCCGTATATCGCTATACTTCCACTTCCAACCTATCTACCTGATCATCTCTCAGGGGTCTTACTCACTTACGTGATGGGAAATCTCATCTTGAGGGGGGCTTCACGCTTAGATGCTTTCAGCGTTTATCCCGTCCACACATAGCTACCCAGCAATGCCCTTGGCAGAACAACTGGTACACCAGAGGTGTGTCCATCCCGGTCCTCTCGTACTAAGGACAGCTCCTCTCAAATTTCCTACGCCCGCGACGGATAGGGACCGAACTGTCTCACGACGTTCTGAACCCAGCTCGCGTACCGCTTTAATGGGCGAACAGCCCAACCCTTGGGACCGACTACAGCCCCAGGATGCGATGAGCCGACATCGAGGTGCCAAACCTCCCCGTCGATGTGGACTCTTGGGGGAGATAAGCCTGTTATCCCCAGGGTAGCTTTTATCCGTTGAGCGATGGCCCTTCCATGCGGAACCACCGGATCACTAAGCCCGACTTTCGTCCCTGCTCGACTTGTAGGTCTCGCAGTCAAGCTCCCTTATGCCTTTACACTCTGCGAATGATTTCCAACCATTCTGAGGGAACCTTTGGGCGCCTCCGTTACTCTTTAGGAGGCGACCGCCCCAGTCAAACTGCCCGTCAGACACTGTCTCCCAGCCCGATAAGGGCTGTGGGTTAGAGTGGTCATACAGCAAGGGTAGTATCCCACCAACGCCTCCACCAAGACTGGCGTCCTGGCTTCAATGGCTCCTACCTATCCTGTACAAGCTGTACAAACACTCAATATCAAACTGCAGTAAAGCTCCATGGGGTCTTTCCGTCCTGTCGCGGGTAACCTGCATCTTCACAGGTACTATAATTTCACCGAGTCTCTCGTTGAGACAGTGCCCAGATCGTTACGCCTTTCGTGCGGGTCGGAACTTACCCGACAAGGAATTTCGCTACCTTAGGACCGTTATAGTTACGGCCGCCGTTTACTGGGGCTTCAATTCTGAGCTTCGCCCGAGAGCTAACCCATCCTCTTAACCTTCCAGCACCGGGCAGGCGTCAGCCCCTATACGTCATCTTACGATTTTGCAGAGACCTGTGTTTTTGATAAACAGTCGCCTGGGCCTATTCACTGCGGCTGACCAATTGGTCAGCACCCCTTCTCCCGAAGTTACGGGGTCATTTTGCCGAGTTCCTTAACGAGAGTTCTCTCGCACACCTTAGGATTCTCTCCTCGACTACCTGTGTCGGTTTGCGGTACGGGCAGTTTGTTTCTAACTAGAAGCTTTTCTTGACAGTGTGACATCGGGAACTTCGGTACTTAATTTCCCTCCCCATCACAACTTGTTCTTAAAGAAGCAAGCATTTGACTCACTTCAAAACTTGTTGCTTGGACGCGCATATCCAACAGCGCGTATTCCTTAGCCTACTGTGTCCCTCCATTGTTCAAACAAAACAAACTGGTACAGGAATCTCAACCTGTTGTCCATCGTCTACGCCATTCGGCCTCGACTTAGGTCCCGACTAACCCTGGGAGGACGAGCCTTCCCCAGGAAACCTTAGTCATTCGGTGGACGGGATTCTCACCCGTCTTTCGCTACTCATACCGGCATTCTCACTTCTAAGCGCTCCACTAGTCCTCACGATCTAGCTTCA